>CAXBDQ010000024.1:0-29698 GCA_963974675.1 uncultured Porticoccus sp. | reverse complement strand
TGGAAGATATCCCAGCTGCGGTTGAGCAGATTCCTGATATTCTGAGAGCGAACGGCTTTGCAAACCCACAGGCAGTAGCGCACCGCGTCGCGCATGGTGGGAATCTGTTCAAAGATGTCCGCCTGATCGATGATGCCGTTATCAGCAGCATCGAAGTCAACATTCCGCTATTATTTCGGAAATTCTTAAAATTAACCTATTGACCTGGTGTAACACCTAGGTTGTACGATTAATTTTTTGGCTAGGTAGGCGTAATTTAAGCATCCTTAAAGTAACTAGAAAATTATTAACGATACCAAAAACTGGTTGCGCCTGTACATCAGGATGAAAGCTATTATGAAAATGGTCACTGTACTCGTCAGACAATTTAATGTCAGCACCGACACGATCCGGTACTACAACAAACTGCATTTGCTATGAGTGCATCCCCATTCTCGGTAGTAATGAATGCGCTGCGCTTGCGGCGGGTAAAGATTTAAGGGAGGCAAAAAACTGTGGAAAGTCTAAAAGGTAAAAAAGGATTGATTATTGGTATCGCCAATGAAAACTCCATCGCTTGGGGCTGCGCTAAAGCATTCCACGAGGCAGGCGCGGAGCTGGCTATCACCTATCTCAATGAAAAGGCCGAACCTTATGTGCGACCGTTGGCAGAAAAGGTCAAAGCGCCCATTATTGTGCCACTGGACGTGACAGATGATAAGCAGCTAGAAGCATTGTTTGAGATTGTCGGCAACACATGGGGCAAGCTAGATTTTCTGTTGCACTCTATCGCCTTTGCGCCCAAAGCAGATTTGCAAGGGCGCGTGGTGGATTGCTCACGTGATGGCTTTCTCACTGCCATGGATGTTTCCTGCTATTCATTTATCCGGCTGGCACATCTGGCCGAGCCTCTGGTGAAGGATGGAGGCTGCCTTCTTACACTGAGCTACTATGGTGCACAAAAGGTGGTTGAGCATTACAACATGATGGGGCCAGTGAAAGCCGCCCTAGAGTCATCCATGCGTGAGCTGGCCTCCGAACTTGGTGAGAGGAAAATCCGTGTGAATGCACTATCACCAGGCGCGGTTGCCACCCGCGCAGCAAGCGGTATTGCCCATTTTGATGCATTGCTGGAGCAAACAAAGCAGAAATCACCAGAGTATGAACTTATCGGCATCGATTGTGTGGGAGCCTACGCACGGTTTCTGGTGAGCGATGAGGCGCGGCTGGTCACAGGTAGCATTGTCTATATCGATGCAGGCTACAACATTATGGCAACATAGCAATGAGGAAGTCATGAATCAATTTACAGCAGATATTGCCGGTATCTTAGAGATCGCCGTGATCGCCGTAGGGCTGATTACCCTCTATTTTGCGAATAAGGAAAAATCGACCTTACTCAAAGGCGCGGCATGGCTGATGATTATTGGCGGGATTGTCATTGGTGCATGTACAGCCTATTGGTGGTTTAAATATCATAACCACGGGCATTTTGAGCACCCTACAAGCCAGCAAATGCCCGATCATTATTGCCACGACGGCACTATCATAGAAGATACCAACCCTAGTGATGTGGTGCGTCAAGCGCCGAGGGATCAATAATGCAGATTCTGGTCATCAACGCAGGCAGCTCATCCGTTAAATTCAGTGTATTTGAAGGGCAAGAACAACTTTTTAAATCATCACTGGATAAGTTGGAAGATATCCCAGCTGCGGTTGAGCAGATTCCTGATATTCTGAGAGCGAACGGTTTTGCAAACCCACAGGCCGTAGCGCACCGTGTCGCGCATGGTGGGAATCTGTTCAAAGATGCCCGCCTGATCGATGATGCCGTTATCAGCAGCATCGAAGTCAACATTCCGCTGGCACCTTTGCACAATCCACCCAATTTGGCGGGTATTCGTATAGCACAGCGATGCTGGCCGGATGTGCCGCAAGTGGCGGTGTTTGATACGGCGTTCCACCAGACAATGCCCTCATACGCCACCACCTACGCCGTGCCAAAAGAATGGCGGGATATGGGGCTGCAGCGTTACGGATTCCACGGCACCTCACATAAATATGTGATGCATCGCGTGGCGCAGGAATTGGAAAGTAGTTCGACTAATCTGCGTATTATCAGCTGTCATCTTGGGAACGGAGCCAGCCTGTGCGCCATAGATCGCGGTGTATCGGTGGATACTTCTATGGGCATGACGGCACTTGAAGGCTTGGTCATGGGAACGCGCTCCGGTGATGTTGATCCCGGCGTATTTGCCTTTTTAGAGCGTGAAGCAGGACTATCGTCCCGGCAGGTGGAAGATATCTTATACCATGACAGCGGCCTCAAAGCATTGTCAGGCATTGGCAATGATATGCGCGATATTGAGGAAAAAGCTGCCACAGGCGACGCCCGGGCCCAGCTTGCCATTCAGATATTTGCATACAGGGTGCGTAAATATATCGGTGCTTACGCTAGTATTATGGGCGGATTTGACGTACTCGCTTTTACCGGGGGCATTGGCGAAGGATCGGCCTCGATGCGAGCACGGATTTGCCAGCGAATGGACTACCTCGGTCTGTATTTTGATGAAGACAAGAACCGGGATGTTAAATTAGGCGGATTTGAAGCACCACAGTTGCAGCAAGCCCATTCGCGTATTCGGGTGTTAGTCACCCCAACCCGTGAGCAATGGATGATTGCGCAGGAAACCATTCGCGTGCTGAAGGGCGCAGTCAAAAGCACGCCGCGGCCACCCATTCCGGTCGCGGTGTCGGCACATCATGTGCATTTAACCGAGCAAGCAGCAGAGCAGCTATTTGGCAAAGGCCACACACTCACCCAATATAAGAAATTATCGCAGCCAGGATTCTGGGCGGCAAAGGAAAAAGTGGATGTCATCGGCCCAGATGGAACCATAGAAAACGTGCGGGTGCTGGGGCCATGCCGCCCCCACAACCAGATTGAAATTACGCAAACCGAAACCTTTAAACTCGGCATTCATGCTGAGTTGCGGATATCCGGTGATGTAAAAGATACACCCACAGTTACCTTACGTGGGCCAGCAGGCAGCATCCAGACCGATGGGCTGATTATCGCCAAGCGGCATATTCATATGAGCAGTAAGGATGCGGGTATCTATGGCCTGAAACAAGACGATGTTGTAGAGGTCGCAATTGATTCAGCAGAGCGTGATCTGGTTTTCCGTGATGTCACCATCCGTGTTCATCCTGATTTTGTCACCGAAATGCATATCGATACCGATGAGGCCAATGCCGCTCATATTGAGCGCGGCAGTAAAGGGGTACTCATCCCAACCGCATGCGAGGCAACGGTTACTTGCTGCACCATGTACGCGCCGCAAACCGGCTGCAATCAACATACTACCCAGGAGGTACTACATGTCTAAGTCAGCAACTGAGCCGAATAGGGCTACTAAACCAAAAGCAACAAAAAAACTAGCGGCGCCGTCTAAATTGATGGTGTTGGAAAAACAGAAGAAAGCGGTGCAAACAAGCATATCACCTTTTGGCTGGATGTTTGATGCGTGGAATTATCAGGTGGATAGCTGGCAGCGCTCGGTGCTGTTTCTCGATACGCTCCGCCAACGTGCCAATAATATGATTGAGCATGAAAAAAACGGCATGCCGCCATTGCTGGATTTTAAATATGAAATGGTGCTTGATGCCCGAACCTTTGAAATTCCAGCCAATTATGCACTGCTGAAGATCACAGAGATCGAGGATGTTTGTTTGCAGGATTGCTTTGATTCGGAAAAACCACCGGTGATTATTGTTGATCCCCGCGCCGGTCATGGCCCTGGCATTGGCGGTTTTAAACGTGATTCGGAAGTCGGCATTGCCATGCATGAAGGTTATCCGGTGTATTTTGTGATGTTCTATCCCGACCCCGAACCCGGTCAGACCATTGCCGATGTACTGCATGCGCTGCGAATTTTTGTGAAAAAAGCAGAAGAGCTACATGGTGGAAAAGCCCCCATCCTTTATGGCAATTGCCAAGCTGGATGGCTGCTGACGATTTTGGCGGCTGATTGCGAAGGGCTGGGCGGTCAGCTGGTTCTCAATGGATCGCCGCTTTCTTATTGGGCCAGCAGTGAAGAAGGTAACCCCATGCAGATTAGTGGTAGTTTGGTAGGTGGCGTGTGGTTACCGCGCTTTGTATCGGACTTGGGAAACGGTACTTTTGACGGCGCATGGCTTGTACAAAATTTTGAGATTCTGAATCCTGCCAATGCCTTGTGGGAAAAATATTATGATCTCTATGCCAATATAGATACGGAGCGTGACCGATTCTTAGAATTTGAGCGCTGGTGGACGGGTTTTTACAGCCTTAGCGAGGAGGAAATTACCAGTACCGTGGAAAACCTGTTTATTGGTAATAAGCTGGAAAGAGGGGAGCTGCAGTTTGGAGATTGCTGCAGCATCGACCTTAAAAAAATCACCAATCCGATACTGATTTTTGCTTCACATGGCGACAATATTACTC
The DNA here is from genome assembly GCA_963974675.1 of uncultured Porticoccus sp. Taxonomy (GTDB): domain Bacteria; phylum Pseudomonadota; class Gammaproteobacteria; order Pseudomonadales; family Porticoccaceae; genus Porticoccus. The sequence goes on along the minus strand of CAXBDQ010000024.1, from coordinate 25,233 downwards.
CGCCACTCCAGGCACTTCATTGGATACGGCAGGTTTATCCCACCAATCAGGCGCTCAAAAAAGCAGGCCAACGCATTGCCTACATGATTAATCCGAATGTCGGACATTTGGGTATTTTCGTATCGGCTAAGGTAGCCAAGTTGGAGCACCGTGCTATTTTGGAGCACGTGCGGGAGATGGAAGATTTAGAGCCCGGCCTGTATGAAATGAAAATCATTGCTCACACCAATAATCCGGATTGTAGCCATGACCAATATGAGGTGCGTTTTGAAGCGCGCAATATCGAAGATCTGTGCGAGAGCATGCCAAGTGAGCCTTTTGAGGCGGTGCGCCGCATTTCAGAGCAAAATGATACGCTTTATCGCAGCACGTTGCGCCCCTTGATTCAGAAACTTGCCAACCCGGTAAGCGCTAAAATACTACGAGCAGCGCATCCCATGCGCTTAAGCCGCATGATATTTTCTGAGAAGGTGAATCCGTGGATGTGGCACATAGCCTGGATGGCCAAAATGGTAGAAGACGACCATAGAGCAGCAAAAAATCCTGAAGGCATATTGCCTGACATCGAAAAAAATGTGAGCAAGCAGATTGCCAAAGCACTTCACGACCAGAGCGAAGCTCGGAATGAAGTCGCTGCCACCGTATTCAAACAATTATTCAAAACAAAGGCAGGGGAATCTATGACCGCAGCTCCAGAAACTCGCTGATGATACGGCATTTGAGATTAGAAGGTCCCGTACATGACAACCACCAACCGATCGTACAAGAAATTGATTAGCTGTTGGACGTAGATGCTGTCTCGATTAATGCTTCGAAAAGCTTGTTGAATGTTGACTATGACGCATCGAAACGGTAGTTGGACGAAATTGAAGAAATTGTCAGGAAGTATCAATGCGATATTTCCCATGACGGGTGGACTCATTTCAAAGAAGGCTATTACAAATTTGTCGATCAGAATGTAAAAGACAATGGCTGCCATGAGCCTTGGGGTTGCTGTCAGCGAGGAGTCCATTCACTTATGGTGAACAAATTTGGTACCAAATACGTTCGTTGCTTAATACAGAGGCACCGGGGATACGGTGACATGTTTCATCTTGATGAAGTGTTCGTAAAAATCAACGGCAAGCAACATTATCTCCGGCGTGCGGTAGACCAAGACGGTGAGGTTGTCGATGTTTATCTACAATCGCGGCAGTGATGGCACCGCCGCCAAAAGGTTCTTTATGCGATTACTTCAAAGTCACAAAGGGGTGTTGGTAGAGAAAGCGGTTACCCCTCAGCCTAGGGAGGAAATGTTACATGATAAATATAGTTGTCCCAATCACTCACAGAGGAGCGAGACGAGGTGATAAAAACACTAAGGCGTTACACCAAAATCCTGGAGATAGTCGGTGACCTGATAAAAGTGCAGGTTTCTCCCTCTAGTGATCAACACGATGTCACCGTTCGTTATGGGGACCTGGCAATATTGGAGCATAGAGACGGTGAACAGTCGCTGGCGCAAGTGATTAATATTGATCGAGAAGAGGTGTCCTTACAGATATTTAGCGGCACCAAAGGTGTTTCTACTGATTCCAGTGTAGCGTTTCTTGGTCACCCTATGCAGGTAACCTATTCCTCGAATATTTTGGGTCGGGTGTTTGATGGCACAGGCAATGCGATCGATAATGGTCCTTCTCTTAACCTAGACACACGAATTACTATTGGTGGTCCTTCGGTTAATCCTTGCGAGCGCATTGTACCTAAGAAAATGATCCGCACCGATGTGCCAATGATTGATATCTTCAATTGTCTGGTAGAGAGTCAGAAAATTCCCATTTTTTCTGTTTCTGGTGAACCCTTTAATCCATTTTTGGCGCGTATCGGGATACAAGCCGACGCTGATATTGTTGTTTTTGCTGGCCTGGGGCTTATTTTTGATGACTATCACACCTTTCGTACGACGTTTGAAGATGCAGGCGTTTTTTCTCGCACAGTGATGTTCGTTAATCAGGCTTCAGACCCTATTGCGGAAAGATTATTGGTGCCTGATATGGCGCTAGCTGTTGCCGAACGTTTTGCCGTTGAGGAGGGTAAACGTGTACTAGTGTTGTTAACCGACATGACGGCCTATGCCGATGCCTTAAAGGAAGTGGGTATTTCCATGGAGCGTGTACCATCCAATCGAGGCTATATGGGTGATCTTTACTCCCAGCTTGCGCGTCGATACGAGAAGGCCTGTGATTACTCAAAGGGTGGGTCGGTGACCATTCTAGCAGTGACCACTATGCCGGGAGGGGATGTGACTCACCCAGTACCCGACAATACGGGTTACATCACCGAAGGGCAATTCTATCTACACGACGGTGTCCTTGATCCCTTTGGCTCTCTTTCGCGCTTAAAACAAAACGTTATCGGGGAGGCCACCCGTGAAGACCACAATCAAATTATGAACACCATGATCCGTTTTTACTCAGCCGCCTGCGATGCTGAACAAAAGCAGGCAATGGCTTTTGATCTGTCAGATTTTGACCAGCAGCTGTTAACGTTTGCGGATCTTTTTCGCAAGCGCTTTATGGTTATCGAGGTAAGTTTACCGTTGGAAGAAGCATTGGATCTTTGCTGGCATACACTTGCGCAGTGTTTTGATACGCAGCAACTACTGATGAAACAGCACTTGATCGACAAGTACTTCCCCAAAGATGTTCCATCACTGGTAGCCATCAGACAACTTGAGGAGGCAGGCAATGGCAAGGTTGCAACTCAATAAGTCATCGTTGGCAGCTGAGACAAAAAATCTGAAAATCTACCAACGTTTTTTACCATCGTTGGATCTAAAACGGCGTCAGTTGATGGCAGAGCGAGCGAATGCAGACCGTGTGCTTGTTCAAGTAACTCAACAGATTGAGCGTTTTCAAGCGCTAGTCGGCGAGAAAATTCCTATGCTTGCCAACCTTGATGTCGATTTATCTGAATTGGTAAAAGTTACTGAGGTGCAACTGGGTACGCAGAATTTGGTCGGCACGCATCTACCTTATCTGGATCGTATTGACATTCAGGTGCAACCTTATGCCTTATTGGCTAAGCCCCACTGGGTGGATAATGTCACTTCAATGCTTCAAGAGATGATTGAGTTACAAGTTAGTGTACAGGTATTTAAGCGGCGACTTCATTTATTAACTGAAGCGACAAAAATTATTAACCAGCGCATTAACCTGTTTGAAAAAGTATTGATTCCAAATACTCAATCCAATATCAAGCGGATTAAAATTTACCTTTCAGATGGACAAATGGCGGCAGTTGTTCGATCAAAAATAGCTAAACGCAGACATAGCGTCGAGAGGTTGCGATGAGTATTGAAAGACTTAAAAAAATGACACTGATCGGATTGCAAAAAGAAAAACAAACATTGCTGGAAAATCTACAAAATATGGGTTGTATGCACTTGCTGAGCTTACGCGCATCGGAAACAGTGCGGAAAAAAATGACATTGCCACGGGCGGATAATGCTTATAAAGCATTGCGTTTTATCAAGGATGTTAGCCAGCGGCGAAAGCAACTGGTTCGCGACACAAGTTTTGATGTTGAACAACAGGTTCAACAGATACTTGATCTAAAACAACAGTTACGTGATACAACAGATCATCTGGAATTTTTGCGTCATCGATGCACTGCGATCGAACCATGGGGGGATATCGAATTTCCTCCCCTCGAGGAGCTGGCGGGATTAAGATTGTGGTTCTATGTTTTGCCACTTGCAAAAATCAAAGTACTGGGTTCGTTGGCATTACCGTGGCAGGTAGTCCGTAAGGATCACCGCTTTGCCTATTTGGTGATAATCGCAAAACAAGAACCTGCTGGGAATTTATTACCGGTTCCACGCACGCATGTGGGCGCCTTAAGCTTGGGTGAATTGCGTGTACAACTCGCAGACGCGGAAATTCAACTCGAAGACTTAATGGCGCAGCGCCAGGCGCATACCCGTTATATTTACCTGTTAAGCATCCATCTGGCCGAGGTGGATAATATGGCTGCCTTGGATTATGCGGCACAGCAAACACGTGACGATGACGCTTTGGTCGCCATCCAGGGTTGGGTGTCTATCAATGAGTTTGAGGCGGTTGAGACTTACGCCAGAGACTCTGGACTCGTATGCCTGATCGAAGACCCAGACCCCAGCGATAATCCGCCTACCCTTATAGAACAACCTGAGCAAATGGATGCCGGGGTTGATCTTGCTTTGTTTTACCAAGTGCCCGGTTATCAGAGCTGGGATCCAACACTGTTGCTATTTGCATCGTTCTCAATTTTCTTTGCGATGATATTAGCTGATGCCGGTTATGGCCTTGTGTTATTAGCGGGTTTATTCTCTTTCTGGCGCAAACTGGGAGGTACGAAAAAAGGTTCATCGTATCGATTGCTCGCGTTGTCTTTATTTGGCTGCACCGTGATCTACGGCGTGATGGTAGGAAGCTATTTTGGTATCAGTCCACCGTCTGGGTCGGTGCTGGGACAGCTACACATTTTAAACCTACGTGACTTCGATAATATGATGCGCTTGTCCATTGCTATTGGTGTGATGCATATCGGTATTGCGAACATTATGGCTGCGTACGTTAATCGATTTAAGCTATTTGCGTTGTCAAAACTTGGTTGGATTTCTGTTATTGCCGGAGGCTTATTGTTGTGGCTGTCTGAACAGGCAAGCGATTGGCGATCAATGGGGTTATTGTTGCTGGTTAGCGGAATAATTTTGATTGTCTTGTTTAGCAGCGAACGTAAGCTGAATAAGAATTCCGACTATCTGCGGCGGATCGCTGAAGGATTGTTTAATCTTAAGGGATTGATGAATGCATTCGGTGATGTGCTGAGTTATATGCGCCTATTTGCACTGGGGTTAGCTAGCAGTTCTTTGGCTGTGACATTTAACGATCTTGCAAAGAATGTTATGGAAACATCACCGGGTTTGGGGTTGTTGGCGGCGATACTCATTCTCGTTGTCGGTCATTTGCTCAATTTGGGATTAACCTTGATGAGTGGTGTTGTGCATGGATTGAGATTGAACTTTATTGAATTTTACAATTGGGGATTATCAGATGAAGGCATTGTTTTTCAAAAATTTGCTAAAAAGGAGGTAACACTGTGAATGAATTCGTTATTGCTCTCGGGTGGATAGGTATCTTTGCTCCGATGGCCTTAGGAACGGTAGCCAGTGCCATTGGCTGTGCTATCGCAGGGCAATCGAGTATTGGCGCCATGTTGGAAACAGAAAGTGGTTATGGCCGATACATCGGTGTATCGGCGTTTCCTTCCACGTTTGTTATCTACGGAATAGTGATCATGTTCACGTTAAACCGCGTTGTTACACCGGCAAATGCCGGGGGGCTTTTTGGCGTGGGTTTATTGGTGGGTATCGCGTTGCTGTACTGTGGGATCTGGCAAGGCCGTGCCTGTGCATCAGCCATTAACGCCGCTAAAGAAAAACCAGAGATCTTTGGTTTGTCACTGGCTCCGGCTGCAATTATTGAAGGATTCGCTGTTTTCGCTTTCGTTTTTGCACTGGTTGTTAGTGCCGGTATACCGGGAGTAGAAGGATGAGTCAGGTTAGTGAGGAGCAGCGGTTAGCCAGTGGGGTTGACGAGCTAGTCGCCCGGTTGCGTGAAGAGGGCGTTACGGCAGGTCTCAATGAAGCCAAAACAATTCTTGCTGACGCCCGGCACGAAGCTAAACACATTCTCGAAAAGGCAAATGCCGACGCTCACCAGCGCTTAGAGGTTGCACGCAAGGAAGCCGAGGCTTTTCGTGACGCGGGTATTGCAGCGCTAAAAACAGCCATGCGAGACATGGTGTTGGACATGAAAGCAACACTTACAGAAGGATTCGGCGCGGATGTAAAGCGGCTGGTATCACACCAGCTACAAGACCCGCAAGTACTAAAACAGATGATATTGGAGCTGGCTGCTCGTGCACGTGACGATATCAATATGGGTAAAGTGGGCAGTGTGGAGTTTATTTTACCCGAGACTGTTATTGGCCTGGAAGAATTACGCTCTAATCCTGAGGCACTGCAAGAAGGTCCGTTAACTGAGTTTGTGTTTGGCTTAACCCGTGAGATGTTGCAAGAAGGTATTAGCTTTGCAGTCTCTGCTGATATGCCCCGTGGCATTCGGGTACAGCTTAATGACACAAACGTTGTTATCGATTTAACAGAGCAGACGGTGGCGCAGTTATTATTGCAACACCTTCAGCCCCGTTTTCGGGCCATTCTAGAAGGTGTGGTGAAATAATCTGATGAGTGAAGCTGACGCGTACGTCATGTTAATAACGAGCTTGCCCAGCACGGAAGCTTTGTTATTGGCCAAGCGTGCACCATTATCACGGATCAGGCTTGAGCAACGTCTGAGAGTGTTGACGGATGAAGATGCAAATACCCTGAGAGTAGTTGAGAATGCCGTTGATTGGCGCCAATTTCCGATTGGCGTTTCGGAGGCTGAGGTTATACAGCGCGCCCAACTCGCACTGTCTTTAATTAGTAATGAAGTTTTGCGTGCGATTGTTTGCCATCGCCTTGAGTTGCGGACCTGTATTGCTGCCTTGCGTCGTCGCTCGCGAGGTGAGGACCCACCCACAAACATCGAATGGGGATGGGGGCGATGGGTTAACCACATCGAACGTCATTGGACGGAACCCACGTTTCGTCTGGAAGGTGTCTTTCCCTGGCTGGGTGAGGCGGACAAAAAAATGAGTGAGGCTGATGTGAATGGGCTTGAGACACTGTTACTTGAACAGTCTTATCAACACTTACAACGCAATGAGTATTTGCATGCGTTCAATATCGAAGCCGTAGTTATCTATGTTCTCAAATGGAATATTGTTGATAGATTGACACGTCACAATGCCGACGCGGCGGCAAAGCGATTCGGCGATCTGACCTCGGTTGGTCTGGGAGACTACGCAACGCTATTTACCGACCCCCTCCCTGCTCATCATCATTAATGAAAATACATTTATTAAAAGCTGTTTTTCAAGGACTAGGTAATGACTAAGAACACGAATAATTCTCAAGCTCAATTATTTCCATCCCGACAACCAACTACTGCCCGAGTGGTAGCTGTGCAGGATGATTTGGTGGAGATTGAAGTGCTGAACGGAGCTGATAATAAACAGGCTGCATTGGTAAAAAACGAAATTGTCTATATTTGCCCCAGTCAGTTAAACGAGCGTGGAGAGCAAGAATGGTTAAAGGCCGAGGTGCTTCGTATTCGTGGCAAAACCGCCGATGCCCAGGTTTTTGAGAGCACGCGAGGTGTTGCTGTAGGGGATGCAGTAGAACAGAGCAATGAAATGCTGTCAGTAGAACTGGGGCCGGGCTTGTTGGGGCAGGTGTATGACGGACTCCAGGCGCCATTAGCAAAAATTGCCCAACAGTTTGGAATATTTCTCCCGCGTGGTGTTGATGTGCCGGCGCTGGACACAACAAAAAAATGGTCCTTTGTCCCCACGGTTAAAAGTGGTGCTAAGGTCGTTGCGGGTGACACCTTGGGTACGGTTATGGAAGGGCGGTTCACCCACAAAATCATGGTACCGTTTGGGTGGTTAGGAGAGTTTAATGTCGCCTGGATCCAAGAGGGAAATGTTGATGTTCACGAGCGTGTAGCGCGGCTTGAAGACACGCTGGGTAGGGAACACCCGATCGCTCTGTCACAGAAATGGCCTGTGCGTAAAATAATGCCCAGAGGGCTACTCAAGCGCAATTTATCTCGCCGGATATATCCCTCCGAACCGTTGATGACCACGCAACGATTGATTGATACCTTCTTCCCTATTGCACGAGGTGGTACAGCCTGTATTCCCGGGCCTTTTGGTGCGGGAAAAACCGTGTTACAAAATCTTATCTCGCGGCATTCGTCAGTAGATATCGTGATTATTGTTGCCTGTGGTGAGCGGGCGGGCGAAGTGGTTGAGACGATCCATGAGTTTCCACAGCTATCCGACCCAAAAACGGGTGGCACTTTAATGGATCGCACGATCATCATCTGCAACACCTCCTCAATGCCAGTGGCGGCACGCGAAGCCTCGATTTACACTGGGGTCGCGCTTGGAGAATACTATCGGCAAATGGGTTATGAAGTTTTACTGATTGCCGATTCAACTTCACGCTGGGCACAAGCGATGCGTGAAACCTCCGGTCGTTTGGAAGAAATTCCTGGCGAAGAGGGTTTCCCGGCCTATCTGGAATCATCGATCAAAAGTATTTATGAACGTGCGGGTGTCATTCAAACCAATGACGGTTCTGTGGGCAGTTTAACCATGATAGGAACAGTTTCCCCTGCCGGAGGTAATTTTGACGAGCCGGTGACTCAGTCAACACTGGCGACTGTTAAGTGTTTTTTAGGGCTCTCTGCTGATCGCGCTTACAAACGTTTTTATCCTGCTATTGACCCACTAACATCCTGGTCACGTTATTCAAGTCAGCTGGAACCCTGGTTTGATAAACATGTGGAGGAGGGATGGACTATGCGAGTTCAAGAGATGCAGGACTTGCTTGCTCGTGGCGACGAGATTGTTCAAATGATGCAGGTTACCGGTGAGGAAGGTGTGGTTTTAGATGATTTTGTTACGCATCAAAAAGCATACTTTGTCGATATGGTCTACATTCAACAGGATGCATTTGATAGCGTTGATGCTTCCGTGCCACTAGAGCGTCAGCGATTTACATTTAATAAAATTTACGACATCGTTAACCGCAATTATAACTTCAAGGATAAAGACTCAGCGCGAAATTACTTCACTCGGTTAACCGGATTATTCAAAAATTTTAATTACGCTGCACATGATACGCCAGACTACAATAATTTATTAAATGAAATTAACGGACTTTTAGCACAGGTTGACTAGTTATTGTGTTGGGTCTCACATAAAGTAACACAAGGCCCCTTTGTTTTTCTTACGTTTTGGCATTTTATATGAGAACAAAAATAGGTACTGACAAATTAACTCCCAGTGGAAAACAATGGCGGGATGAGCAAAAAAATTAATCCGTACAAACGTTACCGATTCCCGGCCGATATAATTTCGCACGCCGTTTGGCTCTATTATCGGTTTAATCTCAGTCATCGAGATGTCGAGGACTGGTTGGCTGAACGAGATATTGTCGTAAGCTATGAATCCATTCGCTTATGGTGCAACAAATTTGGACCTAGGTATGCTGGGCGGCTTACGTGTCATCATCTGGTTGCAGCTGATTATTATCGATCACTGAGACGAGGTGCCTCTAGTTCTTGGAGAACTGGGACTGCAGCATAGAGTGGCGTGCTGCTAGAATTTACAGGGATGCGTAAGTTAACTTGTCAGTACCCGCTAGCCGGAATGGCGGCAAAAAATGGAGTGTTGGTGCTGAGCTTTATCGATGTCGAAATCGCTAAGCAGAAAATCTGCAGCTAATAATGTCTTATCCTTTGATTAGATCAAGGACGCTGTATTGACCGCCACCTCAAAGCGTGTGCGTCCTGTCTGTAGCGATGATTGCCATATCAACATGGCAGGCTTGGTGCCATGTTGAGCAGTGGAGGCCGGCTCAGATGCCACTCACCATATCGTAGCACCCATACTGGGAGGTATGCTGACAGTTATGGTGCTAAATCTCCTGATTTTTGCCGGTGATCTACAGCTTTATTTTGCAGTATCAGAAAAAATAAAAAGATAGAGTGGGTCTAGAAGATGCGATTAAAGCGGCCTAGTGAACCGCTGCATGTTTATAGCGATTTTCTTGGTTAATCTGCAGGCTTGTTATGTGTAATAAAAATTCGAGATATAGAATGAATACGGCATTACAGGAATTACTTGAAAAGTATAAATCTGATGAAGAATCAGTATTCAATACCTGGTTCATCAATAACGATGAGTGTTTGAAGGCCTTTCGTCCAATTCGCCGTGAGGCTCAAACAATAATACAAGAGATCAAGGCTAAGGAGTTCGGAAACGATTATAAAGATTCATCCTTAGAGTTCGTCTTAAACTGTCTCACAAAACAAAAGCCAGCATTTGTTGGCGCATCACATACCTTCTACAGGGAACCAAAGCTTCGAATATCCAGATATTTATGAGAATAAGGTGGCATTGGGTCAGTTTCTTTAAAATTGCTGTAACGCTACATGTACCTTTGGTGAGAACAAAGAAACCCTAAAGAAAATGGCCAAAGTAGTCAGCTGAACTAGCTTTAAGAATCTTATAGTATGAATATAAAATAAGGCATATTAGATGCTTTCCAGTCAGGTAATGCTTAGGGCTGCCATTTATTAATGGCATGAATACATTTTTATGATGCATTTTAATATGGTAATTACTTTTAGTGTGACCTTGCGATTTATAGTCATTCTGGTGTTACAAGTAGTTGGAGTAATGCAGGTTGCTGCGGCAGGTTTGAGTCAAAATATCCAACTTAACCCGGCCGAAAAGGCTTGGCTTGCCGATCACAAAGAAATTGTTTTGGCCTCGACCAGTGATTTTTACCCGTTTGAATTTTTTGATGACAAGGGAAGTTATCGTGGTGTTTCTATGGATTATTTTGCTCTTATTGAAAAGCGCTTAGGGTTTCGTTTCAAGATCGTGCCATCTGTAGATCGTGACAAGAGTCTTGCACAAATAAGGTCTAAGGACGTTGATATGATGGTTCTTACCTCGACAGAGGGTGAGGGCTATGATGGGTATATGTTATTCACGCAGCCGCACATTACCATGCCCGGGGTAATTATTGGTAAACAAGAGTATAAAACCCTCGATAAGCTAAAGGGTAAAAAGCTGGCAGTAGTCTCTGGAACACAATGGGAAGACTTTATTTCAAACAGTTTTGAACATGTACAGTCAGTGCCTGTCCCGGATATGGCGAGCGGTCTAGAGTTGGTGTCACTGAATAAAGTTGATGCACTGTTAAGTGATATGGCGACATCGTCGTACTATATTCATCGAGAAGGCATGACCGATATACACATTGTTGGAAGTGTTGAGAAAGATCTTGAAATCCGCCTTGCGATCCGAAAGGACTGGCCAGAGTTAAAGCATATTATGGAAAAGGCCCTGAAAAGTATCAGCGCTGATGAAAAGAAAACGATAACTAGGCAGTGGATACATCTTAAGCAGCCAACATTGTTGCTAGATCCAACTTTTTGGATGATTGCTTTTGCTGTTCTGATGATTATTTTGTTAATGATAATGTCGATATTGATATGGAATTACACTCTAAAAAAGCAGGTTTTACAAAGAACTCAATCATTGAGTATCGAATTACAACGCCGTCAAAAAGCTGAATCAGAATTGCAATCTACTCACGCCGACCTCATTAAATCACACCGTGAGTTGAAGCAAACCCAGTTGCACCTGATACATGCGGAGAAGATGGAATCCGTTGGGCTTCTTGCCGCTGGTGTTGCACATGAAGTTAAAAACCCGCTTGCAGTGATCATGTTGGGAATGGATTATGTTGCTTCTGTATTAAGTGATAAGGATGTAGACACCACAGCCTTACAGGACATGAATGATGCCGTGAGTCGGGCTGATTCCGTCATAAACAGTCTGCTGGATTTTTCTAGAGAAGAAACACTGAACAGAAGTGCGAGTGATCTCAACAAGGTTATCGACGACTCCCTATATCTGGTGAAGCATGAACTTGCTCACAATAATATTGATATTGTAAAGGTGCTTGATGAGTCCATACTTGAGGTCTTGCTCGATACAAATAAAATCCAGCAGGTGTTTGTCAACTTGTTTATGAATGCGACACAGGCAATGAAAACCGGTGGTACTATAAAAATATCAACCTTTCAAACTAAAATAGATGCCAAAGATCACATTCAGATTTTATCAAAGAATGTACTTTATGTAGGACAGCATGTTGTTATTGCCGAAGTTAGTGATGACGGCCCGGGGGTTGATGATAAGCAGTTGCAAAAACTATTTGACCCTTTTTACACGACAAAACCGATTGGTGAAGGCACAGGGCTTGGTTTGTCAATCGCAAGGAATATTGTGGATTTACATGATGGTGCTATTGAAGTGAAAAATTTAGATACTGGCGGTTTGTTATTTAATATTATTTTGCCGACAATTGAGGGTTAATATCCATATGAAAAGAAAAATTCTTATTGTTGATGATGAAGTTACCATTACCAGAATGGCTAAATTAAATTTAGAAGGTACTGGCCTCTATGAGGTGCGAACTGAAAATAAAGGAACGCGTGCAGTCCAGGCAGCCCGTGAGTTTAGACCAGACCTTATTTTTCTGGATGTAATGATGCCAGATCTGTCCGGCGATGAAATTTCCACTATTATTAAGAACGATGATGACCTGAAAGGTATCAAGCTGGTATTCCTTACGGCAATAGTAACACGGAATGAAACAGCGGATGGTCGTAACGAAATCGGAGGAAACCAATTTCTAGCTAAACCGGTCAAACTCAAGGATCTTTTATACGCTATTGATCAACAACTGAACATTAATTGAGGCACTATAAAACTGCCGAGTACATGAACTCACCGATAGATGGTCAAGGCGTCCGGTTATTATACAAATGCACTCACTGTGAAAAATTTGACCGGTTCTTCTTTCTGAGAATCGGCGGTAATAAAAGTGGGCGCTGGCTAATGAAAAGGGGACATTTTTCGGCATGGGAAATAACAGGGGAGACAAACGTAGAGAGACTTGTCGGTGCACATGCAGGCTACTATAAAAAAGGGTTAATTTGTGAAGATCAAGGGTAGGAATTGATGCTTTTGGTTATTACCGAAGAATAGTCGAAGAAACTATTGATATACTTTTATCTGAGATTGCAGATCTTATATCAGGCGATGTAGAAAAATATAATGATGCTTTCTAAAACAAAAGACAGTAACTGCAGAAAAAATTGATCTAGTCAAAGATCTTCTTTTTACCATTCTACGTCCAGATGGTGTGAGCCATCTATCAGCATTACATTTAGCTTTAATCCAAGGTTTTCACGCAAAATCGGATGAAGATTGCTTAGACTTAGCACAACATTGTCGAGAGGTTTTTGTGTTCTTAGTAAATCAATCTGAGGAGAATAAAAAACATCAAAATCATTTTCAATCAGTATGCATAAACTATAGTAAATGTTAGATTTTTGAGGGCTAACGTATGAGAATTACGGTGAAGAAATTAACAGAGTACTCTTGGATTTTGCGGCCTTTCTTTTGGAATCAGCAAAGAAAGTATGGCGTAATACTTCAACCGGGCTTACTTTGGGCAAGAGTTCCTAAGTTGTTCGCAGCGGTCGCCGTGCTTTACGGTGTACTGGATCGAAAGAGCTCGCCATTGGACCCTATATTGCGCTCATTAGTTACGGTAAGAGTGTCACAAATCAATTGGTGTCGGTTCTGTGTTGATATCAATTCTGCCACTTTAGGCAAACGCTCTGGTTCAATGGAAAAAGTTGAGAATCTTGCTCAATGGAAAGAAAGTGATCTCTTCGATGATAAGGAGAAGGTGGTTCTTGAATACACGGAAGCTGTTACTTATTCAGATCAACAGGTAACCGACCAAATGGTAGACCGATTAAAAATCTTTTTTGACGAGGATAGTATTGTAGAATTAACCGGGCTTATCGCATTCCAAAACTTATCCAGTAAGTTCAATAGCGCTTTAGATGTACCATCTCTGGGTTTTTGTAAACTTCCAGATGCACCTGAAGCCACCCCGTAAATAATACCGTTTATTTGAAAATTAATGAGCACAATAATGAAAATATACGATGACATAAGATTGCTAATTTTGGGTTTGTCTTCGGTATCGAGCATGTCTGGAAATTGAAGAAAAACACCACGATTGTAGTGATGCCATTTATATTTCAGGAGACTGAAAGCATGGGTGCTAAGGATACCTTTTATAGATTCAATAGCCTGAATATAATTGGCCACCAAGATCTGACACCTCGATGATGTATGTTTCTATCCAGCAAGATTAATTTGTCAGTACCATCGAATGGTAAGAAGAAGTGATATGACACAGCTAGCTATCATTGATGCGTATAAAGAGTTTGTGGCTTCTATTGGTCTCACATAAAGTGACACAAGGCCCCCCTTTAGTTTTCTTAGGTTTTGGCATTTTATCCAAAAAAATTTGATAAATTCTGAGGCAATGTCTTTTATGTTCTTGGTTCTGTAGCCGCATAGAATCATGTGATGACGAAAAAATCGCTAGCTAAATATCTGATCAGACTTAGGGTTAGAGCATTATCTATATTGGGAATTTACTCAGTTTCAAAATCGGGTTAGGTGGCTCATCACTTATTTTTACGTAAGATGATAATTTTTACTGTCCAAACAGATACGTTAACTATCTGTTACGTATCAATTAGGCTGCCACCTAAAAATTTTTCATTTTGAGTAATTAATTTTATCTTCGGCGAATAACTCTTCCAGTTCCTGTGCAGCTTCGTAAGATGTTTTTATCAACATTTTTTGATCACCTCGGTAGGCATATTGTTTGTTCAAGGTTTCAGCATCATGTTGGTAAAACCGCTCTCTTACATGAGCTGCTTTATCTGATGAGAGCCCTAACGATAATAGAATTTTTTCCGCGAGATGAATGCTCGATAACAAGGTGTCACGAATAATGACATCCGCACCCACAGCACGAAGTCGCATTTCATGCATACGTGTACGAGCGCGGGCATATAATTTGATGTTGGGGTATTCACGTTTAACTAGTTCGGAAATCTTTAATGAGGTTTCAATATGGCCTATTGCAAGTACAAATATTTCTGCCTTTTCTGTACTGGCGGTATCTAGAAGCTGTTTTTGTGATGCATCACCATAATAAACTTTATTGCCAAGCCTACGGACAAAATCGACGTGATTAGGATCAATTTCTATTGCTGTAAAATGAATTTCCTGTGTTCGGATTATCCTTGAAATAATTTGACCAAATCGCCCAAAACTACTTGGTCAGTGACAGGTTGGTGGAATGAACAGTGTGCCCGCCGTGAGCGAGACTTGGTAATGGCATTGCGCGCATTCGAAGGAATGGCGCGTACTAATAGTGTAGCCATGAACATGCCCATAACGCGGCCAAAAAATTTCCGGCTAATGTTGCAGCGCCAACGCCTGCGTGCAGGCTTCTTCTGATCCATAGCGCTGCTGCCAGCCCAACAGATCCGTTTGTTTTGTGTTCATGATGTAACCCCTTATCTTGTTGATCATAAAAGGTTGGTTTGGACATGCTGAGAATAGCTTATAGATATATTACTTTACTGTTAACTATTTGATTTTTCTTTGCGTGACAAATACGTACCAACACTTGCACAAAGCCCTGACTAAGTGCACATTAACGCCGAATGGTGAGCACGGAAAAAATATTATAACATATTGATTAATAAGAAAAATTTGATAGATGTTTGATATGTATTACCGACAGTATTGAGATCAGCGGCTTGATCTCACTAGGCTCCACCAATTAAAGAAAAAGGCCACCCGTAGGAGGGGGTGGCCTTTTTCTTAAGAGAGGTGGGCTGAACTAATTTCTCTATCACAATAACCAGTTATTCTACTGCTTCCGCGACTTTCAAAGCACTGAGCAGTTCATGAATTGCAATAGGTTCTTCAAGTGATTTTTTTCGGATTTCCTTGTACATACGGCCAGCGACTACTGGGTCAAGTTTACACCATTGCAAGTTATACTTGGCTGCTGTGCTGGCTTCTAGCGCTTGGATGAAGTCTATAATTGTGACGTGTGTTGCG
The DNA here is from genome assembly GCA_963974675.1 of uncultured Porticoccus sp. Taxonomy (GTDB): domain Bacteria; phylum Pseudomonadota; class Gammaproteobacteria; order Pseudomonadales; family Porticoccaceae; genus Porticoccus. Next base: position 9,504 of record CAXBDQ010000024.1, on the reverse strand, counting down.
CCAGCCAAATAGTCCTTTGATAGCTCACTGGCTTCTTTTTCTAGTTGGTGTAACTCTGTTTGTTCCCCGTCTGCTTGTACCATTCTAACTTCCCATTAATTTAGATATAAATCGTTATAGTTGTTTGTATTAATATGTGGGAACCATACAGAATGGCGAGGGACGTTTCAAACGCTTGTCACAATTTATTTTTTAGTGTGCAGCTGAGTAGTACCAGTTAGCTAAAAAAACACCAAGACCTTGATCTGGAGAGGGTTTTAGCGTGACCGGTAAAACAGTCATTGATGTGACATTTTGAGCAAATATGCATCATTCATTGACAAGATAGGGCTGTATTTTATACGGGTTGGTAAACCTTGTTCTTTGGTGAAGTTTAAGTTGCTCGCCAATGCAAATATAGTAACGGTGGGGCGTTTTAGTCTACTGTTGTTTGTTATTCTGAGATTAACTATATAACTATAACTATTTGAAGATGGACATAAAAAAGCCGCTCTGTTACCAGAACGGCTTTTAAGTCTTTTAGCTTGGCGGCTTTGCTTAGCCTGGGTAGTCTCGTTGGGTATATCCTGTGTAACGTTGACGTGGGCGACCAATTCGGTATGGGTTACTGAGCATTTCGTTCCAGTGGGCGATCCAGCCAATAGTGCGGCCTGTAGCAAAAATTACAGTAAACATTTCTGGTGAGATGCCAATTGCTTTCATGATAATGCCGGAGTAAAAGTCTACATTTGGATAGAGTTTCTTTTCGACAAAATAATCATCTTCTAGAGCAATTTTTTCGAGTCGTTTGGCAATTTTTAGCAGAGGCTCATTTTCCAGCCCAAGTTCTGCTAAAACCTCATCGCAGCTTTCTTTCATTACTTTTGCGCGAGGGTCAAAGTTTTTGTATACCCTGTGCCCAAAGCCCATCAAGCGGAAAGAATCTTCTTTATCTTTGGCGCGAAGAATAAATTCGTCGATTTTTGATTCATCGCCAATTTCTTCAAGCATTTCAAGTACAGCTTGGTTTGCGCCGCCATGTGCAGGGCCCCAAAGAGCAGCAATGCCGGCTGCAATACAAGCAAATGGATTTGCACCAGAAGAGCCTGCCAGTCGTACAGTGGATGTTGATGCATTCTGTTCGTGATCTGCATGCAATAGGAAAATCCGATCCATTGCTTTGGAAAGCACAGGACTAATATTGGCTTCAACACCGGGTGTGCCAAACATCATGTTCAGGAAATTTTCTGAGTAACTGAGGCTGGTATCTGACGCAACATAGGGGAGGCCAGAAAAATGTTTGTGACACATGGCAGCAATAATAGGCATTTGACCTACCAATCTGTGCGTTGTCATGATTCTATCTTCAGCGTTGGCCACGTCTGTGGAGTCATGGTACAAGGCTGAGATGGCACCCACCACGCCACATAACATGGCCATAGGGTGGGAGCCTTGTTTAAAGCCAGATAGGAACGTTTCTACGCAGCCATCTACAGTGCTGTGTGACTTTATGGTCTCTTCATAAGCTTTTTTCTCCGAATCGGTAGGTAGTTCGCCGTTCAGTAGTAAGAAGCAAGTTTCAAGAAAATCAGACTTTTCTGCAAGTTGTTCAATGGGGTAGCCTCGGTGTAAAAGAACACCCTTTCCTCCATCGATAAAGGTAATTGCCGACTCACAAGAGGCTGTAGCGCCGAAGCCGGGATCGAACGTAAAGCATCCTGTCTCCGGGACTCTGGCAATGTCGATAACATCTTGACCTAGTGTACTGTTTAGAACCGGTAGCTCTATAGAAGTGTCTGTACCTTCTTCAGAGAGGTGGAATTTCTTGTTGCTCATTGGATTCTCCTACGAGTCCTAGTCTATGTTGGCAAATTGTTAATAAAGTTTGCGAACTCAAAAACCGAGGCCGCAAACTATAGCTTCCTCGATTGATTTGTCAATTTTACTGTGTGATTTCTTTACATAGGTCAAATGAATGCCGGATATCGGTAAACCTTATGTCATCATGAGTTCGTCCATTGTAATCGTTACGCAATGTTTCTATAATTTGCCACCAATTTAGCCCGGCATGCAAGAAATGTTTGCCGATTCCCCTGCTTTTATTTCTGCTTCTCTGCAGATATAAGGTGTATATATCGTGAACAAAAAAAGACCTGTAAATCTAGATATTGGAACTATTCAGCTTCCAATTACTTCTTATGTGTCCATTCTTCATAGGGTTTCCGGTGTTGTGCTGTTTGCAGCCATTGCCATTTTTCTGTGGGTATTGGATGCAAGCCTCTCCTCCGAAGAAAGCTTTAATGCGGTTAAAGAATGTATGAGTGGTACCTTCTACCAGCTCATCATTTGGGCATCTTTGGCGGCGCTGGCCTACCACATGGTGGCGGGTATACGTCACCTGATTATGGATTTTGGTATTGGCGAAACCTTAGAAGGTGGCCGATTAGGTGCGAAGGTTGTTTTCATCATCGCAGCGGTACTAATTATTCTGGTGGGAGTTTGGGTATGGGCATGATTACCAACGTTACAAGTTTTGGCCGCAGCGGGTTGTCTGATTGGCTTCTTCAACGTACGACAGCCGTTGTTATGGCAATATATGTTGTTTTTGTCACTTTTTACCTGCTGACCAACCCTAACCTAGATTATAGCCAGTGGCTGGCGTTGAATAGCCATATTTGTATGAAAGTTTTAAACGTTCTTACAGTTTTGTCCATTGCGATACATGCTTGGATTGGCCTGTGGGCTGTCTTGACTGACTATGTAACGGTCCGTCTACTTGGACCTAAAGCGACACCACTGCGTATATTTTTCCAGTTGGGCATGATTACCATCACTTTGGTATATCTCATTTGGGCACTTGATATTGTTTGGGGAATCTGAATCCATGAGTAGTAGCATAAGAACTATTTCTTTTGATGGGCTTATTGTCGGAGGTGGCGGTGCTGGTATGCGCGCTGCGCTACAGTTAGCCCAGTCTGGTTATAAAACAGCGGTAATTACTAAGGTATTTCCGACGCGTTCACATACTGTGTCTGCCCAAGGTGGTATTACTTGTGCCATCGGCAGTGACGACCCCAATGATGATTGGCGTTGGCATATGTACGATACGGTTAAGGGCTCCGATTATATTGGCGACCAAGATGCCATTGAATATATGTGCTCAGTAGGTCCTGAGGCTGTATTTGAATTAGAGCACATGGGTTTACCTTTCTCTCGTACCGAAGAAGGTCGTATCTATCAGCGTCCTTTTGGTGGACAGTCCAAAAATTTTGGTGAAGGTGGACAGGCTGCACGTACATGTGCTGCTGCTGACCGTACGGGTCATGCGTTGTTGCATACCCTTTATCAAAACAATATTAAGAATAACACGGTATTTTTTAACGAATGGTTCGCCGTCGATCTGGTAAAAAATGCAGATAATGCCGTTGTTGGTGTTATTGCTATTGATATCGAGACAGGTGAAACCGTTTTTGTTAAGTCTAAGGCCACAGTGATTGCCACTGGTGGTGCTGGTCGAATTTATGCCTCAACCACTAACGCCCACATTAACACGGGTGATGGTATTGGCATGGCACTTCGTGCTGGCTTCCCGGTTCAAGATATTGAAATGTGGCAGTTCCATCCAACCGGTATTGCTGGTGCAGGTGTACTTGTTACTGAAGGGTGCCGTGGTGAAGGTGGTTATTTGGTCAATAAAGATGGCGAGCGCTTTATGGAGCGTTACGCACCGAATGCTAAAGACCTTGCTGGCCGAGACGTTGTTGCCCGTTCGATGGTGCTTGAAATTCTAGATGGCCGTGGGTGTGGTGAGAATGGCGACTACGTTTACCTGAAGCTGGACCATTTAGGCGAAGAGGTATTGGAAAGCCGTTTACCTGGTATCTGTGAGCTGTCACGTACCTTTGCTCACGCCGATCCAGTTAAAGACTTGATTCCAGTTGTTCCGACCTGTCACTATATGATGGGTGGCATTCCCACCAATGTTGATGGTCAGGCGCTGTCACTTGATGCTGAGGGTAACCCTGAAGTTATTGAAGGGCTCTTTGCTTGTGGTGAAGCGGCCTGCGTATCTGTTCATGGTGCGAACCGTTTGGGTGGTAATTCGTTGTTAGATCTCGTGGTATTCGGCCGTTCTTCGGGTCTGTTTATTGAAAAAGCTTTACGTGAAGGGATCAACCTTGAAGATCCTACAGAAGAGCACATCAAAGCGGCCATGTCTGGCCTAGAACGTATCAATAACAGCGCTAGTGATGGCGAGGGTGCGGCAGAACTTCGTTCAGAACTTCAGGACATTATGCAAAAACACTTTGGTGTGTTCCGCCGCGGTGACTTTATGGCAGAGGGTATTAAGAAGCTTGCTGCGCTACGTCCACGTATCGAAAATGTACGTCTGGATGATAAGAGCAATGCTTATAACACCGCTCGAATCGAAGCGCTGGAGTTACAAAATCTCTTTGAAGTGGCAGAAGCCACTGCCATTACGGCAGAAGAGCGTAAAGAAAGCCGCGGTGCTCACGCCCGAGAAGATTATGCTGATCGCGATGACGTGAATTGGCTGTGTCATTCTATGTATTTCCCCGCCGATAAAACCGTTGGCAAGCGTGATGTAAACTTTTCACCCAAGACCATGGAAGCTTTCGCACCGAAAGCCCGTGTCTATTGATAAGGGTCTGTTGAGCCATGTTGAAAGTAAGTGTATATCGTTACAACCCCGAAACGGACGAAGTGCCGTATATGCAGGACTATGAAGTTGACACCGCAGGCAAAGATCTGATGGTGCTTGACGTTCTGGAACTGTTGAAGTCTCAGGATACCTCACTGTCCTATCGCCGTTCTTGTCGTGAGGGTGTGTGTGGATCTGATGGCATGAATATTAATGGCAAAAATGGATTGGCTTGTATTATGCCTTTATCCGAGTGCGTGAAGGGCGGCAAGTTAATACTCCGCCCACTTCCGGGTTTGCCGGTAATTCGCGATCTTGTTATCGATATGAGCCAGTTCTACGCTCAGTACGAGAAAATCCAACCCTACTTGGTGAATAATGAGCCTGCTCCCGCTATTGAGCGTCTGCAGTCACCGGAAGACAGGGAAAAACTGGATGGTCTTTACGAATGTATTCTCTGTGCGTGTTGTTCGACGAGTTGTCCGTCTTTCTGGTGGAATCCTGATAAATTTATCGGTCCTGCTGGATTGATTCAAGCTTATCGGTTTTTGATTGATAGCCGTGATACGGATACTGAAAACCGTTTGGCTAATCTCGATGACCCATTCAGTGTTTTCCGTTGTCATGGTATTCAGAACTGTGTTGCCGTTTGCCCTAAAGGTTTGAATCCGACCAAAGCGATAGGACATATTCGTAACATGCTTTTGAAAAGTGCTACTTAAGGGGCATTGAAGTACAATCTGTCAGGCCCTCATAGAGGGCCTTGATCATTCCTCATACTAACTATAGGGAAACATCGATGCCTGAAAGCATCATGCAGCAATTTCTGCGCAGCTCTCATCTTTCTGGTGGGAATGCAGCATATATCGAAGAGTTGTACGAAACCTACCTTCATGATCCGAATGGCGTGACTGACGAATGGCGCTCTTTCTTTGATTCTCTTCCTCGTGTAAATGGCCATAGCGGTCCTGATGTGTCGCATGCCACCGTGCAGTCGCATTTTGAACTAATGGGGCGACGTCGAGCAAGGCCTGTTCCAGCGCCAGGTTCTGGCGGCATGAATGTTGAGCACGAGCGCAAGCAAGTTAAGGTTCTTCAGCTTATCAGTTCCCACCGAAACCGTGGTCACCAGAAGGCGAGCCTGGATCCTCTTGGGCTCTGGTCTAGGGACAAAGCACCGGACCTTGACCTATCGTTTCATGGGTTAACGGATGCCGATTTGGATACCACATTTCAATGTGGCACGCTTTTTTTCGGTAAACAGGAAACGACGTTAAAAGAGATTATTTCCGCGCTTGAAGAGACGTATTGTCGTCATGTTGGTGTGGAGTTTGGACAGGTTACGGATTTAGCTGAAAAGCAATGGCTGCAACAGCGCTTTGAAAGCGTACGTTCCAAGCCTAGCTATGATGATGAGATGCGTAAGCATGTCTTGCAGCGCTTATCTGCTGCTGAAGGCCTAGAACGACATCTTGATTCTAAATACCCTGGAACGAAACGTTTTGGTCTAGAGGGTGGTGAATCTATGATTCCCATGCTGGACGGAATGATTGAGCGAGCAGGGGAATATGGTGCAAAAGAAGTTGTACTGACCATGGCCCACCGGGGTCGTCTTAATGTCTTGGTCAATGTTCTTGGTAAAAACCCCGCTGAATTATTTGCTGAATTTGAAGGTAAGAGACATGTTGATACCTCCGGTGATGTTAAATATCACCAAGGTTTTTCATCAAATGTTATGACACCAGGTGGAGAAATTCACTTGGCATTAATGTTTAACCCGTCCCACTTGGAGATTGCGGCTCCCGTTGCTGAGGGATCTGCTAGGGCTCGTCAAGATCGTCGACAAGATACAGAAGGGAATCATGTAGTTCCTATTGTTATGCATGGCGATGCAGCTTTTGCTGGGCAGGGCGTGGTGATGGAAACATTCCAAATGTCGCAACTCCGTGGTTACAAAACGGGCGGATCAATACATTTGGTGATCAATAATCAGGTTGGCTTTACGACTAACCTAAGAGAGGATGCTCGTTCAACAGAATACTGTACTGATATTGCGAAGATGGTGCAGGCGCCTATTATCCACGTAAATGCTGATGACCCTGATGCAGTAATGTTTGCTACTTTTCTAGCAATGGATTATCGATATCAGTTCAAAAAAGATATTGTCATTGATTTGGTTTGTTACCGTCGTCGTGGTCACAACGAAACCGATGAGCCTTCTTCAACTCAACCATTGATGTATCAACTCATCAAAAAGCATAAGACCACGCGTGCGCTCTATGCTGAAAAATTGGTTAATGAGGGCATTCTCACTCAACAGGATGCGGACAGCCTTCTTACTGATTATAGGGATACCCTTGATCGCGGTGAAAATGTTGTTAATAAACTGGTATCCGAGCCGGATGAGGCTCCATTTGTTGATTGGACACCCTATCTTGATCAGGACTGGACGACGCCCGCAGATACGACTTACCCTCTGAAAAAACTCCAAGATCTTGCTGAAAAGATTACCCATGTACCCGAAGGCATTGTGATACAACGCCAAGTAGAGAAAATCTACGAAGACAGGCGGAAAATGGCCGGCGGAGCATTAGCGCTGAATTGGGGTATGGCCGAGTTACTTGCTTATGCAACGCTACTTGACGAAGGTTATCCGATCCGAATGACTGGGCAGGATATTGGTCGAGGAACTTTCTCTCATCGTCATGCTGTCGTGCACAATCAACGTGATGGCCAAAGCTATATTCCACTTAAAACATTACCAAAGAAACCCTCAGATTTTGAGATTTATGATTCTTATTTGTCGGAGGAGGCAGTTTTAGGTTTTGAGTATGGTTATGCCTCTACTTCGCCCTCTGGTCTGGTGATTTGGGAAGCACAATTCGGTGATTTTGCTAACGGCGCTCAAGTCGTTATTGATCAGTTTATCACCAGCGGCGAACATAAATGGGGCCGTATGTGTGGCCTGACGATGCTATTACCCCATGGTTACGAAGGGCAGGGACCCGAGCATTCATCCGCACGTTTAGAGCGTTATTTACAACTCTGTGCTGAACATAATATCCAAGTTTGTATCCCTACCACGCCTGCACAGGTTTACCATATGATCCGCCGTCAGGCGATCAGACCCATGCGTCGTCCTTTAGTCGTCATGAGTCCAAAATGGATCCTGCGTCATAAGCTGGCAACATCTTCACTGGAAGATTTGGCCAATGGTGAATTCCAAAATCTTATTCAGGATGTTGAGGTTGACAAAGCTAAGGCCCGTCGACTTATTCTTTGTTCTGGTAAAGTTTATTACCACCTTTATGAAGCTCGTCAGGAAAAAGGTATTGATGATATTGCCTTGGTTCGTATTGAGCAGTTGTATCCCTTCCCGGACAAAGAGTTGCTTGAAGTGCTCAAAGGTTATGTCAATCTGGAAGATGTGGTCTGGTGTCAAGAAGAACCGATAAACCAAGGTGCGTGGTATAGCAGTCAACATCATATGCGTCACGTACTCGGAATGTTTAACGAGAACCTGTTTTTAAGATATGTTGGTCGAGAAGCATCAGCTGCTCCGGCGTGTGGATACATGTCAGCTCATCTAGAACAGCAGGAAAAATTCATTAACGAAGCTTTGAGCTATTAAGTGGCGGTTATACCGTTATTCTTGATCAAGGAAATGAAAAAAAATGAGTATTGAAATTAAGGCACCAACTTTTCCTGAGTCTGTTCAGGAAGGAAGTATTGCTACATGGCATAAACAACCCGGCGACCCTGTAACAAGAGATGAGCTTTTGGTTGATATTGAAACAGATAAAGTTGTTCTAGAGGTCGTTGCCCCTGCTGATGGAACTTTGACAGAAGTATTCAAAGGGGAGGGTGATATTGTCCTCAGTAATGAGGTTCTAGCACTGGTGGTTGCAGGTGAGGTCACTGCTACTGCTCCAGTTGCAGTAGCAGCAGAAAGCGCTGTTGCCGAGGAAGAAAAAATTGCCAGCCCGGCAGCAAGAAAGCTTGCTGATGAGCGTGGTATTGATCTGCAGCAAGTCGCAGGTAGTGGCAAAGACGGACGGATTACCAAAGAAGATGTCGTTTCTTGGCAGGCTCCGAAAGCAGCTGCGGCTGCCTCAGCGCCAATCTCGGCTCCAGTACAACCTTCCCCAGTAGTAAAGGAAACAGTTAGTCCTGTTGCCCTTGGTGATCGTGTAGAAAAAAGAGTTCCAATGACGCGTATGCGTACACGTATTGCTGATAGGTTGCTACAAGTTACTCAGACCACTGCAATGCTCACGACCTTCAATGAGGTCGATATGCATCGTATTATGGACCTTCGCTCAGAGTTTAAAGATGAATTTACCAAGATGCACAATGGTACTCGTCTTGGCTTTATGGGTTTCTTTGTCCGTGCAGCAACGGAAGCGCTAAAACGTTTTCCTACTGTTAATGCCTCCATCGACGGTAATGATGTTGTCTATCATGGTTATCAGGATGTAGGCGTTGCGGTATCTACCGATAAAGGTCTCGTGGTTCCTGTACTGCGTGATGCAGACAATATGAGTATTGCCGAAGTTGAAAACACCATTGCAGAATTCGGTGCAAAAGCACGTGATGGCAAGCTGACTATTGAAGAAATGACGGGTGGAACCTTTACCATCACTAATGGTGGAGTGTTTGGTTCGTTGTTATCAACACCTATTTTGAACCCACCGCAAGCAGCCATTTTGGGGATGCATTCTATCAAGGAGCGCCCAGTTGCAGAAAATGGCCAAGTAGTCATTCGTCCTATGATGAACCTTGCTTTGTCCTATGATCATCGTCTTATCGATGGTAAGGAAGCAGTTAGATTCTTGGTAGCTATTAAGGAAATGATTGAAAAC
>CAXBDQ010000023.1:0-31800 GCA_963974675.1 uncultured Porticoccus sp. | reverse complement strand
GTTTTTTAAAAGGATTTAAAAGTATGAAAAATCTAAGAAAACAACCATACAAGTCTTCAAGATCATGCTGTTTGCTAGGAAATACAGTTGCGCTCATTGTTCTTTGATTCATAAAGCGCGTTATCTACTCGGCGAATCAGATCTTCAGGGTTTTCACCGTGCTGGTAGGTGGCAAGGCCAATACTCAGTTTTGGAGAGACAGAGCAGTTGGGAATTTCAGACATTTCTTTGTTGAGGGTTTCCATAATACGTTCTGCTGCTTCGTAAGCGCCTTCAAAATCTGTATTGGGAAGAATCAATAAAAATTCGTCACCTCCCGTAACGAAAGGGAAGATCCGATTTTCGAAGTTGGCTTTTGATTGCGGCGGACACATAGCGAAGTATTTCATCACCACCCATGTGACCAACGCAGTCGTTGATGGCTTTGAAGTGATCGATATCAATCATCATCATAGCGATGATCGAACTGATACCGTTGAGTTCGTTCAATTTCTTTTGGAAGTAATTCTTCCAGGGCGGTGCGGTTCATAATACCGGTAAGGAAATCCTGAAAGGCAATTTTTTCCAGAGACTGGTGATCAAGTGCATTTTTTAAGTAGTGAATAATAATGCCAATACTTTGCTCATGAGTCAGAAGATCCTGCTCTGAGAGTCTTTTATCAATATAGTGACGTGGTCCAGCATTTTGTGACAACTCAGTTAAGCCGCTTCTTTTAATTCTACTGCTTCCATCTCATATTGCCCTGGACTTTTGTAACCAAGATATGAGTGCAGGCGCTGTTGGTTGTAAAACATCGCAATATATTGCTATACATCCTGTTGAGCCTCATGTCGAGTTTGATAATGCCCTCCACTGAACCCGCTCTTGCTTCAGGCTGCCAAAAAAACTCTCAGCCACTGCATTATCCCAGCAATCACCTTTACGGCTCAATACTGCTCGCAAAACCATGTGCTTTCAGTAAACGTCTGTAGGCTTTGCTGGTATATTGAGAACCTCTGTCTGAGTGAGCAATCAGTCCTTTCTCTGGACGACGCTGCCATACGGCCATTTGTAGTGCATCGGCGATCAGCTGCGTTTTCATCCGTGAGTTCATGCTTCAGCCAACCACTTTCCTCGAAAACAGATCGATAACAACCGCCAGATACAACCAGCCTTCTTGTGTCCATAGGTAGGTGATATCCCCCACATAGACCTGATTGGATTGCGCAGCCTCAAAGTTACGCTGCAATGCATTGTCAAAGACCGGTCGCTGGTGATTGCTGTTGATCGTCACTTTATATTTCTTGCGGCAGCGCACCTGAACACCGGCTTCTTTCATCAGTTTATGGGCTTTGTGACGACTGACAGGGTAGCTCAACACCTTCAGTGGTCTTTGTGGGCTGTAATAATTTTAAGCAAATCAATGATACCTTTGGTCACAATGTTGGGGACATTGTCTTGGTGAAAGTGGCAGAGACCTAGAAAAACCGTGCCAGATCATCGGATATTGTTGCTCGTTATGATGGCGATGAGTTTATTGTACTTTTGCCTGATACCCCCCAGATGGTGCAAAGGTTTTTGTCGCAAAATAGCCCTGTTTTTTTTATCCTCTTTGAATAAATCTGTTTGCAGTTAATCTACACAGGTTCTATTTGTTTTATAGTTTTTTCAGTGACCTCTTTTTTTAGCCCTTAAGTGATTGGTTTATCTCTGGTCAATGTGTTTTGATACCCTATATATGTTCGGTCTTATTGGAAGTATAGGGCCATTTGTCAGTAACTTTTTTCAGTCATTAATGAAACAAAAATGAAAAAACATATCAATAAGGATTCTTTTTCGGCCCGTGAGGCCGCCAAATACGATAATCCCATTCCTAGTCGAGAATATATCCTCGATTTTCTGAGTAAAAGTGCCGGACCTCTTACTTACGAAGAATTGTGCGCCGATTTCGGCATACAGGATGACGACGCTCGTGAAGCATTGCGTCGTCGTCTTATTGCTATGGAGCGAGATGGCCAAACCATAAAAAACCGACGGCAAGCCTACGGTGCCTTGGATAAGATGAATCTGATTAAGGGCCGAGTTATTGGGCATCCTGAAGGTTTTGGTTTCGTGGTGCCAGCTCATGGCGGGGGAGATTTATTCCTTTCCAGCCGGCAAATGCGGAGAGTGCTGGACGGTGACGAAGTCTTGGTTCGAGTTGCCGGAACCGACCGCCGTGGCCGACAAGAAGCGTCCATTGTTGAGGTGGTTGAGCATAGAACTAATACGTTGGTAGGCCGCTTTTTTGTGGAAAGTGGTATTTACTATGTGCGTCCAGATAATCCTAGAATTATTCAGGATATTATGGTGCCTGCAGATCAACAGAGTAATGCAGAGCCTGGGCAAATAGTCGTTATTGAAATCACTGTGCAGCCAAGCCGAAAAAACCTTCCCGCAGGTCGTATTGTACAGGTCCTCGGCGATCACTTGGCGCCAGGGATGGAGATTGATATTGCCATCCATAATTATGGTATCCCAAGTGAGTGGCCAGCCTCGGTATTGTCTGAGGCAGACGTTATTCCCGATGAAATTTCTGAAGAAGAAAAAAAATATCGAGTAGATTTGCGTCATTTACCTTTTGTAACAATTGATGGTGAAGATTCGCGGGATTTTGACGATGCGGTCTATTGTGAGCCTCGTAGTCGCGGTGGGTGGCGATTATATGTAGCCATTGCGGATGTATCTCATTATGTGGCGGTATCTAAGGCATTGGATAAAGAAGCTTTGGTGCGGGGAAATTCTGTGTATTTCCCTCAACATGTTGTTCCGATGTTGCCTGAAAAATTATCAAATGGCCTTTGTTCGCTCAATCCTCACGTCGATCGTTTGACTCTGGTCTGTGAGATATCACTCGACAGTGAGGGTGCTGTCACTCGATTTAAATTCTTTGAGGCTTTGATTCACTCCCATGCACGTCTCACCTATACCCAGGTGGCGGGTATGATGGCGCAGCGTGGAGACAGGGATAGTGGTGTTCGTAAACAATTCCATGCTGTGGTTAAACATATAGATGATTTGAGCGAACTCTATGAGCAATTGCTTGCCTCCAGACAGGTTCGGGGGGCCATCGATTTTGAGACCCAAGAAACTCGAATTCTTTTTGATTCTGAGCGAAAAATTCAGCAAATTATTCCAGCTGATCGTACTGAAGCTCACAAGCTGATTGAAGAGTGCATGCTGTGCGCCAATGTGTGTGCTGCAACGCTGTTACAGAAGAGTAAAATTCCCGTTTTGTATCGTGTTCACCAAGGACCGAGGCAGGAACGGTTGGATAATCTTCGGGAATTTCTGGGTGAATTGGGTTTGGGCTTGCCGGGAGGGGATGACCCAAGCCCCAAAGATTTTCAGCGGGTTCTCTCTCAGGTTGTTGATCGCCCTGATGCCAGTGTCATTCAAACGGTGATATTGCGGTCGATGAATAGGGCCACTTATGATCCAGAAAATGACGGACATTTTGGTTTAAACTGTCCTGCTTATACCCATTTTACATCGCCCATTCGTCGTTATCCCGACCTTTTAGTTCACCGTGCAATTCGGTATTTGATTAGGAGAAAAGGACGGAGTAGCCATACCGAAACAGTAGCAGACGCGCCGGTTTTGAGTCCTGCCCAAATTTATCCCTACGATGAAGCTTGGATGGTGTCCAGCGGAGAGCAATGCTCAATGACAGAACGGCGTGCCGATGAGGCCACACGTGATGTTGTTAATTGGCTTAAATGCGAATATTTATTGTCCCGGGTAGGTGAAGAGTTTGATGGTGTCGTGGCCTCAGTCACAGGCTTCGGTCTATTCGTGCAGCTGATGGATATGTATATAGAAGGATTGGTTCATATTACCGGTTTACCTAAAGATTATTATTACCATGAAGCAGCACATCATCGTTTAATCGGAGAGCGAACTCATCGTGTATTTCGTCTTGGTGATAAATTGCGGGTCCGAGTGACCAGAGTTGATCTCGATGAGCGAAAAATTGATTTTGAATTAGTAGAAGCGGGCCGAAAAAAAGGGGGTGGAGACATTAAGGTCAGCCCTAAGGCTTTGCAGTTGGCCGCAGAACATGAGGCGTCACGCGCTAGAAAGAAATCGTCAAAAAAGCAAGAAGACGGTAAGAGGAAAGACTTGCCTGGCAAGAAGAAAGCAAAAAGTCCGGGGAAAAAATCTACGTCCTCGGGTGCACGTAAAACTCAGGGTAAAAGTACGCGTAAAACTAAATCAGGTAGTACTAAGCCAAGTAATTCAAGACCACCGGCTAAGCGCAGTTAGCATGGTGGTGTGGAAGGTTTGACTGGAAAGCAGTAAATGACAAAAAAAGGAACAGAGGAAGTCGGCCATGGTTGTGAGTGGCTTTTTGGACTACATGCGGTACAGGCCGTATTAAAAACTTCGGGATCAAAAATTCAGGAGTTACGGGTTCAAAAAGGCCGTGATGACCAGCGATTGAAAAAAATTCTTAATTTAGCTGAGCAGCAATCTGTACCTGTGACCTGGGTGCTGCGTTCTGATCTGGATGCACTGGCCAGTGGCCGTCATCAAGGTGTAGCGGCGCTGTGTGAAGGTGCCGGTGTTCAGGATGAAAACTATCTCTTTGCGTTGTTGCAGGAGTTGGATGAGCCACCTTTTTTATTGGTCCTGGATGGGGTTACCGATCCCCATAATCTTGGTGCGTGTATGCGGTCCGCGGATGCTGCGGGGGTTCAGACGGTCATTGTGCCTAAAGATAATGCTGTTGGTGTGACGCCAACGGTTCAGAAGGTGGCCTGTGGAGCTGCAGAAACTGTACCTCTTGTTGTCGTAACTAATTTATCGAGAACCCTCAAGCAGCTTCAGGATCAGGGGTTGTGGATCGTAGGGACAGCAGGTGAGGCAGAACAGCTGGTTTATGATGTCGACCTGAAAGGCCCAATGGCACTTGTGATGGGCGCAGAAGAGAAGGGATTACGCCGACTGACACGTGAGAACTGTGACCTGTTGGTCAAGCTGCCAATGGCGGGTGTTGTTAGCAGCTTAAATGTGTCGGTGGCCACGGGTATTTGTTTGTTTGAAGCTGTTCGACAACGCAAATAACGGTATTGCGAGCGATGAGCTTAAAGGCATGAGTATTCAAAAAGGGAAGGCGATAAAAGACAGGGTTATTCAGAATAATCAGGTAGCCACACAAAATTTTGTTCTGAATTTGCCGAATGTGATTAGCTCGATGAGAGTTGCCCTAGTTCCCGTTCTTGCTTTCTTGGCATTACAAAATCAGATCGATATTTTTTTGTGGGTGTTGGCCTTTTCATTACTGACGGATGGTGTTGATGGCTATCTAGCTCGCCGCTTTGATCAAGTGACTGAATTTGGTGTTCGGCTGGATAGCTGGGCCGATTTGATCACATATACCGTAATGTTGTTCGGACTGATGCAGCTTTGGCCAGAGATTTTTGAGAGTGAATTAAATTATCTGGTTGCCGCCTTCAGTAGCTGGATTGTTCCTTTGCTGGTTTGTCAGTCAAGATTTGGTTGCCTTCCTAGTTACCACACCTTGGCCGCTAAAATTGCAGCCGTTAGTATTGCTCCAGCGTATTTTATAGCGGTTATATGGGGGGATACGTTGATGCTTAGAGGTGTATTGCTGTTTTTCCTTTGGGTGGCATTGGAGCAAGTGATTATTACCTCAATTTTGCCTCGGTGGCAGGGAAATATCCCCGGTGTTTGGGCTGCAGTAGTTATAGCTAGAAATGAGAGTGAGAAGTGACAGATAGCAGTTGGAATAAAAATAGCAATGAAGAGAGTGAAAGGGCAGCGCAAAAATTAGTAGGATAGAAAAACAGGTAGGTCAAATGACGAAGCCCCACTATGACCAAGCTTGGTATTAACAGCACCTACCTGAAATTAAATTATGTGATTATTTAAAAATGCAGTGTTTGGCGTAGTCAGAGACTTCATTTGCAGTCCAATCACCTTTAGGGGTGTTCTTGAGTTTTGCGCACCAAGCTTCGCTTCCTACCTTGGTGCAACCCGTTAGTGATAAGGCCAAAACAGCAGTGCATAACAGGGCCAGAGTTGGAAGTTTTTTCATAATATTGTCCTTTTTAATTTCTATGTACCGAGTGAGGATACTATATCCTGTTTTTGTCAGCCTCTTATACCGTTAAAACCCATTGTTTGTGCTTGAAATACAGCTGTACTCCCCGTAGAATGCCCGCCCTTGGTCCAGTTGGGTCAAGATACTCCTTGTTGCATCGCATGGGGCGAGCAGCTACTAACCCGTAAGGAGGTACAATGCGTCATTACGAAATCGTATTTATGGTTCACCCGGACCAGAGCGAACAGGTTCCGGGCATGGTTGAACGTTACACCAGTACTATCACTAATGGTAATGGACAGGTTCACCGTCTAGAAGATTGGGGTCGCCGTCATCTGGCTTACCCTATCAACAAAATTCACAAAGCTCATTATGTACTGATGAACATTGAATGTAGTCAGGAAGTATTGGATGAGTTGACGTCTAATTTCCGCTATAACGATGCCGTCATTCGTAGCGCAGTTTTCAACTGCCAAGAAGCTGTTACTGCTGAGTCACCTATCATGAAGGCTGAACAAGCTGAACGATCGGGTCGTCGCGAACGTACAGAAGAGCGTCCTGCCAGAGAACCAGAGGCAACGCCTGAGACTGCTGTAGCAGAAACCGTTGAAGTTGTTGAAGAAGTTGCAACAACTGAAACAGTCGCCGAAGCGCCGGTAGTAAAAGAAGAAACTACCGATGAAACAGCGGAAAAAGGAGAATAATCATGGCTCGTTTTAACCGTCGTCGTAAGTTTTGTCGTTTCAGTGCGGAAGGTGCCACAGAGATTGATTATAAAGATCTGGATACCCTGAAGCAGTACGTTTCTGAAACAGGAAAAATCGTACCTAGCCGTATTACTGGCACTAAAGCTAAGTACCAGCGTCAGCTGGCAACGGCTATTAAGCGTGCTCGTTATCTGGCATTGCTGCCCTACACGGACAGCCACAAGTAATTAAACTAAGGGTTTTTTGATGCGCGCCCTGGCTGAATTTATTATGCGTGGGCGCATGCAGGCGGCCCTAGTGGCGTTCTTTGGTAGTTTACTGCCATTGATTAGTCCAGCCGCAGTATCTCTGGTTACTCTGAGTAAGGGGTTGTCAGAGGGAGCTCTGATAGCTCTTTGGGCATTGTTGCCATTACTGGTTGTTTTTTATATCAGTGATTTCAATGTCATGGTGACACTCTCATCCATTGTTGGTGTGTTGGGTGTCATGGCTGCTTCAGAGTTACTGAGGTTAAGCACCTCGTGGTCCCGAACGCTGTTTTTTGTTGTAGCTTTCAGTGGGATCGCCGCCGTAGCGCTAGATTTTTTGTTTGCTGAACAAACAAACGCATTTGAACTGGTTGTTGCTGAGTTGTTTCGAGAGGTACAACAGCAACAAGAGAATGCATTTATACCGGGCCGAAGTTTTTTGTTAGGGGTCATCGGTTATGTGATTGCTCTAACATCGGTCATTTGTTTAGTTCTGGGCCGGTGGTGGCAAGCAATACTTTATAACCCAGGTGGGTTTCAGGCAGAGTTTCACCAATTACGTTTTGGTGTGGTCCCTGCCGTTATCCTCTTAGCTGGCATGCTTGCCAGTGATTTTGCCTCACAAGAGTTTGCAAGTTGGGCAGGATTGTTAGGGTTGCCTTTATTGTTAGCTGGCATAGCGTTGGTGCATTACAGTGTGGTTTTTTACCAATTGGGTCGTCATTGGTTGGTTATTTTTTATGTGGTGCTCTTTACTGTGAGTCCACTGAGTTTGGTGCTGGTCGGGTTAGGATTTCTCGACAGTATTTTGAATATACGCTCACGATTGGTAAAGCGCCCCTAGGGTACTAAGTCAGCGGGGCAAACAGGTTTAATAAGAGAGGATATCCGAGATGGACGTTATTCTTCTAGAAAGAGTCGGTAAATTGGGCAACATTGGTGACAAAATCAATGTTAAAGCTGGTTATGGTCGCAACTACTTAATTCCTAATGGTAAGGCAGTTTTTGCTACGGCAGACAATATGGCTTCATTTGAAGCACGTCGTTCTGAGCTGGAAGCAACTGCAGCGGCACTGCTGGCTGAAGCACAAGCTCGCGCTACACAGCTTGAAGCTCTTGGGCTTATAATTATTGCCGCAAATGCCGGTGATGAAGGCAAGCTGTTCGGCTCTATCGGTACACGAGATATAGCTGATATGGTGACAGCGGCTGGTGTTGAAATTGAAAAAATTGAAGTGAAACTACCTGAGGGTGCAATACGTGAAATCGGTGAATTTGATATCGATATTCAGGTGCATGCCGAAATTACCCAGGTGATTAAGCTCTCTGTTGTTGCTGAGTAGTCGCAACTGTTCCCTACCACGTCAAGATCGGTAACAATACGGCACTTCATTGTAATTTACACTACGTGATAGTGCCGTTTTTACAGTAGCCGTTTTTTTTATAGGTGGCAGTGTGATGGTTGAAAGTCGGGGCAGCGAGGAGCAGCAACTACCTCATTCTATTGAGGCCGAGCAAGCGGTCCTTGGTGGTTTGATGCTGACGAATGGTTCCTTTGATACCGTTGCTTCGGTAGTGGCCGAAACAGATTTTTTTTCTCAAGATCATCAACTTATTTTTCAAACCATGCGGTCGCTTTCTGCAGAAAGCAAACCGTTGGATGTCATTACCCTCTCAGAAACACTACAAAATACCAATAAGCTGGAACAGGTGGGTGGTGCTGCTTATCTGGTAGAGCTTGCCAATAACACTCCTAGTTCAGCGAATATTGGTGCTTATGCTCAGATTGTTCTAGAGCGTTCAATTATTCGCCAGCTGATAAATGCTGCTAGCGATATAGTTAAAAAAGGCTATAACCCCCTCGGTTGGGACAGCAGCAAGCTGTTGGCGGAAGCAGAGCAAAAACTCTCTGATATTATCGAAAATCGTCCTAAGCAGGGTGGGTTTCAGGGTGTTAATGAACTAATAAAAGAAGCCATTGGACGTATTGATGAGCTCTTCAACAGTGATGCTGATATTACTGGGCTTAGTACCAGCTTTTCTGAATTAGATAGTATGACATCGGGTTGGCAACAATCAGACTTGATCATCGTGGCAGGAAGACCCTCCATGGGAAAAACCTCACTTGCCATGAACATGGTGGAACATGCGGTATTGCATCAGGAAAAACCTGTTTTGGTTTTTAGTATGGAGATGCCTGCGAACCAATTGATTATGCGGATGATGTCATCGATAGGGAAAATTGATCAGACCAAAATGCGCTCGGGTAACCTATCCGAGGATGATTGGCCTAGACTGTCGAGTGCAGCTTCACGCCTTAAGGATCGCCCTCTCTATATTGATGATACCCCTGGTATTACTCCGATGGAGCTCCGTAACAGGGTGCGCCAGTTGACCCGTGAACACGGCGAGACGGGACTGATTATGGTAGATTATCTACAGCTGATGAGCGGTAGTGTGCCCACTGAAAACCGTACCAATGAAATTACCCAGATCTCTCGAGAGTTAAAGAACATTGCTCGAGAGTTTAACTGCCCCGTCATAGCACTGTCTCAGCTTAGCCGTAATTTAGAAAGTCGGCCCAACAAACGCCCCATTAATTCAGATCTTCGTGAATCTGGTGCGATTGAGCAGGATGCGGATGTTATTGTGTTTATCTATCGTGATGAGGTTTACAACGAGGAAAGCACGGACAAAGGGACAGCTGAGATCATTATTGGTAAACAGCGGAATGGTCCTATTGGTACCTGCCATCTTGCCTTCCTTGGCAAATATACCCGCTTTGAGAATCTCGCTCGAGATTACTTTGCTGACGAATAAATTGTCGGGATAGAACATGCAAATCTTTCACACCATTCAAGGTATTAGAGCATCACTTGCGGAAGCGCGTTTACAAGGTAAGCGCATTGGTTTTGTTCCCACGATGGGCAATCTTCACCAGGCGCATATCGAGCTGGTAAAATTGGCCCAGCAAACAAGTGACATTGTCGTTTGCTCTATTTTTGTTAACGGACTCCAATTTGGTCTAAATGAGGACTGGGATAAATACCCCCGTACCTTGGATGCCGACTGTAGTAAATTGCGAGAAGCGGGATGTGACATGTTGTTTCATCCCGAAGACAATGAAATGTACCCCAACGGCCTGGATTCCCAGACACGTGTTATCTGTTCTTCAATGACGGACTTACTTTGTGGTGCCAGTCGGCCCGGGCATTTTGAAGGTGTGACGACCGTTGTGACAAAACTGTTTAATATTGTACAGCCGGATGAGGCTGTTTTTGGGGTTAAGGATTACCAGCAATTGGCGGTCATTCGTCGTATGGTCGAAGATCTTTGTATGCCTGTGGATATTATTGAAGCAGCGATACACCGAGAATTAGATGGTTTGGCCATGAGTTCACGTAATGGTTATCTAACAGCAGATGAGCGCCCCAAAGCTAATCAATTGCATGTGAGCTTGAATTGGATAGCGGAACAAATTAGGTCAGGGAAACGAGACTTTATGGCTCTTGAGGAAGAAGCCAGCCGGCAAATTGAAGCAGCAGGATTCAAGCCGGATTACATCACTGTGTGCAACAGCAAAACACTGGAAATGGCTGCAGTAGATGATGAACGAATTACCGTGTTGGGTGCTATGTACACCTCTTCCGCACGGTTGATTGACAACGTTACTTTGGAATAAAAGTTTCCCTGAATTAGAGGAATTGATTATGTTGAGCACTTTGCTTAAAGGCAAGTTGCATATGGGGACGGTGAGTCATGCCGAGCTTTGGTACGACGGTTCTTGTGCGATTGATTCTGAACTACTGGATCTCGCGGGATTAAGAGAGTTCGAACAAATTGATATTTACAATGTGAACAATGGCGAGCGTTTTACCACGTACATTATTCGAGGTGAGGCGGGCTCGGGAATTATTTCCATGAATGGCGCAGCCGCCAGAAAGTGTCAGGTAGGTGATCGGGTTATTATCGCCACCTATGCACAATATACGGAAGAGGAAATGGTTAAGCACAAACCAAAATTGGTGTATCTCAATGCTGATAATCGTGTAGAGCGTGCTTCCAATACAATACCTGTGCAAGTTGCATAAATTACTGTCATTTATAGGATTTTTCTATGCCGTCATTTGATATTGTTTCTGAAGTCAATGTAGAAGAAGTGCGTAATGCGACTGAAAATACCCAGCGTGAACTCGCGACACGTTTTGATTTTCGAGGAGTGAATGCCAGTGCCGAATACAAGGATGGTGAGGTAACACTGGCTACAGAGGCAGACTTCCAATGCCAGCAGCTATTGGATATGTTGCGAGGAAATCTGGTCAAACGAAACGTTGACCCCTATGTGATAGATGTCGATAAAGAGTCATTGCACAGCGGTAAGACTTTTTCTCTGCAAGTGCGTTTTAAACAGGGAATCGATCAGCCCATGGCTAAAAAAATCGTCAAGCTGGTGAAAGATGCCAAGATGAAGGTGCAGGCAGCCATTCAGGGTGACAAAATTCGAATTACTGGTAAAAAACGAGATGATCTGCAGGCTGTTATGGCATTGGTTCGCGGTGCTGAGTTGGGCCAGCCATTTCAGTTTGAAAACTTTAGGGATTGATGAATACTTTCAGTCTTTCTTGGTGTTTTCTAAATGGTACCTGAGTCAGAGTGAATGCACGTGACTATCTGAAGATGCCTTTTATCTTGCTCTCTTTTTGTCTCTCCCTACACTTTCTTTTATTGAGAGTGCCGTATCGGTAGACTTTTGGCGACAGGAATCTTATTCTGCGCCCTCGCTCGTTAGTGCTCAATTTGTGAGCAGTTGAATTACTCCATCTATGTCTTTTTTACAGCCTAGGTCCGTTTTGCAATTAGTGGTTGTCGGCTTTTTGGTCGTCGTTGCGCCGCTGTGTCTGGCTATTTTATACACAGTTCAAACACTGGGAACGTTATCTGAAGGTAGCCGTGTTGTCACGACACAGGTGGTCGCTTTAAGCCGTCATGGCCAAGAATTACAGCGAGACTTGTTGGATCTGGAGCGGCGAGCACGACAATATTTAGCATTGAGGAATTCAGACTTACTGGAATTATTTAACAATGAAAAAGATTCTGTTTCTAAAAATATCAAAGAGTTGGGGGTTGTATATAATAATTTAGATGAAGTTGTTTCTCGGTTGTATAGTAAAATTTCCGACCTGAATCCTGAGGCTGTGGATCCTGAGGCAATGGATCAGCTGATTCAGCAGTTTGATGTCATTACTCAAGCGAGAGCAGAATTTGGCAACGAACTTCGCGCCGAGGTTGATAGGCGAATTACCGATCATGCAACAGATGCGGACAAGATCAAAGATTCGCTATTAGTCATGGTCTTCGTCATGGCACTTGCCACATTAATGTTAATGCTGTTTTTTAGTTATTGGATCAATCGGCCGATTAAAATGATTGCCAACGAGATAAAATTACTTGGAGAGGGCGATTTAACCCGAGCCATTAAAATTTCCGGACCACAGGAAGTAAAACTGTTAGGACATGAGTTGGAATGGTTGCGGGGGCGTCTGGATGATATTGATCAGCAGAAACAAAAATTTCTTCGGCATGTTTCTCATGAACTTAAAACTCCTTTGGCAAATTTGCGGGAAGGTGCAGACCTGTTGGCAGATGAGGTTCCAGGGCCATTATCGGACAGACAGGGGGAAATCGTTTCCATTGTCCAGCACAACAGCATAGAGTTGCAGCGACTGATTGAGAATTTGCTGGATTACAACCAACTTCCTCATCAAGGGATATTCCCTGAAGCTATCGAGTTGGATGTTCTGGTCGCGTCGCTGTTGAAGAACTACCACATCAGTGTTGAGAGTAAAGTTTTGAATGTATCTCATCATTGGTCTGTTACAGAATGGTTTGCCGATCGCAACAAGCTTAAAATAGCTCTTGATAATGTCATATCCAATGCGGTGAATTACACCCCGGAGAATGGCTCTATCGTGTTAGAAGCTCGAGAAGAAAAGGGTAAGCTGATTATTGATATTGCCAATTCTGGCATGGCCATTCAGGAGCGGGAGGAGGCACATTTATTTGAACCTTTTTATCAGGGCAGCTCTGTCAGGCATGGACCGATTAAAGGGTCAGGTTTGGGTTTAAGCGTTGCTCAAGAATGTATGCAGGCCCAGGGTGGTAGTCTCGCGCTGGAAAAACATTTGTTATTAGCCGTATGTTTTAGATTGATATGTCCCTCCTTAGAACATTAATAGTTATTTTTATCTCATCGATTTATATGACCATTTCCGGATGTTCTCAGTTTTTATTGCCCAACGATGTTGATGAAAGCCGCCCACTGATGGTGACCGAGCTACAAAGTCTTAATCATTGGTTGGCGGTTAGTAAGCAAGTGGGGACCATGTCTGTTGAGCAAGTGGTTGTTGCCTTACAGGATCTTGAGCGGCCGGATAGGGGTGGCGAGCTGTTTTACTACGGCGCACTTAACCAGCAGCTTGATCGTTTTGATGGTTGGATTCAGGCGCGAGATGCCTTTCGGCAGTTGGCGAACGATACTCATTTAGAACCTAGCCTTCGTGAGTTAGCAGATATCCTGTTGAACCATAATCAGTCACTTATTAATTGGCACGAGCGACACCGTCATTTGCAAAAGGAACTAGCTGAAAGTGTTTTGGATCGTGAATTGTTAGAACAAAAAATCGAAGCATTAACTGATCTAGAAGCTGTTATTAGTCACCGAAAACAACAGGTCATTGGCGATGATTAAATGGGCGGATACTGTTTGTAATGAAACATAGTCTACTGCTTGTTGACGATGATCCGGGTTTGCTGCGGTTGCTGTCGATTCGACTAGAGGCGGAAGGCTATACCATATATACGGCTAGTTCAGGGGAAGAAGCAATACCTGCGTTGCGTAACCATAATGTTGATTTGGTTGTCACGGACCTGCGTATGAGTGGAATGGATGGCCTTGAGTTGTTTGGCCAAATTCGCCATTTCTTTCCTGGTCTTCCCGTCATTATTATCTCTGCTCAAGGGACTATTCCTGAGGCTGTGGCTGCTGCACAGCAAGGTGTTTTTGAGTTCCTCACTAAACCTGTCGATAAAATCAAGTTACTTGAAGCGATAAAATCAGCGATATCCCACAGTGGTGCCCAGCAAAGCGATAAAACAGAGCCTTGGCGCACACATATCATTAGCCGTAGTGCGGTGATGGAAAGATTGTTAAACCAGGTACGACAAATTAGCAGCCTGTCTGTGAATGTTTTGATTACGGGTGAGAGCGGTACAGGTAAGGAATTGCTTGCCAAGGCAATTCATCAGGCTGGGCAATATCAGGATGGCCCCTTTGTTCCGATTAATTGCGGCGCTCTGCCAGAGCAGTTGTTGGAGTCAGAGTTGTTCGGACACGTAAAGGGTGCTTTTACCGGGGCCATTAAAGATCATCAGGGTTTATTTTTGGCAGCGGAGGGCGGTACGTTGCTATTGGATGAGATTGCGGACATGCCTGTGAGTCTTCAAGTTAAGTTGTTGCGTGCATTACAGGAGCGACAAATTCGTCCCATAGGCAGCACACAGCATATACCGGTTAATGTTCGGGTTGTTTCAGCCACCAATGCAAATCTTGAGCAAGCGATGGCAGAAGGGCAGTTCCGGGAAGATTTGTTTTACCGACTGAATGTGGTGAATTTACATTTGCCTAGTTTAACCGAGCGATCTGAAGACATTCCCTTGCTGGTCCATTACTTTTTGAGAAAAGCGGGTGCTGATGCACAAAGGATATCCAGTTTCTCTCCAGCAGCCATGGAGTTAATGGTTAAAGCACCATGGCCTGGTAATGTCAGGCAACTTGAAAACGTGGTGCAGCAAACTGTGGCGTTATCCACCTCTCAGGTTATCTCTGATGACTTGGTACGAAAGGCATTATCGTTTGATGAAGATACATCCCTTAGTCTGAACCAGGCACGACAACAATTTGAGCACGACTACTTGATTAAACTACTGCGTATTACCAACGGCTCCGTCACTGAGGCTGCAAAATTGGCCCAGAGGAATCGAACAGACTTTTATAAATTGTTAAAACGCCACCACATTCAACCTGCTTTATTTAAAGAGGCGTTGGAATAAAGCCCTCCTTTTTTATCTCGATGTCTGAAGTCTGCTCTATATGATAGATATCGGGTAGATTGGCTTGTCGCTTTTTAGAGACGGTCTAACTAACTGATTTATAGATATATTTCAAATCCCCCTCAATGTTTGTCGCATTATGCAGACGAATTCTTCGTTAATTAGTCTTCGTTAATCAGTCCGTTTCAAATTTTTTACAAAAGCCCCTTGATATTTAAAGACATTTTTTTACTGGCATGTATTTTGTAATGTAGCAGATAGATCAATGCCTCTGAGCACCACGACTGGGCTCTGGTTGATGTTATTCGCAATAGAAGTAAAAAATTCTGGGGCTTGTATGCAAATTAGTTATGAAATTACTAAAGATTCAAGGTTGCTCAATGAGTATTACCAAGTACGTGAACACTGCTATCAACAAGAGTTGAAGTTACCCTCATTCGATGGATCCGAAGAGCCTGAAGACCGTGAAGGATATATTTTTGTAGCTAAAAATAATGATTATTGCTTGGGAGGTGCACGCATTACGGATAATGTTGAAGCACTTCTTTCTAATATGTCGTTATGTGATTTGATGTTGAAGTTGGATATGGTGCCTGGGACATGTTGTGCTTGGGAGCGTCTTGCCGTCTCTCACGAGTTCAGGGATAGTCGTAGTCAGCCCGAATTTTGTGATCAGCTAGTGAGTGCTTCCCGGTCATTGGGGTATGACTATGCTTTGATGGTAAGTTCTGTGAAAAACGCACGGTTTTACCGGTTGTGTCATTCAATGTTGAATATTCCGTTTAAAATTTGTAGCCAGATAAAGTGCGCACCCTCAGGAGCTTTTTCCCAGCTTGAGCATGTACTTTCTGTTGCACAGCTCAAGCCAGATCGCGTCGCTAACGTTGCTCCAGAAAAAAACCATTATTTTGCTCCGAGATATCAACCTTATTATGGTGTCGCTGCTTAGATACAATTAGTTTGGACATGGTTGAAATTCTGAACTTTCGTTTTCTGCATTCATTCTTCAAACAATTTGTTGGGCTGGATGTAGCGATGAGCACAACACCACCGTCGACTTGAAACTACGGGGTATGATGTCCTTCACTGATATCCCCAAAATTTATTGACCCCCTATGTCGATATAGTTGTCCTTGGATAAACCAAATGACAGCGATATCGGGGTGTGATGGGTAGCCTGCGTTTAGGTAGTATCCATTGCCAGCTTTCTATTCTTGGCGAAAATGCCCTGTCGTTTCGATCCTCTCTCCTGTGTAGTACGGTAAAATACCTCTTTGTCGATAAGCCGACATTCATCAGTAGGTGAAGTTATTCGAATGGATACTAGGCCTTATCTCAAGTAATCTGTGGTTTATGAGTAATGTATAAATAAGGGAGACTTCTATGTCCGAGGTTCATGTGCATCCGGTCCATAAAGATTTTGCAAAAGAGGCGCATATTGATGCTGAAACGTACCAGCAGATGTATCGCCGTTCCATAGCTGATCCCGATGGTTTTTGGTCCGAACAGGCAGAGCAATTCTTGGATTGGAACCAACGTTGGAGTCAGGTTAGTTACTTCGATTTTCACACAGGAGAAGCCCGTTGGTTTGCTGATGGGAAGCTCAATGTTTCGGTTAATTGCATCGACCGTCATCTCGCTACTCGCGGTGATCAAACAGCGATTATTTGGGAGGGTGATGACCCGGCTTCTAGTCTTTACATCACATACAACCAGCTAAGTCAGCAGGTAAATAAACTCTCGAATGTGCTGAGGGCTCGAGGTGTTAAAAAAGGGGATAGAGTTTGTATCTATATGCCAATGATCCCTGAGGCTGCTTACGCCATGTTGGCCTGTGCTCGAATTGGTGCCGTGCATTCGGTGGTATTTGGTGGCTTTTCTCCTGAGGCACTAAAAGACCGCATCCTCGATTCAGATTGCCGGGTGGTGATTACCGCTGATGATGGATTAAGAGGTGGTAAATCTATCCCATTAAAAGGGAATACTGATGAGGCACTCAAGCATTGTCCCAACGTTCATACCTGTTTGGTAGTGCAACATACAAGCAAAAAAATTAATTGGTTGGAAGGCCGAGATTATTGGTACCACGATGCGATAGTGGACGCCTCTGATCATTGTGAGCCAGAGATAATGGATGCAGAAGATCCATTGTTTATTCTTTATACCTCTGGGTCTACAGGTATGCCAAAGGGAGTACTGCATACCACAGCAGGGTATCTGCTACAGACAGCAATGACTCACAAATATGTGTTTGATTATAAAGAGGGGGATGTCTATTGGTGTACTGCGGATGTAGGTTGGGTCACAGGCCACAGTTACATTGTTTATGGTCCTCTGTGTAATGGTGCAATTACGTTAATGTTTGAGGGTGTGCCAACCTATCCCGACGCCTCACGCTTTTGGCAGGTGGTTGATAAACACCAAGTGAACATTTTTTATACGGCTCCCACAGTCATTCGTGCTTTGATGGGTGCCGGCGAGGACTTCGTTACAAAAACTGATCGTAGTTCGCTGCGCTTGTTAGGTTCGGTGGGGGAGCCCATTAACCCAGAAGCCTGGGAGTGGTACTACAAGGTTGTGGGGAACTCAAATTGCCCTATTGTGGATACTTGGTGGCAAACAGAAACCGGTGCTCATATGTTGTCCCCCATGCCCGGTGTCCACGACATGAAGCCGGGTTGTGCTACTGCTCCATTCTTTGGTGTGGAACCGGTGTTGTTGGATGGTGACGGCAACCTGATAGAGGGATCGGGAGAAGGGAATTTGGCTATTAAGTCCTCATGGCCTGCTCAGATTCGTGGTATTTATGGTGGTATGAATCGTTTTAAAGAAACCTATTTCTCTCCTTATCCTGGGTACTACTTTACGGGTGACGGTGCCCGTCGAGATGACGATGGACACTACTGGATTACGGGTCGGGTGGATGATGTGCTAAATGTGTCCGGCCACCGTATGGGTACGGCTGAAGTAGAAAGTGCTTTAGTGCTTCACCCGTGCGTAGCCGAAGCGGCAGTCGTGGGTTGTCCCCATAATATTAAGGGGCAGGGTATCTATGCTTACGTGACATTGATGGAGGGTTTGAAGCCTTCAAATGAGCTGCGTAATGAATTGATTGGTCTTTGTTCCACAGAAATTGGACATATTGCAAAACCGGATTTGATTCAGTGGGCGCCAGGGTTGCCTAAAACTCGTTCAGGTAAAATCATGCGTCGTATTTTACGTAAAATCGCTGCCAATGAACTGGATAGTCTGGGCGACATATCAACACTGGCCGACCCTTCTGTCGTTGATCAATTGATAGAGAACAGATTAAATCGTTAGTGTTTGGTCATAACATAAATTAGAAAAATCCCGTACCGCGGGATTTTTTTTGCAATTAAATAAGAGGACAATCGGGTCGTTAAAGAGATAGTTAAGCGATAGTTAAGCGATAGTTAAGCGATAGGTTTACTTAAATTGGTAACCGGAGAGTTAAGAGTTAGATGAGTTTTTCATAGATTAAACATTCAATACTGGCTTCCAATACTGGCTTCTTTGAAATTAAATCCAGTACATTAAAGGGATTAATCGGGGACCAGGGGCTGGTAGCGGAGGTGTTGCACTGTAACGATGTTGAATCGAAAGATATGGTTCGGCAGGCTATTTTTTAATGCTTTGTTTGTTGCTGACAAATAACGCCACGCTTCCTTATTTTCTGCGCCGCAGGAAACGTAGCTATGTTTTCCTAATCAGTAGGGCAGTACGCGTGGGCTAAATGAAATTTTTTCAACAAGCGGTTCAATTCTTCTCTTTCTTCTTGGGTATAAACAGCAGCTAGTTTTTCTTCATGATCCTGTAATACAAGTCCCATACTCTTATCAATCAGATCGCAGCCCTGCTCGGTTAGGCCGATGTAATTGCTACGTTTGTCGGTTTTGTGGGGGTGACGGGAAATTAGACCGCGCTGTTCGAGGTGATGGAGTATTTTGGTCAGCCCTCCTGAAGACAACAGGTTGGCCCGACATAGGTCGGATGGAGTGAGTTTGCTGGTGGTCCCCATTTTCCGGAGTGTGGCTAAGGTGTCAAACTCGGCAGGGGTAAGGCCATACTGCTCCATGACCTTGCGGCCAGTGGCCAACATGACATCACTGGCGCGGATTAGCCTGACTGTGGTGGCACCCGCATCCTGATATTCTCGCGGCCAGTTTTTACGGCAGCAATCGATAAGATCTTCAACGTTGAGTTTTTGGTTAGTCATGATTTATCACAAATAGATAGCTTGCAAGAAAGATAATTGAGCGTTATATTGCCTTTTATCTTTCTGGAAAGCAAGTTTGTTTGTTGTCCACAGTACTCTCCCAATGTTTCTACATCGGGAGTCGGAAAATGTATCGATTAGAGAAACCAGACTATGCAAAATAGAATCCTCCAGATATTACCCATGGGTCATAGGCAGTTAATTAATGCCTCTCTTTTGATGGTTCTGGGTCTACTCCTATCCCCGGTGATCTTAGCAGCGGAAGCGCCGTCTGGGGTGCCGGTAACGGTAGTCTATCCCGAACAGAAAGAGGTCACTGAGTGGGATGAATATACCGGGCGATTTGTAGCCTTTGAGCGAGTAGATATCCGCGCAAGGGTTGCGGGCTATCTACAGGATATACACTTTACCGATGGTGAATGGGTTGAAAAAGGGGCGCTGTTGTTTAGCCTGGACCCTCGACCATTTGTCGCGGCCATTTCTGCGGCTAAGGCTGAACAGGCCCGTGCTGCCACTAACCTGATCCTGGCCGAGCAGGAATTTCGTCGGGCTAAACGTTTGGTCGCGCAGAAAGCAATGTCTCAAGAGGAATTGGACGTGCGTAGCGCAACCATGGAGGCCCGAAAGGCGGATGTGGAAGCTGCTCGATCAGCATTGGTGATAGCGGAGCTGGATCTTGAATATTCGCGTATTAGCGCACCGATAAGCGGTCAGATTTCCAACAAAAAAGTTGATATCGGCAACCTGATTGATGCTGGGGGCGAACAGGTGTTAACCAATATCGTGGCAGAGCAGCCGGTTTACTTCGTTTTTGACCTGTCTGAAAGTAACTACTTGCAGTACAAGCGTCAGCGGAATTCTCTTGGTGATGACACGTTGGTTGACCAGGCATCGACTGTTCAGGTGCGACTGCTTGATGAGCAGGAGTATCAGCACGAGGGACGGGTTGATTTTGTCGATACACACTTTGATGAACGCACCGGCACTATTCGCTTACGTGCGTTATTTGATAGCAATGCCGACGGTCTATTACTTCCAGGCAGCTTTGGCCGAGTGAGGTTGCCAGCAAGGACTCCAGGGCTGGTGTTGTTGATTCCAGATGCTGCTGTGATGAGTGACATGGCCGAGAAGATCGTTATGACGGTTGACAAAGACAACCTGGTGCAGCCGAAAAAAGTTGAACTAGGCGCGTTGTATCAAGGCTTGCGGATAATTCGTAGTGGCATAGAAGCCGACGATCGAATCATTACCGAGGGTCTTTTGAGGGTTCGTCCCGGTGTCAAAGTCGCGCCGCAGGTAAGTGATGCCGCTGAGGGTCGGTTATGAGGTTGTCCCACTTTTTTATTGAAAGGCCAATTTTCTCAGGTGTTGTGTCAATTCTGATTGTCATGCTTGGCGCTATTGCGTACCTAAATTTACCCGTTTCCCAGTACCCGGAAATTTCCCCGCCGAGCATCGGTGTGAGCGCAAGTTACCCGGGGGCAACGGCCGAAATTGCTGCGGAAACTGTCGCCACGCCCCTTGAGGAGCAAATCAACGGCGTGGAAAACATGCTGTACATGAAGTCAGAAAATACGGCTGACGGAAGCACCAGACTGACAGTAACATTCAAGCAGGGAACTGATATTGATATCGCCCAGGTTTTGGTACAGAACCGGGTGGCACTTGCTGAGCCATTTTTGCCGGAAGAAGTGCAGCGCCAGGGGGTTAATGTCCGCAAGAATTCACCCGATCTGATGATGGTGATTCATATACTGTCACCTGATGACAGTCGTGACGGCCTCTATGTGTCTAACTATGCCAGAACTCAGGTGATTGATCGGTTGGCACGTATTCCTGGTGTTGGTGAGGCGCGCCTGGTTGCTGAGCGTGCTTACGCCATGCGAGTCTGGATTGATCCGGAGCGGGCCTATACTCTGGGCCTGACCGCCAATGATGTTATCGAAGCTTTACGTCAGAACAATGTGCAGATTGCCGCCGGAGTTATCAACCAACAGCCCATCGAGAGCAAGGGCGGTTTTGAGTACAGTGTTCAAACCCGAGGTCGCCTACTCAACCCTGATGAATTTGAGCAAGTAATTGTCAAACGGGGTGAGGATGGTCGAGTTGTTCGCCTTAAAGAAGTCGCTCGGGTTGAGCTGGCGGCACGAGATTACAGTACCAACGGTTATCTGGATGACTCCCAAGCTCTGCCCATTGTTATCTTCCAGCGGCCCGGTAGTAACGCGCTAGACACCGCAACTGCTTTGCGGGCGGAGATGGACGATATTGCCAAAACGATGCCGCAGGGCATTGAATACCGTATTATTTACGATCCTACGCAGTTCATTAAAAAATCTATTGAAGAAATTTATAAAACTATTTTTGAAGCCGTCTTGCTAGTCGTGCTGGTGATCATGGTGTTTCTGCAGAACTGGCGCGCGGCCATTATTCCTGTGGTTGCTATTCCTGTTTCGTTGGTCGGCACGTTTGCGATGATGTCCGCTTTGGGGGCTTCGCTTAATAACCTGACATTGTTCGGTTTGGTGTTGTCCATTGGCATTGTGGTCGATGACGCTATTGTGGTGGTGGAGAATATTGAACGCTACATTTCCAAGGGTGTTGCTCCACGCGAAGCCGCACATAAAACTATGTCTGAAGTGGGTGGGGCATTGTTGGCTATGTCGCTGGTGCTCGTGGCAGTTTTTATTCCGACCGCGTTTATCAGTGGCGTATCCGGTGCCTTTTTTGGTCAGTTTGCTCTGACCATTGCTACCGCAACGATCATTTCGTTACTGGTGTCTCTGACCCTGTCTCCGGCCTTAGGTGCCTTATTGCTTAAACCCCATGTGCCTTATGAACAGCTACACGGCTGGAAGCGTACTTTTGCTTGGCCTGGGCATGTTTTCAACGCCGGTTTTGACAAGTTGTCTAACGCTTATGGTTCTCTGACACGTCGTGCTGTGCGTATGTTGGTGATGATGTTACTGGTTTACCTGGGCTTGATTATCTTTACTGGTTGGCAGTTCAATCAGATACCTAACGGGTTTATTCCCGAACAGGATCAGGGTTATTTGATTAATGTCATTCAGTTGCCACCCGGTGCATCCCTAGAACGCACCGATGCAGTGGTTCGCGAGGCTTCTGATATTCTGCGTGGCATCGAGGGTGTTGCCCATACGGTTCAATTTGTTGGGCTTGATGGTGCAACCTTTACCAATGCATCCAATGCTGCAGTTATTTTTACGCCATTAGACCCTTTTGATGAACGAGCAAAGAAAGGGCTTCATTCCAGTAAAATTCGTGATCAGGCACAGCAGGCATTGGGAAGTATTCAAGAGGCGATGACTATTGTCATTATGCCACCTGCAGTTCGCGGGATGGGTAATACTGGCGGTTGGAAACTTTACCTTGAGGACCGATCGGGGATGGGCATCATCAATTTGGAGAAGGTGGTGCAGAATATTATTGCTCTGGCGAATCAACAGGAAGAGCTAACAAGGGTCTATACCTTTTTTAATACGAGCACACCGCGAATTTTCGCCAATATTGATGAGGCGCGGGCCGAAATGCTGAATGTGCCAGTGCAGAACGTGGTCGATACTCTGGAGATTTACCTTGGGTCACGTTATGTCAACGATTTCAATTTTCTTGGTCGTACCTATCGGGTGATCGCACAGGCAGATGGTGCCTACCGTGATGAATCTGCCGATATTAATAATCTTCGTGTTCGTTCTGTCGATGGGGATATGGTACCTCTGGGGTCGTTGTTGACATTGGAGGACCGCACCGGCCCAATTCGACTGTCTCGTTACAATAACTACAGTGCAGTGGATATTTCCGGAAGTGCTGCAGCAGGATTCTCTAGTGGCGATGCCATGCAGCGTATGGAGACCTTACTCGAGAATAACTTGCCCGAAGGGGTAGGTTATGAATGGACGGAAATGGCGCTGCAGGAAAAATTGGCAAGTGGCTCAGTTCTGATCAATTTCGGTCTCGCCGTACTGTTTGTATTCCTGCTACTGGCAGCACTCTATGAAAGCTGGTTATTGCCATTATCAGTCATCTTGATTGTACCCATGTGTTTGCTGGCATCTGTGTCGGGTATCGCCCTAAGAGGGCTTGATAATAATATTCTGGCTCAGGTCGGGTTTATTGTGCTGATTGCGTTGGCTTCGAAGAATGCCATTTTGATTGTCGAATTTGCCCGACAGGCGGAAGAGAGCGGACTTGATCGGTTTGATGCTGTTGTTCAGGCAGCGCGTCAAAGATTACGACCAATTCTGATGACATCATTGGCTTTTATTCTCGGTGTTTTGCCGTTGGTTCTTGCTTCTGGTGCAGGTGCCGAGATGCGTCAAGCATTAGGCACTGCCGTCTTTTCCGGTATGGTCGGTGTAACCCTGTTTAGTCTTTTGTTTACACCCGTTTTTTATGTGGTCTGTCGTTGGCTTGCAGGCTTGCGTAAATCAGCGTCTCAAGATGCTCCAAAGGAAAGTTCAATATGAAGGGACAGTTTGGTATGAGCGGAAAGTTTGGCATGAAAGGCGCCGCGCTGAGTTCAATTCTGTTGTTGGCGGGGTGTTCTGCCGTGGGGCCAGATTATAGCCGCCCACTTGAACCTGATAATCTTGAATCTCAGCAGCCTTTTGCCTCAGCTCGTTTGCAAAAGCCAGCTGCTCAGCTGTTATACCCTAGTGAGCAGCCAGTTGATGCCTGGTGGTTACAGTTAAAGGATCCCGTGCTGACGGGGTTGATCGAACAGTCGTTACAGGCTAATACGGACCTTCGTGTTGCACTGGCTAACCTGACCGCCGCACGGGCTTTACTGCGTCAGCAGGAAATTCAATTTCAGCCCTCTGTTGATCTTAGTGCTGGAGTTGAGCGTACCCGCTCCTCGGCAGTTTCCGGCCAACAAACTGAGACTGAAACCATCAGTTCTGCTTCGCTTGGTTTAGCCTGGGAGTTGGATGTTTTTGGTCGCGTCCGGCGCAGTGTAGAAGTGGCTCGCACTAATATAGAACGCAGTCAGGCATTGAGTGACGATGTGAAGCGTATTGTCATTGCCGACGTGGCTTCGGCTTACTTTGACCTGCGGGGTGCCCAAGAGCGTCGCAGAGTCGTTGAGCATAATATCGGTAACCAGCGAGAAACCCTGGATTTGACGATCACTCTTGTCAGAGAGGGGATAGCATCACAGTTGGATTCGGCGCGTGCTCGTGCACAATTGACTGCCACCCAGGCGCTGTTGCCCGTTATTGTCAGTGATCAGAACACTGCACTGAATCGGTTGGCTCGATTAACTGGCCGTGTTCCCGGTCCCTTGGATGGTATTTTACAGCAAGGTGATTCATTGCCTGTCATGCCCCAGTTTATTGCTGTGGGAGATGCCCTTTCGTTGATTCGTCGACGTCCAGATGTTCGTGAAGCAGAACGTGCTCTGGCCAGTTTAACGGCACAAATTGGAGTAGAGACTGCGGATCTTTATCCAACGGTAAATTTTATCGCCAGTGTTGGTGTGGCGGCTGATAACACCTCGAAGCTTAATGACCACAGTTCCATGAATTATGCGGTAGGCCCCGGTATCGTTTGGAATCTGTTTAATCGTGGCGCTATTCGTGCCCGTATTGCCCAAACTGAAGCTGAGACCGAAGCGCAACTGGCACGTTTTGACGGTACAGTTTTACTGGCACTTGAGGAAGTTAACAGCGCCTTGATGCGCCATGCCCAAGAGCGCGATCGGAACCTTGTGTTACAGGAGTCTGTTGCGGCCAGCCGTGAAGCCGTAGAGCTGGTGAAATTACGCTACAACGCCGGTGTGGAATCCTTTTTGGATGTGCTCGAGGCCGAACGAACCCTGTTGGACTCCGAACGTGAATTAACGGCATCCAGAATTGATTTTGCTCAAGGGACTATCAATTTATATCGAGCCTTGGGAGGTGTTTGAGCACAGAATCCACGGCTGAATACTACCAAAAATCACAAGCCATCAGGCTCTGTATCAAGGAAAATAAAACGCTAAGTGATTGATTCTTTAGGTGGTCGATTATAATCGATCGCCTAATGATTGAATAAAAATAATGCACGGAGGCTTGTTTTGTCATTAACCGGAGTCCTTGACACACTATCTAATTGTTTGATTTAAAAACTAAAAGTTCCATCTTTTAGTCTCAATCCCACTTTGATACAGTGCCTTCTAGTTATATGGCCTTCAGGCTTATTAATTAACAGTTAGGCATCAGATGAACAATGTTCCGGTAGTTCCGAGAGTTGAAGTCAATATTCACGAAATCGATAAATTCGAGAGTGAAGACGATTTTATAGGGCTGTCGGTTGATCTCCTCATTGAAGCAGGTGGTTATGTTTGTGCTGCTGCTTCAATCATGCCGGGAGAGGGTGAGAAATGGAATTCTGATCAGGCTGTCATAGGAGGAAATTTTGTCAGACTTTACAAACTAATTTCGGCTTTGCTAGATCAGACCTGCCAGAGACGCAGAGAGATATCATTCATGCTAGCAAGAATGGCTTTTGAGTGTATCGTAAACCTCAGATATATCATTAAGAATCTAAGTCCAGAATTATTGTTTTCCTATAAGGCTTATTCTCTGAAACACGAGAAAAAACTACTAGAAAAAATTCGAGAGAATATACAGCGTAGAAATGGAGATGAGTTACCCATAGAAAAGCGCATGATTGAGTCCATTTTTAGAAGTTTTCGAGAATCGGATATCTCCCCAGAAGAAATAAAACCAAAGGAGCTTCGCAACTGGGGTGACAAGAATATCTATGAGCGGGCTGATGATGTTGGGCTCAGCGAGGCATATCTCGCAGCCTTCGGTGGGCCATCCCATGGAATCCATGGCAACTGGCAAGATCTTTTAGAGTATCATCTTATTTCTGAAGGGGACGGTTTGTTCTCACCAAATTTAGATTGGCGTAGGCCGCGCCCTCAATATTTAAATGTTGTTTCATTGCACTCTGCCGAAGTGGTCGAAGGGTTTGTGCGAGAGCTGGGCTTCGAGGAAATACAGGGGCTGATTAAAAACCTAAATGATTTACAAGAGCGGATATTGATTTTAGATAAAGCGCATGAAAAGTGGCTGGCAGGAAATGCCTGACAAAGCAAGGCAGTAAGCCCCTTCGGGGCGGGACCTCCTTTCAGTCGGCCCCTGCTTACGGCGTTAGAGGGAAAAAATTTAATGGTAGTGGGATGATAGAAACTGCAAGCTTAGCCTTGGCAACTTTCTTTGCGACGATTGGTCCCATTGATGCTGCTGCTGTATTTGCTGCACTAACGGCGACTGAAACGCTAGAGTATAAGCGATCAATGGCCATCCGAGCGACGCTGATAGCTTCTGTAATTTTGGTTGCTTTCGCTCTAATTGGTGAGATTCTCTTAGCTAGTCTTGGTATATCATTAGCCGCACTGAGGGCAGCTGGTGGGATTTTACTGTTGTTAATTGGTATTGATATGGTGTTCGCGCGCTCATCCGGAGGTACTTCGACGACAGATGAAGAAGAGCGCGAAGCAGTACTGAAGCAGGATATTTCTATTTTTCCAATAGCCACGCCACTCATCGCAGGCCCAGGTGCTATGGGTGCGGCTATTCTATTGATGGCAAATGGAGAAGGAGATCTAACACGGCAACTAATTGTTATTGCGTCGCTTCTTGCCATTTTGCTACTCACCGGAATTGCACTGTTGCTTGCAAGTAAAATTCACCAAATTCTCGGTGTCACTGGTATGCATGTTATCAGTCGTATTATGGGAGTTTTGTTGTCTGCTTTGGCTGTTCAGTTCATTTTTGATGGTATTAAACAGAGTGGCGTGTTCGGAACTTGACGGCAAACTTAAATCATTTAACCGACTCGCTAAGGCTCGTGGATAATGTCAGCGTTAGACCTCAGTCAAACCAAACGCCGCCATCGAGATTTTGTCGTGAACTCTAAAAGCCGTCGCGTTCTCCAAGCCATTTTGTATGAAGTCTTCGCTATTGCCTCAGTTGTCCCGATGTTGAATGTCATCTTTGACAATTCGCCGGCCTCAACCATAGGTCTCGCCTTCGTTTTATCAATTATTGCTCTCGGGTGGAATTATGTATTCAACACTATCTTTGAGCACTGGGAGTCACGGCAATCCGGTCAAGGTCGGTCATTTTCTAGGCGTGTGTTGCATGGAATTGGATTCGAAGGCGGCCTCGTTGTAATTCTGATTCCGGTCATGGTTCTTTGGTTGAATATCTCAGTTTTCAGTGCGTTCTTGGCGAATCTTGGTCTTTTGGCATTCTTCTTTGTCTATGCTATTGCTTTCACATGGGCCTTCGATTGCGTCTTTGGCCCTCCAGCGTCCGTGGTGAAGCATGGTGACGCTTAGTCACTCATGTCAAACAATTAGGCAATGGCAATAAAAAGGGTTGCCATCATAAGGTAAACGCCCTGATTTAAGCGCTCGGTGATAAAAATGTTATTTTCGTGCATTCATATCAGCACCAAAATTGATATAAAATGTAGTGCCATTCAATACGAGAGCTGGCATAGACAGGACACCTGCGGTTTCAGCCTCTTGTATGTGAGACTTACTTTCACCGTATTTCTATATCATATTTTTCTGGATCAAGTAGCGTTTGCCCTATGTTTCTCTGCTGCTATGCACACAGGGCGGCCAGCGTGATAAAAAACCAAGGAGGAATTAATGTCAGTACCGAAGCGAATTGCTCTTCTGATTGATTGTGACAATGTTAGTCATAACTCTATTGAAGGCGTATTAGAAGAGCTGGCAAAATACGGTATGGTTAATGTTCGCCACGCCCATGGTGATTGGAACAATCCATCTTTGTCGGGTTGGATTGAACGATTGCATCCCAATGCGATAAGGCCAATGCAACAATTTGCCTATACTAAAGGTAAAAATGCGACAGATTCGGCAATGATTATTGATGCTATGGATCTTTTATATAGCAACAATGTTGATGCCTTTGCCTTGATGACCAGTGACAGTGATTTTACGCCTTTAGTTCTTAGAATTCTTGAAAGCGGGCTGCCTGTTTATGGGTTTGGAGAAAAGAAAACACCGAAGCCATTCGTAGATGCTTGCTCTCCATTTATTTTTACAGAAAACCTTGTTCCAGAGGAAGAGGCCAAGCCTAACTCTGTCGAAAGTAGGGGGAGTAAAGGTAGAAATAAATTAAGAGGAGACACGTCACTCATTCGACTGATTAGAACGGCTGTTGAGCAAACATCTGAAGACGACGGCTGGGCGCATATGAGCAAAGTTGGTCACTATATCTCAAATAACAGCTCGTTTTCAGCTGTGAATTATGGCTACAAAAAACTAGGTGACTTGATTCGTGCTACTGAATTGTTCGATGTCGAAATGCGACATGACGGTAAAGCAATGTACATAAAAGATACACGCAACTAAATTTATAACAGGTTGTAGTTGTCGCCAGCTACACGGCTGGGGCGGCCTACAGGTAGCTTTTCTTTTTTCGGCTGCCATTTAGCATGATGTTAGGTTTAAACGAGGCCAGCATGACAGAAGTGAGAACGGGGCTAAAGGCTGTTGCTACTCTAGAAGCTTTTAAAGGGTTGATGTCTCTTTTGGTTGGTTTTGGTCTTCATGCCTTAGCGGGTCAAAATTTGCGAAAACTGGCTGAAGAGATAGTCACTAATGCACATCTAAATCCGGCGAGTCATTTTCCAAGTATTTTCATTACAGTAGCGAGTTCTATCCCAGACAGTAAAATGAGCTTGTTAGCCATTGGTGCTTTAGTCTATGCGTTGGTTCGGCTAATTGAAGCGTATGGTTTATGGCATGGTTTAGTTTGGGTGGAATGGTTTGCTTTAGTCAGTGGTGCAATTTATTTACCGTTTGAAATATATGAAATAATTTTTCATATAAGTCTTGTGGGTTTTAGCATATTTTTAATAAATATTTTGGTGGTTTGGTATATGGCGTATGTTCTGTTCAGTAAGAAAAAAGCAGAAAGTTGTCCTATATAACATTGGTCTAAGTCTAATAAGAGTTTGAAACGGTAAACATTACCGTTGGTTGTTTTCACTCCGCACAGTATTTTAGTCAACGGCCTTTCTCATTATTCCAAGTTCAATTAGGGATATATGTTATAAATTTTTTGCACCCTGCCCGTGTGCTGGCTGAAATGATTCGTGTTTGTAAGCCGCTAGGTTGCGTTGTTGTGGCCGATGTTGCCATTGATCCAGATTGTTCAGCTCGGTATAACTATGTAGAAAAATTAAGGGATTCATCTCATGTTAGGGCATTATCCTCGGGTGAATTCGTACGCCTTTTTACACAAGAAGCTTTTTTGAATTGTACCCAATCTGAATACACCATTGATGTTAAGCTGGAAGACCAGTTATCTGTCTCATTTCCCGAAGGCGATGATGTTAATCAAATAAGAAAGTTGATTGCAGCAGATATAGGTAATAATAAAACAGGCTTAAACCCTCGGGAACTGGCGGGGGTTATTTATTATTCATATCCTATTTCAGTGTATGTGGCGACTAAAAAAGCTTAACAAGTGACGATGGCTTCTTCGGGTTAAGGTTATAAGTCATTGCGTTATTCCAAGTAACAAGCTCGCGCTTATGCGGGCCTGTTGCTACGGCGTTAGCTGTTCGTGTTACCCAAGAAAAGTAGACACCTAATTTGTACAGCGTTTCACGTTTTGAAACGTTTGCGACAGAGCGGTGCATAAAGAAACAGGCCTATTGGCGAAGCTGTCATTCGTTCAGGAAGTCACACTTATTTGTATTTTTAATAACAAGGACATGACGGCATGAACTCTAATCCCTCCAAAAAATTATCAGTGGGAGTCATTGGGACTTCAAAAAAAGAAGATGAGCGACGTTTTCCAATCCACCCAGAGCATTTGCTGCGTATTCCTGAAGAGCTTCGCCACCAGCTGATTTTTGAGGAGGGCTATGGATTACCTTTCGGTATTGCGGACTCGGAAATCGCTGCTCTGACAGGTGGCATTGCCACACGCCATGAATTATTGGCCGATATTGGTACGGTTATTATTAACAAGCCGGTCTTAGCTGATTTACAAGAGCTTCGCGAAGGGGGAACCCTGTGGGGTTATGTGCACTGTGTGCAGCAACAGGACATCACCCAAGCGGCTCTCGACCGTAAGCAGACTCTGATTGCTTTTGAGGATATGTTTATTTGGTCTCCAGAGGGTCAGATTGGTCGTCACACGTTTTATAAGAATAACGAAATGGCGGGCTATTGCGCCGTCATTCATGCCTTGCAACTCAAAGGTATCGATGGGCACTACGGCAACCAACGCAAAGCAATCCTGTTCGGTTTTGGAGCCGTCAGCCGTGGAGCGATATATGCTCTCAAAGCACATGGGTTTAGAGACATTACAATCTGTATTCAACGCCCCGACCATGAAGTACGTGAAGAAGTGCTCGATTGTAAATATGTCAGAATTCGTGCAGGTGAAGAGGGCGAAGCGCGGATGGTAGTGGTAGAACACGATGGGTCAATGCGACCACTGACGGAGAAGATTGGTGAAGCGGATATTATTGTTAATGGCACTTTTCAAGATACAGAAAATCCTACTGACTTTGTTATCAAATCTGAAAGCGCATGCCTTAAGCCTAACAGCCTGATTATTGATGTCAGTTGTGATGAGGGGATGGGATTCTTTTTTGCCAAACCAACCACATTCAAGGATCCGATGTTTAAATATGAAAATACAGATTATTACGCTGTAGATCATACGCCCAGCTATCTTTGGGAAAGTGCAACGCGCTCAATCTCAGCTGCTCTTATTGTTTATTTGCCGACTGTGCTTGCAGGCCGAGATAATTGGCAGAACAATCAGACCATTCGGAAGGCAATCAATATTGATGGTGGCGTGATTCAGAATTCCTCTATTCTGTCGTTTCAAAATCGTGAGCCGGACTACCCCCATATGTACGTCAATTCGGCTAATATTACCTAACAATTAATTGCCTCCCGCCTGCGCACCTTGGGCGGGATTCTCTGTCTCACAGAATCAAATACTCCGAAACATTCCCCCGCATACAGTGGTTAGAAGCCATAGACGATGAATAGCCCCCCGCATTAATAAGTGCAATGTGTGTCTGATCCTCAAGTACTGGCAGTTCAATGTCCTCATACCAAACATCTAGGGCCTCGTTGATGTTGCCAACGAGAGTCACTAGGCTGGTTTCTGTTTTGTGGGTGAGCGCAACAGGCTGAAATGGCAGAGCATAGTAAGCGGGCTCCGGTGCCAAATTGAATCCGGCATTCACACCGACAAAGCAACGGTCTTTTTTGACCTCCTGAAAGGTCTTTTCCATCAGAAAAAGACCGGCATCTTTGGTGATGTAATCGCCAGGTTCCAGATCGATTCGCCAAGGCTTGTCGCCCATGACACTGGCCAGTGTCTGCGCCCAAA
>CAXBDQ010000022.1:0-33393 GCA_963974675.1 uncultured Porticoccus sp. | reverse complement strand
TATGTCCATCAGTGAAATCAGAAGCGCCCGAGACGACATCATCCCAAGACAAAATTACCTTGCCGTTACTCCAAGATTCTCCGGAAAGGTTATGGGATGCCATAGACACCGCGCCATCGTCACCCCGTTGCTCTCGCTTAGTTTTAAAGGCAGTGGGGTATACCAGAACAGAAAAGAGCTTTGGGTATACCGCAGTTTTCGGATGATGTAGTAGTAATAAACAGGCTTCAGCAGCAATGGTTACTTTTATTTCGTCAGTTATTTCTAACCCCGCGCAGCCCACAAAACGTTTTTTAGTAGTGAAGAGATGAATGAGTTGTTGTAGCCGAGTTTTTTCATCAGTGTTAAGGGCAGAATAAATCGGTAGATTAGAAACCAAGATGGCATCCCATTGTTCAGGGAAGGGTTTATTCCGAATCCAACGGTTTCGCCATATTGGGATATAGAAAGCAAGGAAGACAAATAGAACAATAAAGATAAGGAGTAGGGTGGCAATCATATGGGCACCATAGGACATGTGTTTAGTAGATGCTAGTGCGCTAGAAAAAGTGGCAGCTTTGTTTTTAGGTTCGTTTAAAAGATAAAGACCCCCAAGGACACCTTGTCGTTTCAGTGCTGGATATAGCCATCTTGTTGAATCAAATCGGTGGCTTTTTCTAAGTCCAGTTCCTCAACTGGAGATGCC
Organism: uncultured Porticoccus sp.; assembly: GCA_963974675.1. Classification (GTDB taxonomy): domain Bacteria; phylum Pseudomonadota; class Gammaproteobacteria; order Pseudomonadales; family Porticoccaceae; genus Porticoccus. The sequence goes on along the minus strand of CAXBDQ010000022.1, from coordinate 32,708 downwards.
AGGTAATAGGGGAGCACTACGGCTTTATCGCTGAGCTGAATGATTTTCCCCTCTTGTAATCGTTCAATTACAGAGTGGAGTGTTTCTTCCAAATTGGCTGGTGCCTGTGGGTACTGAACTCTCATATAGTCAATTAATTCTTGAATAGTATGGTTACCATCGGCGAGAGAAAACACAATGCCCATCCAGTCATCCAATGGAGAGGTCTGGTCAGGCTGATTAATGTCCGCTAAAGCCACTTGGTTATGTTTTCGGGTGAATGTAACGGTTCGATAAAAGTACTGAGAGTGATTCATCGCTTGACCAATTTATCTTGTCTAATTTAGTTTAGAGCAACACTAAACGAACCTATGTAATAACCTGTTTTTTTCTGCTTGAGTTTTCGTTCTCAGGCTGAAAAACCTAGGCGGCCTTTAGCTCAGAAACCTGCTGTTCTAGGAAGTTAATGATATCGGAAGATTCGTACATCCAGCTGATGTTACCCGTGCTTCCGACAATTTTAAGGCAGGGGACTTTGAGTTTTCCACCGCCTTCCAACAATTCTTGTTTACTGGTTTCACAGCGTTTTGCGTCGACAGTTTGAATATTTAAGCTGTTGCGCTTTATTGCTCGTCGAACTTTGACGCAGAAGGGGCAGGCTGGATATTGATACAAAGACAATCCAGCTGTTTTCTGATCTATTTTTGCTTGTAGCTCAGCCTCTCTTTTGATGCTTTTGGGGGTGAACACCCAGTTAAAGAATAAAATCATCGAACCTAAAACCCAGCGAATTACCTGCATTACAATACCTATACTAAGAAAAGGAAAAAACATCACCTGTCCGGTCAGCCATGAACACTATGGCCTCTAAGGATCGAATACGACCGACAAGTCGCTAACGGGCCCAAATATGGACGTAACGCAAGCGCGGGGCAGTATACCTAAGTGAGAGCAGACGACCAATCAATAACCCGTTGGCAAGTCAATCGTCAAACAACCCCAGAGATGGCCGACAAGATGCAAATGAAGTGAAAAATGGAGCGGGGTACGAGATTCGAACTCGCGACATTCAGCTTGGGAAGCTGACACTCTACCAACTGAGCTAACCCCGCACTTCGCGGCATATGATATATCACCCTTTGGTAAATGCTAGCTATACGTCGCTGTCACTAGTGTGCATCGTTTTTTTAAGGAAAAAATTCTGTGGATAATTGTGTGATTAGACAAGGGTGGTGGAGCGAGAAAACATCACTTCTGAACGCCCTTATGACAACCGTTCTTATGTTAGAATTGTGGTCTCAGGGCGGGGTGTAACTGATCTTTAAAACTAGCCCTAAATCAGCCTGACAATTAACGATACCAATTCAACATGCTACGACTCAATGACTTACAACTACCCCTCGATCATACCGATGAAGAGCTGCGTGCAGCCATTATCAGCAAGTTAAATTTGGTGGACGAGGATCTTCAGGACTTCAGTCTATTCAAGCGTAGTTACGATGCCCGAAAAAAACATAAAATTCTGCTGATTTATCAGTTGGATGTAGTATTGACGGCTGCGGCAGAAGAGCGTGTGTTAGCACAGTTTGCCAATCAATTATTTGTGCGACCAAGCCCGGACACCCGCTATCAGTTTGTTGCAGAGACAGCAGAGAACTTTCCTTCTGAAGCCCAGCAACGACCTATCGTCATTGGCTTTGGCCCCTGTGGTATGTTGGCAGCATTGGTGTTGGCACAAATGGGGCTTAAACCCATTGTGTTAGAGCGAGGGCAGGAAGTCAGGCAGCGGACTAAAGACACCTGGGGGCTGTGGCGAGAAGGTAAGCTTAATACCGAGTCCAATGTGCAATACGGTGAGGGCGGAGCAGGCACGTTTTCTGATGGCAAACTCTATAGCCAAGTGAAGGACAAACGTCACTTGGGTAGAAAGGTATTAACCGAATTTGTGAAAGCCGGTGCACCAGAAGAAATCATGTACGTCAGCAAACCCCATATCGGTACCTTTAAGCTGGTGACAATGGTTGAAAACATCCGCAACGACATTATAGAGCTGGGTGGAGAGATTCGCTTTGGCTGTAAAGTAGAGACTATTCATCGGGCGGTCGATGGAGGCTCGCTCAGTGAAGACCAGCTCAGTGAAGATCAGCTCAGTAAAAACCAACTCAGTAAAAACCAGCCTAGTGAAAATAAAAACGGGCAGATTACTGGCGTTACCCTAACGTCTGGTTCAGGTAAGAGTGAAACCCTTAACAGCCGCCATGTTATTTTAGCCATTGGTCACAGCGCACGAGACAGTTTCAACATGTTATTGGAGCAGGGGGTTTATATCGAACCGAAACCCTTCTCCATCGGTTTTCGTATCGAACATCCACAATCGGTCATCGACAAAGCCCGGTTTGGTGAGCAAGCAGGGCATCCCATTCTTGGCGCGGCAGATTATAAGTTGGTCCATCACTGCAAAAATGGTCGGAGCGTCTACAGTTTTTGTATGTGTCCTGGTGGCACTGTCGTGGCCGCCACCTCAGAAGAGGGGAGCGTTGTGACCAATGGCATGTCGCAATATTCACGTAATGAGCGCAATGCCAACTCGGCTATTGTGGTGGGTATCGAGCCAGAGAAAGATTACCCAGAACATCCCTTAGCCGGTATTGATCTACAGCGACAGCTGGAAGCCTTGGCCTATCAGCTGGGTGGAGAAAGCTACTATGCGCCGGCACAACTGGTGGGTGATTTTCTAGAAAATAGACCCTCTACAGAGCTAGGGTCAGTGGTTCCCTCATATACCCCCGGAATTACCTTGGGAGACTTGAGTAAAGCCTTGCCCGAATTTGCTATAGCGGCAATCCGTGAAGCGATACCCGAGTTTGAGAAAAAAATTAAAGGGTTCTCTATGGCCGATGCCGTTTTAACCGGTGTTGAAACCAGAACCTCTGCGCCTATTTGTATTCGGCGGGGCGGAGACTTCCAAAATATCAATACTCGCGGGTTATACCCCGCGGGGGAAGGTGCGGGCTATGCCGGTGGAATATTATCGGCTGCTATCGATGGTATTAAAGTGGCGGAAGCTGTGGCATTGGATATTTTGAAGTGAACGGAAAGACACTGGCATACCAATGGAGAAAGTCATTATTTGGTGATGCGAAGAAGTGTGTGAATAATCGATGCTCTAGAAATGTTGATGATGGCGCTGTGGTGGGAAAGAATGAAGTTACTATGCTCATTTTGGAAAAGAAAGGTTCTTCCATCGACATGACACATGAGTTTCGATAACTGTTGGCTCTTTCTGTATAATGCGCGACCTTTCCTGATTTTCCGACTGTTATGTCCCAATCTTTAAAACAATATGTTCCTTTGACCGCGCCGCCGCTCTTCTCCCATCGTAAGTACTGGGCTGAATGCTACGGTACAGCGCCTTTTTTGCCCATGTCTCGGGCAGAGATGGATGAGTTGGGCTGGGATAGCTGCGATATTATTATCGTTACGGGTGATGCCTATGTAGATCACCCGAGTTTTGGCATGGCGGTGATAGGCCGTAGCCTTGAAGCTCAGGGTTTCAGAGTCGGAATCATTGCCCAGCCAGATTGGACTTCTAAAGACGCGTTTATGGCGCTGGGAGAGCCCAATCTGTTCTTTGGCGTCACTTCGGGCAATATGGACTCGATGATTAATCGTTATACGGCAGATCGTCGTGTGCGCCATGACGATGCCTATACGCCTCACAATGAAGGCGGTAAACGCCCGGATCGCGCCGTCACAGTCTATTCCCAGCGTTGTAAGGAAGCCTACAAACATGTGCCGCTGATTGTTGGCAGTATCGAAGCCAGCTTGCGCCGTCTGGCCCATTACGATTATTGGTCTGATTCTGTTCGTCGTTCTGTTTTGGTAGATTCCACCGCAGATATTTTGCTCTACGGTAATGCAGAGCGAGCGATCATTGATATTGCACACCGTATAGCGGGTGGAGAAAAGGTTTCCGACATTACTGATATTCGGGGTACCGCGTTTATTCGTAAAGCTGTTCCCGATGGTTGGCGAGAAATAGACTCCACCCGTACCGATGCGCCGGGAAACATAGACAAACTGCTAAGCCCTTATCAGCGAACGGATCAAAAAGATCCGGCTAGTTGCTCTTCAAATACACAAGCGGCATCGGCTGATGACGTTCAAGTGGTGACCATTCTACCCAGCTCAGAAGCCCAAGCTTCTGAGGTGAAGTTTTCTGACGTGCGCTCACTCGGCAGCGATCAAACCTATATTCGGTTGCCGTCTTACGAAAAGCTTAGAAACGACCCAATACTCTATGCCCATGCATCACGGGTATTTCATAAAGAGACCAATCCCGGTAATGCTCGGGTGCTAGTACAGCGTCACGGTATTCACGAACTCTGGGTGAATCCACCACCGATTCCGCTGGAAACAGACGAAATGGATTGGGTGTTCGATCATGCCTACCAGCGTGTGCCACACCCGGTCTATGGCGATGCAAAAATTCCTGCCTACGAAATGATCCGCTTCTCCATCAATATTATGCGGGGTTGTTTTGGTGGCTGTACCTTCTGTTCTATTACCGAGCACGAAGGGCGGATTATCCAAAGTCGCTCTGAAGATTCGATTATCAGTGAAGTAGAAAAAATTAGGGATATGGTCCCCGGTTTTACCGGGACTATATCGGACCTTGGTGGCCCCACGGCTAATATGTATCACCTGACCTGTAAAAGTAAGGAAATCGAAGAAAGCTGTCGTCGGCCCTCCTGTGTATTCCCCGGTATCTGTAAAAACCTGATTACCGATCACAGCCCCACAACCCAGCTCTATCGCCGAGCCAGATCCGTGCCAGGCGTGAAGCGTGTGGCTATCGCCTCTGGCTTGCGTTATGACCTGGCAGTGGAAGACCCAGAATATGTAAAAGAGCTAGTGACCCACCATGTGGGAGGCTACTTGAAAATTGCGCCGGAACATACCGAAGAGCAACCATTATCGATGATGATGAAGCCGGGTATGGGCACCTATGATCGCTTCAAACAAATGTTCGACAAGTATTCGAAAGAAGCGGGTAAAGAGCAGTATTTGATTCCGTATTTTATTTCGGCGCACCCCGGTACTACCGATGAAGATATGATTAATCTGGCCGTGTGGTTAAAGCAGAATGAATTTCGGGTGGATCAAGTGCAGAACTTTTATCCATCGCCCATGTGTTCCGCCACAGCCATGTACCACGCCGAGCGAAACCCGCTGAAAAAAGTAAAATATAAAGGTGACAAACTGTTCAGTGCCAAAACCAAAGCCCAGCGCACCCTGCATAAAGCCTTACTTCGTTATCATGACCCGGATAACTGGGCGCTGGTTCGTGCGGCCTTGAAAAAAGCGGGTTTAGCCAAACTGATTGGTAGTGGTAAACACCAATTAGTGCCCACAGAAGAGTCGGAGCTAAAAGGTAAGCACCAGCAAACGAGGGGCGGTCGACGTGCACTGACACAGCATACGGGTTTGCCGCCTCAGGGCCGTGCTCCGAAGGGGAATGCTAAGAGCAAAGCACCTAAAAAAGGTCGTACAAGAACTCGTCGTTAATACTAAAAAAATCCAAGGACGCAGTGACTTGGTTATTCTATAAAAATAGATGCGTCCCCTTTTCTTTTTTTTTTATACAGCAGCCAGTTTTAAATTGTTTCTGTTGTAAGACTGAGACATGACATTTTGTTTTATTCTGGTTGATGAAGTGCGCGGATTGTAAAGCACTTGATCGATATGCTTTCCTTCCGATTTCAGATAAGACTCCACCGCAATATTGTGGGGTTTGTTTCCCCAATCTTCACCAATAACAAAAATATCGGCATTCAGTGCCTTGCAACCAGACACATATTCAAGTTCATCGTAGGGGCGCACAATATCAACGCAACGCAATGCTTTCAGCATTTCCATTCGTTGCTCAAGGGGAATAACAGGCACATTAGGTTTGTAAGAATTCACAACACGATCTGAAGCAACGCCAACGGCCAGAACATTACCTAAAGATTTACAATATTCTAGTAAAGCGAGGTGTCCTACATGCAACAAATCAAACGTACCTACGGTATATACAATCATGTGTTATTTGTTTCCTGTAATAATAATTATCAGCGCCGTTGTTATCGACAATTTTGCCTGTGCTAATACCGGCTACAAAAGCTTCCAGGCATAAATACTTGTTATACCAAGGGTATAAAACGCCAGTAAAAAAACGTTTCGTGGCTTGCCAGAGAGTTTAGGTGTTTTAATTTGAGATACATTGAGAGCGGCCAGCCCAAGGGCGCTGACATAAAGAACCACTGAGAATAATCCGCCGGGAAGAACACCTTCTAAAAGGAAGATAAAAACCAGTAAAATGTTGTTGTTATCCAGTGCCAGCCCTGTGTATTTGGACTTGTCAGACAAGCCGAAGGTGCTGAAGTAACTTAATCGTATCGCACTGGCAGCGAGCATGATGAAAGCGAGCGGTAGAAATAGGGGGTCGAACTTTCCATAGCTAAGCAAAAGAATCGCCGGAGCGACGCCATAGCTCACAATGTCGATGACCAGATCGAGTTGGCCACCAAAAATTCTATCGTGACCTGTGCGCCCCTTCATTCTTCGAGCAACCAGCCCATCTGCCCAATCAAAGGCAACGGCCCATATCATGCCAATCATGGCCGCGTGGTAAACGCCAAGAATACTGAAATAAATCGCTAATATTGTGCAGGCTAATCCGGCCAGTGAACACAAATTAGGTAGATCTTTTATATAGGAAATAATAGTGCGTTGTAACTTTTGAGATTCTTCGTTGTCTGCGGTCATGCTGATCCTAAAAGAAATAACTACGAATCAAAGATGCACCTAAATCAGATGGAGCAAAGTCGCGCTCAGCATCTCTCTGCTCAATAGAACAGAGTTGCGTTAAAATGCTGGCTGCCTTTATTAGGCTTGAGAAGCGCAACTGTATGTAGGTGCTATGAAATTTGACGCTATTCTCTAGCAAGAAAACAGTGTCACAATAAGGAGGATAGAGGCGTGTGGGCCAGTAGGCTCAATACAGAGTAGGACTGGTGTCCACTATACGCTCTATTTAGTCCGGCGGACAGCGGTATGATTTTTTATATGTTTAATAAGATCAATGGCCTTAGGTTCGCCATGGCCGGGTTTACCATTTTTGCGTTGTGATACTGCTTGCCAACACTGTTCATAACATAAACCCATGATACTTTACCTATGCTACTATCTCGCGCCGATAAAACCCTGCCGGATACCACTTAATTTACCATGCTCAGTTTTGAAAACGCCCAATTACGTCGTGGCAAAAAAATCTTATTCGATAATGCCAATCTCCGCATCCATAGCGGTGATCGTGTCGGTGTGGTCGGGCGTAATGGTTGCGGAAAATCGAGTTTATTTAAGGTTTTCACGGGTGGGTTAAGTACCGATAGCGGCGAGATTCATTGGCCAAAGAACTGGCGTATTGCACTGATGGCTCAAGAGCTGCAAAGCAGTGATGTCTGCGCTTTAGATTATGTGTTGGCAGGCGATGCTTTGCGCAGTCAGCTATTAAATGATTTGGCTGATGCCGAAGTCAAACACGATGAAAAACGCATCGCCGCCATACATGCTGAATTAGATAATACCGAGGCATGGACTGCGCCAACCCGTGCCGCCAAGCTACTCAGCGGCTTGGGCTTTGAAGTGCTCAAGCACGAAAATAAAGTCGCCAGTTTTTCTGGCGGTTGGCGAGTGCGCTTAAACCTTGCTCGCGCCCTGATGATGCCGTCCGATTTATTATTATTAGATGAGCCGACAAACCACTTAGATATGGATGCCATCGCGTGGTTAGAAAACTGGCTGCAAGCCTATCAAGGCTCTCTACTGTTAGTTTCCCACGACAGAGATTTTCTAGATGCCGCTACCACTAAAACTCTGTGGTTTGAACGAAAAGACCTACGCTTATTTAACGGCAATTACGAAAGCGCTTTACTCCAAAAAACTGAGCAGCTTGCCCAACAGCAAGCTGAACACGAAAAACAACAGGCACAAATTGCTCATATGCAAGATTTTGTGCGCCGTTTTAAAGCCAAGGCCAGCAAAGCCAAACAGGCGCAAAGCCGCGTTAAAGCTTTGGAGCGAATGCAGCAAGTACAGGCGGTGCGTTTAGAGTCACCCTTTACCTTTAGTTTGCCCAGCTCAGAAAAAATGTCTGACCCATTGTTGGTCGTGAATGAAGCCGCAATAGGTTACGGCGACAAAGCGCTCATCGAGAACCTTAATCTAACGATACGCAGTGGTGATCGAATTGGGGTGTTGGGCGTGAATGGCGCGGGAAAATCTACCCTATTAAAAACATTGGCGGCAGAAATTCCAATGTTGACGGGAAAACGTAATGAGGGTGAGCATTTAAAAATAGGGTATTTTGCTCAACATCAAATGGAGGCGCTAGATTTAAATGCCAGCCCATTAACACAGCTGAAACGCCTAACACCAGCGGTGACCGAGCAATCAATTCGCACCTTTTTAGGCTCATTTGATTTTCAAGAGGAGGCGGTAGCCGACTCAATTCATCACTTTTCTGGCGGTGAAAAAGCACGCTTGGCCCTGGCTTTAATTGCATGGCAAAAACCGAATCTACTGATACTTGATGAGCCAACTAACCATTTGGATATGGAGGTGCGCGATGCCTTGTTACTCGCCATGCAGCAGTTTGAAGGCGCCGTGTTGTTGGTATCCCATGATCGCTATTTATTACGGCATACAGTGGATGATTTTTGGTTGGTCGCCAATGGGCAGGTGCTCAATTACGATGGCGATCTCGCAGATTACCAAAAGCATCTTAGTCAAATAAATGCGAATGACGAATCAACACCAAGTATCAAAATAGATGATAAAAAAGCCAAGCGTCAGCAAGCCGCTGAATTGCGTACTCAATTAGCACCGCTTAAAAAAGTAGTCACCCTGGCCGAAAAATCGATGGCTAAAATAGAGCCTAAGTTAGTGGCCATAGAGCAACGATTAGCCGACCCTAGTATTTATGAGCAAAGTAATAAGGACGAACTTAAAACTTTATTAAAACAACAGGGCGAGTTAAAAGAAGCGATGGAAGAACACGAAATAGAATGGATGGACGCGGTTGAACAGCTAGAACAGGCAGAGGCAGCTTATAGCTGAGTACTAATCAAACAGTCAAATCAATAACTCTGACCCTGTTGATCAGGCCGGCTTAGCGAGAACGTAGTAGTTCCGTAAAATAGTTGCATCCCCTTTTTGTTATTTTCTAGCAAGCAAATAGGGTCACAATAAGGAGGATAGAGGCGTGTGGGCCGGTAGGGTGGGACTAACGTTCACTATTAGTCTCTATTTAGTTCGGCGGACATCGGTATAATTTTAATTTGTATCGTCTTGTGTTGGGGGACGGCATTGATGATAATTGAGAGGAGTTATCAATTTTATTTACTTGTTACTTTACGTTTTTTTAGGCGTATTAATTGTCATCAGTGTGCTTCACTATCCCCCTGTAGTAAACTTTTCTAGATGGATCATTAGTCAATGGACTTCCCAGGGTTTCCCTGAATCAGGCAAAACGGTCAGGAAGTTACGTCAATATTTTCAGTGCGTTCGTTAACGGTAAAGATAATTTCAGTTAGTTGTTTTTTATATGGCCTGCTTCTTGCTATGTTAAGTGCTAGGAAGGCTGTTGATTGGTGGAAAAAAACTAGGTTTATCAGCCCATTTTTAGCTTACAGGGTGAGGAAAATGAACATGAGTGGAAATCAATCACGTATTCAAGCGATTGCCAAAATTGTCGATCGAGCACCAAAATCGTGCGTTATGCCAGACCCTTTGAGCAAAATTTGGGCGTCTGATGTGTTTGGTTTGGCGACGATGGAAGAAGCATTATCCAAAAGTGCGTTCAAAGCGATCAAGAAAACGGTTCAAACGGGTGCCACTTTGGATTCGGCGACAGCTGATGTGGTTGCTGCGGCAATGAAGGATTGGGCTTTATCGAAAGGTGTTAAGTTTTTCTCCCATATTTTTTATCCAATGACGAACCTGACAGCAGAAAAGCATGATGGTTTTATCGTCACAAATTCTGATGGTGGCGCTATTACGGAGTTTACTGGCAGCCTTTTGATCAAGGGTGAACCCGATGGTTCATCATTCCCCAACGGTAGCCTGAGGATGACCAATGCAGCGCGAGGTTACACGGCTTGGGACCCTACCAGTCCGGCGTATGTGATGAATACGGCTAACGGCGCAACATTGATGATCCCCAGCGTATTTATGTCCTGGACGGGTGAGGCGCTGGATAAAAAAATCCCACTCCTTCGTTCTAACGCTGCTATGGATAAAGCCGCAAACAAAGTGCTTTTGTTAATGGGTGAAACAGACATCGCACCACTTAACGCCAGTTGTGGTGCTGAACAGGAATATTTTTTGGTCGATGAGTGTTTTGCGAATAATCGGCCTGATCTGTTGTTGGCAGGGCGCACGTTGTTTGGAGCCCCTCCAGCCAAAGGGCAAGAGTTTGATGACCATTATTTTGGCGCGATTCCAGAGCGAGTTCAGGTTTTCATGCAAGATTTTGAAGACAAGCTTTATAAGCTGGGGATTCCTGCAAAAACACATCACAACGAAGTGGCTCCCGGTCAGTTTGAAATAGCCCCTTATTTTGAAGCGGCCAATGTGGCTGCTGATCACCAACAACTGTTGATGACAGTGATGAAAAGCACGGCAAAAGAACATGGTTTTCTTTGCCTACTGCATGAAAAACCTTTTGCGGGCGTGAATGGGTCCGGTAAACACGTGAACTGGTCAATTGGTAACGCTACACAAGGTAACCTGCTTGATCCTGGCAGTACGCCGCACGATAACCTCAACTTTTTATTGTTCTGTGGTGCGGTAATACGAGGCGTTCACTTATATGGGTCATTGCTCAGAGCTGTGATTGCCTCTGCCGCCAATGATCACCGTCTCGGCGCAAACGAAGCACCTCCCGCGATCCTGTCGGTTTATTTGGGCGACCAGTTAGAAAGTGTATTTGAAGATATTAAAGCCGGGAAGCTGCTTGAAAAAGCGGAAGGTGGTTTGATGGATCTCGGCCTGTCACAGATACTAAGCTTTGAACGTGATCCCGGTGATCGCAACAGGACATCTCCATTTGCCTTTACGGGTAACCGCTTTGAGTTTAGAGCCGTTGGCTCGTCGCAATCGGTTTCAGGCCCATTGGTGGCCATGAATACAATGTTGGCAGACTCGTTAAATTGGATAGCTGAAAAACTTGAAGCAACATTGTCTGATGGAAAAGATAAAACGGCTGCCGTTATTGTGGTGCTTCAAGAGTTGATGGAATTACATGGTAATGTAATTTTTGGCGGAGATGGCTACTCGTCAGAGTGGCATGTGGCGGCAGTGGAAGAGCGTGGTTTAAAGAATATTCCAACCACAGCAGATGCGCTGCCTGCCTATAAAGATAGCTCTGTGATAAGTCTGTTTGAAAGTACCGGCGTGTTGTCTCCGAAAGAGTTGGCGAGTCGCTTTGAGGTGTATGCCGAGCAATATATTTTAGCCATTGAGGTGGAAACCAAGCTGGTGATTGATATGGCTACCACGAAAATCTATCCCGCCGCTGTCACGCATCTGTCTAAGCTGACGTCAACATCATCCAGCTTATCCGGTATGGGTCTTAGCCTGGAGAACACGGGCATAGAAACTGTTGTATCAGAAGCTAATGCCATGATGTCTGCTGTTCATCAGCTTAGCGCTGCCTTGGCGCAGCAGGGTTTTGGTTCTGAGGAAGAGCACATGAAACATTGTTCAGATGTTCTATGTGCGTTGATGCTTGAGGTTCGCAAACATGCGGATGCATTGGAAGGACTGGTGGATGATGAGCTGTGGCCTCTACCGAAGTATCAGGAGATGCTGTTTATCAAATAATATGGATTTTGTGCCAGTATTAAAATACTAGTAGAAGGGCTGACGATGGATGAATTTGTCTCAGCCCTTTTTTATGAGTGAGCTTTAATTGTTTCGTGTTGGCAATCTACAGTTGATTGGGATCGACTAGTTGCACCACTTGAACATTGGCTTCGCGGTGCTTTCCTGCTCGTTGAAGCGTTGCTAAATAATTCTCCCAATGTTGTCTGTGGTTGGTCGTCAAATCATAGAGATAGTCCCAACTATAAATACCGGTATCATGACCGTCGCTGAAGGTGAGCCGCAGGGCGTAGTTGCCGGAGGGTTCTAGGCTGGAGATTTTAACGTCTTTTTTGCCGTATTGAAGAACTTCCTGACCTTTACCGTGGCCGCGAACTTCCGCACTGGGGGAGTGTACGCGAAGGTATTCACCGGTGAGTGTGAAGTGGCTACCATCTGCGTACTCTAATGTCAGGCTGCCATCTTCTTTGTGGAGCTTTATTTTTGTTGGGACCATTGGGGTTGCCACTTACGTTGGGTGATGTGTTGCCATGATAAGCGTTGGTTACAAGGTTGGAGTTCTGGGCCAAAGCCGGCAGTCCTCCAACCTTATCCGCAAGATTATAGGATAAACCTGGAAAGATCCTCATTCTGTGAAATATCGTTCAGGTGGTCGTCCACATAGGCTTGGTTGATATTGATGATTTCACCTTTGGCACCTAGGTCGGATGCTTCGAAGGAAATTTCTTCCAGCAGTCTTTCCATAATGGTGTGGAGGCGACGGGCACCAATGTTTTCTGTCCGTTCGTTAACGTCAAAGGCAATTTCAGCAATCCGTTTAACACCGTCTGGGTGAAAGTTAACTTCCAGACCTTCCGTGGCCAGAAGTTCCCGGTACTGCTCGGTGAGAGAAGCACTGGGTTCGGTGAGAATACGTTCAAAGTCTTCACTGGTGAGGGATGTGAGTTCCACACGAATGGGTAGTCTGCCCTGCATTTCGGGGATTAGGTCGGAAGGCTTGGAGAAGTGGAACGCTCCCGAGGCAATAAATAGTATGTGATCGGTTTTTACCATGCCGTATTTGGTAGTGACGGTGCAGCCTTCAATTAGAGGTAACAAGTCGCGCTGTACCCCTTCTCGGGATACATCGGTGCCAGAGGTTTCGCCACGCTTGGCAACTTTGTCAATTTCATCAATAAACACGATGCCATTTTGTTCGGCGGATTCTACGGCACGAATTTTCAGCTCTTCTTCGTTAACCAACTTGGCTGCTTCTTCTTCGCTGATTTGAGCCATAGCTTGAGTTACGGTCATCTTCCGTTTGCTGGTTTTGTTCTTACCCATATTGGAGAACATACCTTGAAGCTGATTAGTCATCTCTTCCATGCCGGGAGGTGCCATGATTTCAACACCCATGGGGGCATCGCTGACATCGACTTCAATTTCTTTGTCGTTCAGTTCGCCTTCGCGAAGTTTTTTACGGAATAACTGGCGGGTAGTGGACTCACCAGTGTCCTCTTCGACACCGCGAGCTGGCGGAAGAAGGGCATCTAAAACACGTTCTTCGGCGGCATCCAAGGCGCGTTGCTGGACTTTGTTCATTTCCTGTTCGCGCAGTTGCTTGATGGAGGTTTCCAGCAGATCACGAATAATAGATTCCACATCTTTGCCGACATAACCTACTTCGGTAAATTTGGTGGCTTCTACTTTGACAAAGGGGGCATTGGCCAGTCGAGCCAATCGTCGGGCAATTTCAGTTTTACCGACGCCTGTAGGCCCGATCATCAGAATATTTTTTGGGGTAACTTCGGCACGTAGATCTTTCTTCAGTTGCATGCGGCGCCAGCGGTTACGCAGGGCAATGGCGACAGCACGTTTGGCGGCATCTTGGCCAACAATGTGCGTATCCAGTTCGTGGACAATTTCGCGGGGGGTCATATTGGACATGTTAATAAACCTTGTTTGGGCGTGATGGCTTTTGGGCGATCATTTTTTGAATTCTTTTGTCGTCGAGTGCTTTTATTTAGTATTCAAGTTCTTCGATGGTTCGGTTGTGGTTGGTGTAGATGCAGATATCACCTGCAATTTCCAAACCTTTTTCCACAATGGTTTTGGCGTCAAGGTCGGTATTGTCGAGCAATGCCCGTGCACCAGATTGAGCAAAGGGGCCGCCAGAGCCAATGGCGATTAAATCGTCTTCGGGTTGAATAACATCGCCGTTACCCGTGATGATGAGAGAGGCATCTTTGTTGGCTACAGCCAGTAATGCTTCGAGTTTTCTCAGAATGCGATCAGAGCGCCAGTCTTTGGCCAGTTCAACGGCTGCGCGTGTGAGGTTGCCACGATGTTCGTCTAACTTGGCTTCAAAACGCTCAAACAGGGTGAAGGCATCAGCGGTACCACCGGCAAACCCGGCGATCACTTCGTTATTGTAGAGGCGCCGCACTTTGCGAGCATTGCCTTTCATAACGGTATTTCCGAGGGTCACTTGACCGTCGCCACCGATGACAACTTTGCCATTGCGGCGCACCGAGAGAATAGTGGTGCCACGATATTGTTCCAAGGGGTTCTCCTTGTGGGAATTCGATTGATAGCTTGGATGAATGTTATTCGTAATGGTTTATTTGTAGTGGTCTAGGGGCATAAATGGGGGTGGAGTCAGGGAATTCAATGGTTGCATGGGAGTTTTATCATCGATTTTTTTTGGCTCATTGGGTAAGGGGCTAGTCTGTTAATAGTACTTTTCCGTTTTCTACTTTGCAGGGGAGTGCTTCTAATGATTTGCTGGGGCAGGGACCAGCAACGCAAAGTCCGGTAGCTATGGTAAACAATGCCCCATGGCTGGTGCATTGGATATAGTGTTTGTCGTAATCGAGAAACTGATCGGGCATTAAGTTCAATTGTAGCCCAAGGTGAGGGCACTTATTGCGATAGACGTACACCAAAGGACCCTGACGAACGGCGAAATAGTCTTCGCCGTTTAATTCCAAGCCTATGCTGCCGTATTCGGGCAGCTCATCTAGCCTACAGATAACGTGAGATGACATTGAGGTGCTGCCCTTATTTCTTGGTCTTGGTCTCTATTGTCTTCAGAGGCCGCGGCGAAGTGTTTCTATGCGTTCCTCCAATGGCGGGTGGGACATAAACAGGCGTGAGGCGTGCTGTTTCCAACCACTTGAGATACCAAAAGCCGTGAGGGTATCGGGCATTTGGTTGGGCACGTGAGCTTGAGTTTCGGCTTGAAGCTTTTGCAGGGCCGCAATCATTGCGCCTCTACCAGCTAGCTGTGCACCTGCGTTGTCGGCCCGAAATTCTCGCCAGCGAGAGAAGGCCATGACAATCATTGAGGCAAAAATACCGAGAACTACTTGTAGCACCATCACAATCACAAAATAGCCGATACCGTTACCCCGTTCATTTTTGAACACGACTTTATCAATGATCGAACCAATAATACGCGCAAAGAACATCACAAAGGTGTTCAGTACACCTTGGATGAGGGTCATTGTGATCATATCGCCGTTGGCGACATGGCCAATTTCATGGGCGAGGACAGCGCGTACCTCTTCTTTATCAAATCGGTGTAGAAGTCCGGCACTGACAGCAACCAGCGCATTGTTTTTGTTCCAGCCCGTGGCGAATGCATTGGATTGCTGGGCGGGGAAAACGCCCACTTCAGGCATGCCGATATCGGCCTTTTTCGCTAAGTCAGCGACGGTTTCCATCAGCCAGCGTTCGTCGGGTGTGCTGGGTTGGCTAATAATCTGTGTGCCGGAACTTCTTTTAGCCATCCATTTGGATATCAATAGGGAGATGAAAGAACCTCCAAAGCCAAACATGGCAGACATAATAAGTATACCCGTCAGATTGGCATTAATGCCTTGAGCAGCAAGATATTGCTCAAGACCAAGTGTTTGAAAAATAATGGTAAACAGTGCCAGGATGGCAATGTTTGTCGCCATAAATAAACCAATGCGTAACACTTAACTTCTCCTCAGGTTACTTTGTAAAGTTTGTCTATTCAGTGTGGTATGAATGATTAGCTCTCTATAAGATGCGTCTTGATTTAAAAAATTCAATGGTAGGGAGTATGTTAGTTTGTCTAGTGGTGCAAATTCTACCAAAAGTATTCTTTATGCTCTTGTAGCAAATGGTGTTATTGCCATAGCTAAGGGTATGGCCGCTATTGTGACTAATTCTGGAGCAATGTTAGCAGAATCGATTCACTCGGTGGCGGATACGGCCAATCAATTATTGCTGTTAATGGGTATGAAGCGGGCCAAGAGGCCTCCCAGTCCGGATTATCCTTTGGGTTATGGTAAAGAGATCTACTTTTGGTCCTTTATTGTGGCCTTGTTGTTGTTTTCTATAGGCGGTGTCTTTTCTATCTATGAAGGCTGGCACAAGCTTCATGCCCCAGAACCTTTGGAGTCGCCCTGGATCGCTATCGGTGTATTAGTTTTTGCGGTGGTTGCTGAAGGCTTATCATTACTCGGTTGCCTGAAAGAAGTGAATAAAGTGCGTTATGGTCGCAGCCTGTGGCGTTGGTTCCGTGAAACTCGGCACAGTGAGCTGCTGGTGGTGTTTGGTGAGGATCTAGCGGCTTTACTTGGTCTTACCTTTGCTTTGGTGGCGCTATTTGCCACCATGATCACGGGTAACCCTGTATTTGATGCTATGGGTAGCATTGTGATTGGCTTGTTGCTGATTGTTATTGCTATTTTAGTTGGCGTGGAAGTGAAGGCGTTGCTAGTGGGGCAGGGTGTAGAGCCTCAGGAAAAGAAAAAGATGGCGAGCTTCCTTCAGGCGCAGCCAGGAGTGTCGCAAGTTTTTAATATCCTGACGCTACAAATGGGTGCGGATGTGATGGTGGCGGTGAAGGCGAAAATGATATCTGTTGCCAGTGACAAGGCATTGATTGAGCAGATAAATTTGGTGGAATCTGCTTTCAGAAAAGAATTTCCTCAGGTAATGTGGCTATTCTTTGAGCCGGATCTTGTGGATTAGTAAGCTGTTAGATAGGGTATCTTTAATAGGAGGGTAACATGAGAGTAATAAAGGGGGTTGGACTACTAACAACAGTCTGGCTGTTGAGCTCATGTGCCCTATTCTCCTCTAGCTATGAAAAGCCAGAAGTTAACCTTGTTAAGGTTGAACCGCTATCTCGTAAGGGGCTGGAGCAGAGAATTGTTATCGGCTTGAGAGTTTTGAATCCCAGTAATACTGAGTTGAATATCTCTGGTTTGTCCTGCCACCTCAAACTGCAAGACCTTACGGTTATCAGTGGTGTTACCTCGGGTTTAAAACCTATCCCAGCCTTTAGTGAATCTCGAATAGAGCTTGAAGCATCTGTGAATATCTTTAGCGGTTTTAGAGTGTTGGAGTCTGTATTAAATAACAAGGGTGGAGCTGTTAAGTACGAATTGGAAACTAAAATAAGTACAGATTGGTGGCGGTTTCCCATCACTGTGGTGGAATCAGGGTCGATTGATTTAGGTAGGTAAAATGTAAGTCTTGAACAAATAATAAAAAGGGTTGGTGTCATTCCTGACACCAACCCTTTTTATTATTTGTTGTTAAAATTTCTTATTCATTGCTCTCATTGAGCATACGAACTTCCCTCTGTGGGAATGGGATTTGAATACCGGCCACATTGAGTGCTTTATAAAGTGCATTGTTGACGCTGAAACGAACTTCGTGGAAACGCTCGGTGGGAATCCAGAAGCGCACACCGAAGTTGATGCTACTGTCACCAAAATTATCGATACCGATGAGTGGAGTACGATCTTTAGTGACACCCTGCTGTTTTAGTACTTCATGTAATACTGCCATGACCTTTTCAGTATCTGAGCCGTAACTAACGCCCACGGTGGTTACGGCCAATTTATTGCCCGCCGAATTATGCAAAATTTCACCGACAATCAGTCGGTTGGGGATGGTGATACGTACATCGTCTTCATCCTTTAGTGTGGTGTAGGCCAGATGTACTTCATCCACCAAACCGGTTTCACCTTGAACAGTAATCGTATCGCCAATGACAAAAGGTCGGGTAATGATAATGTTGAGGCCCGCACCATAATTTGACAGTAACCCCTGTACGGCCAATCCAGCACCCAGAGAAATGGCGCCGATAGCCGCCACGAATGGGGTGACGCTGATCCCTATCTTACCTAGCGCGATAATGGCTACACCGACAATAATGACAATTTTGACAAAGCTGGCAATGAATCTACTGAGGGTAATATCCAGCTCTTTCTTTTCGCAGAGTTTTAGTACAGTACGGGCAACCCTACCGGCTACAAACATGCCAATGAGCACAATGATTAAAGCGCCCACTAGCTGGAAGCTGTAGTTGACGAAGAATTCTACAATGGTGTCGTAGATGGCTTGAAATTGCTGGATTTCTTCTTGCATGTTAGTTCAACTCCGGTGGTGTCCCTGCGGTTGGCTCAAGATGTTATGAAATGTATTGGGGGTAACTCTATTTTTAGTACAAGTTTATTGGTTGTAACTTGTTTTGGTAAGGTCTTAGCATAGCAAAATAATGCCTGTCATATTAAGGTGGCCGAACATGAGCAACTATCACTTATAGAAAAGAATTTGTAAAAAATTAGTAAAAATAGTGAGGCAGAGAGAATATCCATGCAGATAACAGCAGAAATTATCAGTGGTAAAACACAAGATTATTTGTGTGATCTCGCTGATGGCTGCTTACTCCATACAGATGTCATTAGCCCCTTTGTTGTAATGCAGTCGGCTGCAGCCGAACAGGGATTTGATTTACAGGTGGCCAGCGGGTTTCGTTCCTATGAACGGCAATTGGCTATCTGGAATGCCAAAGCCTCGGGGGAGAGAGCCATATTGGATGATGCAGGTCTGCCCATTGACCCCAATAGTTTGAGTGATACTGAGCGAGTGTTTGCCATTTTGCGTTGGTCGGCTTTACCGGGTTGTTCTCGACATCACTGGGGTACAGATATGGATGTATGGGATGCGGCGGCAGTACCTGCGGATTATTCCCTACAACTGATTCCAGCAGAGTATGAATTGGGCGGACCGTTTTACGAGCTCAATTGTTGGTTGGAGCAGAAAGCAGCGCGTTTCGGTTTTGCGCGCCCTTACGCTACTGATCTGGGTGGCGTTGCTCCGGAGCCATGGCATTTAAGTTACCTTCCACTAGCGCAACAGTTTGAGAGGAAATTGGATGCGGCATTTGTACGAGAAATTCTAGATAATAGTCAGATTGCTTTAGGTGAGACTGTATTGAATAATTTGGATGAAATATTGCCCAGGTTTATCAGTGCTTTTCATAAATAAAATATGTCATAAGTAAAACCTGTTATAAGTAAAATATGAGAAATAAGTGAAATATGAGTAAGCAAAAGCACAGGAGTCAATCGATAGTTGGGGGGGAGTCTGCCCAGAAAGCAGTCGATACGCTGTGGCAGACTATTTATGCAGAGGTTGAGGAATACTCACAGCAGGAGCCAGTGCTTGCCTGCTTTTTCCATGATGCAGTATTGAGCCACGACACACTGGAAGCTGCGCTTTCTTATAATTTGGCCTTGCAGCTTGATAGTAATATTTTATCTGCGATGACTATTCGTGAAGTTATTTCTGAAGCATTAGCGGTTGACCCGGACATAAGTGAAAACATGCGAAAAGATCTAACGGCATATGTGGAACGAGATCCGGCTTGTGATCAGTATTGTCTGCCGCTACTTTATTTTAAAGGGTTTCACGCTTTACAGATTTATCGCGTAACAAATTGGTTATGGAAAAATAATCGGAAATCTTTAGCGTCATATTTACAGAATCGAGTTTCAGAGGTTTTTTCTGTGGATATTCACCCTGGAGCCAAGATTGGCGGGGGAATTATGATTGATCACGCCACAGGTTTGGTGGTGGGTGAGACGGCGGTCATTGGTGATAATGTTTCCATGTTGCATTCCGTCACTCTGGGTGGAACGGGGGCGCGGGCGGGTGATAGGCACCCCAAAATACGTTGTGGTGTGTTGATAGCTGCAGGGGCAAAAATACTTGGCAATATTGAGGTGGGTGAGGGGGCAAAAATTGGTGCTGGTAGCTTGGTGCTGGAACCGGTGCCACCCCACACCACTGTGGCGGGTGTACCAGCAAAAATTGTGGGCCATCCGAGTGAAGCCGAACCTGCAAGAGAAATGGACCAGAGAATTGAAGACGATCTTGATTGAAATAGAAGTTGGAGATGCCACGCTTTTTAAAAGGAAGGCCCCTTGAGCAACAACCGTTCGTCAAATAACAGTGATCAGCCGGATAACAGTTCATCAGACAAATGTTCATCAGGCAATAGTTTGTCAGATAGCCCACCGTCGGGTTTTTTTGCTTTATTAAAGCGCCGGCTATTAGTCGCGACCACTTATTCCTGGCAGGGGCTTCAAGCTTGCTTTAAACATGAAGAAGCATTTCGGGTAGAAGTGTTTTTTGCCATTCTGCTATTACCCTTAGCATTCATGATGGCTAGTACAATGGTTGAGCTTGTTTTGCTTATAGGCTCTGTACTATTGGTTTTGATTGTTGAATTACTGAACTCAGCGATTGAGGCTGTGGTAGATAGAATTGGTGTGGAGACTCATGAACTAGCAGGTCGAGCTAAAGATCAGGGGTCTGCAGCGGTCATGTTGGCTATGGGCGTATTTTTTATGACTTGGATCTTCATAGGGATTGGATCAAAACTGGTGGGATAGTGAGTCATTTTAGATTTCTTATTAAATGAGAAGTCTGTCATCGACGAATTGAGTCAGCTAAACTGATAATGTCGTGGTAGATAGCAGGGCTCCAATCGAGTATTAAAAGGTGTAGCGTTATGAGTGAACATTTCGAGGTGATTTTTCGCGGTGATGTTGAACTTGGGCGGTCAGTGCTTGAAGTCAAGGAAGGTTTGGCTAAGCTGTTTAATGCAGAAGCCTCACGCATCGATCAAATGTTCTCTGGCAAACCCGTGGTTATTAAAGCCAACCTTAATGAGGAAACGGCTCTCCGCTACCAGGCCTCATTGAAAACAGTGGGTGCTTTGGTTGATATTCGTTGTTCCGAACTTGCTGATATGTCCGTCTCATCTCAAACGCCACCAGAAAATACCGCCGCTATTAATATTAATTCAGCATCGGTGGAAACTCAGTCCGATACTGGGGATATGATAGATTTTGATTTTGATGTGGCACCGGTGGGTGCCGACATATTACCTAAAGAGCACAAAAAAGATTATACCCCTGCTGAGGTCGATACTTCTCACCTGACAGTGTCGGAAATAGGTGCTGATGTGTTGGATGAAAAAGATAAACGTTCCTATGAAGAGAGTGGTATCGACATCTCACATCTTTCTGTTGATGAAATAGATGACGTTGATTAGTTGTCTTTTTTAGTAGATATTTTTTGTATTTAAAAAATTAATTGTCGTTAAACTGTGTATCCAGCGGTGTGTTTTATTTCAGTAACGGCCACGTTGGAATGCATTTCTCGGGTAAGTGGTAGTTGTGATAAATACTGCCACTACCTTTAATGACGGCAAAGAGTGGCGATTAAGAATGCTGGTTAGATTTACTGGTTAGAGTCTCCAGTTAGGAACATGAGTAGTGAGCGACGACGATTTTGAATTTTTCCAACAACATATGGGTGATGTGGAGCCGTTAAAAAAACCGGCTGACCGTGCTCATCTAAAGAAAACCACCGAACAAATACCCGGAATGGAAGTGCGCAGAAAAGCGGCACAACAGGCCTTGGCTGAAGGTAGCCACGCCCTGGCATCTGAAGAATTTATTCCCTCGGTAAAACCCAGAGAGGTACTCAGTTTTAAACGGGACGGCGTGCAACACGGTGTCTTCAAAAATCTGCGTCTGGGTAAATATGCCATTGATTCTCGGTTGGACCTACATCACCTGACCGTGGTTCAAGCCCAACTCCAGGTTTCCCGGTTTGTGCATGATTGCATGAAGCACGATATACGCTGTGCCATCATTACCCATGGTCGAGGGGAAAACCGAGAAAAGCCCGCGCTACTTAAAAGTTGTACCAACCACTGGTTAAAGCAGATAGATGAGGTGTTGGCCTTCCACAGTGCCCAACCACAACATGGGGGTATCGGAGCTACGTATTTGTTGTTTCGTAAAAGCAAAAAAAAGAGCACCGAAAATTTTGAGCGACATCAGAAGGGTAAAAATCGCCCTAAGTAGATGACTCTGTATTAAAGCGTAGGGATAGGATAAAAAGAGATAAAGGGTACCTAAGGAGAGAACACTACATGCTGGATATCCAAAAGCTTCACCAAGCCCAGGCAGATTTTCTTGCTCAATATCCGGGTGGTTTCAGTAACCCGACAATGATTGAAATCGGAAAAAAACACAAAGTGGACAAAATGGTTAGCTTGGCCAAAGAGTATTTTTCCAAAGATGCCTGTTCAAATGTATTGGCTACTGCCGACAATATGGTCAAAGTGATTAGCCGTTCATCCATGGTGTCCATGTTTGAAAAACCTAGATTTAAGGGATTTATTCAACGCTTAAATACGGATGAAAAAGCCTTTTTGGTTAATGCGCTGAAGGAGATGCTCCACGGCAAACAACAGGCGGGATTTGAGGCAATGGTCAGCATACTGGCTACAGAAAAATTGGCTAAGTGGAGTTTGATCAGCATTATTCCGGCGTACTACAAGCCGACCAAAGAAGTGTTTGTAAAACCGACCACAGCAAAAGGTATCCTGAAGCACTTCAATATAGAAGACCCAGTTTATAAGCCACTCCCCAGCTGGGATTTTTATAAAAAATATCGAAAATTAATTAATGATGCCAAGAAAGAAGTTGACCCAAGTTTGTCGCCATCCAATGCGGCTTTCTCGGGCTTTTTGATGATGGTGTTGAAGTTTTGATTGCTTGAAAATAGTGAAGAATACTAGAGTAGAAAATAATTGTTATTGTTATTTTTTAGTTCCTAGTTCCTCTGGTTCTAGACATAAAAAACCCCAGAAATTATCTGGGGATTTTTTATGTAATAAAACTAGCTGTTTAAATAGCTTTCTTTTTTCTAGTAAGAGCCATTCCTACTAAGCCAAGACCAAGTAAAGCAATACTTGCTGGTGTAGGCACTGGGCTGGAGTTCGAGCGAGTTGTTATTTGGAATAGAGCCTGTGTCTCAGTGAAGAAGAAACCTCCAGAATCTGCTACGAAATCATAAGCTATATGGATACTGGTATCAGTAAACTCTATAATTGCAGTTAGCCCCAAATCTGTAAGATTACCTGAAATCAAAGATACTCCAGTAATAATTTCGCCTGTTGTATCAAAGCTAATATTACTAATCCATGCATCGAAGGTTTGAAAGTCCATGTCGTCTTGAGAATCCAAGGTCAGGATATTTGTCGTAGCATCTAGATCCATATGAACGACACCACCACCCCAGTTTGATGGATTGGCAACAAAATTTGCATCGGTTAATTCAGCACCTGCGCCAACCGTAGCTCCAAGATTCTCGTAAACCAATGGACCGCTTCTGGCGCAACAATAAGGAAGATCAGCTTCTGTTCTAAAATCTCCAGAAATGATTGTGGCATTAACCGCAAAAGGCAGTAATAGAATTAATCCAATAACTATGTTCTTCATTTTTCGTACTTCCTTGTAATTGATAATTGATAGTTTTTATTAAGTGAAAACCTAGTTAAGCAAATACTGGGCCAAATTTTCAACATGTTGATTTTTAAGGTATTGTTTGAAAAATAAAGACTGTGGTTATGCCTTTGTGTAAATAATGCTGACATGTTTTTTGTGAGCGTGAAAGTCTGTTAATGTCAGAATTATTTAGGAAAGAGAGCAAGCTCATTTCATCCTGTTCCGCCAAATCTCACCATGACTAAATGTCTGCCAGCCCCAATTAGCCCATACAATAATTCGTGTGGCGAACCATAGGGATCACAGTATCATCACCAATTGGTAGCCGAAAATAGGGGGGTGATGACGTTAGCTATGGGGAGGTTACCTGATGCGGCGGTATCCCGATAAAAGCGATAGAAGTGGGAGATGCTGCCATTGCCAACCACTTTCATATCGGGTGTTGATAATAAGCCCATGGGAATGGCGGATAAAACAGAGGGTGCTGCAACTACTGTGATGAGTATGATTCCAGCTTGTAGTAATTTGAAATTCAAACTGCTGAGCTTGGAGGGGTCTATGTAATCCTTTCGGTAATTGAGTAGAACGAAAAAGATAATCACGGCAAAAACGCCATAGCTATTCACGGTTGAGAGTCCAATTCCCAAGAGCAACCAGCCAATAATATTTATGGGTACATTGAGGCGGCATTTTTTAATGATGATGGTGAGTACAAAGGCAGAGAGAATAATCACAACCAGTATTCCCCAATAAAGCATGGCTGGGCCAATAGCGGGGCCATTGAAGTATAACGGCCAGCGGTCTCTGGCTAAGGAGTAAGTTAGGCTGATATTCGTGGCAGTACTCGGCAAGTGAATGGGGGGTGTTGCTACATTCCAACCCATTTCTTTTTTCTCTTGAAAATCTACCGTTACGTTTTGTAAACCGGGCTGAAGCGGAACCGTAATTGTATTTGAACTGGGAATATTAAGTTTTTTGTTGCCATTGGTTGCCGATAAAATTTCAGCATCTTTTGGTATCGAAAAGCTGTAGTCCTCTCCAAGGCTAGAGCGAATAGTGAGAGACAGGGTTGATTTTTGAATGCGCTCACCGGGGCTATATTTTAGTTCTGCTTTTTCAACGGTATGAGTTGGGCCGTTAACACCTATTGGCTGTGAGATGTTGACCGTAATTTTTTCGCCGGGCCAGGGGCGCCAGAGGGGTTCTAGTACGGAGTGCCATCTGATCGCCCGTTGATTATATTTGAGCTGTACGTGGGCAAGCCCTTCTTTGATGGTGAGATCGTTGTCTAATACCTTCTCTTTATCGATAAGAGGAATGCTGACAGCGATAGGGCCATTTTTAGGTACAGACCGAACAACAGTGGTTTCTACATGCCATTCTTTATCCAGAATAAATGTGTGCTGTACTGTCACCAAGGGCGAGATGGGATCGAGGGTTAATGTATCTTTTTTGCTTTCTTCAATACTGACTGTGGAGCGAAGTGTTAGGGAGCTGTTAAGCACTCGGTCATCCATGAGGCCATCTACAAGCCAGCCCATGGAAACCACTTTAAAGTTGTGTATGGGGTTTGGAAAGGAGACAGATGCCTGATCGCCTAATAGCTTACCCGTGTTAACAAGCTTGTGGTGTCCTTGGGTGTGGGCCTCAATATTAAGTTCTAAATTATTGCCTTTTACGGTGAGTGAACCATTGTTAAGGGAAATGCAGTTGGGTAAGCACTCTGGTGCTTTGGTTAATCGGGTTTCCAATTTTTTTAGCAAGTATACAGGAGGGTGATCGCTTGCCATTACATTGCTGGTAGGGGTGAGCATGGCCATACCTGAAATGAATATTATTCCCAGCACGCT
The DNA here is from genome assembly GCA_963974675.1 of uncultured Porticoccus sp. Taxonomy (GTDB): domain Bacteria; phylum Pseudomonadota; class Gammaproteobacteria; order Pseudomonadales; family Porticoccaceae; genus Porticoccus. The sequence goes on along the minus strand of CAXBDQ010000022.1, from coordinate 7,333 downwards.
GGCTAAGGCTGTGCTGTTTGGTGGTGTATCGTCTGTATCTGCACCCTTGTGGTTACCCTCTCCTGTATCCGGATCTTTCGACCTAAGTACGGGGGTCAGTTTGAGTATGATCAAAATGCCGTAGGCTGCGAGAAAAAATACACTGAGAACACGCCACCTGTTGAGTAAAGATCAGGCCGCCTTGTTCAAGAGAAAGACTTAGGTTGCCAGGCCATACACAAACCCTAGAAGGCTTTTTGTTGGCTCTCCCTTCATGAGCACCCCAGGGCAGCTAATATCGTGATGGCGTTCTTTAACCCAGCCTTCCCATTCTTCCTCTAAGGGCTGTGAGTGGACCGAAGAGACGTGTAATAGGAAGGAGAAAAAAGTGTAATAGCTGGGGTTAGACGTAATTCCATTGTTTAGTCTCCACAAGACCTAGGGGCTTTATTATGCGGCAATCATAACGCAAAAAATAAAAGGATCCTGTCTTTGGAAGAATTGTGATAAAACAACCAATGTCGATTGTTCATAATATCAATGGTAAATGATGGTAGCTCTATCACAAGAGGGTGTGACATAAGCAGGGAGAAGATGAAATTTATACAAATGAGCGCGTATGCAGGGCAAGCCCGAATTTTACTTCTTCCGCTTTAACAGCAACGAATCAATTCCATTGCTAGCCAGTTTTCCCCGTGCATCAGCTAACTCTGATCGATCGCTAAATGGCCCTACAATAACACGGTGCCAGGTTTCATTTTTTCTTGGGCTGACTTTTTCAATTTTGGCGTTCAGGTTGAGCAATAACAGGCGGGCTCGAAGGCTGTCGGCATCATGATTGCTTTTGAATGAACCCACCTGAAGCAGGAAGACGTCATTTGGATTGGCTGTTGGGGTGGCTGCGCTATCAGTTTTGGGGGTGTCGGGAACAATGACTTCTGATTCCCTTAACAGCGTGTAGAAATCAAACCGGGGTTTGTTGCCATTGTCTTCCGAGTTGTCCTCTGAGTTTTCGTCTGAAATGTCAGGGCCTTGCTCACCTGGCATTTCAGAGAGCTTTGTCAGTGACATGATGAGAACGCCCAGTAATATTCCAGCAAATAACCAGAGCCAGCCGGGAGGGCTTTGATGGCCCCGTTTTTTTGGCTGCCGTTTCGCATTAGCTCGTGGGGAGCTGCGCGGGGGGCTGCGTTTTGCGGGCTTTTTGGCGTAATCCCTAGTCATACTGTTATCTAGACTCCTTTGATGGCCGCCATTGTATTGGCTAGGCAGAGTGTTCGCTAGGACTGATTGATCATTATCTCAAATCTGGGACGATTGCTCAGGTTGTATCCTGAGGATCAATGTCTACGGACCACCGAACACGCTTGGCGAGCTGAGATTGCTCGAGCTCCAGACAGAGCGTTGTCATCATCCGCTGCAGAGTCGGACGTTCATTACAGATGATACTAAACTGATGCCGAAAACGGCCGCTGCGTCGTTCCATGGGTGCAGGTAGTGGCCCCAAATAGCTGACACTGTTTGTAGATGGAAGATTTGTGGCAGGGAGTAAACGCTCTGCACATTGGCGAGAGTGTTTTAGAAAATCGATGGCCGCCTCACCGTTGACGGCTTCGGCTCGAATAAGTGCCATATGTCGATAAGGTGGAAGCTGTGCGAGCTGGCGCTCTTTGATTAATTCCTGGCTAAAGGCGTTATAACCGCTGGAGGTAAGGGTGGCGATTAAGGGGTGATCGCAGTAATGACTTTGTAATATCACCGTGCCGGGTTTATCTCCACGACCAGAACGGCCGGCGACCTGAGTAATTAACTGTCCCATCTTTTCTGGTGCCCGAAAGTCAGGGCTGAAGAGCCCTCCGTCGGCATCCAAAATAGCGACTAATGTGACGTTGGGGAAATGGTGGCCTTTAGCTAGCAATTGCGTACCAATAAGAATGCAAGGTTCTCCAAGATTGACCTGAGCTAACATTTCTTTCATGGCGTGTTTGCGGCGTGTGGTATCGCGGTCTACCCGAATAATGGAGGTGTCTGGGAATAGAGCCTCCAGCACTTCTTCGCTGCGTTCGGTACCTTGGCCAATACACTGCAACTGTGAACTATGGCAGAAAGGGCATTTAGGTGGGACAGGTTCCAAGTGTTCGCAATGGTGGCACAGCAGGCGATTTGGACTGCGGTGTACAGTTAACCTCGCTTCACAGCGATGGCAGCCAGCAATCCAGCCACATTCGTGACAGCTTAAGGTGGGGGAAAAACCTCTGCGGTTAAGAAATACTAATACCTGATTGCCTGCTGCTAGTGTTTGGGTGATGGCGTCAATTAATTCCCGCGAATAACCGCTGGATAAGTTGGCTTTGCGAATATCAACTGGTTGCCAGCGTGGTTGTACTGCGTTACCAGGGCGACAGGTCAGCATTAACCGGGTGTAGCGATGTTGTTCGCAGTTATACAGTGATTCCAGTGAGGGGGTGGCAGAGCCTAAAATAAGTGGAATTGCTTCTTTTTGGGCACGAATAACTGCCAAGTCCCGAGCGGAATAACGAAAGCCTTCTTGTTGTTTAAAAGAGCTGTCGTGTTCTTCATCAACGATTAATAAACCCGGTGATTTTAATGGTGTAAATATGGCAGATCGGGTACCGAGTACAATGGGTGCTTGGCCTGTACGGGCTGCATCCCAAGCCAGCGTTCTCTCTCTATCGGTTAGGCCCGAGTGCAGTACTGCAATCGGACAATTAAAACGCCGTTCAAAACGGCTCAATGTTTGAGGTGTCAGGCTAATTTCCGGGATTAATACCAATGCTTGCTTTCCATAGCGCAGTATTTTTTCAATGGCCTGTAGGTAAATTTCGGTTTTACCACTGCCCGTTTCGCCATAGAGTAGGTAGGGGTTAAAACCGTGTAATTCAATACTGTCCAGAGCCTGTTGTTGCTCGGGATAGAGTTCCAATGGTTGCTCAGCTAGCAGGTTTTCCAGAATATCGTCCAGATTGGTTTTTGCCTGAGTAATAACTGAGTCAACCAGACCTTTTTCTTCCAGTTGTTTTAATGCTGAAGAGGAAATATCTAATCGCTTAAACTCATCTCTACTCATGCTGCTTTGCTGTTGTAGCATGTTAAGAATTTGTTGCTGCTTTGGGGCTCGTTTTAGTGCGTTTTCTGGGAGACCTTTACCGTGTTCGCTGAGCTGCCAATGTTTCTCATCTTGGGTGGGAATATCCTCTCCTTTGCGCAATAGGGCAGGGAGTGAATTGGCCAGGACATCACCGATGGGATGTTGATAATATCGAGCGGCCCAAACATAGAGTTCAAACAGGTGAGACGGCACCAGTGGTTCGTTATCAAGGACGACCTCAATTGGTTTGAGTCGAGATAGGGGGAAATCACTTTTATGAGTAGTACTGACAATAATACCCACTACTTTTCTGCGGCCAAAGGGGATCAGTACTCTGGTGCCCGGTAGCAGATGAAAGTAGGCTTCGTTAGTGATGGCGCCTTTTGGTGTTTCTGGAGCAAGATAATCAAACAAACGCCGGAGGGGTGACGGCACAGCGATGTTATAGATCGTAGGGTTGTTATTACTGCTCATTATTGATCACTGCCGAGTATTTACGTCTAAACCCTATATTTGTGGTTGAAACCTTGAATGCGGGCTGTTTTCTGGTAGTATGCGCGCTCCGTTTGAGAGCGGCATATGGTGCCCAACAGTATGATGATTGGGTGGCGGTATGCAAGACATTGAGGCAAAGAGAACATGAAAACTGATATTCATCCAAATTACGGCAAAATGACAGCAACCTGTAGCTGTGGCAACGTTATTGACGTTGGCTCTACTATGGCAACTGGCATTCACCTCGATGTGTGTTCCGAGTGCCATCCTTTTTATACCGGCAAGCAGAAAGTGGTTGATACAGGTGGTCGTATTGATCGCTTCAACAAACGTTTTGCGGGACGTACTGTCAAGAAGTAATTCTGTTAAGAAATATTGCATTATGTTTGCCTTTAGAGGCAACCGAAACGCGCTCCGGGTTTATACTTTGAGCGCGTTTTTTGTTTCTGGCTTAAGTGGGACGAGGCTAAAAATGGCAGGACGATATTTTACTTGTCTATTGCTCGCCTTGGTTGTGGGCTGCAGTGAAGATAACAGTACAGACAAAAGTACAGATAAAAATTCAGACAATAGGTTGGATTATCACCCACCTCAACATGCAAAGCAGCAGAACGCTGAACAACCGTCTTCCCAAGAATATCTAAAACCCTGCCCCATCATTTCAAAAACTGAGACGGTTAAAGTTTCCAGTGTTTATGATGGGGATACCCTGACATTATCTGATGGACGTAAAGTTCGTTTGATTGGTATTAATGCCACAGAAATGGGACAGAAACAGCAGAGTCCTCAACCCTATGCCTTGCAAGCTAGAGACGCTGTTCGGACTTTTGTGGAGGACTCTAACCGTATTGAATTGCTACTGGATGTTGAAGCGAAAGATCACTATGGCCGATGGTTAGGCCATATTTATAACGAAATCGGAGAAAATTTGGAGCAATCCCTATTGCAACAGGGGTTGGCCTACCATGTGGCCATTCCTCCAAATCTGTCCCTTGCCCCGTGTTTGGCTCAGGCAGAACAGCTCGCTCAAAAGCATCAATTAGGTCTGTGGGGTGACAAAGTACTTCCTCCTGTTAAGGCTGCATTAGTTCATCAGGGTGGTTTTCAGCGAGTTCAAGGAACAGTATCTTCCATTCATGCCGGTAAGCATTGGCGGCTGGATATGGATAACCACCTTACTGTCATGATTTACTCGGAGCATCACCACAGATTCACTCAGGCATGGTTTAAAGGACTTCTCGACAAACGTATTGAAGTTCAGGGTTGGGTGTATAAAGCTAAAGGTCAGTGGCGTATAAAGTTAGAAACGCCTTATGGCGTAGAGTTGCTTTAGTTTCAGTTTGCCTTTTCGTCTCCTTGATTTGATGTAGACATTGCTCTATTTCTTTTCACCTATTTCTTTCTCGTTTGATGGTATCTTTCAGATGTGCGTGGCTTACTGATACAGTGTGGTTTGTTGTTTGCGTGGCCTATGCTTTGTATTTGTTCAAATTGAGAGGGAATTATTGATGTTAGTGAATGACTATTATTCTCAAGAAAATCATGGACCTTATACTTTTTTTGACCTCGGTGACTTTGTATTAGAAAGCGGCGGAACCCTCAGAAACTGTCAGCTTGCTTATACAACCTTTGGGGAATTAAACGCCAACAAAGATAATGTAATACTGATGACGACTTGGTACTCCGGTACCAGTAAGATTATGGAACAAGTGTATGTAGGGCCGGGGAGGGCAATCGACCCCGATAAGTATTTTGTTATCATCATCAATCAGCTTGGCAACGGCTTATCCACATCGCCCCATAACACCCCATCCCCACTTGGTATGGCAGCATTTCCACGTGTACGAATTGGTGATGATGTTCGGGCACAGCATAAATTACTCACAGAAAAATTTGGTGTCGACTCTCTAGCTCTTGTTGTTGGCGGGTCTATGGGGGCGCAGCAAACGTGGGAATGGGCTGTTCGCTATCCGGATATGGTAAAACGTGCTGCGCCCATTGCAGGGACGGCAAAAAATACACCGCACGACTTTTTGTACACAAAAACATTGAACGAAGCGATTACGTCTGACCCAGCCTGGAAGGACGGCTGGTATACAGAGCCACATGCGGTGCACTGCGGTTTGCGCCGGCATGCCGACCTGTGGTCTGTCATGGGCTATAGCACTGAAATGTTTAAGCAGGAACTATGGCGCGCGCTTAGTTTCTCTTCTCTTGAGGATTTTTGTGTAGGCTTTACCCAAGGTTACTTCTTACCTATGGACCCAAATAATCTGCTGTGTATGGCCTGGAAGTGGCAGCGCGGTGATGTGAGTAGAATAACGGACGGTGATCTCAAGGCCGCTTTAGGCAGAATTACAGCGAAGATGTTTGTCATGCCCATCAGTACGGATATGTTTTTTCCTCCTCGGGATTGTGAGGATCATCAGAAAATGGTGTCAGATAGTGAGTTGAGAGTGATCGAGAGTGATTGGGGCCATTTGGGACTTTTTGGTATGGATCCAAAATATGCTGAACAGATTGATTCACATCTGAATGAATTGTTGGCGATACCCGTTTAGTCAACAGAGGTTGAAATGATGTCTATAGATAATTCTTCTGGAAAGCTCGATAAGATTGTTTCTCAGGCTCGCGGTGCGCGCAAGGATAGGGAGAAGGGTTACCGGGAAAAATCATTAAAAATGTATCCCTGGGTCTGTGGACGTTGTGCCCGGGAATTTACTCAGACAAATTTGAGTCAACTTACGGTTCATCACCGTGACCACAACCATGACAATAATCCATCAGATGGCAGTAACTGGGAGCTATTGTGTCTGTACTGCCATGACAATGAGCATTCACGTTACACGGAAGTCGAAAACGGTAATACCTCAACAGACACTGAAAAAAGTACCGCAACACATAATCCCTTTGCAGGGCTTGGGGATATGTTGAAGGGCGGGACTGATGGTGGGGGAAAGTTGTAGGGTTTTTGTTAGTGAAGCCTAGTGATTATTTTAAGTGGTATAGGTTAGGAAGGATGAATGTTTGATTCATACGAAGATATTTTTAAGAAGAGAGCGTGGCGTTATCATCAGGCAATGAAATTATGTCCTCAAGCTAGGGCGGAAGAATTCTCCTTGGCGGTAGAGTATCTCGATATTAAACCTAATATGACCTTGTGTGATATTCCGTCTGGGGGAGGTTATCTTAAGCAATTTGTATTCGTAGACAATGTTCATTATGTCTTTGTCGAGTCGTCTGACAGTTTTGCTCGTCATTGTCCTAATGATCAGGGATGCTCTACATTATTGTCTTGTCTGACACAGTTACCACTCGCACCATCTTCAGCGGATAGAATTATTTCTTTGGCAGCAATACATCATGTCGAAAACAAACAGCATTTTTTTGAGCAGTGTCTAGAACTGCTAAAGCCCGGAGGGCTGCTGGTAGTGGGTGATGTTGATGGTGGATCAGATATGGCAAGATTTCTTAATGTGTTTGTTCACCAATATAACTCTATGGGACATGAGGGGGTGTTTTTAACTGAAGGCATGGAAAAATCATTGGAATCCGTAGGATTTGATGTGGTGTCGAACGAATATAAACCGTTCACATGGGAATTTAATTCGGTACCTGAGGCGTTATCTTTTTTTCGGGATTTATTTGGTTTAGACCTCGCCAGTGATGAGGATATTTTGGCGGGGATAATAGAATATGGGGCTGACCCAGATAACATGAAATTATGTTATACAGGCAGGCATGAGAAAG
>CAXBDQ010000021.1:0-37744 GCA_963974675.1 uncultured Porticoccus sp. | reverse complement strand
TTAAAAGGATTTAAAAGTATGAAAAATCTAAGAAAACAACCATACAAGGCGTTCAACGGGGACGCCAAAAAACGGCGCCCGTTAACTTGGCGTTATAGGGCAATAGATATTTCTCCCTAATCTTTGATTATTTATATTACAAATAAGAAAAATATATGGACTATATAAACCTAGTTAATTTTATTACCTCACTAATAGCAAACAACACAAGTGAAACAATCGCTATAGCTGCACTACTATTAGCAGTATGGCAGGGCTGGGTTTCAAGAAGTCATAATAAGCTTAGTGTTGAACCTCGCCTAATGATCTACTCAGAGACATTGGAAAAACAAAACACTGAAACCTTCAAGTTATATGTGAAAAACACAGGCCTTGGTCCAGCAATAGTCGAGGAATTTTTTATAGGTGTATACGGAAAAGGGTTTATAAGAGGTGAAATTACTGACGAAGCGTGGATATCTGCTCTTCAGCAATGCACTGGAACCAAAATAAAGCTACAGGCATTAAGAGCAATTCATAAAAACTACCTTATTGGAGCAGGCGAAAACATTCTAATATCAGAAATCAGTTATAAGTCAAGAAGCTTTGATCCAACCAATGAAATAGTCTCAGGGATGAAGTATAAGACGTTCTATAATGAAGTTAGAACATCAGCAGCTGGCGTTAATGACAAGATAGTTTTTGCTATGTTTTCCATATCTGATTTTTTCTCCATCCCAAAGTGGTTAAAAAAACTACGCTACGACATGTTTATCTATAAAAAAACAATGAAGAACTACGACGAACATAATAAAAGGAAGCAACAAGAAATCAGCAAGAAAAGAAAAAAATAAAAATAGAGCGGCGTAAAGCGTGTCCGATTTATCGGGTGAAGATCACTGTCTAACCGGTAGCCCCTTCTTAAAGCGTTAGTAGTCAATAGATAAATAATGGTTACACAATGAGAGATAATTATAAGTATTTGAAAGAAACGGTTGCGCCTGGCGTGTTTACCGAATGGCAGGAAATAGATGTGGAGATAGATGCTTTTACAGAGTTGGGAATAAAAGTAATCATAAATGATGAGTACATAGGATTGGTTTATGGCAATCAGGTTTATGAAAAGTACAAAAAAGGCCAAGAACTCAAAGCGTATATACAGCTTGTTAGAGAAGATGGAAAGATAGATGTTTCCTTACATCCGAAAAAAGGAAAACATGTTTTTTCTACTACCGAAAAAATCATGGACTATCTTAAGGCTGCTGGTGGGAAAAGCGGATTTAATGATAAAAGTTCCCCTGAAGATATTGAACATGCGTTTCAAGTAAGTAAAAAAGTTTTTAAGCATGCCATCGGAAGTCTCTATAAACAGGGGAAAATAAAAATTTTAGATAACGGGATAGAGCTTGTTAAATAAACACAAAACACAGAGGGTAAAACGCCAACCTATCGCTACACTGGACTATATTCCACGCACTTCGCGCGTTTTTTCAGTCCGCTGCTTTTGGCGTTAAATATCATTGAGCGCTATGAGAATATTCTAGTCATCTTGATTTACTCCATGCTATTGGTCTCGCGTGGGTCGTCATATTCGGCTCCTCGGGCGACGATCCATTTTGTAGTGATGCCATCTAACAAACGCGTAATATGTAACCAAAAAATTAAGTTAGGAGCTAAATTCGCCACCAGCCTTGTTCTTTATTGCAATAAACCCAAGGTATTAATGCTATAAAACAACTGTTGAAATGGTGCTCTTAAGATGAGTGCATTGTTAGTAGTACTGATAGAGAAATTCAGCTGACAATATCTAAATATAATTCATAAAAATTACAGGTTTCACTATGAACAAAATACAAATAGATATTGTTTCCGATATCGCCTGCCCTTGGTGTGCTATCGGTTATGCCAGACTCGAGCGGGCCATGGAGCAGTTAGGACCAGAGTATGAGTTTACGATTCAGTGGCATGCATTTGAGCTGGACCCTACCCATAGCGGTGTGGGCGAGCCGATCTTACCCGCTCTGGCTAAAAAGTACGGGGGGAGCGAGGACGAGATGCGCGCCAATCAGCATAATATGATGGAGATTGCCAAAGATCTCGGCCTCAATTTCGATAAACTACAGGAGCGACTTACCTGCAACACCTTTGATGCCCACCGTTTGGTCAAATGGACTGCTGGGCAGGGCCAGCAAACCGCCATGAAACAAGCACTGTTCGAGGCGTATTTTGGCAAGGCGCTGGATGTCTCCGACCAAAATATTCTATTAAGCTGTGTGGAAGCTCTGGGGCTGGACCCAGTAAAAGCCAAGCAGGTACTAGACTCGGACCAGTACACTACTGAGGTGCGAGAAGATGAAGCCACTTACCAGCAGATGGGTGTCACTTCCGTGCCAGCGTTTATTATCAACAGCAAGTACCTCATCTCTGGAGCTCAAGAACCCGATTCTTTTGTGCAGGCGTTGCAAGAGATTAGCGCAGAATCCGCTTAAACTACTTTCTACGTTATGCGCGATTATTGACAATAAAAGCAGTTCGCATAAAAGACATAATTTATGAATTTATCAGGCTACCAATCACTAATGTGTGTCATTGCCTTTAGTGCATTAACTTTAGGGGGTTGCCATAGTTCCACCGACAAGACAGCGAAACAAGTTACTGCTCCCAAGGGAATGGATATTTCTTTGTTTGCAAAAGAGGCATTTACACAAGAGCCTAAAATTGTTGACTGTGAAACCGCCGAAGGCACAAAAACGAGCTGTTACCAGTTTACTACTGATGGCGCGCCAGCAGGGCGAACGCCGGGGCCTTTCTGTCCAAGGACTACTACTGATGGTGCTGATGTAGGCGGAGCTTGGTTTAGCAAAGACGGTACTGGCGATTTGGTCGACATCACCGGTGAGTTCATTCTTAAACTGGGTGAATACTATGGTGATGAAAAGTGGATGGTTTATGACGCAAAGACAAACAAAGTACGTTATACGGCGACGAAAAAAGCCTGCTTAGGCGCAGCAAAACCGGATGTTGAAGAGGAGTATATGCAAAACTGTATCGAGTGCGAGCTATCGTATCTTGATGATGACTTCTCTCGCACGTTCCTTATACCAACTACGCCCATCCCTACCACAAAAAAAGGTCGAGTACGTACGGCGGGTATTGCATTAGATGGTACCGAGCTATCCGGGACTGCACCGATTGATGCCATTTTAGGCGCGTATACGATTGCTGCTTTTGATGATTGTGGTGGACACATTAACGTACACCAAGGCTATCATTATCACTCTTCGGTGGGGTGTACTGATAAATTGAATAGTGACGATGGGCATGCGCCTTTAGTCGGCTATGCATCAGATGGCTACGGTATTTATGCGCTGAAAGACACAGAGGGCAAAGAGGCTGAGCCGCTCGATGAGTGTCGTGGTCAAACTGATGATGTCAGAGGTTATCACTACCATGCGGCAAGCCCGAGCGAGAATATGTTCATTGGATGTTTTCACGGTGAAACCGTTCGCCCTGAAGGCTCTGACGGGCCTCCTGAAGGCGGCCCTCCCCCCTTTGGTGCTCATGGTGATAAACCACCAGTAAAGTGATGAGATCTGAATCAATGAGCCTTTTTATAACAAGGCTATGCAATACGTTCCAGCCGCAAAAAGAAGCGCGGCTTACACCGGGCTGCCTTCGTTTCAGCAGCCGTTTATCGCGGCGATAACAACTAGATAAAAATATGGAACGACAAAAACCAATAGGAATATTTGATTCTGGTGTCGGTGGATTATCTATTGGCCATGCTATTAGGACTGCTCTTCCAGAAGAAGATTTAATGTACTTCGCAGATTTAGGATTTTCTCCCTATGGGGTTAAAGCAACCCCTATTATTAGAGAGCGATCTGAATACATTGTTAATTTTCTGATTAATCAGGGCTGCAAGGCTGTTGTAGTGGCATGTAATACCGCTACCGTTAACACCATCAGCGATCTGCGCTCAAAATTTTCTATTCCTATTTTTGGCGTTGAACCAGGGATTAAGCCCGCGGCGCTACAAAGTAAAACCGGTGTTATCGGCGTGCTAGCGACTCAACAAACATTAGAGAGTGATTCGTTCCAACAACTTAAAACGACGTATTCCAAAATGGTCACCATAGAAACAATGGCTTGCCCTGAATTTGTTTCGTTAGTGGAAAATCTCAATCACAACGGTGATAAGGCTACCGATGTGGCCGAGCATTATATTCGCCCTCTATTGTCCGCAGGTAGTGATCAGATAATTTTGGGTTGTACTCATTTTTCATTTCTTATATCAGCCATCAATAAGGTTGTTGGTGGGGAAGCTACTATTATTGATACAGCAACACCTGTAGCAATGGAGGTTAGTAGACGATTGCATGCACTCAATCTCGAAAATTTAAATAGCACACAGGGTAAAGCAGCGTTCTGGACCAGTGGAAACGTGGCTAATGTTATCGGGCCCATGAGCGAGTTATGGGGTAGTGGTATCAATGTATCCGAAATTAGTCCCTAATAAAGTCATCAATTAACACCCGTCGCTACGCTTCAGGCAGAACGTGGTGGAGGTATTAGCAAGCCAACCCGATCGTTGATGGAGAAGTGTCTATGGGAACGGTAACAAATATTACCAATGCAAAATTTTCTGTTGGTGAGTTGATCCACCACAGGCTTTATGGGTATCGCGGAGTGATTGTCGATATTGATAGAGACTTTCAATTGTCTGAAGACTGGTATGAAGAGGTTGCAACGTCTCGACCACCTAAAGATGAACCTTGGTATCATGTTCTGGTCGATGGAAAAACACATTCAACGTATGTCGCCGAACAGCATTTAGAACCCGATTCTTTCTTAGAACCGATCAATCACCCTATGCTGGATCAGGTTTTTTTGAAATTAGACCATGGTCGATATATTCGTCATAAGCCTACAAATTAAAATGGTTGTTGCTGATAAGGCCATAAAAAAATACCCGCAAACAACCTACCCAAGAATAAGTGTCATATGCTCACAAGGCACTGCACACTTTTATAACCTTATGCGTACTTTTATCTTTGTATCAACCCTGCTTGCCGTCCCTGCAATGGCCGAGGATATCAAGCCATTTTTATCTGATGGCTGCAGTTCTTTCCCCAATGGAACGCTGGAACAAAAGGAGCTTTGGTTATCGTGCTGCGAGGCCCACGACTACGCTTACTGGATGGGTGGTTCCTATCAACAGCGTCTCGATGCAGACAATGCACTTCAGCAATGTGTGGCGGCTACGGGAGAACCCAAGATCGCACAACTCATGTTAGCGGGGGTGAGGGTTGGTGGCACGCCATTTCTACCAACACGTTTTCGGTGGGGATATGGATGGCCTTTTTTTCGCGGCTACCAGACACTCTCTGCTGAGGACGCTGCTCAAATTAACAAATTAACCAAACCATAAGTTTTACCGAGCACTGGGGGCATATTTTAATATCACCGGCCACTTGTTTGTGCCCAGCTTTGTCCGCAATCTACCAGCAACACTTTATACGTTTTATGAAAACTCTTAAGCGCCTATACTTCTCCCTATACATCCCTTCTCTAATCATTCCCCCAGCAAATGAGCCCAAATAATGAAAGAAGTTGAAATTACTAAGGAGCCTGTTGAGCTCTATAAAATCCTGAAATTCGAAGGCATGGTTAGCAGTGGCGCTGAGGCCAAGATTGCGGTGGCGGGAGGGCTTGTTTTAGTCAATGGCGAGGTTGAGACCCGAAAACGTAAAAAGATCGTTTCTGGCGATATCATTGAGTTTGGCGATGAAAAAATTAAAACACGACTGGCTCAACAATAGGGGCCAACTCTCAGCAGCCGATATATCAACCTAGAAAAACATGACCAAACCAAGCAACCGACAAGTTCGACTCCACTCGCGGCCAACAGGCATTCCCCAGGCTGAGAATTTTGACATTGTAGAAACGAGTGTGCCAGAACTCCGTGATGGGGAAGTTCTCGTTCGCAATATTTTTCTGTCGGTAGAGCCGGCCATGCGAGGCTGGGTCAGTAGCGTTGCTAACTATGCTGAACCGGTACCCGTGGGTGGTGTTATGCGCTCTTTTGCTACAGGTCGAGTTGTTGCGTCACGGCACCCTGATTACCAACCTGGTGACTATGTGATGGGCCTGTTTGGCTGGCAGGATTATGCTGCCGTTAAAACAGACGCTATTCAGAGAAAAATTAGTGGGAATCACTTGCCCCTGTCCACGTCACTGGGTGTTCTTGGGCTAAATGGAATGACGGCTTATTTTGGGTTGTTAGAGGTTGGACAACCGCAACCAAATGAAACTGTTGTGGTATCCACCGCCGCCGGCGCTGTGGGCTCGTGCGTCGGTCAAATAGCGAAACTTAAAGGCTGCCATACCCTCGGTATTACTGGCGGCCCCGAAAAAGTACAACTGTGCCGAGAACTGTTTCAATATGACAATGCCATTGATTATAAAAGTGATCAATTTGAACAGGATCTCGCCAAAGTATGCCCCCAGGGTGTTGATGTTTATTTTGATAACACCGGCGGCTGCATTAGTGATGCGGTACTTAAACACCTAAATGTGGGCGCTCGAATTGTCATCTGTGGCACTGCCTCTATCGGAAGCTGGGAACCAGTTCCTTTGGGCCCTAGAGTTGAACGCCAGATTTTGGTAAATCGCGCACACATGCAAGGGGTTCTAGTCTTTGACTATGCCGACCGTTATCAGGAGGCTGTGACGGCACTCACCCAATGGGTTGGTGATGGCTTGATAAACTACCGTGAGGATATTCTACAGGGCATTGAACAGGCACCTGATGCAATTGCGGGACTGTACCGCGGCGAGAACCTAGGCAAACGCCTGATTCAACTTGAAGAGTTAGTCCGTTAACTCGCTCTACGATTAAATAGTTCAACAAAGGCACAAAAAAATATGCCCTCTAAACGTAGTTATTTATGGCGAACAATACTGAAAGCAACGGCTCACTACAACAAGCCTTTACCTGCACTGAGACATAAGATGGTCAGGGACACTCGGTTTTTAAAGCCGCCAAAAGATGTCCACATCACCCCCATCAATGCAGCGGGCGTTAGCGCTGAATGGCTAGAGCCTTCTGAATCGAGTCCAGACAACGTGATACTTTATCTTCACGGTGGTGGTTATTTTATGGGTTCCCCTGCCACCCATCGAGGGCTGGTGGGTCACTTAGCCCACGCCTGTGGTGTTCGAGCACTTTCTGTTGATTATCGTCTGGCCCCGGAGCATCCCTTTCCCGCCGCACTTGAAGATTCATTAACGGTTTATCAATGGGTTTTAGATCAAGGTGTTTTGCCAAAAAATATTATTATTGCGGGTGACTCTGCCGGAGCTGGACTCGCTCTGGCTACGCTGGTTTCATTGAGAGATAACCAGAAACCTCTTCCCGCTATGGCGTTATGTATTTCACCCTGGACAGATTTAGCCTTAACGGGAGAAAGCATAGAAACCTGTGCAGAAATAGACCCTTATATTTCTAACGATCAACTGAAGCTTGGATCTCATTACATGGGTAAAAATGACGCAAAATTACCTTTAATTTCGCCACTGTATGCCGACCTTCAAGGACTTCCTCCACTATTGGTTCATGTGGGTACCGATGAGATATTGCTGAGTGATTCAACCCGCTTGGCAGAGAAAGCCAAGGCCGCCGGTGTGGATGTCACGTTAAAAGTGTGGGAACACATGTGGCACGATTTTCATATGTGGGCACCCTACCTTCCCGAGGCAAATAGCGCCATTGCGGAGATGGCAGTGTTTGTGAAAACACACTGGAAATAAGTACTATATTTTTTTGTGCTTGTTATTTTCGTTTACTTGGCCTATTCACGTTGTAGGTGTATTCCCATCCCTTATTTGCACCTTTATGATTTTGCTCATAAGCTCTAAATATTCAACCTCTGGTCATTCCACCTTTGAATCGTGAGAACAATATGCCTAAATTACTGTATATCGAAGCATCACCCAGAAAAGAACGTTCAGCCTCCATCGACGTTGCTCACTCTTTTATTTCCACGTTTTTAGCAGCCAGTACAGATAACGAGCTTGAAACTCTCGATTTATGGCAATTGGATTTACCCGAATTTGATGGTGACAGAATTAATGCAAAATATCGGGTAATGCATGGGGAGAACCCCACCGCCGAAGAAAGTGCTGCCTGGGAAACAATTTCTAAAATAACCGACCAATTTAAATCCGCTGATTATTATCTGTTTAGTAGCCCAATGTGGAATTTTTCTATTCCCTACAAGCTTAAACATTATATTGATGTGATTACTCAGCCCGGCCTGACCTGGAACTTTTCACCAGAATCGGGGTATACAGGCCTTGTTACGGGAAAACCAGCCACACTGATATTAGCCCGGGGAGGAGAGTACAGCAGTAGCCATGAGGCCAGCGCTATGGATTTCCAAAAAAGCTATTTGGAAGTGATTCTAGGCTTTATAGGTTTTAAGGATATCAATACGTTATTGGTCGAGCCGACACTAACAGACTCCGAATCTAAAGCCTTAACGCTTTCATCTGCAAGAGAACAGGCTATCGCCCTTGCTCAAAAGATGTCATAGCGAAAAGAACTTTTAACGGACTAAAGCCTTCAGCTAACCGGTTTGGGTAGCGTTGTATCTGCGCAGTCTAATGCACCATCTATGGCAGTAAAAATTTTGTCTTGCCTTAAACGCTCGAGCGTACCCAACCGGGACAAAATGGCCTCTGCTTTTTTGGATAAACCCACCAAATAAACATCACGGTTATGAGAAAGCTCGCTACGCACCAGCTCATCAAGGATCATGGCTGTTGATGTCCCCACTATATGAGCACCCGAAAGGTCAATAATCATCAAACGGTGGAACACATATTTGGTTAAGTTTTGACGTAAACCTCGGCCCACGCCAAAACTTAATGGGCCAACAATCCTCATTAAAACTACCGCACCTTGATGAGCAATAAGTCGCTGCCGCTCAACAGATTCATTGTTGCTTTCATCATCCGTACCATTAGTCAAATAAACCTGATCGAGCTGAATACTGGTTAACCGTTCTATGGTAATCAGATTTGAGATAAACACCCCCACCAACACCGCCGTAATCAGATCCACAAACACTGTCATAGACAACACGATCAACATCAAGACGACCGTATTAGCCGGTAGTTTTGTGATGCGCACAAAAAATGGCCAATCGACAATATTAAGACCCACTTTGATCAAAATGCCCGCCAATACCGCTAGAGGAATATGGGATGCATACTGTCCGGCCCCCAACATGATGGCCAACAACGTTAATGAGTGAATCGCGCCGGAATAACCTGTCACGCCACCAGCACGAATGTTCACCACGGTCCGCATTGTGGCACCAGCACCAGGCAACCCACCAAAGAATCCCGCAACGGTATTACCAATACCCTGCCCTATCAGCTCTTTATCAGAATCATGATGTTCTTTAGTCAGGTTGTCGGCCACCAATGATGTCAGCAATGAATCAATAGAGCCTAAAACCGCCAGCAATATGGCTGCGTAAAATAGCTCGCCCATCACATCAAGAGTAAAAATGGGCCAATGGGGAATGGGGAAACCAGAGGGGATATCACCTATGACGGCGAAAGACTCTGAAGGTAGCCATAATAAGGCAGCCCCCGTACCAAGCAATAAAGCCGCTAACGGCGGCGGACACCATACGCCCAATCGTGCTGGCCACAAAGACACGATAATGAGAGACAGCAACCCCAGAATCAATGATGGTCCACTAACGGCCTGTAACCAATCGGGAATACTTTCCAGTGACGTGAGCAGTGAAGAAGCACTACTGTGACCCAGCATGGGGCCAATTTGGAGAATGACAATAATCACCCCAATACCCGTCATAAAACCGGAGATCACCGGATAGGGTACCAAGATAAAATACTTACCCAGCTTCAGTAGCCCAAAAGCAATTTGTATCAGACCCGCAAGGATCACCGCGCTGAATCCAATGACTAAACCAGTTTCGGGATATTTGGCCTGGAGAGAAGTAAATACTCCGGCCATAACTACTGTCATCGGACCCGTGGGGCCCGATACCTGACGCGGCGTACCACCAAATAACGCGGCAAACAGTCCAACAAAGATGGCGCCATAAATACCTGCCGTCGGGCCCGCTCCCGATGCAACGCCAAAAGCTAAGGCTAACGGCAACGCGACCACCGCGGCTGTTACCCCCCCCATACAGTCCATCCGTAAATACCGGATAGAAAGAGAGTTCACTAATGAGGCAGGCATCATGCTTTATACATCATTTGTTAAATATGGCTTTGACTATAGAGACATAGAGTATAGGCACAGAGGTCAAATATGATCGTCCTATATTGACCCAAGCTCGCTGCCTGCCTACATCTCTGGAGGTAACGCTGCAAACAAACCATCTTATAAAAATTTTCTTAACAGGCCTATTCAATTTATCTGAGTTACGCGTCAACTTGTATGTACTGATGCTAGTAGGCGCTTCACTTGTCCGGCAGTAAAGGGCCAACCTTTTTCCTGACCATCTGGTGTCACTATGACCGGGATTCGAACCCCATACAGTTCTCTGAGCTCACGGCTGTCAGAAATATCTATTTCCTCTAAACGCCAACCTGTCCCTTCAAGAGCCGGATAAATAACGCTTTTTGCCTGCTCACAAAGATGGCAATGGGGGCCTATGTATAAACGAAGAATAGAACTCATAAACCAACTTTTTTCCTTGCCATTCCCTGAGCTGTTTTGGAGCAAACAACTCTTCCAATTTTTAAGCGGAGTGTTGAATCAACCAACAATTGTGTATTTTGTGATTACGCTGAAAATCTGGATCGAGCGTATCCTCCGTGATGTTTTTAACCTTATAGTTCTCCATGACACTATTTTCCATGGAGAATTTACGGAAGTTGTTGGAAAAAATCAGGGTGCCTCCGGGCGCAAGAATGGCCATAGCGTTATCAATCAACCCTGGGTGATCCCGCTGAATATCGAGAACTGATTCCATTTTTTTAGAATTGGAAAATGTGGGGGGATCAAGAAAAATCAGATCAAACGGTATCGCTTCACCGTCAACATCCTCAGCTTTTTCTAACCATTCAAGGCAATCTGCTCGCAACAACTGGTGACGACTTGTCTCCATATCATTCAAAGCAAAATTTCGTTGTGCCCAATCGAGGTAGCTGTTGGACATATCTATACTCAAGCTCGATACCGCCCCACCAATGGCAGCCTGAACGGTAGCCGCGCCGGTATAGCAAAATAGGTTGAGGAAGCGTTTACCCTCCGCCATATCTCCGATGAGCTTGCGCACAGGTCGGTGGTCGAGGAATAAGCCTGTATCTAAGTAGGCCGACAAATTAACTTCAAATTTAGCCGCACCTTCCATGACCGTAAAAATAGCATTGTCTCTCGACTGACTACGTTGGCGCTGGTATTGACTATCACCTTTTTGACGGCGACGCTCTTTAAAAAACAGCTGTTTAGTGCTGTCGGGGTAGAGCTGGCGTAATGCCTCACGCACTTCGGTTAGATGCTTATTGGCCTGTTGCTCATCGATATCAGAAGGCGGGGCATATTCCTGAACATGAATGGCTTCGTTATAGACATCCACAGCCACAGCATATTCGAACATGTCGGCATCGTAGAGGCGATAACAACTTACCTTCGATTGCTTCAACCAGTTATTCAGTTTTCGGGCATTTTTCTTCAGACGATTGGCAAACATCTGCGCACCCTCAGACAACGCTTGTGGCTGCCGCGGTTGCTGCTCTTGTACCTGTTCCGTCTCACTTCTCAATTGGAACAACAATAATTGACTGGGAATAGTCCCGTTAAACAATTTGTATTTTTTCTCTGCCCTCAGTCGCAGCTCTCCTGCCAGCTCGGCATTTCCCGTGATAACAGCTAGCCGCCAGCCGGGACATTCACGCTTGGCCAGTTCACCTAAGCTCTGATACAGAGGTCGAAGTTCTTCCATTTCTCCCCAACGCTCACCATAGGGTGGATTACAGATCATCAATCCATGATCAATTTTAGTATGGGTGGGTCGCTTAAAGGCTGTCATGGGCTTGGGAATAACCCTGACATGCTTATCAAGACCGGCATAAGCAATGTTTTCCTGGGAAGCCCTGATGGCACGGGAGTCTTTATCATAGCCACGAATTTCTGGTAATTCTTTGGCCAGTCCTTTTTGAGACCGACCCAGCGCCTCCTGTCGAACCGTCTCCCACAGGCCAGCATCATGTTGTGACCAACTATGAAATCCAAACTTTTCGCGATTGAGGCCCGGAGCAATATCCGCCGCAATCATTGCCCCCTCAATAAGTAGGGTACCGCTGCCGCACATAGGGTCGATTAACGCACCACCTTGGGCGGCAATGTCTGGCCAACCTGACCGTATCAAAAGTGCTGCGGCCAGATTTTCCTTCAGGGGCGCCGGCACCATAGCTGTGCGATAACCACGCTTGTGTAGACTATCGCCCGACAGATCCAGGCTGACATTGGCCTTGTCTCGGGACAAACGTACATTGATACGGATATCCGGGTTTTTAAGATCCACATCAGGACGGTCATTAAAACGCTCCTGAAGGGTATCAACCACGGCATCTTTTACCCGTTGAGCGCCGAACTGAGTATGGCGAATAGCATCATTCGAGCCAATAAAATCAACGGCAATGGTCTGGCGTGGCGTTAAATGTATATACCAGGGAATGGCTTTTATTCCGTCATAGAGATCATCCGCACTGGCCACATCAAATTTATCCAGCGGCATCAGAATTCGGTTCGCTATACGAGACCACAAACAAGCCCGATAGGCGAATTCCAAGGAGCCTTCAACATAAACACCGGCCACCGTGAGTCGAACCTGATCTGCACCCAGTGATTCGAGTTCGCTGGCTAATAATTCTTCAAGGCCTTTCGGGCAACTAGCAAATAATTTGTTCATATGAAAAGTCCTAAATGCCCTCAGAGACAGGGGGCGTAATCAGGAAGCAACCACCATTGGTACTTCTGATCTCACCCTTTTATTACATTTTGATTACCACAGGGAATTAAAACACCCTATTAATAGAGACATAAAATCTTCGACAGTCTCTCTCGGTTTTGGTCAACTAGATAGGCTTTATAGTAAATCATCTAATAACTGCCAACAGCGTTAAGCCACGGTTAAATTTAGTTAAACTAACGTTATGAACTTAGGTTAAACACTGATTGGTAAGTCCATCAGGAGCTTATTCTCTATGAGAAGACAGAAACGAGATTTATCACAACGCGCATATATTAAAGGCTATTGGGCTGGATTTGGCGGCCGAAACAAAACAACTTGTCCCCACTCCGACGAAAATTCCGTAGCACAAGACTGGTGCAATGGTTGGCGAGAGGGTCGTGAAGACAACTGGAACGGCTATAACGAGCAAGCTTGCCAACAAAAAGTTGCCAACCTATAACGAACCTTTATTCTCCCCTTGGGCAAACGCCCAATGAAGCGGGTAAGGCAATAACGCCTCTACCCGCTTTACACATTTGGCACTCAAACAACCGGCACTTCACACCAGAAATTCATACACACCAGAAATCAATCAAAAAATCCGTCTAACGACCTGCAAATACTATATAAAACAAAGGCCGACAGCATATAGCAAGGGGCTTTTGAAGTCTTGTACAAGCTGGCTTTAGGTCTTCTTTTTAACCACACACATTCAAATAAAACCAAACCAGTCTAAACTAAACAGAAGGGTGGGCTGTCGGGCCTAATCTCCGTCGCTTGTACAATATCCAGCAGCTCCCTAAGGGCTACAGAAAACATGGAAAAATCTCTGCTTGGCGCCGTATGTAATTCTTCGATCATACTTCCCCAACGAGTAATTAGGGGTGCCTGCGCCTCGCTCCATATATCAATGACCCTATCAATATCTTTGACAGATTCAACATCAGACAAAAGTATACCTGCCAGAGTGCGACGTTGATTTTCCAAGTCATCCACAAAGGACTCCCTGGCAAAATCTTCCCAACGGGTGGTTGGCTCCAAACTAACAATTTGTTCGGCAAACCAATCAAGATCAAGCTCAGAACTCATTCTGTGATACAACTCAAGAACAAGCCCTACTGGTTTACCCGTACGAACAGCAATATCAGCAATACCCAAGCCAAAATAAAGAAAATTCGAACTGGCCACCAATACCGCCACATTTTGTTGCACATTGAGGCCGACCATACGATCAACTTCTTCCATCCAGCCGCTGGCCTCTTGACCTGAAAACAGTGTGGGCAAGAGCAATTGCAACTCCACCAGCTTTGGTCCAAATTCTTTCACTTCTTTATGAGGGTCCAAACAAGACCGTCGATTGCGCAAGAACCACCTTGACGCTCTCCGACCAAGACGCATCAGTGCATGAAACAGTTCAAATTGGACCTCTGAAGGAACCTTGTAATCCAAAGACTCCACTTGCCGCCAAACACGATCGAGCCTCAAAACGTCCCTAACCACGACATAAGCCCGAACAACCTCCTCCACCGTAGCGCCCGTGGATGCCACTTGGCGCTGACAAAATGTCAGCCCCATAATATTGACCATTTCATTAACAATTTGATTAGTAATAATTTCTCGTCGCAAGCTGTGATGCGCGACCTGAGATGGATACTCCTTCAACAGTTGGTCAGGAAAAGCCGTGGTTATGATCTTCGCCACATAGGGGTCTTCGGGGACATTCGAGGCCAGCACCGTATCTTTTAACAGCATCTTTCCGTAGGACACCAATATCGATAACTCCGGACGCGTCAGACCTAGGGAGAGTTTTTCCCTTTCTAGCAAAACATCCTCATCAGGCAAGTACTCTAACTCACGATTAAGCTGCCCTGCGGATTCCCTTTCTAAAATGAAGCGCCAGAATTC
The DNA here is from genome assembly GCA_963974675.1 of uncultured Porticoccus sp. Classification (GTDB taxonomy): domain Bacteria; phylum Pseudomonadota; class Gammaproteobacteria; order Pseudomonadales; family Porticoccaceae; genus Porticoccus. The sequence continues at coordinate 22,853 of CAXBDQ010000021.1, read as the reverse complement.
AGAAAAATCACTTTTACAACGATAATGAGCAAGACTAATAGACTGTGTTTGCCGATAGTTGTTATGAAGTACCAGCTGAGCCACATTGTCCGTCGTATCCTCCAACAACTGATTGCGTTCAGCTGTGCTCAACTCTCCGCGGCGCACAAGCTCATTAAGAAGAATTTTTATGTTCACCTCATGGTCAGAACAATCTACCCCCGCTGCATTATCAATAAAATCTGTATTACAGGCTCCGCCATTAAGGGAGAATTCAATTCGTCCCCTCTGGGTCATACCAAGGTTGCCGCCTTCACCAAAAACACGACACCTCAGATCTCTACCATTGACCCGCACCAGATCATTAGCACGATCACCCACATCTTGGTGATTCTCGCTGGCGGCCTTCACATACGTTCCAATGCCACCATTCCAAATTAAATCCACCTGAGCCAAAAGCACTGCGTGCACTAGCTCGTTGGGTTTTAATGTCTCATCAGTAAGACCTAAACACTGCTGCGCCTGCGATGAAAGCTTGATAGATTTGGCGCTGCGCAAATAGACACCACCACCTTCAGATATCAACGATGGGTCATAGTCTTCCCAGGTTGATCGAGGCAACTCAAATAATCGTTTCCTTTCAACAAAACTGGCAGCTGGATCTGGCGTTGGATCGATAAAAATATGCTGATGATTGAATGCCGCCACCAACTTTATATGTTCTGACATCAACATGCCGTTACCAAAAACATCACCAGCCATATCACCGATACCAACAACGGTAATATCATCTGTCTGGGTATTAAGCCCCTGTTCACAAAAATGACGTTGGACGGAAACCCAAGCCCCTCTTGCCGTTATGCCCATTTTTTTATGGTCATAACCATGACTGCCGCCAGAAGCAAAGGCATCACCCAGCCAAAAGTTATGGGCATCAGAAATTTTATTGGCAAAATCTGAAAACGTAGCTGTGCCCTTATCTGCGGCTACCACCAAATAGGGATCGTCATCATCCCGACGAACAACACCCACTGGAGCCACGATTTTGTCATCGACAATATTGTCGGTAATATCCAGTAACCCGGTAATAAATTGTTGATAACAGGCAAAGCCTTCTTGTAAAACTTCTTCTCTTGTGGCCTTTCGATCTACCCGCTTGGAGACAAAACCACCCTTTGCCCCCGTGGGCACAATCACTGCGTTTTTAACTTGCTGAGCTTTAACAAGCCCCAATACTTCAGTACGGTAATCCTCTAGTCGATCCGACCACCGCAAGCCCCCTCGCGCCACTTTTCCCAACCGCAAATGGACTCCCTCCATACGCGGCGAATACACAAATATTTCATAGAGTGGTTTAGGTTTAGGGGCATCATCCAGCTCCTGGGTTGCGATTTTGACTGACAGGCAAGACTTGTGCTCACCGTTAGCGTCCAGCTGAAAAAAATTCGTTCTTTTCGTGGCATTAATCAACTGTAAATAACTGCGTAATACTTTATCTTCATTCAGATTAGCAACCTGATCCAAAGCCCCTATTATTTTCTGGTTAAGTTTATCTGCGCGGCCATATTCCTGTCGGTTTTGATCCGCAACTTTTGGGTCCAGAAAACAATGAAATAACGCTACCAGATTACGAGTAATTTCCAGGTTTGAGGCCAAAGTAGTTGCCAAAAACTCCTGGCTAAAATTGCTACCCAGTTGTTTCATATAGCGGGCATAGAGGCGGAGTAATGCTACCGTGCGCCAGTTTAGGCGAGCACCCACCACCAAACGATTAAAGCTATCGCTTTCAGTATCACCAGACCACACAGCATCAAATGCTTCATGAAAGGCGGCACGCACTACTGAAACATCTACATCCACATCCAGGCCAAACTGCAAACTAAAATCATGCAACCAGACATCGTCGCTTTCTAATGGCCTAATCCGATAAGGATGTTCACCCAACACTCTGAATCCTAAATTCTCCAACATAGGAACCAAACCGGATAACACCAATTGACTATTGATATGAAACACCCGGAAATGCATCACATTGTGGTCATCATTAGTTTGCTGATAAAAGCTCACCGCAATTTCTTTTTCGTTGACCAAAGGGTGGAACAACTTAATATCTTCAATGGCCACAGAGTGACCAAAGTGGTCTTGGTAGCTGGCGGGAAAAGCTCGCCCATAGCGTTTTAACATCTGCCAACCCTGTTTATCGCCCCACTGGGCAACAGCAGCATCTGTTAGGTCATCATTCCAGTCCCGGGTTAACTCCAAAATCTTTTGTCCTAATACCTTCTGGTCTACCTTAAGATATTGGTTGGAATTAATCCGCAACACATACTGAGTACGCGCCAGAATAGATTCAGAAAAATAGGTGATAAATTCACACTCGCTGGCATCAAGCTCCTGCTTGAGCAAGGCTTCAATCCGTTCACGAATAGAAGTTTTATAAATATCCCTCGGCATATAAACCAAGCAGTTAACAAACTGCTCAAAAGGATCGACACGCATAAAGAACCGAACAATTCTTCGCTCATTGATTCGCCATATGGCCATGAGCGCCTGGTAGAGTTCTTCTGATGATGAATTAAATAACTCTTCTCTAGGGTGAATCTCAATAAGCTGACACATGGCCTTGTAATCATGGCTTCCCTTAGGAAATCCCACCCTGTTTAATACCTGCTGAACGCGCTGGCGTATCAGTGGCATTTGGAAAGGGCTCATGGTGTAAACCCGTGAGGTATACAACCCCATGAATAGGGACTCACCAACCACTGCGCCAAGAGAGTTATAACGCTTCAGTACAATATAATCAGAGTAGGCTTGGCGATGGACACTGGACCTCAATGACGACTTGGTAAAAGCCACAGGCAAGCTACTTTCATGAAATTTATGAAGCCCCGCACTCAAATCGTTTATGGCCGTTTCTGACATATCGATGGGATGGCGAGCAAAAATACCCAGTTGCCTTTCTGGGGAAAGTTCAAGTTTTAAAGCATGATCACTTTCTACAAGTTTATATTCTGTACAACCTAGAAGAATAAAAGCATCTACTCGCAGCCACTCAAGAAAACCTACCAACTCTTCCACCTCACCCAATGGGAGACCCATAGCGTTGGCTTTTACTTCATCAATAGACTCATCCAACCGGTGAGACATAGGGAGGAAATCGTCGGTCACCGCCTCAACGTCGCACAAAACCTCCACAATATTTTTTTCTAATTCTTGCTGCTCCTCGTTCGAACCGTGAAAATCAACACGGATAAAAATCAAGGCCTCTTTGCAACTAAGTGGATCCTCTTTATCAGCAAACGCACTCACCAACGTACCATCGTCATCGCGGCTGACATTCAAAATCGTGCTTTTTATTATTTGTATATTTAACCCGCGTCGATTGAGTTCTATACAAACAGAATCAACCATAAAAGGCATGTCTCGCTGGATAATAAAAATTTCTGTACACCCGGCACAATCATCATGCTCAGGATAGTAGACCCGAACCTTTGGGCGGTTTAAGTCTACTTTTTTAGCAAAAACAAGAAAGTCACGAATAAACCACAAAATCTTTTCTGCAGGCAGATCTCCCAACTCTTCGAGAGCATGCAAGTCGAACACTTGGCAAGAAAATGTAAACAGTTGCGCAGCAAGTGGCACAGGATATTGATCGTTTATCTGTTTTTCGAGATCTACGAAAAACTCATCTCCAACTATGGCTTCCATAATGCCTCATTGATATAGGTTGTTTAATGATACGTTTAACTAGTATGCGCCATACCTGCAGATAACTGAACTTCATACATTTCCTACAGTCTAGATTACTTTCGTGTAGGAAAACCCCTTGGGTTAATCATAATAAGACCGTACAATTCGGCACCATTATCGACATACTGCACTTATTCGTACCGAAAGAAAACCGAGTGGCAACACCCTTATTGACTAGTTTTATCACCATAAATTCCTGACCAGCCGAGACACGCTTTATCGTATGAGTAATCAACAAAAAATTAACCACTTACAAACTTTTCTCAACAGCCAAATTGTTGGCCAACCCCATTTGATTGACCGCTTAATCATTGCACTTTTAGCGGATGGCCACCTATTAGTTGAAGGGGCACCGGGCCTGGCAAAAACCAAAGCCATTAAAACGCTAGCTGATGGTGTCAGTGGCGACTTTCACAGGATTCAATTTACACCAGATTTATTACCGGCAGATATCACGGGCAGTGACATTTACCGTCCCGAAGATGGCAGTTTTAAATTCCAGCCTGGGCCTATCTTTCACAATCTCGTTCTCGCTGATGAAATCAACAGGGCTCCAGCCAAGGTTCAATCTGCACTTCTGGAAGCCATGGCAGAAAGGCAAATAAGTGTTGGCCAAAACACCTACCCATTGCCCCAGTTGTTTTTGGTGATGGCAACTCAAAACCCCATTGAACAGGAAGGTACCTACCCCCTACCTGAAGCACAGATGGACCGGTTCTTGATGCACGTTAATGTTGGTTACCCTGCAGCAGATGCTGAACGAGACATTCTTAGACTGGCCCGCAACGAAGCCATGCACACGCCAGTAGAACAGATAGAAGAGGTATCAGAAGCGACATTAATGGAAGCACGAAAAGAAGTACTATCCGTACATATGGCAGAGCCTGTTGAGGAATACATCGTGCAATTGATTCTCGCCACAAGAAATCCTGCACAGTACGGCGACCAGCTTGGCACTTGGCTCGATTACGGCGCCAGTCCTCGAGCAACCATTTCCCTGGACCGCTGTGCGAGAGCTCATGCCTGGTTAAATGATCGAGATTACGTGTCCCCCGATGATATTAGAGCCGTTGCCCACGACGTGTTAAGACATCGATTGATTCTCAGTTTTGAGGCCGAAGCCAATGGCATAACTACTGATAAGGTAATCGATACCTTAATCAGCACTGTACCCTCTGCCTAACCCATCAGGCGTCGTTTTAATGATGAGCAACTGTTTTAATTGATGAACAATAGCGATACCGATAATCCCGCCATTGCGGATATTCCGACGCTGGTCAAACTTCGTTTCGGCGCCAAAGACCTCAAGTTTTTCCCGAGGCTTATGGCAAAAAATCCTCTGATGGGCAACCACCAGTCTCGATTCCGTGGGCGGGGAATGGACTTTGAAGAGGTTCGCCAATATCAACCCGGCGACGATATTCGCACCATTGATTGGCGTGTCACCGCTCGAACCACAACACCCCATACAAAACTGTTCAGCGAGGAACGAGAGCGCCCCGTTCTCATCGTCACCGACCTCAGACCTAATATGTTCTTCGGCTCAAGAGAGCTTAAATCCGTCACCGCCTGCAAGGTGGCTGCAGCTTTGGCCTGGGCGGGGCTTAATGCCAATGACAGAGTCGGCGGATTGATTTTTGGACCAGAACACCAAACAGATATCAAGGCTCGTCGCAGCCACCACAGCGTGTTACAGATGATTCATACCCTGAGGGATGCCAGCGAACAACTGCTCCATATACAAACGAGTCATTACACTTTGGCTAAAATTATGGAACACACTCGGCGGGTAGCCCTACCCGGCTCAACTCTATTTCTAATCAGTGACTTTCACGATTTGGACCAAGAATGTGAACAACACCTTTTTGAACTGACCCGACACTGTGACATTAACTTTTGCCACATTCATGATGCACTGGAAACCCAGCTCCCGCCCCCAGGCAGCTACCAAGTTACCCATGGCGACAAACGATTTAATTTAAATACACGCAACACAGAACTCCGCCAACAATTTGAACAGCAATTCAAAGATCGTCAGGCACGAATAAAACGCCTTTGCGGCCAGCTACGGATGGGCTGCCTCTCATTCGAGACAGCCTCGCCAATTTTGTCTCTGTTACAACAAGTCTTTGGCCGTAAAAAACCGGGGCGACGCCGATGAACACACAAGACCCTCTGGCTCAATTACGGGATATCCATTTACCTGAACCCATATCATGGTGGCCTTTAGCGCCGGGCTGGTGGCTACTGGCCGCACTTATCCTGGGGGTACTTTTTTTCAGTATCCGCTGGCTGATAAAATACCGAGCAAAGAACTGTTACCGCAAAGAAGCACATCGACTCCTGACGCTGATACCCATCAATTCACCAAATGATAATCTTAAACAATGCCAGAATATTCTGGGCTTGCTACGGCGCGTAGCAAGAACAGCCTACCCGCAGCTGGCACTAGAATCAGACCTGACCCCCGCCCTGCTGGAGCGTCTTAATCAATGCTGTAATCGCACAGTTTTCGATCAATCCCTACGAGAGCAATTAGGCAGACTGCCCTACCAAGCCAACCCGGAAATTCCGAACTCGCTCCTACTACAACTGAGTGACGCTGCCGAACAGTGGATTAAAAAACACAGTATTGACAAGCAGAGACACAAAAAACCTCGCTCAAAAAATGAAGCGGGAGGCCCACATGCTATCGTTTGAATGGCCATGGATCATGCTATTACTCCCCCTGCCACTGTTTTATCGTCTGTGGCGTAGCAAAACGGAAGTCGCTGTCCCAGCCCTTAAATCCCCGGTCTATTCTGAATTGGCCGCGCACACAACCTCATCCACCCTAAATGGCCGCTGGCATATGTTCGTCATGACGCTATTGACTCTAGCCTGGGTAGCCACTCTAGTGGCGGCCACACGGCCCACATGGATAGGCGACCCCGTCGCCTTGCCCAGTAGTGGCAGGGATATTTTATTGGCGGTGGATATTTCCGGCAGCATGGAACAAACCGACATGTCCATCTCGGGGGAATCTGTCGATAGACTGACGGCCGTTAAGCATGTGGTCACAGAGTTTGTAGAACGCCGCCAAGGCGACCGACTGGGATTGATTTTGTTTGGCACCCGACCTTACTTACAAACACCACTGACCTTTGATCGGCGCACGATGAACACCCTGTTAGGGGAAGCACAAATCGGTTTTGCCGGTGATAAAACAGCCATTGGTGATGCGATTGGGTTAGCTGTTAAACGCTTGAAGCAGCGACCAGAAAACCATCGAGTACTTGTTCTGCTAACAGATGGCGCAAATTCCGCAGGTGAAGTTCAGCCCCTAGAAGCCGCCGATATTGCTGCCAGTGAAGGTATCACTATCTACACCATCGGTATTGGTGCTGAAGTCATGATACAGCGGAGTTTCTTTGGATCGAAACACGTGAACCCCTCGCGTGACCTTGATGAAACAACACTAACTGCAATTGCCGATAAAACATCAGGACAATATTTCCGAGCCAGAAACCCGGAAGAGCTCGGTGCTATTTATCAACAACTGGACAAACTGGAACCGGTAGAACAGGAGGCAGAAACTCTTCGCCCCACTAAAGCACTATTCTATTGGCCTTTAGGTTTTGCATTGATCTGTAGTCTGCTATTGGTTCCCATGGCAAATTCCCGGGGTGAATCTTAATGGACTCATTAATCAATAGCTTATCAACCTTCACGGAATTCCATTTTCTACGACCTGAGTGGTTATTTGCCTTATTCCCAGCACTCATTGCTTGCTGGTGGCTTCACCATCGCCAGAAGCAAGCGGGCAGTTGGGATAATGTTATATCCCCCGAACTACTCCCACTATTGTTGGACTGTGTACCCGTAAAACAACGTCGAGGCCTTCCTCTTATCGCCATCATCGGCTGGATTTTAGCCACCCTCGCTATGTCTGGCCCAACATGGGAACGCACACCGTTACCTGTTCATAAACAGGAAAATGCGCTAGTAGTCGTATTTGATTTATCTCCCTCCATGCTAGCGCAGGACCTAAAGCCCAATCGACTCACCCGCGCACGATTAAAGCTGATCGATTTACTACAACAGCGCCAAGAAGGCACCACTGCATTGGTTGCCTACGCGGGCGACTCCTTTATCGTCAGCCCCCTGACGGATGATGCTGACACTGTGGCTGCGCTGGTTCCGGCACTGGACCCAAACATCATGCCCAGTCATGGCAGCAATACAGAAGCGGCAATACAGCACGCCATCGAATTGGTATTTAATGCCGGATTAACTGAAGGCAACTTTCTCTTAGTAACCGACGGTGTTTCTCCCTCGGCACAGGAGACCATCAATGAAACTATTCAAGACCTTGGAGGTTTTCGACTGTCGGTATTAGGCATCGGTACCAAAGAAGGTGCACCGATTCCATTGGGTAACGGGGGTTTTGCCAAAGACAAAAGCGGCAATATTGTCGTTCCGCGTCTAGATATAAACAGCTTAAAGAAACTGGCCAATCTGAATGGTGGTCGTTTTTCTTCACTCACCGCTGACGACAACGACATTCACTACCTTGCCGAGCAGTTCAATGCTCAAACAAATTCTCCCAACAAGCAACTTGAGCGCACCTTTGATAGCTGGAGTGACCAAGGCTATTGGCTGGTTCTTCCCCTGCTATTGATTTTATTATTAGCGTTTCGGCGAGGCTTGCTGGCGTCAGTGCTTATTGCGCCCATGTTCTCAATCTCATTGTTTTCAGCATCAATGCTTTCTGTGCCCCAAACTGCCCATGCCTTTGGCTGGGAGGATCTTTGGTCTACCAAAAACCAACAAGCGGCAAAAGCCATGGAACAAGGTGATGTAGAAACAGCCCAACAACAGTTTAAAGACCCTAACTGGAAAGCCGCGGCAGCATACCGCAATGGTGACTTTGAAACAGCCAATGAGCTTTACGCGGCTGACAACCTCAAAGAACACACGACTAGCCACTACAATCATGGCAATGCTCTGGCAAAAAGTGGGCAACTGGAAGACGCCATAAAAAGCTACGATCAAGCTTTGTCATTGAATCCAGACGATGAAGATGCTCAATTCAACAAGGAGTTGGTAGAAAAACTCCTAGAACAGCAACAGCAACAGCAACAGCAACAAAATAATGATGAGTCGAAACAACAAGAAAACCAATCATCGGACAAACAAGATCAACAAAGCGGCGATCCGCAGCAAAAGAATCAACAAAATGGCGAAGACTCCGAAAATGATTCTTCTCAAAGCCCTTCAGATCAAAGCCCTTCAGATCAAAGCCCTTCAGATCAAAGTCCCTCAGATCAAAGCTCTTCAAACCAAAATAAGCCTTCTGAGCAAGATGATTCAAAGGATAGCCAGTCAAACCAACCTGCCAGTGATGAAGCATCCAAAGGCAATCAAACTGATGCCAAAAACGAGCCCCCCCCCCCACCGAGCCACAACAGGCTCACGGTAAAGAGCAACCTGAACCCGACGAGACCTCTGACAAAGAAGGTGAAACTTCCGGCCAGCCCAGCGCCCCAGCAAAAGAACTGTCAGAGGAAGAAAAACAAGCCATGGAACAATGGCTACGCCGTATCCCCGATGATCCCGGCGGATTATTGCGAGAAAAATTCCGTTATGAATCAAAAAAACGCACCTATGAACGCCGACGGGGTATTAATCAGCCCTCCGGTCAAAATGAAGAGCGATGGTAGTCATATATGAACACCCATAACATCTCAACACGAGCCATGTTTATGCCGAAATATTTATTTCTGTCGGGGCCGTTATCGCCACTACGGTCTTGCTTATCACCACAGATTATCATTCTGGCCATCCTGCTTTGGATAGCCAGTGCTCCGGCGTTCGCAGCAACCTTGACGTCCTCAGTTGATCGCAATCAGTTGGGATCGGGAGAAACCCTAGAACTCCGGGTTAAATACGACAGCCAAACCAGCAGTGACCCAGATTTTTCACCTCTTGAACGGGATTTTGAAGTCCTCTCCAAAAACCAACAAAACCAATTTTCCTTTATCAATGGTACTTCCGTCTCTTTCACCGAATGGCGCCTACAGTTATTACCCAAAAAAACAGGGCAATTACTTATCCCCGCACTTGATTTCAAAGGTGTCAGCAGTGATGTCATTCAAATCGAAGTGGCGGACCGCCCCATAGCCAACACTAAAAATCAGCCGATCTTTGTTGAAACAGAAGTGGAGAAAAACTCGGTATATGTCCAGGAACAACTATTACTAACCTTGCGAATTCTCACGTCTACAGGGTTACAGGGTATTTCCAGTGAAGAGCTACTGGTGGAAGATGCCGCTGTCACAAAAGTGGCTGAAAACCAATTTCAGAAACAAATAAACGGTATCAATCACCTTGTGATTGAATTGACCTATGCGATATTCCCTAATACAAGCGGTGAACTCACCATCCCGGCACTTCGTTTTGCCGCCATCATTCCCGAAAGAAGAGACCCCTATTCAAACTCTTTCTTTTCTCGAGGAGGAAAACGAATTTATCTTTACTCGGAAGAACAAAAAATCACGGTAAACCCAAGACCAGCGAGCTATGGTTCAGACGAATGGTTGCCAAGCAAAGGGATTACACTCAGTGAACGCTGGAGCCGTCCACTGGATGAATTAGTCGCAGGAGAACCCATCACCCGAACGGTTTACATCGATGCACAAGGGCTAACCTCGGCACAGCTCCCACCATTGGCTGTCCATACGGGGGATGATTTTAAAGTGTATCCAGATCAACCCCAGCTTAAAGATGATGTCACTAGCAATGGCGTCACTGGAACACGAATAGAATCTGTTGCCATCGTACCCTCTAAGGGTGGCAAGATCAGTCTTCCAGATATCACGCTGAAATGGTGGGATACCGCAACAAACCAAGTGAAGGCAACCACACTGAAAGGTTCAACATTGACAGTCAAACCCGCTGCCAACACCCCTGCGCCTACAACATCAACCACTGCTGCAAACAAACCAGTCACAACAGAATCCATCACCCCCTCTGTTGTGGAAAAACCATCCAATTTTCTATTTTGGTTGTTAGGTATCTGCAACCTGATTTTATTATCTCTCGCCATCATCTTTTTAGTGTTATGGCGAAAGGCTCAGTCTCAACAGCCTCGACCGGGCTCAATATCAGACCCAGACACTACAGAGCAAAAAGAAGCTGAATCATTCAAGCAACTTAAACAACTAGTCCGTCAGAACAATCCGACTGGCTTCCGTGAAGCCCTCATCAACTGGAGTCGTATTTTTTGGCAGCGTCCTCTATGTACTCTGGATGAAGTAGCACAACTGGCGAACAGCCCCTCTCTCAAATCCCAGCTAAAGACCTTAGATCAAGACTTATATCGCTCAGAAGTTCGTGAAACTGTGGACCTTAGTGTTTTGTTTGAAGAAATCAAAGCTGTACGGAAGCAATCGAAAACAGATGGACCTGATAAAAAAAATCACCTTAAATCCCTTTATGGAAAAAGCTGATTAAGGCCTGTAGTTAAGCAACAAATAAGCCATAGACAACCCTAGCAGGAGTGCACAAATGCTAGTAAGTCTTTAGTGTTTCTCATAGAATAAGAAACACATTTCAATCAAAAAATTCTTTATTTTAAAAGTAAAAACTATCTACTCTAATGGGTAAAGCCCAAGGGAATAGGAACATGCGTCGAGTTGTTTTTAATCAAAAAGGTGGCGTTGGAAAATCCAGCATTACATGTAATCTTGCAGCCATTAGCGCCAAAAAAGGCCAAAAAACCCTTGTTCTTGACCTAGACCCTCAAGCTAACTCCAGCCGCTACTTGTTAGGCGAAGACATTCAACCCAAAGAAACCATGGCGGGTTATTTTTCTCAGACACTATCGTTCAATCTTACCCCAAAAAAACCGCAGGAATTCGTTACAGAGACGCCCTTTGAAAACCTCTCAATAATTGCGGCAAATGCAGAATTAGAAGCCATTGAGCAAAAATTGGAATCTCGCCACAAGGTTTATAAATTACGAGATTTATTAAATAAACTGGAGAGCGAATTCGACCAAGTATTTATAGACACCGCACCCGCTTTTAATTTTTATACCATGTCCGCGTTGGTCGCAGCGGACAGCGTACTTATCCCTTTTGACTGTGATGCTTTTTCACGCCAGGCGCTTTATAACATCTTGGGTGTCGTTGCTGAAATCAGAGAGGATCACAATGAAAATCTCTCCGTTGAGGGTATTGTTGTTAACCAGTTTCAGGCTCGAGCCAATTTACCCACACAGATTATTGAAGAACTCAAGGCAGAAGGTCATCCGGTTATCCCCGTTTTTCTCAACAGCTCTATTAAAATGCGTGAGTCTCACCAATCATGTAAGCCACTCATCCACATGGCGCCCAGTCACCCACTGACCTTAAAGTTTGTGGAATTATATGACCACATTTCACCCATAAAAATATAGCCACAACATTCATGACTATCTCAACTATAAGCGCTCATATCAAAGGCTTTTAGACGCTATTTCATAGGTGTCTCTGGACAATTTAGAGGCCGAGATAATTCTGGTCAATTGCGTCTTCATCATTTTTTGAGGCGTTTCAGCAAAACGACGCCATCTTGTAAAGGGCGTCAACAATCTAGCGGCAATTTGTGGGTTAAGCTTATCCAAAATAAGAATCTGATCTGCAAGAAACTCATAACCGGCACCATTTTCACAATGAAAATTAACCGGATTACTGTTACAAAAAACACCAATCACCGAGCGCACTTTGTTAGGGTTCTGGATATCAAACGCTGGATGAGACATCAATGCTTCAACGCGTTGCAACCCGCCCGGCAATGAGCAGGCTGCCTGGATCTGAAACCATTGGTTTAGTACCAGTGGCTCATGGTGCCAGTCCTGGAAAAACTGCTGTAACGAAGCATTTGCAATCTCAACAGCTTCAGGCCTCGAATCATTAACCAACGTCGTCAATGCCGAAAGGCGATCTGTCATATTATCCGACGTCGTTAACTGCGACTGAAGCATTTGCAGGGATGTCTCCACCCCCCCATTGGCCAGATAACGAAGTGCCAGGTTTTTCAAACTACGCTGAGCCACTTCGGTAGCGTTATGAATATAGCCGTCTCTGGATATATTTTTCTGATAAATAGCCTGCCATTGTTCTGCCAAGGTGGAACCTAACTCATGACAGAGGAACTGACGGACCACGTGAATCGCTTCTACATCAATTTCCTCTGACAGTTCAGCCATTAAAAGCTCTGACGGTAATGTCAAAACCAGCGCCTGCATCGCACGATCATCTGCAGGTTCACTCAGGACTTTAGAGAAAGCATTTTTTAAGTGCGAATCAAGTACCAGAGCCTGACCGGAACGAAAATCTGCCATCAGCGGCTTCATCAACTGGATGGCCAATTGTTGAGCGGCATTCCAACGGTTAAAACCGTCACTATCTCGGGACATGAGAGCTCCGAGATCTTCCAGGCTATACGAGTAGTCCAATCTAACCGGCGCAGAAAAACCCTGTAGCAAAGAAGGAACCGGGCATTCCGCTATATCATTAAAGACAACGGTTTGCTCTGGCTCGGTAATTTCTACAATCTGAGATATCTCACCCGTTGAGGATAAAAGTAAGCTGCCATGCTCACCCACCAATCCCAATTTAACTGGAATATGGTAGGGATTTGTCGTTTGAGGCTGCCCTTCTGTCTCGTCTGTTTTTGTGGGTAAACAGTGCTGTTTAAAATGAAGCGTATATTGCTGTGCCTGTTGATCATATTCACTACGAACCGATAATTTTGGAGTACCCGGCTGCCGATACCACGTCATAAACTGAGAGAAATCCCGGCCACTAACTTCGGCCATTGCCGCGACAAAATCTTCAATGGTTACGGCTTGACCATCGTGCCTAGAAAAGTACAGATCTGAACCTTGGCGAAATAATTCAGCGCCCAACAAGGTGTGAATCATCCTGACAACTTCGGCACCTTTTTCATATATGGTTACCGTATAAAAATTGGAAATTTCCATATAGGAAGACGGCTGCACGGGATGTGCCGTTGGGCCAGCATCTTCGGCAAACTGTACGGTTCTCAGCAGATTGACATCTTCTACACGCTTGACTGTTCTAGAACCCATATCTGCCGAAAACTCAGCATCACGGAATACCGTAAAACCTTCCTTTAAACTCAATTGAAACCAATCGCGGCAGGTCACTCTATTACCTGACCAATTATGGAAATACTCGTGGGCAACGACCCCTTCAACTCGTTGAAAACCAGCATCTGTCGTCGTCTCAGGATGAGCCAAAACACAAGAGGTGTTAAAAATATTAAGCCCCTTGTTTTCCATTGCTCCCATATTGAAATCATCGACCGCGACTATCATATACAGATCCAAATCGTACTCACGGCCATAGACTTCTTCATCCCATGTCATGGCATGTTTTAATGACTGAACAGCATGATCACACTTTTCAATATCCTTGGGTTCAACATACAATCGAATATCAACATTTCGCCCGGAACACGTAGTAAAGCTATCCTCTACCACCGACAAATCGCCGGCTACCATAGCAAACAGATATGCAGGCTTACGGAAAGGGTCGTGCCAGGTGGTCCAATGACGCTCATCACCCATATCACCAGAATCCATCAAATTACCGTTGGACAGTAATACCGGGCAAGTTGTCTTATTGGCAATAATCGTCGTGGTGAATTCTGACATAACATCAGGACGATCCAGATAATAGGTAATCCGCCTAAAACCCTCCGCTTCACACTGGGTGCAGTACATCGTGCGGGACTTAAACAACCCTTCCAGAGAGGTGTTGTCCTTGGGCCGGATAATGACTTCTGAGACCAGCTCAAATTGATCTGGAACCTGATGAATAATCAAATTTTCGGAAGTTACGGTGTACTCATCAGCAGACAGCTGATGACCGTCAATGGAAACAGACTGAAGTGCTAGTTCCTGACCCGATAGATCCAGGTCCTTTCCCCTGTATTTGCTTTCAGGGTTCCTCCTCATGCTGAGCGTTGCCAGAACTTTGGCATCGTCTTCTCTAACATCAATACAAAGCACCGTTTTATCGATCAAAAAACGAGGCGCTTCGTATTCACTTAAATATATAGTACCCAGCTGGGGATCTTTCATGGCCATAGGAGGCTTACCTTAGAAATTATTTTTTGTAGAAGAACACTAGAAAAAACTGCTCATTAACAATTAAACCTACAACAAAACTTCCACATGGTAGGCTGTATATTTTCGAATATTGATAACACCGCTATCGAGTATTAAGTATTGCCCCTTAATCCCCATCAATGTGCCTTCTACCAGAGGGGTCTTATCCATATTATGGCTGGTTACCTTGGATGGATATTCCAGCACGGGGTATTCAATATTGACTGGCGCTACATTTTCAATCCGCTGAAACGCTTGCAACCCAAATCGTTCTTCGAGTTCAACTAATCCCTTGTCACAGCGTTCATAGAGGGTATCGCGCATAGCGGGTAAATCAGCGGGTAGTATCTCTCCCTTCAGCATAGTACGCCAATTGGTTTTATCCGCTACATGCTGTCGAAGCAGATCTTCAACCAAGCCGGATTGCCGACGCGTTTTAACCCTAAAAATGGGCAATGCCTGAACAGCACCTTGGTCTATCCAACGTGTGGGGAGTTGAGTTTCTCTGGTAATACCAACTTTGATTCCGGAGGAGTTGGCCAAATAAACAATATGATCGACCATACAATGTTGCTCACCCCACTCTGGCTCTCTACAAGTGCCTTGGTCATAGTGACATTTCTCTGGGCTAACGATACAAATGTCGCATTGAGCTAACTTGATGACACAGGGGTAACAATAACCCTGATTAAAGCTCTTATTACTGCGGCGGCCGCAATGAACACAATGTATCGTCCCCGTATGCTGGAGACGAATCACTTTACCCAAATAGTTGTTTAGAGGAACCCGTTGATCATCAACGGACAAATGATACTCAACGGAGCCAACGACTGCTCCTGTCTCTTTATTCTGTTCTTTCGGCAATGACACCTGCATTTTGCGCAGGTGTCCTTCATATGAAGTCACAGATTATCCTGCCACTTAATCGGTTGTTCCGCGTCTGGAGAGCTATTGCCGTCCTTCTCCTTACTGCTACAGGGATCTTTTGATACTTTGGGGGCAATATAACCCACCCTTTCTTCTTCGGCTTTATGACGCACATCATAGGCAATTACAGCCTGTATACTATGTTCACGCTGTTCTGGGGTTAGGCGTGAACCATCAGGCCACTTACCCACTTCAACAGCGGTCTTTAGGTTGTTGTAAATTTCGGGGGTAATTGATTCGATGAGTTGCTGAAAATCCATAACGCGCCTTGATAGATTATCTTTGATAACGACCTTATAACGACCTTAATAATTCCGATGGTGATTATATCACTGCTGTCGACTTCTGAGTTCACTCCGACCAGCCCAACCGCCAAGGGCCATACCGGCGATTAACCCCGCAGCATGGGCGGCATTAGCAATACTACCCGCCATAAACACATTAATGACCCCGCTCATCCCCAAGAACAACCAAAACAGCATAAAGCCTATAAGCCCTTTGGGAATTTCTAGAATAGGATTAGGTGATAATTTATGACGAATCCATACATAACCAAGCAGCCCATAGACCACGCCAGACATGCCACCAAACAGTGCAGGCCCGCTCCATATGTATTGACCCAAGTTTGAAATAATCGCTATCAATATCACTGACACGGTTATATTGAGACTACCAGAAAGAAACTCGATTTTTTGGCCCAACACCCACAAAAGCAAGACATTGAAAACCAGATGAAAATGGCCAAAATGCAAAAAAATGGGTGTCACCAAACGCCAGTACTCACCATTTTTCATGGCATTTGACGCTGTATCAAAAATAGGATTATTACCAACAATAGTAAAATCTTGAAAAGTAAACCAATGAACCAAAGGAAACCCCCACTCCATAATGGCGGTACCCATAATACTCAGTAATAGCAGCATCACTACCACCGGCATATTTCGTAATTGTTGCTGAAAACTCTGCCCGCTCAGTTGATGGCCTCCTTTCTTCTGGCGTGAATTAATGGCTTCCAATAGTGCCAAAACTTTGGAAATCTGCTCTGCATGTTCGACCCATAGCTCACAGCAACGTTCTACACGATTTACCCGATAGGATATTTGTCGCGCATCAAGTTCAGCCAATAGAATATTGAGATCGAATACGTGCGAAATCTCTGCCACTAGGGTCCACTGCGATAAGTGATCAGTCATTAGCTAACAGCACCCAGTCTCAACGATTACGGTTACTGGAATCTAACCGACCACCCCAGCCCAGCTTAGTACGGCAAGTTTCATAAAAATTGTGTTCTACCTGGTGAATCAATTGCAATGGTTTCGCCTTTTTATGGATACGAACGATATCTCCCGGCTCAGGTTGAAGGTCATTCTGGCCATCACAGGTCACCATTGGATCGAGTTCATTTCGTGAGCCGACACGAATTTCAATATTGCTATTCCCGCCTACCACAATCGGACGACTAGACAGGGTATGTGGATTCATCGGCACCAATACAATAGCATCAAGGTTGGGGTGCATTATGGGCCCGCCACCAGAAAGGGCGTACGCTGTGGAGCCAGTCGGCGTCGAAACAATCAACCCATCAGAGCGCTGTGTGTAAACAAGCTGGCCATCGATATACAGTTCAAACTCCATCATCCGAACAGATTTTCCTGGATGTAACACAACATCATTGAGTGCCTCGCCAGAACTGATTTTTTTTCCGTTGCGAAAAAGATCCACCTCAAGTAAAAAACGATTGGAGACAATATAGTCACCCGCCAAAACTCGGCTTAACTGCTCTTCCATCTCATCTGGCAAAATATCGGTAAGAAAACCTAGACGACCCCTGTTGACACCCACTAGCGGTGCATTGTGTTCTGACATGCTTCGCCCAGCACTTAACATACTGCCATCACCACCCACCACAATCACGAGGTCCAATTGCAGATCCTTATCCTCGCAATTAAATATCGGTAATGAGGTACTACCTATCAACTCAGCCGTTTTTGACTCTAATAATACCTCATAGCCTCTCTGCTCTAGAAAACAGGACAGCCTGTTTAGGGAATCAACAATTTCTGGGAGTTCTATATTGGCAACAAGAGCAATTCGTTTGAAATGTGCCATAGTTGGTGTGCCCTAGTGTTATGTGGATCATCGTGAAGACAAACAATAATCCGTGAATACAAAAAATGATCCGTAAAACCATAGCCTGAACATAAAGTACGTGCCAAGCAAGGATATTAAAGGATTATACACATCCAAAGAAGCACATCACGGGAAAGAAATTGGGATCGAAAAACTCATACTTGGGTTTGTTAAAAAGCAATGCTTATCTCGCCTCAAAAAAAGCCGACAACAACCTACCACCGCCAACTATTTTCTACTAAATTTATTCAAAAAATAATTTTTACCAAAAAAAAAAGCCCCTATGTATAGGGGCTTTTAAATGTATGGCGGACCGGACGGGACTCGAACCCGCGACCTCCGGCGTGACAGGCCGGCATTCTAACCAGCTGAACTACCGGTCCGCATTGCTCTTTCTTTTTACCACTAAATAAATGGTGGGTGGTACAGGGGTCGAACCTGTGACCTACGCCTTGTAAGGGCGCCGCTCTACCAACTGAGCTAACCACCCCCTTGAAAGAGAGGCGCATTCTACCGGAATCTCTCTCCGTGTCAAACATTTCAACGGCTCATTTTCTATACATATGCGAGTCATCTAATTAAGATACGCGTCCAGCCAAATCACAGAGAATATCATGGAAATTTTTAAAGAATTCACCTTCGAAGCTGCTCACTTTTTGCCCAATGTTCCCGAGGATCATAAGTGTGGCAGGCTACATGGGCATTCTTACCGTGCCATCATATACCTCGAAGACAGCGTACAAGAAGAAAGCGGCTGGGTAATGGATTTTGGTGAATTAAAGTGTCACTTTAAACCCATCTATGAACGCTTGGATCATCGATACCTTAATGAGATCGATGGGCTCGACAATCCTACCAGTGAAAACTTAGCTCGTTGGATATGGGCTGAGCTAAAACCTACACTACCCATACTCAGCAAAGTCGAAGTGAGAGAAACCTGCACTTCAGGTTGTATTTACACGGGAAACTAAACACGGGAAGCAACCTCCCTATCGCTACTCACCCTCTAATTCATCTGGAGGTATCAGAAGTTATGTTCTGCCGGTGAAAGTGGGATATATCTTATAATCTAGGATATGAGCAACTCTGCTCTAAACTAAACTTAAACCTGTAACTACACAGTCTCATCATTTCACGCTTTCTCCCTTAATGATCTGCTCCAATGCAGGCATAAGCTCTGGGTAACTGAAGTTAAAACCTGATTCCAGAGCTTTTCGTGGGTAAGCTCTTTGCCCGGTCAGTAATAGCTCATCAGCCATTTCACCAAATAGCAGCCTGACAATAGCGGAGGGCATAGGAAAAAAAACAGGCCGAGCAAGTACCTTCCCCAGCACTTGGCTAAACTGCCTATTCATTACTGGGTTAGGGGAAGACGCATTAATAGCTCCAGAAAGATCACTACGTTTGAAACAATGAAAAATAAGCGCAATTTCATCTGCAATATGAATCCATGGCATCCACTGTTTACCATGACCGATACGACCACCCAATCCCATTTTAAAGGGCATCAACATTCGACCTAGAGCTCCCTCTTCTGGCCCCAAGACAATACCCGTGCGCAAATAACATACCCGTACTCCCAACTGGCTGAATTGTGAAGCACTATGCTCCCACTCCGAACACAAATGATGGGAATAACTTTCATGATACTTAGCAGCCTCATCAAGTACTTTATCGCAGTGGGGACCGTAATAACCAACCGCTGAACCACTAATCAAAACATCTGGAGGCTTATCCACCCCCTTAAAATATTCAAATAATTTTTTGGTGATGCCGACTCGACTCTCAAGAAATTGCTGTTTACGAGAGGCATTCCATCGACCAGTTGCCAGAGGCTCTCCAGCAAGATTAAGCACGTAATTGATTTTTTTTGCTCGAGAAAGATCTTCAAGGTTTTCGACCGCCTGAATACCAGGTAAACGAACCCGCGCCCTCTCCAAATTTCGGGTCAATGCAATAACCTGCAAGCCTCGGTCCTGCGCTGCCTGACAAAAATAATGCCCAATAAAGCCTGTGGCACCGGTCACTAGAACTGTTTTGTCATCCATTATTTTCACCCCAAATCAGACAGCGGATGTTTAAAAAAATCGATCATCAACAATGCTATGAATAAATCTGCCAAAGCCCTTAAAAAATGCCCCATGAATATGAGTCATAGTCAACAGAAGATCAAGATGAGAAATGATTGAAAGCAGGAACACGCCATCGTGGTCAGGATAGAATCAGATGGCGATCATGGTGGCCCAATAGGTCATGGGTTTTACTGACAGGGGAAATCCCCTTCATCGAAAAAAAGAGTAACATCTAGAGAAGCCGCTCAAGGATTTCCTGAGTTTTTGCTTCCATCAATGCATGATTGACAGCTTCAACATTCAACCTTACTACAGGCTCCGTATTACTACTTCTAAGGTTAAAGCGCCAGCCATCAAAGGACATGCTCAATCCATCAACGTGGTCTACCGTTTCAGCATCGTTAAGATAGTGGGCGTTTAATGCCACAAGCACACTGGATGCATCGCTGATTTGACGGTTAATTTCTCCAGAACAGGGGAATTCTTCCATTCTGGACTGAACCATAGATGACAAGGTCGTACCATCAACACTGATCAATTCGGCTATTAACAACCAAGGGATCATACCGCTATCGCAATAAAAGAAATCACGAAAATAGTGGTGGGCACTCATTTCACCACCATACACAGCATTTTCCTCTCTCATTACCTGTTTGATAAAGGCATGCCCACACTTACTTTGTATGGGAGTACCACCAAATTGCTCACAAACAGATTGGGTATTCCAGACTAAACGGGGATCATGGATAATTTTTTCACCCGGATGTTTACGCAGGAACGCTTCAGCCAGCAAACCTACTATGTAATACCCTTCTATAAATTCACCGGTTTCATCAAACAAAAAACAGCGATCAAAATCACCATCCCAAGCCAGACCAAAATCTGCATTATTTGCTTTAACGGCATCGGCCGTGTGGTGACGGTTTTCAGGTAACAGGGGATTAGGGATACCATTAGGGAAAGAACCATCAGGCTCATGATTCACCTTGATCAACTCAAAGGGAAGATGACTTTCCAGAGCATCTAATACCGGCCCAGCTGTACCATTTCCTGCATTGACAACAATCTTCAGAGGCTTGAGCTTAGAACTGTCCACATAGGACAGCAAATGGTCTATATAGGCGTCTGAACAACTGATACGACGATAGCTACCCCGCACCTCATTATGGACGGCGGGAAAATCACCTTCTTCAGCAATTTTTTTAATGTCCATTAAACCTGTATCGCCACTGATGGGCCGAGACCCTTCTCTGACTAACTTCATGCCGTTATAGTCAATAGGATTATGACTGGCGGTAACCATAATACCGCCACCCACCTTTAGGTGATCAGTCGCAAAATAGATTTCTTCTGTACCACAAAGCCCAATATCCAGTACATCAACACCTTCATCCCGCAAACCATTGGCAAGTGCACTCTTTAAAGCAGCGCTTGACGTTCTAATGTCTCCACCCACCACAACTGTCTCTGGCTTTAACCAGCGCGCGTATGCACGGCCAATGCGATAAACCGTTTCAGGTGTTAGGTCTTCACCCAACTTACCTCGGATGTCGTATGCTTTAAAGCCATTTATCTTCATGTGTTGTCCATAAAAGCGTCTAGCGGAAAATGTGCTAAATCTGATTGTTATTGCTTAGTGATCACTAACCAACGAATTCGGTGAAGCATGGAGATTTAAGTATTCCTGTAAAGACTGACCAATTTCTTCATGCTGTAAAGCGTAGGAAATATTAGCCTGCATGTAGCCCAACTTACTTCCACAATCATGACTACGCCCGATGATGCGGTATGCTTCAACGGTTTCAAGATGCAGCAACTGCTCCAAAGCGTCGGTCAGCTGTACTTCACCACCAACACCCATGGGGGTTTTAGCCAACAGATCCCAAATCACAGGGGAAACCACATAACGACCAACCACCGCCATATTAGATGGAGCATCCTCCTGATTTGGCTTCTCTACCATACCTTCAATTTTGGCTACACCTCCAGACACCAGTTCATGTCCCCGACAGTCCACCACCCCATATTTATTTACATTTTCCCAAGGCACAGCTTCAACCATAATTTGGCTGTGGCCCGTGCGAGAAAAATTCGCCATCATCGCAGATAGATTGTCATCAACCAGGTTGGAGTGATACTGATCCACTAAAACATCAGGCAGCAAGATAGCAAAGGGCTGATTACCCACAACAGACCTAGCGCAACTAATAGCATGCCCCAACCCTCGCGCATAAGGCTGTCTGACAGAAATAACCGTGACATCCTCTGGCACAATGGCTCGCACTTCATCTAAGAGTTGACGCTTTACCCTTTTTTCCAACTGGGCTTCAAGCTCAAAACTAGTATCAAAGTGGTTTTCTATCGAGTTTTTACTGGCATGTGTAACCAGTACAATTTCTTTGATTCCCGCAGCAATTGCTTCACTGACAACATACTGAATAAGAGGCTTGTCAACGACAGGCAACATCTCTTTTGGAATAGCCTTGGTTGCAGGCAGCATTCGTGTCCCTAAGCCTGCTACAGGAATGACCGCTTTACTCACTACAGATGATTTCATATTGCACCTAAATCCATTATCTCTGAGCTACCCAAAAAAATCAGAAGTTACCATATACAGTTCTTAGTCTCCATGGAACCTCTATACAAAGTATTCCAAGGTAACCCCCTACGTTAAGTTAAAGGCCGCGAAGCCTAACACCCTATCATGACAGGCAAGTGACCAAGCTCCGCCAATCACTTGAAAAACAGGTATAAAAAAAGCTCCTCAAAGGAGCTTTTAAATTTAGGGGCTGACCCAGATAACATGAAATTATGTTATACAGGCAGGCATGAGA
>CAXBDQ010000020.1:0-39120 GCA_963974675.1 uncultured Porticoccus sp. | reverse complement strand
GTTGCTGTTGGCATGGCCTTAATTGTTAGCCAACTGTTGCCTCAGTATGCCGATACCATTATGGCGGTCACTATCGCAGCCACAGCATTATTTGAGGTCTTCGGGCCATTGGCCACCCGTATAGCGATAAAACACAGCAATCAATAGTCTCCCCCCCCCCCAACAGCTGCCTAAGGTGTGGCTATCCATCGGGTCATCGGGTGTTTAGGCACAAACACCTTGCCTTAATTCTCTCCGGCTATTTCCCTTGCTGCTCCTATCCTTAAGAGTCTCTTAAGTATTCCTCAGTATTCTGTCTGTAAACATCAGACAAGAGTTAAAACAATGCCGCCCACACTCTCCGTTGATATGACATCATGTAATAGCAATGACCGTGGTTACAGACGCCTTAATCATCTGCTCAACCCTGGCCCAGAACTTGATCTCAGCGACATTAACAGTCAGGCACGCACGGAAATTGAACGCTATATTGCCAAACAATTCCAAACTGCCCATGGCGCAAATATTAAAGATTTTTTGCCATTGTTTCTTAGCCTTCGCTGCAACAACAAATTAACCGCCGTGACAGGTATTTGCCCTGCAGGTAATCACCCTTTATTTATTGAACAGTATTTAGATACCCCTATTGAAGATGAAATAAACCGTTTTTCTTCTCAGAACGTGCAGCGCTCCGCGATTGCTGAAATTGGAAACTTAGCCGCCACCCAGCGTGGTTCCAGCCAACTACTGTTTATTCTTCTTGCTGCAACCCTGCACCAGGTAAATATTGAATGGCTGACATTCACCGCTACCCCACAAGTACAGAAAATGATTGGCAAACTGGGTTTTCAATTACACCCCATAAAGGAAGCGTCACCGTTATGTCTTCACCATTCTTCCGTTAAAAACTGGGGCAGTTACTACGATTCAAAACCCATGGTAGTAGTGGGTCGCCTAGATGAAGCTATGGAGACCATCAGCGACCGCCAGGTACTAAAAGGAATGCTATCCCTCTACAAAAATCGTATTGATACTCTCGCGGGTGTCATTCGCAACACGAGTAGCAATGGCTATGGCAACGATGCCCAGTATTATTTCGCAGCTTAAACACCTCTATAAGAGTGACCAGATTGTAGCCCGTGATACTGAAAAGTCTCTGAGTTGCAGTGATGTATTATCTCAATGTGACCAGCTATCGGTCCTTCTCTCCAAGTATGATATCCAGCACTTGGCACTGCATGTTGACAATGGACTGAGCTGGCTAATAGCAGACCTTAGCTGTCAAAACTCGGGCATTTGCCTGCTACCACTTCCGACCTTTTTTTCCATTGCGCAACTCAAACATGTCTTACATGACTCACCCGTTGACGCCATCATCACTGACAACCCGGCTCTACCTGGATTACTTGAAAACAACACAGATCACCAGCACCTAACCGTTCTCGATGACCTTATGTTAATTATTATTAACAACGCCAAGGATACGGTTCAGTTGCCAGAAAATACGGGGAAAATTACGTATACCTCAGGTTCTACCGGCACCCCCAAAGGCGTTTGCCTTAGTAACGAGCAACTGCTCATGCAAGCCCAAGCTCTCGCTGATACCGTAGCTATACCGAAGACACGCCATCTCTGCCTACTGCCCCTGAGCACTCTGCTAGAAAATGTTGCAGGAGTGTATGCACCGATACTGTCTGGTGGTGAAATTGTCGTCCCCTCTTTGGAAGCCGTTGGGTTTACTGGCAGTTCATCCATTATTGCAGAGAAAATGTTAGCGCTTATCAGCGTATACCAGCCCAACAGTCTGATACTGACACCTCAATTATTACTACTGCTTGTCACTGCGGCCAGTTCTGGCTGGATTCCAACAAAAACACTTCGTTTCGTTGCCGTGGGTGGAGGTAAAGTCTCTCCTGAACTGCTAAGCAAAGCCTGGAGTCTCAATATACCTGCGTACGAAGGTTATGGACTTTCAGAATGCGCCTCGGTGGTCAGTTTGAATACACCAACCAATAACCTACCTGGAAGTAGCGGCAAGCCGCTATCCCACCTTGGTATCCAAATTATTGAGGGTGAGGTTGTTGTCTCTGGCAACACAATGCTGGGCTACGTCAACAATCCCGCCAGCTGGAACCAGACATCAATACATACCGGTGATCTCGGATCACTGGATGAAGCCGGTTTTCTACATATTCAGGGGCGCAGTAAAAATCTTCTCATTTCTAGTTTTGGCAGAAATATCAGCCCTGAATGGGTGGAATCAGAATTCCTAACAAACCCAATTTTTTTAGATTTTGTCGTTTTTGGGGATAGCCAACCTTTTTGTATCGCCTTGTTATCAACCCGCTCTGTAGCCACGAATGATGAACAGATTCAGAGTGCCATTGATAAGATCAATCAGAACCTCCCAGACTATGCTCGTATCCATACGTGGTGCCGGTTACCTCAACCACTCGCCTCACAAAAAGAATTAATGACGGACAATGGCCGGCCCAAGAGACGAGCCATCCTAAACCATTACTCAGCTACGATTCAGAATCTTTACGATGCTGAATCCCTACAGCTACATTCATAAAACAAAACATTTCAGGTACATCCATGGCCTTTTTTGACACCTTGACCCAAGAAACTAGTGCCGAGCGGCAACAACTACTCAGTGCACCCATCATAGAGAAAAGTCTGACGGGCGATATAACGGTAGAGGATTACGTCTCCTTCCTTAAGCAGGCTTATCACCACGTCAAGCATACAGTTCCATTATTAATGGCCGTCGGCGCACAGTTACCCGAGCAAAAGGAATGGTTGCGAGAAGCCGTAGCAGAATACATTGAAGAAGAACTGGGACATCAGGAGTGGATTCTCAATGACATTGCCGCCTGTGGCTTTGATAAGGAAGCGGTTCGCAACAGCACACCACACTATAGTACGGAACTGATGGTCGCTTATGCCTACGATATGGTTAACCGCATCAACCCTCTGGGGTTTTTCGGGATGGTTCAAGTGCTGGAGGGAACCAGTGTCAGTATGGCGGAAAAGGCTGCCGACAAAATACGCTCTACATTATCACTGCCAAAAAACGCCTTTTCTTACCTCTATTCACACGGAGCTTTGGATCAAGATCACCTGAAATTTTTCGAAATTCTAATGAATAGGATCGAAGATAAAGACGAACAAATGCTGATTATCCATGCTGCAAAAAGATTTTATCGACTCTACGGAGAGATCTTTACCTCATTGAATAAAAATCACGGTATACCTCTAGCCCATTAATACTGGAGGAACATCCGGAAAATACCAAAGCAACACCCAAGGAACAGACAATGGATCTCTACAACTGCACAATTTTACTAACAGGTGCATCCGGTGGTATCGGCGCAGCGGTAGCACAGGGACTGTCGTTAAAAGGTGCCAAACTGCTGTTAGTTGGCCGTAATGAACAAATATTAAAGCCCCTCGCCCAACAACTGGAGGGAGAACATCAGGTTGTCGTCGCTGACATCAATACACCTGAAGGCCGTGAACACATTATCGAACAATGTAACCGGTGCGGAGGCATTGATCTAATCATCAATTTGGCCGGCATTCTGGAGTTCAAATTTTTTGATCAGCAGTCAGAAAAGTCTATCGAACAAACACTGTCCACCAACTTGCTTGCACCTATGCTTCTCTGTAATAAATTGATACCACTTCTTAAGCAAAAAAAAGAAGCAGCCATTGTGAATGTAGGTTCGACCTTCGGCAGTATTGGACACCCAGGATTTACCACCTATTGTGCCAGTAAATTCGGACTTAGAGGCTTTACTGAAGCACTGGGTAGAGAGTTAGCCGACACAAAAATTAAAGTGTTTTACTTAGCGCCCCGTGCAACAGCCACCAGCCTTAACTCAAATGCGATAACTGCGCTAAACGAGGCCTTAGGTAATAAAGTGGATTCCCCGGAATGGGTAGCAAACGAACTGATTTCCCTTTTGGGTTCAAATAAAAATCAACGTTATTTAGGATGGCCTGAAAAACTGTTCGTCCGCTTAAATGCCCTATTCCCAAGGCTCGTTCACAGCGCACTGGTCAAAAAAATTCCCATTATCCGAAAATTTTCAGAGCAGTGAATATTTCATCTACCAACATTCTATGCATACAAAAGAGCGATGACTTCTTATGAACAATTTAGTTAAGAACATGACAATAACCCTATGTTTATTTACCTTGGCCTCCGGGTCTGTTTGGGCCGATACAGATGCCGAAGTACTAAGACTTCAACATCGTTGGGCTGAGGTAAATTACCAATTACAGGGAAAAGCACAACTCGCCGCATTTGAAACCCTGATATCAGATGCAGAAAAAGTTGTTACTACCAACCCGAACTCTGCTGCTGTCTGGATTTGGAGTGGAATCATTAAATCGACCTATGCCGGTGCCAAAGGCGGTTTAGGCGCATTATCACTAGCCAAAGAGTCCAAAGCTGATCTGGAACATGCCCTAAAGATAGAACCTGAAGCGCTTGACGGGTCTGCCTATACTAGTCTCGGAACTCTGTATTTCAATGTGCCCGGCTGGCCCATTGGGTTCGGAAATGATAAGAAAGCCGAAGAGCTCTTACTTAAGGCCCTTGCTATTAACCCAAATGGTATTGATAGCAACTACTTTTTCGGCGACTATCTTATCCAGGAAAAGCGTTACCAAGAGGCCAAAACCTACCTGCTCAAAGCAAAAAATGCAAAACCTCGTCCAAATCGTCCTTTGGCAGATGCAGGCAGACAAAAAGAGATCGCTAAGGCTTTGGCTCTCGTGAACAAAAAACTTTCCCATTGATCAGCCAAATTCTGATCCAATAAACGCTAAGTTCGAATATTAGGGAAAAATGCAGATACTGATAGTAGAAGATGACAGGCCCCTTGCCAGTGGGCTCCTAACAGCTCTGCGAAAACAGGGCTATGCCGTTAACCATGTGGAAAATGGAAAGGATTGTCTCCACGTCATCGCCACTGAAGTGCCTGATATTGTCATTCTCGATCTTGGCCTACCCGATATGGATGGCCTTAAAGTCCTTCAACAGATACGTCATCAACAGGACTCGCTTCCCGTCATTCTACTAACAGCCAGAGACAGCATAGATGACAAAGTGACAGGGTTGGACTGTGGTGCCGATGACTACCTTGCCAAGCCTTTTGAAATGACGGAGTTACTCGCTCGACTAAGGGTCCTTGAGCGCCGACTTAGCACGGTTAAATCAACCTTAATTACTCTTGGCGATGTCACACTCGATACCGCCACACAAGCAGTTACCTTTCAGAACAGCCAGATGGAACTGTCCCGAAAAGAATACATGCTATTAAAGAACCTGATGGAAAATACTGGCAAAGTACTCACCCGAGCCACACTAGAAACCCGACTATACAGTTGGGGTGAAGAAGTCTGTAGTAATGCCCTTGAAGTACACATTCATCACCTGCGAAAAAAACTTGGGTCTGACTTTATAAAAACGGTAAGAGGCGTTGGATATAAGGTCAGTCAAACATGAGCTCTATTCGCGTTTTTCTCATCGCCTCCATACTGGCGACTCTAACACTGTTTAATTTTGTAGCCGCTCTTCAGGGTTATAATTCCAGCTTAAAGGAGGCAGAAAAACTTTTTGATAATCAACTACTTGATACCGCCAAGCTCATATCCAACCTCCATGCAGATAAAACTACTGGAAGTCTCAATCACCTGACCGATCTGGCTTATCAGGTTTGGCATAAAAATCAACTCCTAGGTGCATCGACGAATGCTAAAGGGGTAAGTATTACAGAACTATACCCTGGTTTTGGGTACGCCAATTTCGATGGCTACAGATGGCGAACTTTTGTCTATTTCGACCTCAAAAACAATAACTGGATCATCGCCGCTGAACGAACAGATATACGATTTACTCTGGCGGAAAATGTCATTATTAAAGCAGTATTGCCCATTGTTATTGGCATTCCTCTCATCGGGCTGCTTATTTGGCTGATAATCAGCCGAGGACTTAAGCCCCTACAAGATTTATCCAACCAATTAAAAAACAAACAGGTAAATGATCTTTCACCTATTGAAATCCCCGCATTGAAAAATGAACTGGAACAGGTCATTCAATCTATCAATGCACTGATGTCTAGATTAGGTTCCGCACTAGAACGTGAAAAACGCTTTACGGCAGATGCGGCTCACGAATTGCGCACACCGATCAGTGCTTTAAAAATTCAATTACATAATCTCAAAGCAGATTTAACGGATGATAATGAAGCATTTACTCAGCTGCAATCCGGTGTTGATCGTATGCAGCATTTGGTCGAACAGCTATTGTCTCTGTATCGCTCGACACCCGGAGAATTTTCCAGTCATTTTACCCCCGTCAACATTTACCAGCTAGCACAGGATGTCATTGCAGACCAGCATTCCAGCTTTGAGAAAAAACACCAAACTCTGGAACTTGAGGGTTCAACAACAATTATTGAGGGCGACCTCTTTAGCCTTCAGACCCTACTCCAAAATTTACTGAGTAACGCCAATAAATACACCCCTGAAGATGGTGTTATCCGGGTGTCTGTCGAAAACCTAGGTACTCAAGCCTGCCTAAAAGTTGAAGATTCCGGTTTGGGAATTGCTCCCGAAGATTACAACAAAGTTTACGAACGCTTTCAGCGACTAAATCATCAAGCTGCTGTGGCAGCAACACCAGGATGTGGGCTTGGATTAACTATCGTGAATCATATTGTTGAACTGCACAATGCCAGCATCAGCATTTCACCTTCTGGGTTTGATAACGGTGGAACAACATTTACCGTTCTGTTCAATAAAGCAGATGCACCCCATGAAATTTAAACTATGGAAATTAAAAACCGCCGCACTGAGCCTGGTGCTATGGGGTAGCCAAGTTGTTGCCGCTACCCCGGTGATAGATATAAAAATTCAGGATCATTTGTTTTTTCCAGCAGTCATCGAAATTCCGGCGAACACCAAAGTCAAATTGCTCATCAATAATCTTGATTCGACAGCAGAGGAATTTGAAAGCTACGAACTTAATCGGGAAAAAGTTATCTCTGGAAACCGTAAAGCCGTTGTTTTTATCGGGCCTTTACCACCGGGAGAATATCCCTTTTTTGGGGAGTTTTATCCCAAGACAGCCCAAGGGAAAGTCGTAGTGGTTAAACAATGAAGACTGGAGAAAAAACCTCATGTTTCTAAATTCTGTGATTCTGATTCTTCAGGAAATTTTAGAAGCAGCTCTTCTCGTCAGCGTCTTACTGGTTTTTTCCAAACGCTACGGTATCAAACCGCATTGGCTATTTTCTGCTCTTAGTCTGGGAGCCATTGGCGCTCTCTTTTTTGCCATTAATATGGCAGAAATTTCCGAGTGGTTCGACTATGTGGGCCAAGAAGTAGTGAATGCTCTCATACAATTCAGCATACTATTTTTCTTGGGTATTTTTACTGCTTTTCTCCCAAAAAACAGTTTTCTTTCCGTAGAAAGTCCTGACACAATCAGTGGAGAATCAGACCGACATCATCAAAAAAATGGGTGGTCTATTATCTGGATGTTACTGATTGTTTCTCTGGCGCTCACCCGAGAAGGCTCAGAAATCTTTATCTACATTGGTGGGGTCATAGGCCACCCCTCACACATTCAACCCACACTGACAGGTGCAGGAATAGGTGTCGGTATTGGCCTCAGTGCTGGAGTGTTAATCTACTATGGCATGCTTGGATTACCTGCCAAGTGGATAGCACCGGGAGGAATAGTATTACTCGCTCTAGTGGCGGGCAACATGGCGTCACAGGCCACCCTATTACTGACACAAGCTGACTGGCTCCCCTACTCAACAATACTCTGGGACAGCTCCGAGTTACTTCCAGAAAATTCAATCTTTGGTCATCTACTCTATGCACTGGTTGGTTACGAAGCCACACCTTCATTGTTTCAAGGCATAAGTTATATCTGCGGTATGCTACTTATTTTTCTATGCAACTTGTTGAGAACAACACCTTTAACTCAACATAAAAATCCAAAAACTTTCAAAATAAATACCAGTTCTTAAGATGAAGACAATTATCAAGCCCCCCACAATGTCACAACAAAGTCGAAATCGAGCCACCCTATGGCTAATACCAATTTTCTATGTGCTCTCCGCAGCATCTCTGGCTGATGGAAATTCTGTTGATAAAGTCTACCACCCCTATGTGGATGCTTTAGAGCAGGAACTGGAATGGCGGACCATATCTCAGGATGACCAACCCGAAGCTAACGATAACCTTCAGCTACACCGTTTTTCCTATGGCAGAGCCTTTGGTGACCGCTGGTTTGGTGAAATCTACCTGACCGGAGAAAACTCCGACGACACCAGTTTTAAACTAAAAGCCTATGAGCTTGAAGTAAAATGGCAAGCCACCGAACAAGGGGAATACTGGGCTGACTGGGGCCTACTCTTCGAGTTGGAAAAAGAAATGCATGAGAGCATCTGGGAGTTCTCCACCGGCGTTCTGGTAGAAAAAGAATGGGGCCGGTGGAGTGGCACAGCAAATTTTCTAATTACCCATGAATGGGGGTCTGATATTGAAGATGAAATCGAAACCTCTGCTGCCTTTCAAATGCGTTACCGTCTGTCCCGCTGGTTTGAACCGGCTTTGGAACTTTATGCCGGAGAAGATACCCGGGCAATCGGCCCTGTCATTATGGGTAACATCGTCACTGGCACGCGTAAAAAGTTGCACTGGGAAGCCGGTATGATATTTGGCATGACAGAAGAAAGTGCCAATAATACATTACGTTTTTTAGTCGAATATGAATTTTAGATTGAAGAATTACGCGTGTTGTACTTCGACAATTCAGCAATAAATTGTTTAACTTTCGGTTAAAAGCACGGTGTTATAACCGTCCGGATTTTCCGCACAAACTAGGGCTTTAGTGTTGTGTATGACGCCGCCATAAACGGCGCGAGCTTGCGAATGTCCAGTGACCGTAGGGAGCGAATTTAAATGCATCTCAAGTTTTTATAACGTTAAAGCTCAAGGGCGCAAGTGAAGCGCTTTGTTAAGCCTAATATTTGAATTATCCCTTATAGCCATTTCTTTCTTTTAAAATAGATAAGTAGCACGACGGGAATCGTAATAAATGCAGCCCAGAGGGTTGGATATGCCCATTTCCATTTCAACTCAGGCATATATTCAAAGTTCATTCCGTATATCCCTGCAAGAAAAGTCAAAGGAATAAAAATTGAAGCAAATACAGTCAACACCTTCATGGTTTCATTCATTTTGTTGCTTACGCTAGATATGTAGATATCTAATAGTCCTGTTAATATCTCTCTGTATGATTCTATTGACTCTATTACACGTATTGCATGATCAGATACGTCTCTTAGGTATATATGAGTTTTTTCGTCAATCAACTCAGATTCGCTACGCAGCATTCCTGTGATCAATTCTCTAACCGGAGAGACATGTTTTCTAATACTTATGACTTCCCTTTTAAGGATTTGAATTGTATTAAGTGTGTTTGAAGTTGGTTCAGAAGCTAATAAAACATCTTCAAGCGAAGTGATGGCGTCATCCAATGAATCTATTAGAATAAAATTTTGGTCAACAATGATATCCAATATGGTGTAGGTTAGATAATCTGAGCCCAGCTGTCTTATTCGACCTTTGCTCGATTTAATTCGTTGCTGAACAGAATGAAAAAGATCATCCTCTTTTTCTTTAAACGCAAAAACAAAATTCTTGAGGACTAAAAGGCTGATTTGCTCATAGGTAACTGCGAACTGATCATCTTCAGGCAATAAACATTTGAGTACAATATAAAGGTGATCATCATACTCCTCGAATTTGGGTCTCTGGTGAGTATTCAAAATATCTTCGAGAACAAGTTGATGTATGCCGAACATTTCTCCAATGCGCTCTACAACACCAATATTTGTTAACCCCTCGATAATGACCCAGGTTACGGTATTACTGTCCTTGTATTTTAGAACCTCATCTATAGATTGAATCTTCTTCTCTTCAAAGTTTTCTGTGCTGTAGTCAATCACTGACATTCTGGTTACAGTTTCCAAAACATCACCTACATGAATAAGTGAGCCGGGTGGTAAACCTGATTTACCTGAGACAATGTTTAAAGATTCAGTCATTTATTCCCACCAATATATAAATTCCCAATATTTGGCCTAACGATTTGAGTAAGCCGACGACAAAGGAGTGCCAGCGACATCGACGTTAAGTTCATTGGCGATGATACAGTGAGCTTAACGTTAACATCTCAACGTTAATGATTAACTTTTTTCTTGTAACAGCTCGATTAAGTAACCATCAGGGTCTTTTACAAAGGCTATCACGGTTGTTCCGTGCTTCATTGGGCCTGCTTCCCTTACCACTTCACCACCGGATTGCTTGACCTGCTCACAGGCAACATAGACATCTTCGACACTGATGGCGATATGGCCATAGCCATTGCCAAGGTCGTATTCACTGGTTTCCCAGTTATGGGTCAGTTCCAGTACAGTATTCTCAGATTCGTCCCCATAGCCCAGGAAAGCCAGGGTAAATTTGCCATCGGGGAAGTCTTTGCGCCGCAATAACTGCATCGCAAGAATACCTGTATAGAACTCAATAGATTTTTCGAGATCACCCACTCGCAGCATGGTATGTAATAAACGCATTTCTGTATTCCTAAAAAACAAGCCGTGAACGCAATAGTGTGAATCATACTGTAAACATAGCTCACATAAAAAAGTCGGGGTTTAACCCGACTTTTTTTGTCGAAAAAATAGTTAGTCTGTAAAGACGGGGGCAGCCACGTATTCCCAAAGTAATACGGTCGCAACCAAAACCGCCACTACATAAACCAGAGCGACGGCAAAAACAGCGCTGGCATAGAGAAAACCCAGATCTTCTGGCACGTTCATGACCTCAGGAACACCCAAATACATGAGCCTGATAGCATAACTACATGCCCCTATGGCAATAATCACATCGAGCCACCATATAGGATAAGCAGCAAGTGCTCCCGCCAGAAATACCGGCGTACAACACAGCCCCATAAAGACAAAACCTTTATAGGCATGAAGGTTGGCAGAGTAGGTTTTTGACATCCAATGAATCATCAGGCCAATGAAGATCAGTGCGCCGATCAACGCAAAATAAAACAGCACAACCAAAGGAATAGCACTACTTTCAGTGATACGGACAGGATCACCGCCAGAAATTGACCAACCAAATTGAGTGGTACCGATATAAAATCCAATAGCCGGTATCATGGCTAGAAAGATAAAATAAATGCTCATTTTCTTTAGAGCTGTATCAGAAAGCGCTGCTATTTTTTTCCATTCAGCCTGTGGGTTGTGCAGTAATCCAAACATGTGGCCTATCATAAAATCCCCGCAATCTTTAATTATATTTATTAACCGCCAACGTTTTTCAACAGTGTAAATGAATAACCCCTTGGTGGTAACTTTTATCCCCCTGAAACCAACCTCGTGACATTGATCAATATCAACCAAGGTGTACTCAGACACCATTTTCAACAGACATCAATGCTGCATGTGTTCATGAGCGGTATGTGATTCGGCTCCTGCACTGGAGGAGTGGTTATGGGTCATCGCTGCCCACAACGTCCAGTAACCAAACACCATCAGTATTAAAGCCATTACTATACGTAATAATCGGCCTTGTAACAGACTGCGTAATTGGGTAGAGAATATCCCACCAGCCAACATAGCCGGTAACGTGCCAAGACCGAAAGCCATCATGGCTAGCCCACCGGTAACAGGGGTTGCTGAAGCCCCGGCAAAGGCCAAAGCAGAATACACCAAGCCACAGGGAAGCCATCCCCACAACATACCAAAGAAAAAACTTTTTCCCGCAGAACGCACTTTAAACAAGCCATTGGCAACGGGCTGCAATCGCCGCCAGACCGGCTGCCCTAATTTTTCTAACACAGCTAAAATCTGCCACCAACCCGCGATATAAAGCCCCATAAGAATCAATAGAATACCGGCGGTTGCACGTAACCAAGGGCCAAGAGACAGTACATTCTCACCATAATATCCCAACAAACCAACCAATGCGCCCATCAATCCATAGGACGTGATTCGCCCTAAATTATAAGTAACAACAATAACCCAGCGAGACTGCTTTTGGTCTACAGCAAAACCTAACGCAGCGACGATACCCCCGCACATTCCTACGCAATGCCCAGCACCTAAAAGGCCTATCAAAAACATAGAGGCAACCGATATAACATCAGACTCAGCCATCGGTATCGCTCCCCTTCTCAGCCGTCTTCTTGTTGCCAAGGTTTTCTTCGACTTCTTTTTTTTCGGTACTTTCCATCCCGACACAACCCGTCTCTTGGTCTTCATCGCAGTCTGGATTGTCTAAAGAGTCATCTGAAAAGAGTAGTCGCTCCCCTTCTCCATCAAGATCAT
The DNA here is from genome assembly GCA_963974675.1 of uncultured Porticoccus sp. GTDB lineage: Bacteria > Pseudomonadota > Gammaproteobacteria > Pseudomonadales > Porticoccaceae > Porticoccus. The sequence goes on along the minus strand of CAXBDQ010000020.1, from coordinate 26,707 downwards.
CGTACTGACCACTATTCACCGCCCAGAAAAAAATGGCCACGGCTAAAGCACAAAAGATCAAAGAAACCGGAATTAGCAGATATAAACTAGCCATTAATTTTTTATACCACGCAAATTTAATAGGAAAAAACCACTGAACTTCAACACTAGCACGCATCAATTTAAGCTCAAACTAATAGGCTTTGTACTTGCTCATTTTTTACGCTCCTCTTTTTTCAAATTGAGAAGCATCAAGACGAAACCTGTTAAGCCGTAACGCATTGAGCACAACCAACAGTGAACTGGCAGACATACCAATAGCCGCTGCCCAAGGTGGTATCATTCCAGCAGCCGCCAAAGGTAACGCCACCAGATTATAAAGTAACGCCCAGGTAAGGTTTTGACGAATAATACGTCGGGTTGCTCTGGCAATAGTGATAGCCTTTGGCAGTCCATCTAGATTACTCGATAGCATAATGCTATCCGCATGAATCCTGGCAAAATCAGTTGCATCACCCATGGCTACCGACACATCAGCACCACTTAATACAGGAACATCATTAATACCGTCCCCAACCATCACTACTCGATGCCCTAGCTGTTGTAATTTGTTGGCAGCTGCCAGTTTTTGTCCTGGTGACATTCCACCGCACCAAGAATTAATGCCAAGGGTAGCAGCCATTTCAGATACAGAATTTTGACGATCACCACTGAATAATGAGGCCTCCAAGCCCTGCTCTTTCAGTTGGGTAATGGCCTGAGCAGCACCTGGGCGCAATTGATCTTTTAATAAAATCCATCCCAAAAGCTGTCGTTCATCTGCCAATAGCAACGGCAACTGTCCCGAACCCACAGTCGGTAATTCTGGCTGATCAAAACCAAATAATTCTGCAATATAGCTGGGACAGCCAATGGCGACGCGGATCTGCGCACCATAGGTGTCAGAAGTAACATCCTTGGAAGTTATTTCCTTAGAAGTCATTTCCTTAGAAGCAACTCCCTTAGAAATAATCCACCCTGAAATACCAGCACCAACCTTCTGTTCAACGTTGCTCACTACACACTTATTGGTTATATCAGAAAAAGCTCGAGAGATTGGGTGAAGCGAACCACTCTCCAATCCAGCAGCTAACTGCAACAATTCCTGTTCCGAAATATCAGCCAAGTTGATCACTTGGGAAACCGACATATTTCCCAATGTTAAGGTTCCCGTTTTATCAAAAATAATGTGGTCGGCTGAAGACAATACCTCTAATGCATGACCTCGACGAACCAAAAAACCTCTCTGTCGCAACGCCCCTGTAGCCACAGCCATCGCTGCAGGCGTCGCTAAAGAAAGTGCGCATGGGCAGGTAACAACTAATACGGACAACACTACCCACAATGCTTCCTGTGGCTGGTGTTGCCACCACCAAATTGCTACACCTGCGGCAACCAATAAAACAGCCAAAACAAAGTGCCCTGCGACACGATCAGCCAAGGCAACTTGAACAGGTTTTTCTGTCTTAGCCTGTTCAACCAAATTTAAAATGGCCGACAGCCTGGTTTGTTTTCCTACCGCAGAAACAACAATCAGTAATGGGCTTTCACTATTGATGGTTCCAGCACTTACTGTATCTCCAGGTTGTTTAAATACCGGCAGTTGCTCACCCGTCAATACCGCCTCGACAACACTACTGACACCCTCTTGAATATCCCCATCACAAGGGATGGTCTCTCCCGCTGCAACCCGAATCAGATCACCTGGTTGCAATGATTTTACCGGTACCGATTCTTCATACCGGCCAGTCAATCTAACTGTTGTCGGAGGCAATAACTGGCCCAACCCTTCTGCATGAGTATCATTGCGATGCCTGACACGCATTTCCAGGTAACGACCCAGTAAAAGAAAAAAAGTGAACATAGCCACGGAATCGAAGTACACCTCACCCGTTTGAGTCATCGTTGCCCAACAACTGGCAACAAAGGCCAAGCCTATGGCAAGAGATACCGGCACATCCATGGTCAAATGGCCTAAGCGTACATTGCGTAATGCCGCCTGAAAAAAGGGAAAAGCCGAAAACAAAACCACCGGTAAAGTGATCAACAAGCTCATCCAACGCAAATAGTTTTGCCACTCAGGTTCTATCCCCTGAAATGCACCGGCATAAAGCCCGATAGCGATCATTCCCGCTTGCATCATGCCAAGACCTGCGACACCCAGACGTTGAATAAAACGACGGTTTTCTTTATCTCGGAGTAACCGAGCCGCTTCATCACTGGCGGGGCGGGCATCGTAGCCTATGGCTAAAAAGGCATTGAGTAACTCGCTCAATTTTAACTGGGCTATATCCCAATCAACCATCGCTCGATGGGTTGTTACATTCACGTTGACTGAGATAATTCCTGGTATTTTTTCAAGGTGTTTTTCGATCAACCAAGCACATGCTGCACAGGTAATCCCACCCACCAGTAACTGAATACGTTGATGCGTTTGCCCTCCCGAAACTTGCTGTTCTACATAGTCAGCCTGAACTTCAGGAAGATCATAAGCTACCAACACAGACTGTTTTGACACATCGGGACGAGAAGCATTTGCTGCTCGGTATTGATAAAATCGAGATAATCCCCCATCACAAATAGCTGTCGCCACAGCCTGACAACCTAGGCAACACATGGGCTGACTTTTGCCTTTTATCTCTACAAAGAAATCGGTATGGGCAGGGACGGGAAGCCCGCAGTGATAACAGTTTTCGCAGCTCATTGAGCTAACAAAGTAACCTGATGAGTCTCAGAAAAATTCATTTCGCCATTTAAACGCCACTCGCGCCTAGGTTCAGGAAGTAATCTCAAGTAGTAACGATAGCTAAGCTGAGAGTCTAAATCGACACGATAATGATTCGGTGTCATGAGGGACAATATCAATTCTCTATCGCGTTTATCATCCACAGGGTGAATTAGCTGTAAAAATAAGGTGGGGGCACTGATCTCTGAACCTTGCAGAGTAACAAATAGCTCTCCACTTTCACTATCCAGGCGAACATCTGCAGATAGGCCCATTTCTAAGGCAAGGTGGTCTTGTTCAAGCCGCTGGTTAATGGCCAAGCCATCACGGTAATAATTGTCATTAACCAATTTGTCAGCGCCATTAAAAGCGATATACACCGTCGTCAAACCTGCAATCACCACACTGCCAGGCAGTGCAATTAAAAACCAAGGCCAGAACTGACGATACCAAGGTTTAGTATCCATGCCTGTCTCTGGTGTCGAAGCCTCTAGTTTCAAACAGAATTCCTCAAAAAAGCTATCTCAGACCTACGCAAAACCAACACCAATACCAATACCAACACCAGCAATAGACATTAGCGATGTAGCCTTGGGCCAATAAAACGATTTTCTTCCGTGCTGTGAATAGCCGGATCATCTAATGACTCTACGACAAAAATGACATCAGCGTTCGGGCTTTTCATTATGCCTGGATCCAATCCGATACTGACAGGCATAGTCATAACCTCACCCTCCACCACGACAACCTCATCAGCACCGGTATAGTTAAACGGGTAGTCACCCTCAACATGGATGCGATAACGATGATCTTTGGTATCCATATTATTAATCTTCAGGGTATAGATATTCTCAACCAATCCCATGGCGTTTTCACGAAACAGCACATTGCGATCACGGATAATATCTACTTCAAGAGGCATACGGTTAAAAATGTTATACCCAAAAGCACCTACCATAACAGTCAGAGCTACGACATAACCGATGAAACGCGGCCTAAGGATATGGGTTTCTCCATGCTTCATAGCATGTTCAGTCGTGAACTGAATTAACCCTGGTTCATAATCCATTTTTTCCATCACGGTATTGCAGGCATCGATACACAAGCCGCAATCGATACATTCGTATTGCAAACCGTCACGAATATCTATGCCCGTGGGACACACTTGCACACACAGAGAGCAGTCAACGCAATCGCCCTTCCCTTCCGCCGCGTGATCGACTGATCTCTTACGTGCTCCGCGCGGCTCACCTCTCTCAGCATTATAGGAGACGACCAAAGTATCCTTATCGAACATAACCGATTGGAAACGAGCGTAGGGACACATATACAAGCACACCTGCTCTCGGAGAAACCCCGCGTTCATAAAGGTCATAACGCCAAAGAAAAAAACCCAAAATACTGCCGCTGGGTGTGCTGTAAAACTGAAGAGTTCGGGCACTAACTCTCGGATGGGGTTGTAGTAACCCACAAAGGTGAGTGATGTAACAAAAGCCAGCAATCCCCAGAGAAAAAATTTGCTACCACGTCTTTTTAGCTTATTCATATCCCAAGGGGATTGATCGAGTTTGATACGCTGGTTGCGATCGCCTTCACACCAATCTTCTATGGACATAAATAACATGGTCCATACGGTTTGCGGGCATGAAAAACCACACCAAACCCGACCAATCAGAACGGTAGCCGTAAAAAGTGCAAACGCCGAAATAATCAAAGCCCATGCCAGCAGCATAAAATCCTGTGGCCAAAAGGTGATCCAAAAGATGTGGAATTTTCTTGCCGGAAGATCAAACCAAATCGCCTGACGGCCGGCAATATTAAGCCACGGAAGGAGAAAGTAAGCACTGAGTATGGGTATCCATGTCCAGCGCCTTAAGTCCCGAAAAAAACCTGGAAGTTTTCTTGTTTGTATCCTTTCTCTGGTTTGATAGAGATCAAGTACCTGAATAACGTCCTCATGCGCATCATCATCCTTCGGATTTAGAGGGGTTTTCTCTTCATTCATATAGGACGTCCAATATTACGATTCAGAGACCTGTCTCTATGTCTTAACTTTTCTACCGATTTTTTGACAGGTAATAAACATAACCCGCAAGTAAATGGATTTTCTCTGCTTTTAGCTTTTCGTTCTGGGCTGGCATATTGCCATTCCGACCATTACGAATAGAGTGACGTACCAGCGATGGAGAACCACCGTATAACCATATACCATCCGTCAGGTTTGGTGCACCAAGGGCTGCCATTCCTGTGCCCGCAGGGGTATGACAGGAAGCACAGTAAGTTGCAAAAACCTTAGATCCTTCAACGGCTTTATCGGTATCGTGCTCACGTCCACTGATTTTGAATACATATTCAGCAACGTTATCTACACCCTCTTCACCAATAACCGCACCCCATGCCGGCATTGCACCCTTACGGCCAGAGGTAATAGAAGCCTTGATTTCCTCAGCACTACCACCATACAACCAATCGTTATCCGCCAAATTAGGAAAGCCGTAACTACCTCGGCCATCTGAACCATGGCATACAGAACAGTTGTTATTAAATAATCGACGCCCCATTTTTATGGCTTCAGAATCAGCAATCAGCTCTTCCGCAGACATGCTTGCGTATTGCTCATAGATTGGCGCGTACTTAGCTTCAGCCTTATCAACTTCTTCTTGCCATTGACCTATCTGAGTCCAACCCAAAACACCCGCGTAACTACCTAAACCGGGGTACAGTACCAAATAAATCAAGGTAAAAATAACCGTGCCGACAAACATGTTAAACCACCAACCTGGCAGCGGATTATCGTACTCTTCAATACCATCGTAGACATGACCTGTTTTCGGTGCTTCACCATCTTCCGTATCTTTTGAGGAAACCTCAATTTTACGGTTAGCAAATAGCAGCCAGGTACAACCAGCTATAGTTATCGCTGTCATGGCGATAATCCAGATATTCCAGAAGATACTCATAATGGGGCTTACCTCTTATCTTCGTTCTGGGGCGACTCTTGCTCGTCGCTAAACGGCAGCTGTGCTGCCTCTTCAAAATCTTTTTTCTTATGACTACTGAATGCCCACCAACACACACCTAGAAAGGCGATAATAGCCAGAATGGTACCGATACCTTGTAACGTTCCTTGATCCATTAGCGTTTCCGTGTCAGTAATGTGCCGAGCTGTTGCAGGTAGACAACAAGCGCATCTATCTCCTTCACCTCACCACTAGCAAAGGGCATTGCAGCATTGGCAATGTCTTCATCTGTATATGGAACACCCACTATCCTCAAAGCAGACATTTTTGCAGCCGTATCTTTACCTGTCAGGATATTTTCAAATAACCAGGGGAAAGCCGGCATATTTGATTCAGGAACAACATCACGGGGATTATAAAGATGCGCGAAGTGCCAAGCGTCACTGTAACGACCGCCCACCCGGGCCAAATCGGGACCTGTACGTTTAGACCCCCAGAGGAAGGGGTGATTATAAACAAGCTCACCTGCCACGGTGTAATGGCCATAGCGTTCGGTCTCGGCACGAAGAGGCCGAACCATTTGTGTATGGCAGACATGACAACCTTCTCGAATATAGATATCACGGCCTTCAAGCGCTATTGAACCCAAAGGCATCAACCCTTTCATCGGCTCTGTTGTTTCAGCTTGCCAAAACAATGGAATAATTTGTGCCAAACCACCAAAGCTGATCGCTACAATAATCAGAACAATCATCAGGCCTATATTTTTTTCAACAATATCGTGTTTCACCATTGTTCTCCTGTTAAACAGCCTGAACTTCTGCACTGGCGGTTTGCGCCTGTTCGTCACTACGAATGGTGCGCCATATGTTGTATGCCATGATCAACATACCCGACAGGAAGATCACGCCACCCAGTAGTCTCACATAGTAACCGGGGTAACTCGCCTCAATGGACTCAGCAAAGCTATAGGTCAAAGTACCGTCAGTATTAAAGGCACGCCACATCAAACCTTGTGCAATACCATTGACCCACATAGATGCAATATAGAGAACAGTACCAATGGTTGAGAGCCAGAAATGGAGGTTAATCAACTGTACACTGTACATTTGGCTCCGTTTGTAGAGAACGGGTATCAGGTGATACAACATGCCGATAGATATCATTGCCACCCAACCCAATGCACCAGAATGCACGTGACCAATGGTCCAATCAGTATTATGAGATAGTGCGTTGACGGTCTTAATCGCCATCATTGGCCCTTCAAAGGTAGACATCCCGTAGAAGGAAAGGGAAACCACCATGAAACGCAAGGTTGGGTCATCTCTCAGTTTGTGCCAAGCACCAGACAACGTCATCATGCCGTTAATCATGCCGCCCCACGATGGTGCTAACAAAATTAAAGACATCACCATACCAAGACTTTGAACCCAATCTGGCAGTGCAGAGTAATGCAGGTGGTGAGGTCCAGCCCAGATATACAATGCAATCAGCGCCCAAAAGTGCACAATTGAAAGGCGATAGGAATAAACAGGACGACCCGCTTGTTTCGGTACAAAATAGTACATCATGCCAAGGAAACCAGCGGTCAGAAAGAAGCCTACCGCATTATGCCCCCACCACCATTGAACCATCGCATCGATAGTTCCACCGTAAGCTGAATAGGACTTTGTAGCTGTCACAGGAATAGCGGCACTATTCCCCAAATGCAAAACAGCGACCGCAATAATGAAGGCACCGAAGAACCAATTTGCCACGTAAATATGCTTGGTCTTACGTTTCATGATAGTGCCAAAGAACACCACAGCAAACGATACCCAGACTAACGCAATTGCAATATCAATAGGCCATTCCAGCTCGGCATATTCCTTTGAACTAGTCATTCCAAGAGGAAGGGTAATTGCAGCTGAAACAATAATGGCCTGCCATCCCCAAAAGGTAAAAGCTGCGAGTCCATTACCAAATAATGATGCTTGACAGGTTCGCTGCACAACATGATAAACAGAGGTAAATAAAGCACACCCTCCAAAAGCAAAAATAACAGCATTGGTATGCAATGGACGCAAGCGACCAAAGTGAAACCATGGCAACTGCATACTAAGGTCTGGCCAGACTAGTTCGGCGGCTATAATAACGCCGACCAACATACCGACGATCCCCCAAACCACAGTCATAATGGCAAACTGCTTTACTACCTTGGTGTTATAAACTGGCAGATCACCAGCAGTTGTGACATTGCTACTCATTTTGATTTTCTCGTAGTTAGTCCGGTCGTTAAACAATCCCTAAGGAGTAGGACACAATCTCCCCTGCCTCTACCCCGTCGGCATTATTCCTTAACAGCTCGATACAGATATTGATTTACGTCAAGTCCGACATGGCCATACATGTAAATCAACCTTGATTTCGCCCCTTACTTGCCGCAATTCTTAAACGTAGAGCATTCAACTTGATAAAACCTTCGGCATCTTTTTGATTGTAGGCTCCAGCATCATCTTCAAACGTGGCCATTTTTTCATCAAAAAGACTATCGTCTGACTGACGACCAGCCACAAAAACAGTACCCTTATAAAGCTTCAAACGCACCTTTCCATTAACTACATCTTGGGTGCCATCGATCAGTCCTTGAAGCATTTTCCGTTCTGGTGACCACCAATAACCGTTGTATATGATTTCCGCATACTTAGGCATCAAACTATCTTTCAAATGTGCCGACTCTCGGTCTAGGGTCAAGGATTCAATAGCCCTGTGGGCTTTCAACATGATGGTGCCCCCCGGTGTTTCATAACAGCCTCGGGCCTTCATCCCGACATAACGGTTTTCCACCATATCCAACCGACCTATACCATTATCACCACCCACTTTATTCAAATACTCCAACACCGTAGCGGGAGACATGGGCTTATCATCGATAGCAACGATATCGCCCTTTTCATAGGTGAGCTCTATATAAGTTAGTGCGTCAGGGGCATTCTCAGGAGAAACACTCCAGCGCCACATGTCATCTTCTGCTTCCGACCAAGGGTCTTCCAAATTGCCACCTTCATAAGAAATATGTAGCAAGTTGGCGTCCATAGAGAATGGCGATTTTTTCTTGTTGCCCGAAAAGTCGACAGGAATATTATGGGTATCACAATATTCCATCAGTTTCTCCCGGGAATTTAAATCCCATTCACGCCAAGGTGCAATCACCTGAATACCAGGTTTTAATGCATAGGCTCCCAGCTCAAAGCGTACCTGGTCATTACCTTTACCCGTTGCGCCATGGGAAATTGCATCTGCACCCGTTTCGTTAGCAATTTCAATTAATCGTTTGGCAATTAAGGGGCGAGCAATGGAAGTACCCAACAGGTATTCGCCTTCATAAATGGTATTTGCACGAAACATGGGAAACACATAATCGCGAACAAACTCTTCGCGCAGATCATCAATATAAATTTCCTTCACACCCAGCGCTTCAGCTTTGGCTCGTGCAGGCTCAACCTCCTCACCCTGACCGATATCAGCAGTAAACGTCACCACCTCACACTGATACGTTTCTTGTAACCATTTAACGATAACGGAGGTATCAAGACCTCCGGAATAAGCTAATACGACTTTTTTAATGTCGGACACGACACAACTCCTGATTGGATAATTTTGGGAAAAGAAAGTGACCGTCATTCTAATATGACAGCGTCCAGTTTCACAGCACACACGAGACAATAACCCCAGAAAACAACCGGGTTCCACCATAGAAAGACATAATCATAGGTTATCAGCTATAAAGCTTGACTGTATTCCGGTAGCATTCATTCTAGACAATGAACCCAGCGACAAACTTAAAACAAATGACCATGACAGATCAGCCCCAACTAATCATTACCCGTCCCGATGACTGGCACGTCCATTTACGAGACAACGAAGCATTAATGTATACCGTACCTGATGCTGCACGTTACTTCGGTCGCTCCATTATTATGCCTAACCTAATGCCACCAATACTCAACACTGATCAGGCTATGGCTTATCGCGAACGTATTTTAAATCACCGCCCCAGCGACTCACACTGGGAACCTCTGATGGTGCTGTACCTCACCGACAACACCAAACCAGAAGAAATGATACAAGCTAAGGCCTCCGGTCAAATATTCGCATGCAAATATTATCCCGCTGGAGCAACAACAAATTCGGACTCGGGCGTAACAAAATTAGACAACATCTATCCAGTCTTGGCTCAGATGGAAAAGGAAGGCATACCACTGCTCCTTCATGGAGAAGTCACCGACAACAGCATTGATATTTTTGATCGTGAGGCCGTTTTTATTGAACAGCATCTACAAAAACTCACGCACCATTTCCCTAGTTTAAATATTGTGCTGGAGCATATTACTACGCGCGAGGGTGTCCAGTTTGTAGCAGAAGCCTCTAGCTGTGTAGCCGCCACCATTACTCCACAGCACCTTCTTTACAACCGAAACCAAATGCTAGCGGGAGGGATTAAACCTCACTATTACTGCCTACCTATTCTCAAACGGGATGTGCATCAAAAAGCTTTGATTTCTGCAGCCACCAGCGGCAGTCCAAAGTTTTTTCTGGGAACAGACTCCGCGCCCCATGCCACCAACAAAAAAGAAAATGCCTGCGGTTGTGCGGGCTGCTATTCGAATCATGCCGCCATTGAGCTCTACACCGAAGTCTTTGATCTAGCTGATTCCCTTGACAAACTGGAAGGTTTCGCTAGCCACCATGGTCCAGATTTTTATAATCTTCCGCGCAACCACGACACCATCATGCTCACTAAAATAGCCTGGAAAAACCCTGAAGAAATACCTTTTGGTAATGACACCCTCACCCCGCTAGGGGCAGGAGAAATGCGACAATGGCAAGTGAGCTAACGTCCTAAAAACAACCCAACCAAGTGACCTAATTATGCACCCACCCATTTCTGACCGATTCAGGGGATTTTTACCCATCGTTGTTGACGTAGAAACCGGAGGCTTCAATTCAGAAACAGATGCACTCCTAGAAATTGCAGCCGTGACACTAACCATGGATGATGACGGTATCTTGATGCCGGATGAAATCCTCTGTCATTCCGTTATTCCCTTTGAAGGCTCCAATATCGAACAAGCTGCACTGGATATTACCGGCATTAATCTCGATGACCCTTACCGAATGGCTCTGGATGAAGAGGAAGCACTAAAATCTCTATTCCAACCCATCCGCGACGCCATCAAAGAAGCTCATTGCAGTCGAGCCGTTATGGTTGCCCACAACGCACATTTTGATCTCGGTTTCGTCAACACAGCCGTGACCAGAAACAATATCAAACGAAACCCATTCCACCCTTTTTCCTGTTTTGATACAGCAACACTTGCCGGGCTTGCATACGGTCAAACGGTTTTAGCTAAAGCTTGTGAGGCAGCAGAAATAGACTTCAACAATGGTAAAGCACACTCAGCTGCCTACGATGCAGAAAAAACTGCCGAGCTATTCTGTGGCATCGTAAACCACTGGAAGGAACTTGGTGGTTGGAATTAACAGAAAGGAAATAACCGGCACTACCCGTATTCATGACTATTTTTCCAACACGCTATTCCTGTTAAGCTTTACTTGATAGGAATAATGATCAAAAATTTACTATGTATCAAAAAGGACCGAAATGATGAATAGCAAAGCAAAAGCAATATTGGCGCATATCACCATCATTGGCTGGATCATTGCTCTCATTCTAAACATGAAGGATAAAGATGAGTTCACCTCATTCTACGTACGTCAATATCTCGGCATTATGATAAGCGGCCTTTTGGGTAACCTGCTGCTCAGTATGATCAGCGTCACGGCAGCTTGGGCGTGGGGTATTATTGTTCTAACCGCATGGATAATAAGTCTGATCAGCGCCATCACCGACAAAAAGAATGAAACACCAGTGATTGGTCAGTACTTCCAAGAGTGGTTTAAAGGGCTGTAGTATCGCCCTCAAAAAAATCATCTAGACAACACTAAAACCTTCTAGCGCTAACTTCGCCTAATACTGACTCCGTGGCAGTCGAACGACTAACCCATCTAATGCTTCTGTGACTTCAATTTGACAACTCAGCCGGCTGGTTGGCTGGGGGTCAATAGCCATTTCCAACATCACTTTTTCTGTACCCTCAGGTCCACCCACCCGATCAAACCAAGCCTCATCCACATAACAATGACAGGTCGCACAACTACAAGCTCCGCCACACTCAGCCAAAATACCATCAATCATATTATCGACCGCCCCCTGCATAACCGAACTACCCACAGCAACATCGGCTTCATACTCCGCGCCATCAGCCTCAATATAATGTATCAGTGGCATAGTGTTTTTCCTCACAGTTGTTTACGAAACGGTTTTACTTATGCTGCTTTTAACAAGCTCAGACTTTTTTGCCAAAAACAGCATAGTGATGGGCGCGATTTCAAATCAAAAATACTTAGGAGTCAAATTGTCAGGATCACATATTTAGATCAAGAGCTTAAAATCAAGAAGTTAAAATAAATTCTTTAACATCAATTGACTCATCAGCCAATTTTAGTGGATCCACTTGGAGACCTTTAACCAACAACTGTTTTGCCACCATAAACTCCTTAGGCCGATTGATACAATCAGCCGCCAACAACTTACCCCGCTTAAGATACCAGGCCACAAAACTTCGACCATGATATCGATCTCCCCGGATGACCACCTGATCAAATCCTTGACTTAGCCCTGCTATCTGTAACTTTACATCATATTGATCTGACCAAAACCAAGGGTAGGCAGCATACTCTTTTTCTAGTCCACAAATACTAGCAGCAGCTGTTTTAGCCTGCTCTAAAGCATTAGGCACAGACTCCAGCCGCAACCGATAACCGAGCAAGTTATTAGGATGATGAGTGCAATCTCCGGCTGAGACAATGTCAGCATCCTCTGTATGCGCAAACTCATTAACAACAATACCGTTATCTACCATCAATCCACAGGACTCAGCTAATTCCATATTGGGGACAACCCCAACACCAATAATGACTAAATTCGCCCTATAGCGCTGACCGCCATCACAACAAACCGATTTGACCTCACCCTCACCTTCAATAGCGCTTACAGACACACCTGTCTGAATAGAAACACCTTCCTCAGTATGTACCCTAGCATAAAAATCTGAGACCTCCGGAGCGGTTACTCGGGCCAATACACGCTCTTGCATTTCTAGCACCCGGACATCAACACCCAACTTATTCAGTACCGCAGCGGCTTCCAATCCAACATACCCACCACCAATGATGATGACCTTCTTACCAACAGCGATACGTCGCTTAATACTTTTTACATCCTCAAGACTTCTTAGATAATGTACACCCTCTAAATCAGAGCCCGGTAGGGGTATCCTTCTTGCCCGGGCACCCGTACACAATGCCAGCTTATGGTAGGAAAGCACCTCACCATTACCAAGAACAAGGGTTTTATCCTTTCGGTTAATCGCAACGACAACATGGCCTTTCATCAATTCAATGCCGTGCTTTTCATACACCGATGCAGCACGTATTAAAATACCTCTCTCGCTTTTATCTCCAGATAAAAATTCTTTAGACAGTGTCGGGCGCTGATAAGGCTCATAGGATTCCTCTCCTATAATGAGCACCTCACCCTCCCAACCATATTGACGAAGACTGAGGGACAACTGTGCAGCCGCATGCCCAGCACCAACGATCACAACTCTTTGCGCCATACCCTACCCTCACTTCACTCATTGGAAATAGGGACAAACCCCATTACTTAGTATTATCTGAAGGACGACTATCATTGCCTACCCAAACAAGAAAGCAAAATTTTTGGTCATAATGACAATTTAAGGTAATAAAACTATCTACAAAACATTAACAATAAAAACAATTAATAATTCTATATAACAATTATTTATTAAACAAAGTTAATGTATATTAACAATATATTTTTATAGGAATAGAAAAAAATATCTAATAAAAAATAAATAAATGTAGAAAAACTACAAAGCTTTGCATGGCATTTACACCAAAAATTGCGTTAGAATACGCGCCCTTCAGAGGCCCTTCTGCATAGACCTCAAACCACACTGACAAGCTAGTTATGAGAAGCAATAATGGTTGACTCGTTTAAAGAAAGCGCTCTTCGTTATCACATGGAGCCCGTGCCAGGAAAACTGGAAATTCGTCCCACCAAGCCCCTTGCCAACGCACGGGACCTTTCGGAAGCCTACTCCCCTGGCGTAGCCTACGCCTGCGGAATGATTGTCAAAAACCCAACGGACGTGGCCCGCGTGACTGCCCGAGGAAATCTCGTCGGAGTGATCACCAACGGTACCGCCGTACTAGGCCTTGGAAACATAGGCCCCTTGGCATCCAAACCTGTCATGGAAGGAAAGGCCGTATTATTTAAAAAGTTTGCCAATATTGATGTGTTCGATATTGAGCTCGACGAAACCGATGTGGACAAACTTGTCGACATCATAGCCTCCCTTGAGCCAACCTTTGGCGGCATCAATCTAGAAGACATTAAAGCCCCCGAATGCTTTCTCGTTGAGCAGAAATTGCGCGAACGCATGAACATCCCCGTATTCCACGACGACCAACACGGAACAGCCATCGTTTCCGCCGCCGCCATCTATAACGGATTACGTGTTGTAGAAAAAAATATTGAAGACATAAAACTGGTGGTCACTGGTGCAGGTGCAGCCAGTATTGCCTGTGTAGACCTCTTGGTTAGCATGGGACTACAGAAGAAAAACGTCCGAATGATCGACCGCAACGGGGTTATATACAAAGGCCGCGAAGTCGGCATGAACCCCTGGAAAGAAAGTTACGCCGTTGAAACCTCTGATCGGACGTTGGACGATGCCATTGATAACGCCGATCTATTCCTTGGATTATCTGGCCCTGGAATTCTCAAGGCTGAAATGGTTAAGAAGATGGCAGTCAATCCTCTTATTTTGGCCATGTCGAACCCAACACCAGAAATTATGCCAGAGCTCGCCAAGGCCGCCAGACCTGATGCAATTATAGCCACGGGGCGCTCTGACTACCCCAACCAAGTCAACAACGTCCTCTGTTTTCCATTTATTTTCCGTGGCGCGCTGGACTGTGGTGCTACCGTTATTAACGATGCAATGAAACAGGCCTGCGTAAAAGCCATTGCTGACCTCGCCCATCGTGAAGCATCAGCCGTCGTTGCAGAAGCCTATGCTGATGAAGAGCTAAAATTTGGGCCTGATTACCTGATCCCCAAACCTTTTGACCCTCGCTTGATTGAAGAGGTTCCTATGGCCGTTGTTAAAGCCGCCATGGAAAGTGGTGTAGCGACACGACCTATAGAGGATTTAGAAGCCTACCGCACCAAACTTCACAGTTACGTCAGCCGCAGCCGTTTATTCATGCAGCCTATGATAGAACTGGCACGCACAAATCCACCCCGCATTGTCTATGCTGAAGGTGAAAATGACGATGTCCTTCGGGCCATGCAGGGCGTAGTAGATGAAAAAATTGCCAAACCCATTTTGATTGGCCGGCCCACCGTAATCAAACGAAAAATCGAAGAAATGAGACTGCGTATCCAGCCTGGCCTTGACCTAGAGATCTTTAATCCGGAAGAAGGCGATTACCACGAAAATTACTGGAAGCACTATCACAACTGTGTGGGACGTTCTGGTATTTCGGTAGAAACTGCCAGAAACACCGTACATACCAACAATACCGTACTTGCCGCCATCATGGTTGCACTCGGTGATGCCGACGGGCTGATTTGTGGTAAAGCGGGCCGTTACGACCAACACCTAAATAACATTGAAAGCATCATTGCTCCATGCAGCGACTCCAGCCATATTTCTTCTATCTGTGTCTTGCTATTGGAAGATGGCCCACTATTTTTAGCCGACCCCTTTGTTAATGTAGATCCGACGGAAGAACAAATCGTCACCATCAGTAAAGATGCTATCGCCTTTGTGAAAAATTTTGGTATCACCCCCAAAGTAGCGCTCCTTTCACACTCCAATTTTGGTACCTACGATGACGATTCGGCGCATAAAATGAAACGTGCTGCCGAACAGCTGCGCAACGATCTACCTGAGGTTCAAATTGATGGAGAAATGCATGCAATGTCAGCACTAAATGAGACCTTGCGAGAAAGTATTTATCAGAATGCCAATATCAAGGGTCGAGCCAATGTACTCATCATGCCAAATATGGATGCAGCCAGTATTGCTCTTGGCTTAATCCGCTCGATAACCAATGCACGACTGGTTGGCCCCTTCCTAAATGGCCTGGAAAAACCTGCACATATTTTGATCCCCTCTGTTTCGGGTCGAGGGATACTTAATACTACCGCAATGATTGGTGCAGACATCCTGTCAAAGGCTGAACGCAACAAAGTGCAATAACGAAGTAACAAGAACTCAGTAACGACTAAAAACGCGGCATTAGCCGCGTTTTTTTATTGATACTCTTTTGATAAATATTGCTACTCTTCTTTCTGACACACCAAACTATTGAATCAAAATACCCGTGGATTAGTAGTGCGGTGGTTTTTCAATGTTAGCAGTACCATCAGGTTGTTTATCAGACAACTCTTTTGTCCGTGAAAGTAAAAAATTACATTTTTCCATAAGCTCATCAATTTGATTCTGCTGCCGACAAACCACGTCATTCAACTGCTGAATAGTATCCTCCTGATACGCCATCTTAGTTTCCAATTCAATCAAACGTTCTGTATCCACTGTGACCTCCAACCCCCAAATGCCAAATTAAAAACAAAGCTGACGAATTACCCTACAAAAGAAAAAACCGCAGAAGGCATTCTTCTGCGGTTTTTATCGTACTGCCCAATAGAGTACTTAAGTAACGCTAAACTCTACTGCAAAGATATGACTACAAAGAGTCAGCATTCTCTGCCAGATAAGAAGCCACGCCATCAGGTGAAGCTGACATACCTTTGTCGCCTTGTTTCCAACCAGCAGGGCATACTTCTCCATGCTCTTGGTGAAAGCTAAGTGCATCAATAATACGCAGCATTTCATCAATATCACGTCCCAATGGCAGATCATTCACTACCTGATGACGAACAATACCATCTTCATCAATCAGGAATGAGCCACGGAATGCCACACCAGCTGCATCAAACTCAACGTCATATGCCTTACAAATTTCATGTTTCATATCAGCCACGAGAGGATATCTAACGGCACCAATACCACCATCATTCACTGCTGTATTACGCCATGCGTTATGGGTAAAGACAGAATCAATGGAAACACCAATCACTTCAACACCACGTTTCTTAAACTCTTCAATGCGGTGATCAAATGCAATCAACTCTGAAGGACACACAAAGGTGAAATCCAATGGATAAAAGAACACAACAGCTTTCTTGCCTTTAATCGTTGTAGAAAGGTTGAATTCATCAACAATCTCGCCGTTACCCAACACTGCACCAGAAGTGAAGTCCGGGGCTGGCTTACCTACTAATACTCCCATGGTATAACTCCTTAATTTGTCAGTTTTCAGTAGTATTTTCTAAATGGGTCTGGGGCTCAAACACACCCCACCTTACTTAAATCGGAAAAACTAATGTTACACAATGAGACAGTGCTGTCCCATTGTAATTAGCTATTGTAGTAATAAATGACACCTAATGCTTTAAAGCTCAATCAGCTATTCAGCTGCACTCTGTACAGCCTCTTTCACTAGCTGAGCCAGCTCACCTTTAGCATGCATATCAGTCACAATGTCACAACCACCAATAAGCTCACCATTAATCCACAACTGGGGAAATGTTGGCCAATTAGCGTATTTGGGCAAGTTTGCACGAATCTCTGGGTTGGACAATATATCCACATAGGCAAAGCGTTCGCCACAAGCTGTAAGTGCTTCAATAGTGCGCGCTGAAAAACCGCACTGCGGCTGATTTGGTGAACCTTTCATATAAAGAATTACCGGGTTGCCTTCAACCTGCTCACGAATGGTTTCCATAATATCCATCAATTCAGACCTCTAATCAAAAAAATAAATAATAGTCGACTATAACAGTCAACTATTCTACCCCTATACGTCGTCTTCTAAAACCATTTCACTAAAAAAATCATACCTATAGATCCAGAGTCACACTCACTATGACACAGATGCAAATGCAAATGAGATCTATTTGCATTTGCATCTGTGGGTCGTTATAGTTGCTCCCCCAAACGATTCAAATAATAGCTATTCAACTAAACCCGTGGAGATGAACGCACCATGTACAAGAAAATTTTGACAGCAGCCATCAGCCTAAGTGCTGTGGCCTCTGTACAAGCAGCGCCAAGCCTGGATGAAATGTGGGACCTGATACAGCAACAGCAAACTGAAATCTCAACTTGAAACCACCGAAAAGCGTGTTGCAGAAACAGAAGTGAAGACAGAAGCCACCTTTGCCGCTGTAGAAGAAGTTTCTGCTGGACCAGTCGCCAAACTGGCTGAATGGGCAGATAAAACCACTATCGGTGGTTACGGTGAAATGCACTACAACAACCTGACGTCTGACAACTCAAGTGAATCAAAAGAAGAATTTGATCTTCACCGTTTTGTCCTCTTCTTTGGACATCAGTTTAACGATGATTTGAGGTTCTTCTCTGAACTCGAAGTCGAGCACAATATTGCAGGTGAAGGACAGAATGGTGAAGTAGAAGTAGAGCAAGCCTATATCGAGTGGGATTATGCTGAAAACCATCGTGCCAAAGCGGGTGTCATCTTAATGCCTCTAGGTATTCTTAATGAAACACATGAGCCAGAAACATTTTATGGCGTAGAACGTAACCCTGTTGAGAAAGATATTATTCCTGCTACTTGGTGGGAAGGTGGTGCTATGTTCAGCGGTGAAATTGCCGAAGGTTTCAGCTATGACGCCGGTGTTCACTCAGGGCTATTCATTGACCCGAATAACGGTAAATCAAAAATTCGCGATGGCCGCCAGAAAGTCAGTGAAGCTGAAGGTGATGATCTCGCATACACTGCACGTATTAAGTACACAGGTATGCCAGGCCTAGAATTAGCCGCGACCCTTCAACACCAAACAGATGTTTGGCAGGGTGAATCCTTTGCCGGTGAAGATAGTGCCGATGCTAATTTAGTTGAATTGCATGCCGTTTATAATAACGGCCCTTTTGGGGTCCGAGCTCTCTACGCACATTGGGACATCGATGATGTCATCGAAAATGTGGCATTAGGTGCCGATGAACAGGAAGGCTTTTACCTCGAACCGTCATATCGCATTAACGAAAAGCTAGGCTTTTTTGCCCGTTTCAGTGAATGGGATAACCAGGCTGGCGAAAGCAGTGTGGATAGCGAAAAACAACAGTATGATATCGGCTTCAACTACTGGCTCCACGAAAACGTGGTCTTAAAAGCCGACTACCGACTTGACAATAACGAAGGTAGTTCAGATGAATTCCGCGGATTTAACCTAGGTGTAGGCTGGAGCTTCTAATCCAAACAATGACATTATTGTTCGAAAACGCAAAAAAAAGGAGAGTCACATTTATGGCTCTCCTTTTTATGCTTGCAGCACTTACCCTAACAGCTTCAAATGTGGCATACAGCAAAGGTGTGTACCAAACTGGGCCGGACTTTATCGCTGCATATTTTCAGCCATCACCACAACCAAAATCACTATGGCTAACACCAGAGTTGAAAGATGTCGCCAGTCAGATTCTTGGTAACCGGGTACGAGGGATACGAGTCAGGTATTGGAAAGAGGAAGATAAAACAGCCTGGATTATGGAAGAGATTGGCAAAGAATTGCCCATTACTATTGGTGTGGTAGTCAAAGGAAGTCTGGCAGACGCCCATATAGAACAAGTGAAAATTCTCGCCTTTAGAGAAAGTCGCGGCTGGGAAGTACGCTATTCCGCATTTACGGATCAATATCAGAATGCCAAAATAACGCCTGACCATAAACTGGACCGACATATTGATGGTATTACCGGCGCCACATTATCCGTACGCGCTGTAACCAAAGTAGCCAAGCTTGCCCTCTTCTATCACCAGCAGGCTATCTTATTAGATTCAAATCAGGTAAAAACCCGGCAGAACAACCCTCAATAGACAGACAAGAGAAAACACTCGTTGCCCCAGAATCTCCGTAAAACCATTATTCTCAATTTACGCTGGCACCGGCGTATTGGGTTATCCATCGTCATTATGGTGATCTTTCTCGCCATTACCGGCCTACTATTGAACCACTCCCCCAATATCGGACTCAGTAAACAAACACTGAGAACCCAGTGGCTACTGGACTGGTACGGTTTTGAAACAACACCCCTTACGGGATTTAAACTGGAGAACCAATGGCTTAGCCACCCGGGCGGCAATGACCTGTTTTTGAATAATGAACCTGTAGCAAGTTGCCTGGCTCCGCTAAGGGGGCATCACAGACCCAATCTTTGCTACTAGCACTTTGTCAGGACGAACTGGTGATATTGACGTCACAGGGGGAGCTAATAGAAAAACTAAGTTCACTCAATGGCTTACCGAAAAACACCACAGCCCTTCAGGTGGCAGATAAAGAGATACTCATCCTATCCAGCGGACAAACACTGTCACTTAACATTGAAACTCTGGAAACCCAAGAGAGCAATACCCCTGTGGCGGAATGGAGCAGTGCTTCCCCCCTGCCCCCAGAGTTAATCGAACAACTTTATCAACAAGCAGAATTGCCCGGCATCTCAATGGAGACTCTGATTCTGGATTTACACAGTGGACGCTTCTTTGGCACTGCCGGTGTTTTATTTATAGATTTGGTTGGGCTGTTAATCTGCCTATTGGCACTCACAGGCCTTTGGGCCTGGTACAGCCACCATAGACTAAGAAAGATCGGGGGTTAAAACCCGAGAAACACTATAGGTTGGCAACCATTGCCAACCTATAAAAATCCTTATAGTATTCTCCCTTTAATGGGCAGCAAGTAGCTGCCTTTTTTCGTTTTAGAGGTTTTATTGGGGTGTCTAAGTCTAGTCGTACTTAGGTTCACCTTAGCTAAAACACCTCATCGCAGTAGGACAACAGGCATGACCAGTGACGCATTAATGAACAATTATGGCACCCGTAAAATTACGCTCAGCAAAGGAGAAGGCTCCTGGGTTTGGGATGATCAAGGAAATCGTTACTTGGATGCTATATCTGGTATTGCCGTCTGTGGACTGGGCCACGCACACCCCGCTGTAACAAAAGCCATTACAGAGCAAGCGGCCACCCTTACCCACTGTTCCAATCTCTATAACATTAAGGCGCAAGAGGATCTGGCAGAGCGGTTGAGAGATATCTCAGGAATGAGCAAAGTATTCTTCAGTAACTCTGGTGCTGAAGCAAATGAAGCCGCCATCAAATTGGCCCGGCTATTCGGTCACAGTAAGAATATTGCTGAGCCCGTCATTATTGTGATGGAAAAAGCCTTTCACGGCCGCACCCTTGCCACACTGTCCGCCACGGGAAACCGCAAAGTGCAAGCCGGCTTTGAGCCCCTAGTCAGAGGGTTTGTTCGAGCACCTTTTAATGATCTTGATGCCGTTAGGACCATCGCGGGAAACAACAAAAATGTTGTCGCTATTTTGCTCGAGCCTATCCAGGGTGAAGGAGGTATCAGAATCTCCGACAAAGATTATTTGCCAGGTCTTCGTCAAATTTGTGATGAAAAAAACTGGCTATTAATGCTGGATGAAATTCAAACTAGCAATGGCCGTACTGGTCGTTATTTTAACTACCAGCATTACCCCCTCATGCCCGATGTAGTCACCATAGCCAAAGGCTTAGGCAACGGTGTCCCCATTGGCGCTTGTCTTGCCGGAGACAAAGCCGCAGACCTAATGCAACCTGGAAGCCATGGCTCGACCTTTGGCGGCAATCCCCTCGCCTGTGCTGCCGGTCTAGCCACAGTGGAAACCATCATCAATGAGGGCCTCTGTGAAAAAGCACAGGCCACCGGCCATTACCTACAACAACAATTCGCCAGTAAACTGGCAGATTGTCCTAATGTGGTGGACATTAGAGGCCAAGGGTTAATGCTTGCAATTGAACTGGACGCCCCCTGTACAGAATTGGTCGATAGTGCAGCCAAACAGGGGTTATTGATTAATGTCACCGCAGAATCGGTCATCCGGTTGCTGCCGCCCCTTAACCTAACCAATGAAGACGCTGATCAGCTGGTCGATATTCTCAGTGGTGTGATCAGACAAGGGTTATAAACCCTACGGATAAAACAATATGGCACTAAGACATTTTCTAACACTACAAGATCTATCAAAAGATGAGCTTCAACAACTGCTACAGCGTGCCATTGAGCTTAAGGCTGCCCGTCGTAATGGTACCGCTGAACGCCCATTTGCTGGCAAAGTAATGGCGATGATTTTTGAGAAGTCCTCCACTCGCACCCGAGTCTCTTTTGAATCGGGTATGGCTCAATTGGGTGGCAGCGCACTGTTTCTCTCACCCAACGACACCCAACTTGGCCGCGGTGAATCTATCGAAGATTCAGCACGTGTTATCTCGAGAATGGTGGATATCGTCATGATCCGAACTTTCGGCCACGTCAAAATTCAGACATTTGCAGAATACTCATCTGTACCCGTGATCAACGCCCTTACCGACGACTATCATCCCTGCCAGTTATTGGCTGATATGCAAACCTACATTGAGCATCGGGGTAGCATCCAAGGCAAACGCGTCGTTTGGGTTGGCGATGGTAATAATATGTGTCAGTCCTACATGAACGCAGCAGACATGCTAGATTTTCAGCTGGTAATTGCCTGCCCAGAAGGTTTTGAACCCTGCGCTAAATTGCTGGGAAAATTCAGCGATCGCGTCTCGATTGTTCGCGATCCTGTAGCGGCAATTTCAGGGGCCGACTTAGTGGTAACCGACACATGGGCCTCTATGGGCCAAGAAGAAGAAAAACAACAACGGGAGGAAGCCTTTACTGGTTTCCAAGTCAATGAAGAGGTGATGTCCCTAGCCGCCGAAGGTGCTCTATTTATGCATTGCCTACCCGCATACCGCGGCATGGAGATAAGCGAAACTATTCTGGAATCAAAATGGTCCGTGGTTTGGGACGAAGCCGAGAACCGACTCCATGCACAGAAAGCATTAATAGAGTTTTTACTCAATAAAACTGCAGGCTAAAAATTTATTTAAATACAACCCCTATTTAAGACACTCTAGGGGTTGTAACCTTTGGCTTAGTTTCCCCTTGAACAAACCATTGCTACAGATAATTATATTTTTCCTCATACTCATTCTGACCACTTCTTTAATGTTATTTTCCTAAAATTTCATTTTAATCCACTTATTCCAGCTCCTTTTTCTCTCCACGCCTACACCTACCCTTTGGGGTTAATCCAACTTAATCAAACTGCTCTTTTATGAAGCAAGCACTGAATTAGTTGCACCGCGATAAAGCATAAATTTAGAAATAAAACCCACAAAACCTCAATAACATATTGATTTTATTGCAACTAATTACATATCTATATTTATGGCACACCGATTGCTGTTATTAAAATACTTAAGCAGGACAACACTCTCGACAAAAGTCTTGATTGCCTCTACTCAGGGTGAAAATTATCGACAATGTTTATCAAAAAATGAGGAAAGAAAAATGTCTTATTTAGTTCCATCCGAATTTGTAACCAAGATGGTGGATGCTGGGGAATCCAAAGTCCACATGTCAACCCGGGACACCCTGATTAGAGCGTACATGGCAGGTGCCATTTTGGCATTGGCTGCCGTCTTTGCCGTCACCGTAGCCGTTCAGACAGGCGTCTTTTTGATTGGCGCCCTCCTATTTCCTGTCGGATTCTGCATGCTTTATTTGATGGGTTTCGACCTTTTAACGGGGGTGTTTGTACTAACACCACTAGCACTACTAGACAAACGACCCGGGGTGACAGTAAAGGGCATTCTGAGAAACTGGGGCTTGGTTTTTACGGGTAACTTCGGTGGTGCATTAACAGTCGCCATTATGATGGCATTTGTTTTCACCTACGGTTTTAGTATTGAACCGGGAGCGGTTGGTCAGAAAATTGCGACTATCGGCGAATCACGTACCTTGGGTTATGCTCAATATGGTCTAGCGGGATGGTTCACTATTTTTGTACGGGGTATGCTGTGTAACTGGATGGTTTCCATGGGCGTTGTTGGCGCTATGATCTCCACCTCCGTTAGCGGCAAAGTCATTGCCATGTGGATGCCTATCCTAGTTTTCTTCTTTATGGGATTCGAACACTCAGTGGTCAATATGTTTCTATTCCCTTCAGCCATGATTATGGGCGGCGATTTCTCAGTCGCAGATTATTTTATCTGGAATGAGATTCCCACGGCGTTAGGTAACTTGGTCGGCGGCTTGGCATTTACTGGTTTGACGCTTTACACCACTCATATCAGAACAGTTAAAAAACCTAGCACAGCAGGTGCTCTCGCTTAATCGTTAATGAACGATCCTGACCAGACACACCTGGTCGGGGTCTATGGCAACCCTATGACGAGTCCCCTGAAAGTATCCGTCGGACAGTTTTCTGACAAAGGTCGCAAGGAATCCAATCAGGATTTTCATGGCTTTTGTTCACCGAAGGAACCTATGCTGAGCCTTAAGGGTCTGGCATTTGTCATGGCTGATGGAATCAGCAGTAGCGATGTAAGCCATATCGCCAGTGAAACTGCGGTTAAAAGCTTTTTAGACGACTACTTCTGTACCTCCGATGCCTGGTCAGTCAGGCACTCCGTAAGCCGTGTCTTATCAGCCACTAACTCATGGCTCTATTCACAAAGCCAAAACAGCCCGTATCGATACGACAAAGACAAAGGCTACGTCTGTACGCTAAGTGCCTTAGTTATCAAAGCAACAACTGTTCATATTTTTCATGTGGGCGACACTCGAATATACAAGCTTCATGGCAATGCATTGGAACAATTAACCAATGACCATCGTCTTTGGGTCTCAAAGGAAAAAAGTTACCTAAGCCGAGCCTTGGGTATTGAAGCGCATATTGAAATTGATGAACACGTAATGCCGGCCAACATCGGGGATATTTTTATTCTAGCCACCGATGGTGTCTATGAGCATATCGAAGCTCAAGTGCTCATCAATACCATTAATGAAAACATCAATGACCTGGATGCAGCAGCTAAAAGCATCATCAATCACGCATATGATCAAGGCAGCTTAGATAATTTAACCCTTCAAATCATACGTATCGAGGACTTACCGCAACAAAAATCCAATGAGCTGCAAGAACAAATTGATGAGCTGTCTCTACCTCCAATATTAGAACCTAGAACAGATTTCGATGGCTATACTATTATCCGAGAAGTCCATGCAACTAGCCGCAGTCATGTGTATCTCGCATTAGACCAAGAGACCAACACTCAGGTCATCATCAAAACTCCGTCCATCGATCTACGGGGTGACCCGGCTTACCTCGAGAGATTTTTAATGGAGGAATGGGTTGCTCGACGTATTAATAGTGCCCATGTACTTAAGGCTGGATTACAAACCCGAAAACGACATTACCTCTATACCGTCAACGAGTTCATCGATGGACAAACACTAAAACAATGGATAATTGATAACCCAAAGCCAGATATTGAAACAGTACGAAATATCGTTGGACAGATCATCATGGGCCTACGCGCACTTCATCGCATGGATATCCTGCATCAGGATATCAGGCCAGACAACATCATGATTGATCACTCAGGCACGGTAAAAATCATTGATTTTGGGGCCGCCAGAGTCGCAGGAATTATTGAGGCAGAAATATCGCGAGAACAAGAGCCTATACTTGGTACTGCCCTCTATACCGCACCCGAATATTTTATTGGAGACAGCGGAACCTCTTGCTCAGACCTCTATTCTCTCGGCGTATTGACCTACCATATGCTATCGGGGAAATTCCCCTATGGCACCCAGGTATCAAAGTGTAGAACGGCAGCGGCACAACGAAAATTAACCTATATATCCGTGCTTGATGACGAGCAAGAAATTCCAGCTTGGATAGATGATGCACTTAAAAAAGCCGTTCACCCCAACCCTTATAAACGATACCAAGCGTTATCCGAATTCATTTTCGATTTACGCCACCCCAACAAGGCATTTTTAAATAAAACTCGCCCAGCATTAATTGAACGTAATCCTGTTCAATTTTGGAAAGGAATCTCCGCCCTGCTTGCAGCCATTGTGATTGTTTTATTGGTCAAATAGATAGCCTAGATCATTTACATTCATCACGGGGAACGCCCCCCTTAACTTTTCAATCAAACGTATAAATTAGCCTCAGAGGAAGCCACTATGATCAACAACCGTGACGAAGTAACACAGACTCTCCTGTCTGCTAAAGTCGCCAAAAATATCAAATGGAACGACGTAGCCGATGCCATTGGCCTTTCCAAGGAATGGACTACTGCCGCCTGTCTTGGACAGATGACCTTTAACAAAGAACAAGCTGAAATTGTCGGGAACCTGTTTGAACTCACCGACGAAGCTATTGCATGGTTACAAGTCGCGCCCTATAAAGGCTCTCTGCCAACAGCCGTCCCAACCGACCCGCTCATCTACCGCTGGTATGAACTTGTAAGCGTGTATGGAAGTACCATTAAAGAATTAATTCATGAAGAGTTCGGTGATGGGATCATGAGCGCCATTGACTTTTCTATGGACCTCCAGCGCCAGGAAGACCCTAATGGAGACCGCGTCAACATCGTTATGTCAGGTAAGTTTCTACCCTATAAAACCTATTGAGTCTCTAGGCACATTGGGTACTCCGTATAGAGTACCCTTGTATACCTTCAAATTTTAGACAGCCATTCTCTTTTAGAACGTTGATTTCAAAAAACCCTTTGAGGAACATCTGTTGGAAGTTTGCTCACAAAACATCTCTTTACTGAACAAGAGATGTTTTCACTGAAAGTAATGTAACAAGTGACTATGGTTCTTAGTCAAGCTTTTACACCAAATTTTCATCCCAGT
>CAXBDQ010000019.1:0-39437 GCA_963974675.1 uncultured Porticoccus sp. | reverse complement strand
GTGATAGAAGACAACAAAGATATTCTGGCCAACATTCTTGATTATTTAGAGCTTCAGCTGATATTCCATCAATATAACGCTCTTTCTTCTTCACTTCTATTCCCTGCACCTGTCACTAGACCAACTTTTCGTAGCTGATAGAAAAATAGACTAACAACAGAAAATAACGTTTTTTTCATATTTAATTCACATTGTTAAAACATCAGCTCTGCGAGCATGAATAAAACTTGGTCAGGTCAGGCTACGTCATTGCTTCTCTCTTACACCTACAGCTTTTTGCCAATAGACACTGTGGAACACCTATCAATGGTTATTGAGTTTTGACGGCTATGTCATTTTCTTTAGATAGAAAATATCAAAATTTTCTGTGGTGCGTTCTCGTACTAGCTCTCGCTAGCCGAATTTTAACCATGGCATTTATTCCTCTCACAGATACAACCGAATCTCGTTACGGAGAGATCGCCCGAAAAATGGTAGAAACGAATGATTGGGTGACTCTTCAGCATGATTACGGTATTCCTTTTTGGGCTAAGCCACCGCTGTCAACTTGGCTAGCAGCCGGCAGTATGAAACTGTTTGGCATCAGTGAATTTGCCGTCAGGTTACCTTCGTTACTATTAGCCGTATCAATATTATTGATGACTTGGTACATAGGTAAATTGCGACACAATAAGGAATATGGCCTATTAAGCGCCGCTATCTTATGTTCATTTCCGCTATTTTATATCGCCTCCGGCACAGTCATGACAGATATGGCCCTGGCATTTTCTACATGTATTTCTTTTATAACATTTTGGTTAGCCATCTCGACACATGAAAAATATGAAGCACAACTTTATGGCTGGCTATTTTTTGTTGGTCTTGGCCTTGGCCTTTTAGCCAAAGGACCGATATGCGGAGTGATGACAATATTCCCCATTCTATTATGGATGCTCAGAAAAAAATTAGACTGGCTGGAGCTGTGGCATAAACTTCCCTGGATAAAAGGTTCTCTGATCATGCTGCTGATTGCAGCGCCTTGGTATAGCTTGGCAGAAAACAGTACACCTGGATTCCTGCAATATTTTCTTGTGGGAGAACATATAAAACGTTTTCTTGTATCAGGTTGGGAGGGAGATCTCTATGGCTACGCCCATCAACAGCCAACCGGAACAATATGGGTATTTTGGATTCTCGCAGCCCTACCCTGGTCACTATTAGCCATCCCCTGGATTCTCGCGAAAGGCAAGGGAACACCCTCTTTATTCAAGGATCAAGATGGCTGGGCCTGGTACTTATTCTGTTGGGCCATTTGGCCCATGCTGTTCTTTACCCTAGCAAAAAACATCATCTGGCCCTATGTCATAACCAGCTTGCCAGCTTCAGCATTATTAACAACTGAATTATGGCACCGCCATAACACGGTTCAAGAGAAAGCACCGCTCTTTGTATATCGCCATTGGTTATGGATTCCCTTCATGATGTCAACCTTCCTTGTGGCAGGAATGCTTCCCTTTGTTTACGCCCCAATAATGGAAAAATTTACACAGAAATTTTTTATTCAAGAATATCTCCAGCGCCGAACCTCACAAAACAGCCAACTTTATTATCTTTTTCAACGATACAGTTCGGCGGAATTTTATTCCCACGGAACAGCAAAACACACTGACAATCAAGCAATTTTTAAAGCATTGCTAAATGACAACATAATTGACTTTATTATCTTAAAAGACAAAGACTTAATGAAAATTGATCCAAAAATAATTTCTTTATTTATGAAAATAAAAAATGCCTACGGCACCTCACTTTATGTTGAAAAAAATACGCCAATAACCCGTGAAAAACTTGTAAAAACAGGTCGTATCTAATGAAAATAATACATATAGAACCGACAATAAATGCTGTCTTTGGCAGCGATGCTCCCTCAAAAAAAAGGCGACAGAATAAAAACCCCTTAATCAGCTGCCTGATTCCTGTTTATAACGAGGCTGAGAACATAGCCATACTGATACCAGCCTTATGTGAGTATCTTGCAAAGCTTTCCTCTCGATATGAGATTGTAATAATTGACGATGGAAGCCATGACAATAGCGCCAAAGTCGCTATTGCACTGTCTGTTAGTTATCCCGTCAAAGTACTACAGCTGTCCAGAAATTTTGGTAAAGAAAATGCCCTTACAGCTGGCATAGATCACTCCCAAGGGGATGTGATTTTAATGCTTGATGCTGATTTTCAGCACCCTTTAGACATGCTTCCAAAATTTTTCGAACTATGGCGACAGGGTTACGACATGATTTATGGCGTTAGAACAAATCGCGACCATGAAACACGCATAAAAAGGCTACTAACCAAAGGTTTTTATCGACTATTCACATTGGGATCCGAGACTCCCCTGGAAGAAAATGCCGGGGATTTTAGATTAATGGATAGGTGTGTAGTTGAAGCATTGCGGTCTTTGCCCGAACGAAATCGGTTTATGAAGGACCTATACGGTTGGGTAGGATTCAAAAGTATAGCGGTTCCGTTTAAAGCTGATGCACGTAAAAATGGAAATTCAAAATACAACTTATTACACCTAGCAAAACTAGCGATTACTGGAATTACCTCTTTTTCAACACTCCCCCTACATATATGGAGTCTTATAGGAGTATTGATTTCCATTTTTTCGATTATTTATGGAGTCGTCATCGCGACAAGAACCTTAGTCTTCGGTGTCGACTTACTAGGCTGGGCAACACTCGCCGTGGGCATGACCTTCTTAGGAGGCATCCAATTATTGTCTATTGGTATTCTTGGTGAATATATAGCAAAGATTTTCACTGAAGTAAAAGCCAGACCACCCTATCTGATTCGCTTTCGACACGACATTGACTCTTTAGACATCTCCAGCCATAACGAGCATCAAGCATGAGCACCCAGATGATACGCTTCGCCCTGATTGGCACCATGGCTATGCTGGTACACTGGTATACAGTCATCTCATTGGTCCCCGTAGGGTTCTACCCTCTGGTCGCAAATATTTTGGCCTTTCTCGTGGCATTTTTGGTTAGTTATACCGGCCACAGCTATTGGACATTTTTAACCTTTCCTCCTATTCATAAATACTGCCTGCCCAGATTTTTTATTGTTGCTGCAGGCAGCTTTATTATTAACGAAATACTGTATTTTTTACTTCTACATTACACTGAACTCAATTATCGCATGGCGTTAATTGTTGTTCTTGGATCTGTTTCTATTCTCACCTTCACCTTCAGTAAACTATGGGCGTTTCGCCCAGAATGAAAAAATTAATATTGTGCGCAGATGATTATGCCCTTTCACCAATGATCGATGAGGGGATCCGGGCATTAGTCATCGCCAATCGACTTTCCGCTATCAGTTGTATAACAAATTCTCCCTGCTGGCCGGAAGCCTCAGCGAAATTAAAGCCATTATCAGCAGAGATACAAGTAGGCCTGCATTTTAACCTGACGGCTACATTTGAAACCCCCGCCTACCCTCTTTGGAAATTAATTCGTGACTGTCTTCTAGGGCTATTCGATGAAAAACAGTACACCTGCGAATTTCACCGACAACTGGAGTCATTTGAATATTTCTGGGGAAAAAAACCTGACTTTGTCGATGGGCATCAACATATACATATCTTTCCAACAATAAGAAATATCGTCATTCGTGTATTGGCAGAACGATATTCACATGCAGATCGCCCCTGGGTAAGGCGAGTAAATTCTCCATTAACAGGTCATGACGCTTTATTAAAGGCGCTCATTTTACGAATACTGGGCTTGGGGTTTAGTCATGCTGTACGACGAACCAACATCCCACTGTCTGGAGACTTTTATGGACTGTATTCTCTGTCTCCAAACGCTGACTTCCAAAGCATGGTAACTGGCTGGATTCAAACTGCATCAGATCAAGCAATTATCATGTGCCACCCCGCCATAGAACCCTCTGATGCGCTGCTAGACAGTATAGATCAAGCGCGTATAAACGAGTTTAACTATCTAACAGGGAAAGATTTTTCACAATTTTGTAAAAAAGAATCTGTGTTTTTTAATCACTATGAAGATTGTCCAGCCAGACTAAATATTAGCCAGATGACTGACTATGAAAGTAATTTTTCATGCAATTTTTAAAAAAATAACCACAAAGACAAAACTGATACGTCGAATTCTGTACATGGGCTCAGGCCTTATTTTTGCCACTAAACTTATAATCTTCTACTTCATCTGTGGCCTGATTGA
Source organism: uncultured Porticoccus sp. (assembly GCA_963974675.1). GTDB lineage: Bacteria > Pseudomonadota > Gammaproteobacteria > Pseudomonadales > Porticoccaceae > Porticoccus. Next base: position 35,214 of record CAXBDQ010000019.1, on the reverse strand, counting down.
CATTCTAAGAAACGAAGAAAAACAACGCCAGATGTTTAAACAGTATGTTCTAGGTCATGGCACATTCACTTGCTTGATGGCCCCTTTTAATCTGCTTATTGACTTGCTTTGTTTGCCCTACTGGAATAAAGGAATTTTTAGCCTTGATGATTTACCAAATGCTCACCAAAAAGAAATTCGCCGAACTATCGACATAATGAAAGACAGGGAACTTGTCAATCAGCTAGAGAAAAAACTGAACGACGGTGACCGAGAAATGATGTTTTTTTAAGTGGTACGGAAAAATATTAAAATCAGCATTGATATTCCAGAATTTCATGAGTCATTCAAGTATACCAGGACGATTGGCGTCTCTATTTTCAACAGAAAAAATCAACAAACAAACACTTCGGTCCATTTCGACTAACCTATCGTGCTCTATTTAACCTCAATGATATCAATAGTGATGAGGTATATATCCAGGTAGGTAGCAAAAAGAATTACTGGCACCAAAATAAAATGTTTATATTTGATGACACGTGTCAACATCAATCCATTAATGAATCAGATGAAAGACGTTATTGTGCCTTTGTGGACATATTAAGATCTTTTCTCTTTTCATTAATTTTGAAACTGCCTCATGGTACCCTCGGTTCCATTCTCAATGGAGCTAACCATTTATTCTATAACCGCTGGCGCTTTATCCAATAATATAAGCCTCTAATTTTATTATGAATTCAGCCATCAGCGCCTGTCGTATTACTGATTAAACTGTTGGTTGCCGTTTCTATATATGCCTTCAATTGACTAAGAAGCAGTTTATCTTCTGGAGAAATTTCGACCTTTTCACTTTTCGGCCGCTCACCCAGATGATACTGATAAAATTGTGGTTCTCTATTTTTGGGTTGTATCACCATATGTTCACCCGTAATTATACTGACAGTTTGATCACTTCCTGATGGTTTGATAATTCCAAAACCTAGATCTGAAGGTGGCAAGCTCAATAAATCTCGTCCCCAACATTGATGCTGAACAACGCCACCCAGTCGACCCATAATGGATGGAACAATATCCACCTGCGTGCCTACGGTATCGTTTGTCGAACCAAACTTTTCATGAATTCCCGGCGCAATCATTAACATGGGGACATGGTATCGATGCAAATCCATCTCTGTCAGTTGTTCGTTGGCACCAAAACCATGATCGCCCACGATGACAAATAATGTATTTTTATAGTAGGGCGACTTCTTTGCTTTTTCAAAAAATTGTCCGAGCGCCCAGTCAGAGTAACGCATAGCCGTGAGGTGCTCATCAAACGAGCCATATCCATGGACAGCTTCTACAGGTAACTCCTTCGGGAGAGCATAGGGTGTGTGGTTCGATAACGTCTGAAGAAAGGCGTAGAAAGGTTTCTGTGTATCCTGCTTGAGCAGCTCATCAGCAGCACGGTCAAACATATCTTGATCTGACACCCCCCACGTTGGATCATCCAAGACAGGATTAACATAGTCATTCCTGCCTATAAATTTAGTCATTCCTTGGTTAGAAAAGAAGCCGGATTGGTTGTCCCAAGCAAAATCGCCATTATAAACATATAGGTCACTGTAACCCCTTGCTTTCAACAATTGAGACAAACCCGATAACTGATGACTGCCTTCTGGCATTTGCATCAAATACTCGAACCCAGGCAAATTTGGGAAGCAAGCCATCGTGGCAAACATGCCCTGATGGGTATGTGTTCCATTGGAAAAAAACCGACGAAACAGCAAACCTTCTTCAGCAAGCTTATCAAAATTTGGCGTAATATCAGCCTGACTGCCTAATGCTCCCACATAGTGTCCAGCAAAGCTTTCCATCAAAATAACCACAACGTTTGTTACCGGAAGCACTGTCTCTGTTGGCACCTGATAATTGCGGCGTATTGCTGCCTTATCAGCATCAATGATCTGATCGTGATCTGTTAAAATCAATTGCCGAGTGATCCCTATGGCTTCATTGACATCCATCGTCGGCATCCAAATATTGTCTCGATTTCCGGACAACTGATTCTTAGCGGCGTCATAGAGCGTGAGCGCTCCATTCAAACCCAAATGATTAGTAAAGAGATATTCTGTGGTGAAGGCATCACCCCAGCGTAAAGGCGGACCTTGTCGCAAAGTACCTCGTGCAGCAATGACAGAAACAATGATAAAAATAAATAAAATGAGAAAGGAATTAGTAAAACCACCCTGTCGGGATAATTGTGCTGATAGATTCACTCTTTTGGCGGGTAATACTGCAACCTTACACCCGCGGGTCATTCGATCAACCTTTATAAGAGCCAGATATAACGCCGTACTTAAGATGGCCCAAGCCAATAACAAACGCAACACAGGGAACCCATTCCAAAGCATACTTAATACCGTCGCGGGATCCTCCTGAAGGTACTGAAAAACAAGAGAATTTAATCGCTGGTGAAATTCCCGATAAAAATCTAACTCAATCATCCCCAGTAAGATCAGCAAGCTTCCTGCAGCATGTAACCATAGGCGTAAGGTTCTACGTGCCATCATTGCCCGCTGACTGCATAACGACAACGTCAGAGGTATGCATAGGTAAGCAACCACCCTTAAATCAAAACGTGATCCATTAAAAAAAGATTCAATAATACTGGTTAAAGGTATATCTCTGATTAATTCAAAATTGTATATAAGTAAAAAAAGGCGCAGTAAAAAAAGTGTCACCCATAAAATGGCAGCACCAGCCAGTGTAAATAAGACATGATCAAGAACACTTATACGCCGACTATCAGCCGACATACTCAACATATCCCCAACCTGGGCATATAAATGCACGACAGAAAATCATCTGGCAAACAAACTATCTTTGGTTGATTAAGACCCCACTTTTGGCCCCGACTAAAACAACAAGAAAAACTTTGCAGAAAATGATGTTGATCGTATGTCAGGACAAACGTGATATCTATAGGTTTGGTATTAGACATAATGAACGTCCAAGGATTAGTATGATCACTTTACCTAGAAGTCCATCAAGCTATTGTTAGAATAATGTTAAGAAAACGTTATCGCTGGTTGATAAAAATATGGAGATATTGAGCTGTGAGTTGGTGTGTCCTATGGCAACGATTTGGAAAAATACAAATTACTGAAAAAAAGACCTACATGCCAGACACTATGCGATAGACCAGATTAATCAAATCTTCGAAGAGAATAAAATCATCATTCTATTCCCCCTAAAAACTTTAGTTGTTGGTCTTAACAGTGTTGAAAATCAAGAGAGAAAAGATGCGGTATAAAGGAATCTATGCTGTATTTTGTCTTTACTTAGAGTAATAGCATTAAGCTTTAAGGTCAGTCTAGTCGCGCCTATAGCATAAAAGCCAACATCACTTCAGCTTTCCCAAGCAACCTGTACTTCCTCGCGCTCAGCGGCTTCAAGTAGCTGAATAAGCGGGAAAGCTCGATTTTGTAAACTAACCTTGGGCTCATCATCTTCAGTTTCATCGTTATTTTCAGATTCATTAATCAAATCAACATCCGTATCTGAAAATGAATGATCCTCTACCGCTGTTTTCAGTAGTCGAATGGCCTGAGGCAAATCTTCCGGCTGAAGTGCACCTGGAACTTTACCGCTATGCCCCATAAGCTGAAGAAGTTGAACCGCAATATCTCCAAACATAATGACATCTCCTGCCGCGGGGGTATGAAAGGTCACAAGCATTAATTTAAACCTCCACATCCAATCCAAAAATCCATAATCAATTTTTGCTGTCTAAAATAGCATGTGAGAAAAAAACTTTTTAGATCCTGCTAGTTTACTCCTCCCGAAAGAGGAGTAATAAAAACACCTAGCTAGCAATCTACATCAGAATCTGTGGCATCGCCCACTTCATCACATGCATCTTGTGCTGCCTCAGATATTACCTCGCCTGCATCTTCAACAGATTCAGAAATTGTATCACCTACTTCTTTTACAGGATCATCCGAGTCACATCCGTACAGAGCAAGAAATCCCGTAACAGTTAATAATATCAATAATTTATTTATCTTCATTTTGTTCTCCCACAAAGTGATTGCCTTGATTGAATACTAGCAGTCTAAGCAGCAACTGCGTTGAACACACTTGTGCCAAACAATTAACAACTCTTGGGGCACGCATGATCGCTTATTAAAACACACATCGCATTAACTTATTATTATCTCTAATAATCTGGGATGACTTATCCCCAGAGAGCAGGAGCTGCATCTGGCTCCAGAGCAATAACAGTCCAACCTAATTTGGCACACAGCTATTACCCTCAACAAGAAAATGGATTTATTTGTGTTCATAGGCCAAGAACCTCAGGGTACTAGGACTGATCATCACACACACCAAGAAGCCAACCACTGACAGGAAAATTATGCTACTAAAACCCCACTAGAGCTACCAATTTCATGTGTATACATGCCGTTGTTTTTTCTCCAATAGCAGATAAAATTTTATGTTTGGACGATGACCTTCAATTACCAAGCCTTAGCTTATGAAAATGAACGTCGCTCAGCTTCTAGCATCGGCCCACTTTCAACATCCTCTTTAATTAACGATGCCGCTTTTTCTAATAACGGCTTGTTATGCGCTAGTTCTGGCATCATCATCAATCGACCAATCATGTTTAGTATGTGACGCGTTACCATCCAATCACCGCGGATAAACTGTCGAATTGGCTGAAAAACCTCCAATACAAACTGCTCATGTGTGACCGGCCTGGCGACGACTCGTAGCGTACTCTGTTGATCATATCGATACGGATTAGGCACTTCCCGCTGAAGTATCTCAGCTAATGCGCGTTCAAACTGATTAATACAAAGCAGAGCTGTATATTGACCATTTACACTAGGAGACATTGCTTTGGCCAAGACTTCTATAAGTTGCTCTAATGGATAGAGAACATCTTCATCTTGTGTGCGATCCACTCCCCAAGAGAATAGTCTTTGTAAGCTCTCTGAAATCTCATCATTGACGCTAGTCTCTGGAGCAACACTCAGCAACGGCTGCCCAGGAATCGAAAATTCACCTGGGCGCCGATAAAGCTCGATAGTAAGGTCTTCTTCTATTGCTAACGCCATTAGGCCTTCGTCATCAACAACACGTAAGTACCCGGCGGAATCCGTCACTTTCAAACAGACAGATTGTTGTTGGAAATCCACCGGAAAACCTTTGATGTTTTTATCAATACTCTGATCAATAAGCCTGCCTTGCCCTATCGTCTTAGGATACTGACAGCGTATGCTATCAATAAGATCATCACCAATACGCCCAATAATATTGGTTACACTAATTGATTGTGGAATATGATGAATAAAATAAATCAACACGATAACACTGAGCACGGCGAGTACCATGGCAACAAAAATCGCCATGTGTGGGACGAACATAGTGATGCTTTCTTGCCCCTCAATGCCTTCATGGACATTTCGCAATACCATCAAACAGTATAAAAATGTGGCAATAAACGTACCGAGGGTGTATTGATTTGCACGATCCCGCATGAAGCCATCCAGTAGCCTGGGGCCAACCTGGGAACTTGCGTGGGACACAGCAAGTAACGTCATTGAAAAAGTGACACTAGCAACCGTTATCATTGATCCTGCTAAGGCAGATAAAAGCGCACGCGCACCCGCTGGCTGGTTTACATATAGCCATTTCTGGCCAGATAACCATCGGCTGTCATAGGTATCTAAATGCACCATGCCAAGTGCACCAACTAATGCGATAAAAACCATCACTAGAGGAACAAACCAGTAGCTGGCACGTAGCCTTATCAACCAATCTACTAATTTACTTCTCAATTTTTCACCCTTGTATAGCTCACTTTTTTGTATACCACTTTCTATGTAGCACCTAATTATAAGTTAGCAATAACGTTCTTTAGTAACGTCTAAAAACTAACATGAGTTAATGTAACCACCTGCTATCGATAGTTACATTAGCCACTCACCAACCTTCACAGTATATTTATAGACGTTACTGAAAATAAATACAGGTTCAAAGGCGACGGAAACCAGCTGAAAGGAAAGGTCAAAGAAAGCGGGGAGAACTCACTAACGATGTGTTAGATCAAATCGAAGGCCAATCCGATCAATTAGTTGACACAGACCAAGGGAGTAGAAAAAACCTACAGCCATCACCAATGCCGACAAAAGCATTGGTAGATTGAACAGCAGGCCCTCTAATATAGATTCGAGCTTATCAAGAACGGACTGAACAGGACGAGCCAACCTCTCTGGTACTATTAAAAACTCGAAGTTGGTATCTTTCCAGTCAATCTAGCCTTTAGGTCCCAATAACCACCAGAGTATCAACCCTAGAACCGGTAGCAGTAATATAAGAACAATCCAAAGTACCTTCTTTCCCGTCGACGCTGTGCTTTGAACGGTTTTCACAATAGCCAATACGTTCAAAATAAGGACCAACAATCCCAATATTCCCGATACTTCGACGCCCATATCAATCTCCTGTGAATCATAAATTTAGAAAGATTTAGCATTAATCTAAACCAGTTCATTAAACGGCTTGTTGCGCGCCTGTGCAAGTTTTTCGTTTGCTAGCTTAACCTCTTGAGCATCAGGTGGAGCAGGACTATCTCTGGATTCTAAATTTGGCATATAACGCAATTGACAAAATATTGGGAAGTGATCTGAACCAATATTGTGCAGTCGTCCTATTTTAACAAGACCAAACTCATGTGAATGGAAGACATGATCTAGCGGCCAACGTAAAAACCAGTGGTCTGCATGAAAACTGTTAAATAAGCCGCGACCTATTCGAGGATCCAGTAGCCCGCTTATCTTACGGAAAAGCAGCGTGGTATCCGACCATGCTACATCATTCAAATCACCGGCGACTATTACAGGAACATCCTGCTGCGACACTAGCTTGGCAACCATAATTAACTCTGCATCTCGTTCTATAGAAGTATCATTTTCCGTAGGGCTAGGCGGTGCTGGATGCAGACAATGTAACTTGATTTTTTGGCCCGAGGAAAGCAGTACTTCGGTATGAATAGAAGGAACATTTTGCTCTACCAAAAACTCCACTGTTGGATTGAACAACTCAAATTTTGAATACAAGTGCATACCGTAGAGATTGTCTTGCGGACAGCGCACCACATAGGTATATGTATTTTCCAATGGCGCCAAAGCATCTTCCCAATATTGGTCTGTTTCCAATGTTAGCAACACGTCTGGCTCGTATTCTGCCACCAGATCAAGCAAGCTGCCGGTACACTGGTTAGTCATCAATACATTGGAAACCATGATACTGATGCTCGGGGTATCATCTGACAAACCAACAGAGGCAACCTCTTTTTTATGAAATAAGGTAAATGGAAATATTCGACTCACCTCCCAAACTATCACCGTTGCCAGCACTGGAATAAGAAATAGTTCATACCAATAACCACGATACGAGATTACTTGTAGAAGAACGACGACGGCTCCCAGCATTGCTATTTGAACACGTGGGAAGTCAAAGATACGGAACCACCACTCTGATCGACCCACGAGAGATATGAGCGCAGAAGTGATCAAAGTGACAGATAAAAATGTCACAACAATAGCCAGATAATTCATTAGTTATAAGAAATCTCTTCAGGTAATAAATTTAAGTCTAACAGCTGGCCTTATCCCTCCAGCAAAGATAAACACTTTTTAGCCCAATTAATACTTGTCGAGAAGCGAGCACCCTAAGATGGAGGACTATTCATTCCCTCTGATAGCCGTATGACATCAGAAGGTATTGACTGTAGTATTTCTCAACGTACGGAATAAATATAATTTTAATGTAACAGAAAAAGCTAATATACGTAGCACAACGAAAGGGACACTCCGCTACCCTATTCAAATATACAAGTTAAAACCAATAACAACAGGCTAGATAACTTTTACATTTCCAAAAAGCTTTCCTGCCTTTATTCATCAGGTGTCGTAGAGATCATCATGCAAATACCAAATTTATTAATACTTGTAGTGATTGGCTTGTTAGGCTTGTTATGCCAGTGGGTCGCCTGGAGAATAAAGCTTCCAGCTATATTATTTCTGCTCTTAACAGGTATTTTACTTGGCCCAACCTTCGGAATATTAGATCCTGATATTTTATTTGGTGACCTTCTCTTTTCATTTGTTTCATTGTCTGTAGCAATTATCCTATTTGAAGGAAGCCTGACACTCAAGCGTTCAGAGTTGAGCGAGATTGGTGACAGTGTCAGAAATATGGTGTCTTATGGTGCGCTAATAAACGCAACCATCACAACCATAGCAGCACACTACTTCACAGGTCTCAGCTGGTCTCTGTCAGCCTTATTTGGGGCTATCATGGTAGTAACTGGCCCGACGGTTATCATGCCTATGTTGCGATCTGTCAGGCCAAATGCTCTGATCTCCAGAACGCTACGCTGGGAAGGCATTATTATTGATCCCCTTGGTGCTTTATTTGCCGTACTCGTCTTTGAGTGGATTGTTGCTCAACAAATCAGTTCCGAATTACTTCATGTTTTCATTGTCTTTGTAGAAACAATAGCAACAGGGGCCTTACTAGGAATCGTTATTGGTTATTGTTTTGGCCTATTACTACGACACCGTTTAATTCCAGAATTCCTACAGAATTTTGCCGCCATTGCTTTTGTTACCAGTACCTTTGCCATATCAAACATTCTGATGCATGAGTCAGGCCTACTGGCTGTTACCATCATGGGAATTGTCCTTGCTAATATGCCTGGCGTTCATACAAAAGACATTTTAAGTTTTAAGGAAAGCCTCACCCTTATTTTCGTTTCAGCTCTCTTTATCATCCTATCTGCACGTATTAATTTCGATGCATTAATTGCCATTGGCTGGGGAGCCCTTGGGGTTTTACTTACCATGCAATTTGTAGCTAGACCCTGCAAGATCATGATTTCTACGTTTAACTCAAATTTCTCTTTTAATGAACGGTTACTGCTATCCTGGGTCGGGCCGCGAGGTATTATTGCCGCCGCCATAACTGCTGTATTTGCCTTAAAACTAGAAACTATGGAAATGGAGGGTGCTGAATTATTGGTTCCCCTAGCGTTTAGCGTAATTGTTGGCACGGTTCTTATTCAAAGCATCACTGCAAGGACATTAGCAAAAATACTTAACGTCAGTGAGCCTAATACAAAAGGGTTTTTAGTGATTGGCGCAAACCGAGTTGCGATAACACTCTGTAAAGCACTTGAAACAGCAGAAATCAAAACCATTCTTTGCGATACCAACTGGGAGGATATTAGTGCCGCAAGAATGGAAGGGTTAAATACTTATTATGGCAATGCTATGTCTGATCATGCCGAGCTTCACCTTGACCTGACAAGCCTGGGGGGCATGGTTGGACTCTCCCGAAATCATGCAAACAATACAACTGCAGCTCTTCGATTCCGGGAAGATTTTGGCGCACGTAAAATTTTCATTTTGCCGGAAATAGAAGATGAAAAAACCCATGACAAACACCGTGCCAGTGAATTTTATAAAGGTCGGGTATTATTTAGTAACGATACAACTTACAGAAAACTTAATAGCCTTATTGAAAAAGGTGCGAAAATTAAAAAAACGCAAATCAGCGATTCTTATAAGTTTGAACACTGGGTGTCTGACAATAACGACAAACAAATTATTTCGTTGTTTGCATTAAGTGAAAAAAACACTTTTTACTGGTTTACGAGTAAAGAAACAATAGAACCAAAATCTGGCTGGACCATTTTCTCACTAGCCCTTTAATGTCGCGAAATACAAGGTAGAAACAGGGCCTAACGATTATTCTTCTACCTTCAGCAACGAGTGATATCAGTAGATGTACATGGTTGGTCATCAAACAATAAGCATGTAACTCACCGCCATAACGCTTTAAGGCTTCGGCAAGTAATTCTTTATAGTAGAGATAGTCCTCATCACAAAAAAAAACACCCCTCTCGGTTGTTTCCCCTTTGAACAATATGGACAGACGCACTAGACAGGTACATCCGTGTCTTTCTTGGCATCGCAAAATTCTTTCTGTAATCTTTAAAAAAACAACCTAAAACACAATAAGTGAACTGATCAAAAAATAAACGTTACGACCCCTTTAAACTACCCTTTAAATTCAGATTGCAAGTAGCAAATAGTAGAACCATACTAAACATGAAATATTGGTTGGTGTAACCCGGCCTCGTTTTCATCCCCATTAAGGAGAGTTCTATGAAGTTTTTAGTAAAATTCTTACCCATTTTAGTTTTGGTCGTTGCAACAGGTTGTGCCAGTAATTCGAAAGTTGACGAAGTTAGAGCACTGGCTGAACAGGCTCAACGTTCTGCTGCCGAAGCAAATCAAGCGGCCGCTAATGCACAGCGCACGGCCAATGCCGCACAAACGTCAGCAAAAGCTGCTCAAGCCTCAGCAAATTCTGCGCAAACATCAGCGAATGAGGCTAATGAGAAAATTGACCGTGCCTTTAAAAAGGCGATGGAGAAATAGCTCGATAACAGTCTATCCGGTCAGGTCTACTCCCCTGACCGGATATTTTATTCTTCGTTATACTCTTGATAAAAATCAAAGTCTGACAATGAATGGGGTTGTTTCCCCACCATTACCGGCACACCAGTGGCATTGGTGATAACGTCATCAACTTTATCCCAATCAATCAACACCTCTGGCATTGATTCAAAAATACTCGTCAGAGACGCCCTGATATCTGGGCGACTATTCTCCTGTATCACCCCATCAAGCTCTAATGGGTGATGCACTTCAAGGTAAAGCTTATCGTCCCGCCAACCCAACTTATGGGGCTGATTGATAATAACCACCGGCGTATTGACTGATGCAAGATTAAAGAGCTCTTCAATATGCTCTGGGTACATTCGAATACACCCATGGGTGACTTGCATACCAATACCAAAACGCTTGTTAGTCCCATGGATAAAATAACTGGGAACGCCTAATCCCAGCAAATGATGGCCTAAAGGGTTGTCGGGGCCAGCTGAAACAATTCTGGGTAAAAAATCTCCACGATCTGCATGTTCGGTACGTATGCTTTCAGGTGGATACCAGGGTGGATCTTCAACCCGTAGGGTAATACGTGTTTCCGTAATGGGTGTAGCCCAATCCCTCCTACCGACACTAATGGGAAAAACGGTAACAATGTTTTGACCTTTTTTATCTTGATGATAAAAATAAAGCCGCATTTCTGGTGTATTGATCACAATCCCTTCACGCGGCACATCGGGCAAAAGAACACTAAACGGCAGTAATACCTTAGATCCATTATCGGGCAGCCAGGAATCCACATCAGGGTTAGCTGACCGGATCATGTTATACCCCAAACGATATTTTACAGCGACATCGATCAACGTATCCTCTCGGGAAATCACCGTGCTACCGTTAGTACCAACCAGGTCAGTATCCATATCCGGTAATAAAATATGCTGATTCTGGGCCAGACAGGGATAACTACAAAGAGCGCACAGAAGAATACTAATCAAGCTAACTTTCTTCATCGTTACCCTCGCCATCCTCAGGGCCGAATATCAATGGGTATGCCTGGCTCAACCGCATGCCAAATTTCGTCCATCTCTTCATTCGTAACGGCAATACAACCATCCGTCCAATTAAACTTCTGAATCAAGCTGGGTGGTAACGTCGCCTTATTGGGCATCCCATGAATCATGATCGAACCACCGGGATCAACCCCATGCTCTGCCGCTCGCCTGATATCTTGCTCGTTAGGGTAGGAAATATGAATTGCCTTATAGAAATCACTCTTTTCATATTTAAAATCAAGCTGATAGCGTCCCTCAGGTGTTCTTTCATCACCCATATGTAATTTGTGCCCTCGCGGCCTTGGCCCCAAAGCAATCCCAAACTCCCGGTACTTAACATTATCTCTAATTAAATAAAGTTTTCTCTCCGACTTATCGACCAGCACACTATCAGCCGCAAGCTTTTCATCCGCTACCGCCACACAACATAACAACAAACTGACTAACAACCACTTACGCACAATAAGTTAACTCACTCTAGGTAAAGTGTATGCCAAAATTTATAACCTGTTGGCTACTCGTCTGCCAACAACGCTATTTTGGCCCCAGTCAGAATAAAAACGAAGCTTAATTTTGCACCTTAAAAAACAGGCATTTTGAATGGTTAAGGCTATCTACAGCGATATTTAGGATAATTTATAGAGATAAGGTGGATTCTCTGACCAGCTCATAAAGAATAGTACCGAGTCTCTACAAGACTGTAAAAACTCGGCAGGCTGTATGGCGGTGGATGTAGTCTTCAGCTAACTCGTCTCCCTGAATTCCCCTAAAAAGCTGGAAAAATACAGGGAATTTCTTCCGCTTTTCCGACAACCTCTCGTCACCATGAATATATATCCATACAAATCAATGAGTTAAACGAACCACTTATTTCCAACATGCTTAATAACAAGGAATTATCAGGAAACTCAATAGCATCCCCACTTTTGACGACGTACACGCAAGCAAAAGCACTACGATAAACAACTAAACTAGATGAGCTATGTGCTTCTTAGATCAGGTGGTCTACGGTCCACATGGTTTTGACGACATACAAGTAAAAAAACTCATCTGTAGCTGCCCACATACAAACCTTTCCAGACAATTATTTTTTTGTTGGCAATAGAACCCAGCAATATGTCCAAGTTGGCGTAATCATGGGACATCCATATCCTTGTTTTCTTTATCAGCCCCCACCAACTGTGGTAAGACAGTGGCATAATAAACAGCTGTAACATGCTACTGTTGATCGTCAAACTTAAGCTGTTCTATAGTATTCTCTTAAGTTGTTTCATCAAGGGTATCGCTAGACTGTTTAACATAAATCGCTAAGGTTCTTTTCAATAAACTAAGCTCTATAGGCTTGGTTAGATATTCATCTATACCCAATGCCTTGACCCTAGCCAATTCATCAGGTGAATCATTGACTATCAGTGCAACAATTGGCAATCGTTCATATTCAGACTCTTCTTCTCTAATAGTTTCTGCTAGGGTGTAGTCATCCATTTCCAGCATACGTAAATCAGTTAACAATAAACGATACTTTTTGCTGCGCCATTTCTCTAATGCAATTTCACCATTCTCAGCAAACTCAGCGGTGTAACCCAATAAAGATAATTGCCAGCGAATAACTTTAATATTAAATTTATCGTCTTCCAATACTAGTATTGATGTGCCACGAGTCTGGAGTTCCTCATTCGGCAAGGACTTTAATTGTCTTTTATGAGCGCCTTCCTTGGCAATATTTTTCATCGCTTCTGGAGAGGCTTTACCGGATGCGATGGCCACAGCCTCGATCAAATCAGCCCGGCGCAACCCACCGGCATCTATGGTGACTGTATTAACGGACTCAACCCTAGGACGTTTACGACGACCAAGAGTTAACATGACGTGCCTTACATCCGCATCTACATCAAAAATTACATCAAGTTTCTCTTCATGCATATCGATATTTTCCTGTAAAACTACAACAGGACCACTCAAAGTTAAGGCTTTCTGGGCCGCACCATAGCTATCACTTTCTTCGTAAACAATTGCTCCGGCATTCTCCAGGTAAACTTTAAGATCCTCTGCATGAAAATAATCAGCAGGAATTACAATACAGTTAACTCCCATAATATCTTCATAGTTTTTGTCCTCAACGACCGTTGCCACTTCAAATGGCAAAATGACCGAAAAAGTAGACCCACATCCTTTTTCACTATCAACAGAAATTTCACCTTGCATCAGCTCGACCAATCGCTTGCATATAGCTAGCCCCAAGCCTGTGCCGCCAAATCGCCGTGTTGTCATAGAGTCAGCCTGCACAAAAGATTCAAAAATATTGTCTACCGTTGCAGGGGTCATACCAATGCCGTTATCAATAACATCAAACTGCAACAGAAGAGGTTCTTCCTGTTTCACGGTAATGCGAATATCTACGCGTCCCTGGCGGTCTATTTGGCGACCACTAAATTTCACGGCATTGCCGATCAAGTTTGTAATAACTTGTCGTAGCCGAGTTGGATCAGCCAACACCCCCGCTGGTATATTTGGCGCAATAAACAGTGATAGGTACACATCCACTTTCAAGGCCACAGGAATGATATTACTTACGACGTTTTCTACAATATCACTCACCGAAGTCGGCACATTTTCAAGCTCAATATGACCTGCTTCAATTTTGGAAAAATCAAGAATATCATCAATAATTCTTAATAGAGAAAAGGCTGAATCGCGAATGATACAAATGGAGTCTTTCTGCTTCTTAGTCAGACGCTCATTCATTAATATTTCCACCATCCCGACAACGCCATTCATTGGAGTACGAATTTCATGACTCATTGACGCCAAAAATGAGGATTTAGCAAGATTGGAACTCTCCGCTTCTTCCTTGGCCAGAATTAACTCTTGATTTGTCTTTTTAAGACTTTCTGTCCTTCGGTTAACTCGCTCTTCTAACTCTTCATTTAATTTGGTAATTCGGTCTTGGCTCTGCTTCAGTTCTGTAATATCGCGCATCAATGCGAAAGCACCCAACTTGTTACCTTTTCTATCAATAAGTGGGCCACTGCTGGCTAAAACATAACGAAGTTCTTGTCTTTCCCCAATAACACACATGATAAAATCGTGTACTACTTCACCATTAAATGCGCGAACAAGGGGTATTCTTTCTGTGATCAACGGCGTAACGCCATCTTCCTCATATAGGCTGAAAAATTTTGACCACTTCTCGGAAGACTGAGAATGCAGATCAGAACCATGCCACTCCCGTGCCTTTTTATTTAACCTAGTTAGGTTCTGATCTGCATCACAGACAACAACCGCCTCTGTAAGCTCCTCCAGCAGCAGAGTATTAATTGTTTCTTGTTTATATAATTCTTCGGTACGCATGCGAACACTTTGTCTAGCTGAAATCAGCATCCAAGAAACGATCGAGATAAGACAACTAAATAATATTCCCGCCGCAAGCAATACCCAAGAAAAGCTCAAACCTTCGAGAGAACTAAATGATTTCGTTGAAGAATAAACAATAGTCCAGGGACGACCTGAAACATTAACTATATTGGTCAAAGTAAAACGTGGAGCTTTTTGTTCTGGTTTCAGGCTCCGTTCTTTCTGACTGTCATAGAGCAGCTCACTTTCAACTACTTGATCGCCATCGTAAACCTGAAAGCTTATGGATGGAAAACGCTCTTGTAGAATACCAGTCATTAAATCCTCAGCACGAAATGCACTATAGACAAACCCAATTAATGTATCATGCTGCTCATTCTCCGTATCTTGCTTCCGGTCAATTGAATAAAGCGGTAAATAAAGTAGAAACCCGGCTTGCTTATCCGTGGTAATTTCTTGTACCAGTTCAACTTTTCCAGACAGAGCTGGCCGCCCTGTAGTACGGGCTCTTTCCATTGCCTCACGGCGAATAGCTTCAGAATACATATCGTACCCAAAGGCCTGCTGGTTTCGAAAGGCTCTAGAAAAATTATAGAAGTGTAATTGTCACGCGGCCCGTCAGGTTTAACATGGTATTTTGGGAAGCCTTCCAAACGGATTTTTTCTTCATGAGCTGCCAGCATGCTGGCATCACCAATCCACTGACTAAAGCCTACACCCTGAAAACCTGGGAAATACTCAGAAAGATTTAATTTCTCTATATAAACACGCCATTCTTCACGACTAACCTCATTAGAGCCTTCAAAAAACCCAACCCCCCCATCAAAACCTGTTCATATGCATAAAAACGACTTTGAATCTGATGCTGAAGGTGCTCAACTTTCAAGTTAAAACGCTGCTTATCATTAGTAGCGAGAGATGTGCGTGAATTACTCCAAATGGTTAATGTAACAACCAACAACAACAAAAAAACACAAACAGGGATAAGGAGTTTTCGTCCCATTAAATTAGCCATATATAATACTCTGCTAGTCTTGTGGTTATTGCAGACAGATCGGACTCATCAGTCCATTTATGGCTAATAGGATTAAATTTGAAGAGGCTTTCTTGCGTTAACATGTCCAATTCAGCCTGTTAATTACGAATTTCCTACGCCATTCTAAAAGTTAAAAGATCAAAATGACATGACGACTCAAAAATACCCTTATCCCATTCCTTGGTCATAGCAATCCTTTCCATTTTTATCTTGATGACTAGCGATATCTATGAAGATACTTGATCGAAATCAAAAAAAAGGTGTCATGGTTTATTTAACTGATGATTAAAGAGTACCGAATCTATTCAATACTGCAAAAACTCGACAGACTGTAGGGTATTGGTTGCCTCTCGATTAACGAATAGGCTTTAATCGGCTGTCCGAGGCCACTTCGTTTAAAAATCAATCGAATCATGGGTCCATGCTTGCATGGGCTATACGGGAGGAGAACACTACCGAGCTAACGTAAAGGAACTGGAAGTCCAATGTAGACTAACAAGTGTATCCTGACTGGGTAGTATTACTTGCATCAACATGATGCAGACTACAGCCGTAGAAAACACATCGTCATGCTGGCGTAAAACAAACGTTTAAGAAATGGAAACAAAAATGATGAACCTACTGGAAGGCAAACGTGGCCTTGTAATCGGCATCGCTAACGAACATTCAATTGCCGCCGGTTGTGCGCGTGCATTTCAACAGGCAGGCGCGCAATTGGCCGTCACCTATCGTAATGAGCAGGCCAAACCCTACGTGCAACCGGTGGCACAAGAGGTGAATGCTGACATATTGTTGCCGCTCGACGTTGAGGACGATGCGCAACTGGATACGGTCTTTGAACGCATTGAAGCGGACTGGGGCAAGCTCGACTTCCTATTGCACTCTATTGCCTATTGCCCAAAGGAAGATTTACACGGACGAGTGACGGACTGCTCGCGCGAAGGTTTTACGCAAGCGGTGGACGTTTCCTGCCATTCCTTTATTCGACTAGCCAGAAAAGCAGAGCCGCTGACGAAGCAAGGCGGATGTCTGCTAACAGTCAGTTATTACGGTGCTGAGAAAGTTGTTGACCACTATAACGTCATAGGACCGGTCAAGGCGGCGCTTGAGGCATCGGTGCGCTACCTTGCCGCTGAATTGGGTCCCAACGGCATCCGCGTCAACGCCTTGTCGCTAGAACCATTAAAGACCCGTGCGGCTTCTGGTATTGCCTTTTTCGACAAACTAATAGACGAGACACGCGAGCGCGCTCCACAGCGCCGTTTAGTGACGATCAAAGACGTTGGCAACATGGCAGTAGGTCTTGCCAGCGATGGCGCCCGCAACGTGACGGGCAATATTGCCTTTGTTTATGTGGGCTATCATGTGATGTCCTAACATGTCATGACTTAGGTAAGAGGAAGTGCCAAATATGGAATATATAGAAAACAAAACTTTTGATGAAATTGAAGTAGGCGACTCAGCTGAAATTACGCGCCAGCTCAGAACTAATGATATCGAACTTTTTGCGGTGATGTCCGGGGATGTGAACCCGGCGCATCTCGACGAGGAGTACGCCAAAGCCGACATCTTTCATGAGGTTATTGCCCATGGAATGTGGGGAGGCGCACTGATCTCTGCCGTGCTCGGCACCGAATTACCAGGGCCCGGAACTATTTATCTCAACCAGTCGCTAAGCTTCCGCAAGCCTGTCGGTCTCGGCGATACCGTCACCGTACGGGTTACGGTAGTAGAAAAGATAGCAGAAAAAAAGCGACTTCTGCTGGACTGCGAATGTATCAATCAAGACGGCGAAACGGTCATCAAAGGTCAGGCGGAGGTCATTGCGCCCAGCAAAAAAGTGCGAAGACCCCGGGCAGTACTGCCGGAGGTTCATCTACATGAACACGGCGTCCGCTATCGGGAACTGATCGAGGCCACCCGTGATATCAAACCGATTCGCGTGGCTGTGGTACATCCTTGCGACGAGCTATCGCTGATTGGTGCGCTGGAAGCAAAAAAACAAAACATGATCGAACCGGTTCTCATTGGCCCTAGCTTAAAAATCATTGCTGTCGCCGAGGCGACAAATCGTAGTCTGGAAGGCATTGAAATCATCGATGTACCACACAGTCACGCGGCGGCAGAACAAGCCGTTGAAGAGGCTCGCAAGGGTAACGTTGTAGCGATAATGAAGGGTAAGCTGCATACCGATGAGCTGCTGACTCCAATTTTGGATAAGACGCTGGGGCTAAGAACCGAGCGTCGGGTCAGCCACATTTTTGCTTTCGATGTACCGCATTACCCAAAACCCCTATTTATCACCGATGCTGCAATCAATATTTATCCCCACCTCAAGGACAAACGCGATATTGTTCAGAATGCCATTGACCTAGTGCAAGCGCTGGGCATTCCTGAACCGAAGGTGGCTATCCTTTCCGCCGTCGAGACAGTTCATCCCAAAATCGCCTCCACCGTGGACGCTGCCGCACTGTGCAAGATGGCGGATCGTGGGCAAATCACCGGTGGTTTACTCGACGGCCCGCTTGCCTTTGATAACGCCATTTCTAAAACGGCCGTTGAGGCCAAGGGTATTGTCTCTGAGGTGGCAGGCGATGCCGATATTCTAGTGGCCCCGGATCTTGAAGCCGGAAATATGATCGCCAAACAACTAGTCTATCTGGCTGGCGCAGAATCGGCCGGCATCGTACTGGGCGCCAAGGTCCCGATTATTCTCACCAGTCGGGCAGATGGAACACTTTCTCGGTTAGCCTCCTGTGCAATAGCGCAACTGTATCTCAAACACACCGAAAAAATGTAGTCATGACAGATACTATCTTGGTAATCAACGCCGGTTCATCCAGCATCAAATTGAGGCGATCGAAAAATCTGCGACACATGGCGGGTTGACACAGCGCCTTTTGGATTGGCTAAGCGATCATGACTAGGGAACCCAGTTCGTTGCAGTTGGCCATAGAGTCGTGCATGGCGGCCGTGCTTTTACCAGCCCGGTTGTGATCAGTGCAGACATTCTGACGGAGCTGGAGAAACTGACATCATTTGCTCCTCTGCACCAACAGTTCTGGCTGCAGCTAACCTGTCAACACCCCCCCCCCCCCGGCTATTGCTCAGCGTGCAGATCATCAAACAGATCAAGTCTCATGGCTCGCTATCTTGATCATGTTATTTTTGTACGCTTTATCCAGTACGGTAATTATCACAAACACGCCGACGAACAGTTTCGGGGGGCAGCAGATGAAATCTTCTTCATGAATATCTATTAAAAAACATGTATATTCTTAAGACTGTTTCATCCCTGATTAAGGACATATTAATGCTCTTTGCCCTCATTATTGGTGGCCTGATCGGCTACACCTTTGGCAAACTCCCCGGCTTTCTCATTGGTGCTGCTATCGGTGCTTTCCTTCTTAACTACATGAAAAGCCGCCTTATCGGCAAACTCCAGAAAATACAGTCCGGCTTTGTTGAATCTGTCTTCGCCGTCATGGGAGCACTATGTAAGGCCGACGGTGTGGTATCCAAAGACGAGATACAAATGGCGGAAACCATGTTCGCGCGCTTCCGCCTGAATGAAGATCAGAAAACCAAAGTTAAGGCCGCCTTCAACCGTGGCAAAGAACCGGACTTTGACCTGGACACGGAGCTCAACCATTTCCTGCAGATGAGTGGTCGGCAACCGGCTTTCCTACAGATGTTTCTCCAAGTACAGGTGTCCGCCGTCGCAGCCGACGGCGTTATCCATCCGGCAGAACATAAAATGTTGGTTCGCATCGCCCGAGGACTGGGACTGCCTGAAAGCCAAGTCGATCAACTGGAAGCCATGTTGCGTGGTGCTCATACCGGACACACCGGCGCTGGCTTGGGTCAGCGCTCAACTACGCAGAAGATTGATGATGCCTATAAGGTACTAGGTGTGTCGCCCTCTGCCAGCGATACCGAGATTAAAAAGGTATACCGTAAACTGATGAGTGAGAATCATCCAGACAAACTAGCCGGCAAGGGCCTGCCTGAGAGTATGCGGGAGATGGCAGAAGAACGTACCCAGGAAATCAGTCACGCCTATGACGTAATCAAGGATACCCGTAAGAAAAGTGTCTAAAAAAGTCAGAACCATCGAAACAATCGGTACTGACAAGTTCACCTGAAGGTCTGGACTGGGACTACACAACTACCCCTAAAGCGCCATAAATCTGTTAGTTATCCACCACTTTTGTAGCGAACTATCAGTATAAAGTGCAATAAAATACCACTTCTCCAAGGAAAATAAGTTAACTTGTCAGTACCCTACAAATGCTTCGTCGTCGTTAATACGCAGCGCCATACAATCACTGTCTTTATCAATGATCATCGATTTATCCACGCGTACACCACTGCCAGCATAGTTGCCAGCAGCAGTAAAGGTGGAGACTTGCACGTAAAAATCGGACAGTCGTGGCAGAGGAAAAAGTTGCTGATAGATATTGGTACGATCAGCGAATACACCGCCTTTATCTTCCAGCGTATTTTGATTTGCATCCACTAAACGAATATTGGCGCCGCAACGGCCCACGATGGGTTTAACCACGTAACCGCTTTGGCAAAGTTCGTCGGAAAGTTCGAAGCTGGTATTGAGCAAAAAGGGATGATTGGGGAATAAGGACCACAACACCGGCAGTATCGCTTTATTACTGGGGATCAACGTCCACAAGGGTTCGTAAACCATCACATTTTTGCGCAGCAACACATCGGCCAAACGCGGACATTCACCGGGCTGACATGTGGGCTCGTAGTGTGCTTTGCCGTCGGCTTCAACTTCACCACGAATTTGGTCGAGGGCAGTTTCCCATGCCCAGGTTTTCCACACCCAGCGCAGCGGGTTGCCTTCGGCATCAACAATGTCGCCCTGCACATTCCAGCGCAAGCTACTCAGCCCCACTACATGCTGGCAAGGAAAGCCCGCCGCTTCGATGGCGGCTTTCATAAAAAGCGCATGGTAGGTTTCTTCCGAGTCGTCGTCTTGCAGTACGTGCACCATGCCCGTCACATCGCTGCTGCGCCAGGCATTCACGAGTTCTTTAAAAAGTTGGCCGCCAGCATCGCGGCCACTTTTTAAGCCCAGATACTTGGCCCATTTACCCTGCACTTTGGCGGTTTCCATATAGCATGAGGCCGAATCGCAGTTGTACTCGTAAACTTTTAACCCTTTGTCTGAAAGGGAAAAATCAAAGCGGCTGGTAATGAGTTGGTTGAGGCGGTTGTCCCAGGATTGTCGAATTTTCGGGATGACGGATTCGGGCAGCCCAAACTGCGCCAATAGATCGTCGTGCTGTAATACGTAGTCAGTGGCATGCATAAATAAGCCATGCAGTTCATCGGTGGCGCTTTCTAGTCGCTCGGCGGCGGTATCCGACACGCTGTAATAATTATAAAAGTCATCACGCACGGAGGTGAGCAAGTGACCACCCATCATCTCGACGTAGGCCGCTTCATCGGCGTTGGCAATATTTAGCCATGGCTTAAACGCGTGTGTATTGGTCGTTGCGTGCGTCGCTTTGATAGCAAAAAGACTGTCGTGCGGTTGCTCGATGTGTTCAGCATGTTCGTCATCGTCGGTTTGTATCAGCCAACCGAGGATGGTGGCATCGTCGAACGAACATTCCAGCCAGAAGTCGCCGTCTTTACCAATTTTTGCAGGAATTTCTCGCGAGTAATTTTGCCCCTTTGGCCACGGCACAAAATCCATATTCTGTTCAGCCAAGCGCACGCCGCTGGGAGATACTTCTGTGATGATTGCCACGTGACCTGTATGCTCAAACTCACCGCCCTCTTCCCAGATAAGTATGCAACCGGGTTCGGGGTGGCGTTGCGAGCCATTTTTAAACGCATTCAGCGGTAACAAGACCTTGGAATGTATCTCGCGCACCTTGCGCAGATTAAATATTTCGTAGGCCATGCTCACATCATCAAAAATATAACCCTTGTTGATATACAGCCAACGGCGTGCGTACTCCACACATTGCCATTTGTAGCCCATATAAATACCATCGTAATAACTGCGGTAAGATGAACGGGTGGGGTATTCACTTTCATCGGCACTGTCGTAGTCTGAGGAATAGCTCGCCACGCCTCCGGGGGCAGTTCCCAGTAGTGTACCGAAAGGTCGAGAACCATCGCTGCTATGCTTATTCAAAGAACACCTTTTTAACACAATAAAAGAGCGACACGAAGCCAACGTTGCCTTCGCCGAAGTGCCTGACAAGATACTGACAAGTTAACTGCCTATAGTTGATAATTCAACTCATGAAAACTATCAACCAATGCAAGTTTACCAGTTAATCTCACAACGTATTGCTTGCAACGCCTGCGTGAGCCGCGACCATACGCAACTAAATTATATATCAGCTTCTTCCAACCCTCAGCGGCATCGGGCCTAATCTGTAGATAAGAGAAAAAATAATTATGGACATCCTTGTAACGGCCTAGTGTTTAGGCGCTGCAATAGCAACTGATCGAATATAAATAATTTTTCATTATATATTTATTATTAGGAGAACCCATGAGCATAATCACCAAAAATAACTCATACTGGGAGATAGAACCCGGCTTGTTATGAGAAATAAAAAATTCCCTATTTTTTATTTCTCATCCAATTACAAAATGATTTTTATAGCTCTATAACTTATTGACGTGAGAGCACCCCATAATCAAACTGACAATACTATGAAAAAAATCAATACTATATTTATACAGGGCTTATTATCCATTCTACCCACTGCCCTCACAATTGCTCTGGTCTATTGGCTTGGAACCACTGCTGAATCAATACTCGGGCCAGTATTTCAGTGGTTGTTGCCTGAAGGCTGGTATTTGCCAGGCATGGGGCTTATTGGCGGGATACTTTCTATTTTTTTCATAGGTATTTTACTCAACGTCTATTTTTTTAGACAACTTTCAAGTCTTGCAGATAAGCTCTTTGAGCGCATTCCTTTGGTCAAATTAATCTACAATAGCCTACGAGATGTAACAAAATTTGCCTCGACGTCTGAAAACAATAATGAGCTACAAAAAGCCGTAACAGTAAAGATTGACGGTGATATAAAAATGCTTGGGTTTGTCACTCGCCAATCTATATCACTAGGTGATGATGAGGAGGACTTGGTTGCTGTGTACTTACCCATGAGTTATCAAATTGGTGGATTTACAATCATGGTATCCAAATCGCGCCTTACTGAGCTGGACATGAAAGTACAAGATGCAATGAGTCTTGTACTTACTGCGGGTATGACAAAAGCAGATAAGAGATAAGTTTCTTTCCTATTATGATTTCCCTCTTTCTTAAATACGACCTGCTACCCCTAGCAGAAAAAATGGTACTGACAAATGAACTTCGCTGGATAAGCAAAGTACAACTCTTGCCATCATTTCACTGCCTCCTTCCAATTTTTAAACCCACTTACCCTGAGGTTTCGACAATTCGCAGCCCCAACAAAATGTCTAGAAAAATTAAATAAATTTTAACCAGCGGTATGTGTACTCAAGAATCATTGAGCCTGACCCCTCGATTTAAATCCCCTCATCTCTCGCTCCTTATCGCTTCATCGACTGTTCAGCCCGGTTGTTGGCATATTGTGATATGTCACGAATGGCTTCTGGAATAAGTGCTCTATGAACCACTCCGTACTCCTTAAGTTGTCAGTGATTATCAGTCGCGTTCACCATAACACCTTTGAATAAGCCGTTTAAAAAAGCATGTGGCCGCTTTAGAATCCTGATGGGCCTAAAGGAATACATCTAAACCACATCACCACCCTGATCAACAGCACACCATAGATAACGTTGCTTATCATTGATCTTCAAAAAGACCTCATAGATAAAGAGTCTATCACCGTAATCTTGGTGACGACGCCTTAGTCCGCGTGAATAGGCTGCACCACAGACGAACAATCTACTAGCTGACGACAATACCCCCTTCAGCGAGTAGATCTTCTATATCCCTGTGGCTGAGGTTGAACCTGTAGTAGCGCAAGGCTGCTAACTGATAATTTCGGATGTGAATCCGTGCCGTTTATAGGCGCTCATTTCACTTTCACCTACCAATGGCAATTAATTTGTCAGTGCCGTTTTTTATTATTCGGTTGGGCATTGAATATTCGGGCAGACCTGGTCGGTAGCAGCAGGTTTTTTAATGTCATCATTCAGTTCATGAAAACTATCAACCAATATAGGATTATCAGGTGTTAGTTTAAGCCCACAGCTTATTGCTTGCAGTGCCTGTGAGCCGCAACCAAGCGCGGCTAAATTATACGCCAGGTTATTCCAACCCTCAGCGGCACCGGGCCTAACCTGTAGATAAGAGGAGAAATAATTGTGGGCTTCGTTGTAGCGGCCAAGTGCATAAGCGCTGTTACCCGCACCAAAATTAGCCAACACGCTATCGGGCCAACGCTGTAATAGCGATTGATAAACCGCTAATGCCGCAGCCTGCTCTTGCACCTGTTCAAGGTCAGTGGCGGCCTGAATAAGCCTCTTGGGATTGGCTGTTGCCGGCAATGCACCGGAAGGCACCACGACCATTGCCCAAGAATTCGCTCGACGCCAAGTTTTCAAAAACAAACTGAAACTGATCTCATGTTGTCTTTCATTGCCGGAGCGCAATGTAATAGTTCGTGTATCGAGGTTATACGCAACAGCCACACTAAAGTGCCAGCGGGGCAACCAGGAAAAACCCAAGTTTTGCATCACTAGCACAGGTGTGCCCGCATTGATTTCAGTCAGCACATCAACCAACTGAGGTCGCAACACATAAGCCAGCAAACCATAACGCCGTGCCCGCGCCACCATCTCCGTAGTAACAACACCTTCCTTGCCGGGAATATAGATCTTATCCCTCAACTGCTCAGGCTTAACATCCACCCCATTGGCCACCAACACAGTTGCCAGCGATGCGGGGCCGCACTGGTCTTCAACTTGAGGGAAATAGGGTACATGGGGCAGTGTACGAATGGGTGCGAGATCGGCATAACCAGATTGATCACCCAAGTCGGACATGCCAGCACAACCCAATAGCACCGAGGCACTAACGACGGTTATCCACTTTAGTGTTCTCGTTAGCACCGTGAGGTGTACCCCATCGACTATTTGTTAATGCATCTCACGAAACTAAAGACATCGGTAGCACACAGCATATCAGTGACAACTAGCACGATAAAAATAGTCAGTAACACCCCAACAATACCACCGGCTGGCTGTTCACTTAACTCAGCATTAAGTTGCTGAACCTCTTCTGCTGTTAAGCTTGCAATACGGTCATTTAGCTGCTCGGTATCAACCCCCAGCTCTTGTAGTTGCTGCTTCAACTCGTCAGAGGCCAGTGCTGATAATAATTCCTGTTGATCATACTGCTGGCCATCTGCACTAATCACGGTGGCAGTAGGAATCATTTTCGCCTGCGCGTAACCAGAAAATAAACCAATGCAAACGACCAAAACCACCATAAACTGCTTGAGCGACTTGCTTTTTAGAACCATATTCATAGCATACTCCGTTTGTTAAAAGATGAAAAAAATTCTTCTGAATTAAAAACTGAATACGCACCAGTAAGCTTTTTGTTCGTGAAAGAGATTAAACCACAGACTTGTTTTTCTTGGCTCCCTTCCACCAAGGAAAGTGACAATTAGCTTTACTCTAGTGTCGGCGCATAAAGTGCTATGTTCATTGCCAAAGCTGCATATACATCTCTATATTTTAGCAAGATAACTTATATATTCAGTCATTCTAACAGCTAATTCAAGTGGAGAAATATGGACATGGAGCATGGCAAAGTTTTTACTTAATGCTCGGTATATAAAGAAGTAACTTTAATAAGTTGAAGTCGCCGGTTAAGGATTGATTAGACGATCTTATTATGACTAAAAAAGGGCAAAAGAAAAGCAGAATTTAGTGCCTTGAGAAAATTAGATGAATGTCGAGTATCTTTGAGTCTCTTAGGTAACATTTGAACTAAAATTACGAGACCGGACAGTCCCTACCTAGCTGAATATTAAATAGTTTTACCGAGCTCTCACAGAGACATGAAAACTCGGCAGACTGTTGGCGGTGAGGGTGGGATTGATCCTGACAGCTTAAGGGCTGCCAGAACCTCTGCGAGACTTCGTCGCTTACGCTCCTCGCCCAAAGTTTTGCCTCCAATCCTTTCTAACAGACAAATACCCCCCCCCTTAAAGGGGTTTTTTGTATTTGGCGGTGGACATAGTCTACCGCTAACCAGTCTCACCAAAAATAGGGGAGTTATCCCTGATAATCTTAAAAAAAACAAAATTAATGATTCTTGGTGTCCACCTCATGAAAACACCTCATTAACCCCCTGTTTTATATAGAACAATCTGAATCTTAGCAATTAATTATCAGGGGCTGGTCTTTCCCTGCTTCAAGGTAATTAAGGGAAGTCTGTACTTCGAAATCTCCCTCGAACACCGCCAGCACAAGCCAGAGCACACAGTGCGGATGTCCAGCCTACGAAGTGGGCGATTGTGCCTAGCTTTATTAGCCATTGGCTTTGAATCCCTCATGGAAAGTTACCGTACCTTGAGGAATATGCCCGTCAAAAGACAAGGAAAAGAAGACCTCTTTTGGCACTCCCTCACACGCAAGTCCCGAGGCATTTTTAAATCCAAATTTCTTGTAGTATTCTGGATGCCCAACGAGACAACACCCTTAAGCATTCATCTCTTTAAGCCTTTTCAAACCTTCTATCAGGGCCTTACCAATACCCTGCCGCGGTACTGACAAATTAAATTCGCTGGGTAAGCCGAGATGGCTCTCGCCCATTATGCTACTACCACCTTCCAATTTTTAAACGCACTGATCCTGAGGTTTCGGTAATGCGCAGCTCCAACAAGATGTCTACCAAGATTGAATAAATTGTAAACAGCGGCATGTACACTCAAAAATCGCTGAGCTTGACTGGGAGATTTAAACCTTCGCATTCCTCGCTCTCGCACTTTGGTCAGCTCATGCGATTGCTCTGCTCGATTATTTGCGTATCGAGCTGTTTTGTGGATAACGTCGGGCATCAGTTCCCGATGTGCTACGCCGTAGCTTCTCAGTTTGTCCGTTACAATTTTTCTGGGCTCACCACCATAATTCCACATAAACCGCCTAAAGAAACGCTTTGCTGCATTGCCATCTCTGCAAGCCTGTAAAAAGACATCCACCACCTTTCCATCTTGATCCACAGCTCGCCACAGGTATTGCTGCTTGCCATTGATCTTCACGAAAACCTCATCGAGATAAAAGTTGTCACCATAACCACGATGTCGTCGTTTGAGTCGGCTCGCATATTGAGCACCAAACTTGATACACAAAGCCTGATGGTCTCGTAGCTGACAATAACACCTCGCTCTGCGAGTAGATCTTCAATATCACGATGACTCAAATTGAAACGATGATAGAGCCAAACTGCGTAGCTAATGATGTCGGGTGGAAACCGATGACGTTTGTAGGTATTCATCTCCGGATTATCTACTAGGAGGAGTTAACTTGTCAGTACCTGAAAAAGTCGTTATCGTGGTCTGTTTGAACTTCCGGTGGCGGCTTGAGTTAGGGTTTCGCCATGGACAGGTTTATACTGAGAGTATGTAATTTAAGTCCATTGCAACGGAGCAAAGCTATGCCAATCGATAATCTAAAAGCCCTGATCATTGATTTACATGACAGTTTTGGTGATGATGAAACAAGCCCTCGACAACAACAATTGATGCAACAACTGCAAACTTACGTACACGATATTGATACAGCTGAACCGGTTCCACCCAGCCTTATAGAATCCGCAGAAATCCTGTTAGATGAAGTGGAAGAGAGTTACCCCCAAACAGCGACCATCATCAGACAGGTCATCAAAACACTCCGTAATATAGGCATTTAAAAACCTCGCAGTGTGCAGCTTTCGGCGGCACGTGCTGTTAAGTATTTTAGTACGCACGTCCTGTAAGATCCTCTGAGTACACGTTTACGATCACTTCAACCCCCGTTGCCCACTCGTAAGTGCTTAGTTTGTTAGGGATGTTTGAACGGAGCCTTGTAGCAAGTGATTAGCTCGGGCCTTCGACTGAGTTGATAGATCATAATAGATGCCAACTCTTACTCCCCCCCTTTATGTTTTTCCGTCAGTTATCCCGCTAGAAGCAGGCACCAAAAATCCCAAAGTTAATCGAGGCTTCGGGCGACTCAGTGCCAAATCCTCCAGTCGTACCGACAGGGTCACTCTCTATGAAAAGTGACTGATCGCGTGTCGGCTGCTTTTACAAATACAAACCGATTTAAAATAATCATTGTCGATACAATTCGACCGAACAGTCAATAAACATTCGGTTCACTGTTATTTTTTAGGAGGGAAGAAATGAATTTTAACCGATATTTGAAACTAGCATTGATGGTGACTGTTTGTATTTGGCTCAGTGGTTGTGTATCGGGTTTACAGGGTGATACGTATACACAGAAAGATGCAAGAAAAGTTCAAACTGTCCGCTACGCCACCATTGAAGATGTACGAATGGTAGTGATTGAAGGCAAACAATCAGGAGTGGGTGGTGGGGCCGGGGCTATTGCTGGTGGTATTGCTGGTAGCACCGTTGGCGACGGCAAGGGTAGCAGTATCGCCGCTATAGCAGGAGCATTGGCTGGCGGTGTCTTGGGTAATAGGGCGGAGGAAGCCTCTGGTCGAAAGCAGGGTGTTGAGTTGGTAGTTCGCCTAGAAAATAGCAGCCAGATCATCGCGGTGGTCTAAGAGTATAATGAGAAGGAGACCTTCCATCCTGGTGATACTGTACGTCTTATGACGATTAATGGCGTAACTCGGGTCGCGCAATAGATCGTAGATTGCGGCTGATATTTATGGGGTTTCTAGTGATAAAAGTTAATTCTGGCTACTAAGAAATATTAAGGGCATTCTGTGGGTGTAAGGCTGCCCATAATGGTAGGCTAGTAACTTTAACCGTCTCTGACCCCTATTTTCTGGTGCTATAGATACTCCGTTATCAAAGCCATTGTCTGCTAATAAAATGAATATGATGCACATCAGGTCTGGCCTGTTTACATTGGGCCATATCATTATATTATTGACCCTCGGAGCAATCCCAGTGCAGGCAGATAAGCTAATCATCGATGATCGAACCACCGGCGATTAAGCTAAAACCTTGGCAATAAATGGCGCCTTATCAGCGACCAGGTCATGGGCTGTGTCTCGGACGGCAGTCTGTTAGCACATAGCTATTAAAGACAAAAGTTTTGATGCCTCGGCTAACAACAGTATTGAACTTGAAGTTGCCGGTAATAATGAAAGCTATAACCTGCATGTGCGCACCACTGATCTATGGTTGCCGTGGCAATCGTATCGCACAACAAAAAAGTTCCGCAAGGACAAACTTAAACGCATCGGCCTGGTGGGCATCGGCAGAGACTTTCAGGCAGACTTATGTATCGCTTCCGTCAGTTTTTACACTACAAACTAGCATGAGAAAAAACAAAAAAACCACAACCCATATTCTGTGGTACACCTTTAACGTTGTTGTACATAAGCCCTAGGCTGTGCTGAGCTGACGAATAACCTTGTTCAGCCGACTTCCGATACTATTTAACGGCCTCGGTATCATTCTCGGGAACACTTCGACCGGTGGGCGTACACATTTACCAAGTTGTACAGAACCGCCGCATCCGAGCCGATGCAGCCATTTGAGGATAACCGGGGCAGATCTATTTTATTCATTCAGTTTTATGTTACCGGTGACGCCACTACCCTCGCCTGATGAACGAAAAATAAATCTGTCCCGATTTCTCAAACGAAAAATAAATCTGTCCCGATTTCTCAAACGTCTTGTTTTCGATGTATTGATCGGACAGTTCCTTTGCGCCGGGCCAAGAAGCGAGCTCCCTGCTGGTAGTGCGTGACGCTGATCATGTTTGGTAAATATAAGCACCGGGCGCCGTAATGACCGGGGCATCATTCGGGCCAGAGAATTCTGTAGCCGACGCTGTTACCAGGCCACTACTTTTTTCATGTAGCCAGTCGTTCCATTCAGGCCACCATGATCCCGGCCTCGCTGTTTGATTTTTCAGCCAACCGTCGGGCCCGACATAATGTGCAGCGTCTGCGTGATGGGAAATATTGTATTGCCCCTTCGTACTCCCGGGTTCGTTAATGATCCCACTGTTGTGGCCGCCACTGGTCAAGACGAAGGTCAGGTCGCAATCGGTGAACAACCGTGTTTTGTAAACCGATCTCCATGGTGCGATATGGTCAGCTTCCGTGGCAATGACGAACATCGGGGCATCGATATCTTTCAACGCTATGGCCCTGCCTTCGACCGCGAAACGTCCTGCTGTCAGACGGTTCTCCAAAAACAGACCTCGTAGATATTCAGAGTGCATCCGGGCGGGCATCCGCGTTGTATCTGACACCCAGACCCCCATGTCGGTCGGCAACTCCTGCTGGCCCAAAAAGTAGCGTTGAACGGCACGAGAATAGATGAGATCTTCGGATCGTATCGTTGTAAAGGCGCGCGCCATTTGCGGGCGATCAAGATAGCCCTGATCCCACATCATGTCCTCGAGAAAAGCCACCTGACTCTCATCAAGAAACAAAAGCAACTCACCCGCTTCGGCAAAATCTACCTGCGCTGCCATCAACGTGATCGTGGCCAGTCGCGTGTCACCGTCGCGCGCCATGGTCGCCGCCGCGATCGCCAGCATCGTGCCGCCAAGGCAATAGCCAACCGCGTGGACGCGCTGATCTGGCACGATCTCGTTGACAGCATCAAGCGCCACCATCACGCCCCGCTTTCGATAATCTTCCAGCGACAACTCCGCCTGATCCACTTTCGGGTTGCACCAGGAAATCATGAAGACGGTGAAGCCTTGGTCAACGAGATACTTCACCATTGAGTTCTGTGGCGAAAGATCAAGGATATAGTATTTCATGATCCAGGCCGGAACGATCAGAATTGGTTCGGCCTGCACCTTCGCAGTCTGTGGTGCGTATTGGATTAGTTCGAAAAGATCGTTGCTGTACACGACCCGGCCTGGTGTGCAAGCCAAATCCTTGCCGACCTGGCACCCTTTCGGCTGGGGATCATGCGTCTGAGATACCGTTTTCAGGAAATCATGGGCAAAGTTCGAAACGCCATCGATCAGGTTCTTGCCACCGCTCTTTACCGTCGCGTCAATGATCTCGGGGTTGAGCCAGGGGAAGTTTGACGGAGAGATCAAATCGAGCGACTGTCGTGCCATGAACCTAACGCGGTCTGCATCTGCGGGCTGGAGACCTCGCAAACGGTCGGTTGCGACATCCCACCAATCCTGAATCGCGAGGAAACCTTGCTTCCTCAAATCGAACGGCCTCTTTTGCCACCTCAGATCATTGAAACGATGGTCATAACGCTTGGGCTCAAACGGTGGGATTGCGTTTTTACCAGATGTGGTGGCGTATTCCATGAGCTTGAGCGCACTTCTCTGTGCGTGCTCAAGGAGTTCGAGTTGACGCCCTGGGGATTGGATCATGTGATGTGCCCAATCGGTCCAGGCTGCAATGAACGCATAACTTGACACCCCGCCGCTTAACCGGGCTTTCGCCGCACGCACCCCTCGGTCGAGGTTCTGATGCTGGTGCTCCGGAGCGGAATCAGAAGGGCAGCCAATAATGACAGGTATCAGAGCATTTTCTGTCTGGAGAGGTTCGTCAGACGTTTCTGGTTTTGGTTCACTTTTTTTCATCTGAATACCTTTTAATTGAGCTAACGAAACCCGATTTTGACATTCGTCATATAAGGAACGATCTCCATATCGGTCCAGCGGCATGTTCAAACTTTTGCAGTTCGAATAATTCATCTATGAGGTGTTAAAAAGCAACCATCAAATCAATTATTACTACCATATAAACTATGAACCAAATAAATGGATTGTGCTTTGATTTAGAGCAGCCTCGCTAAAATCATTTTGGGTATTGACAAGTTAACTTCGCAGGTCGAGAGAAATTCATTCCTCCCTCTCAACTTGTCACTGCCTTTTCCCAAGACACAAAGTCACGCTGCCTGAAAGACTGAATCCGATTATCCATAACAATATTTGGTGGGCCCCGACGTTCTTTAAAGGCATGCTCGCATGGAACCATCCAACTTGTACTACCTAGAACACTATTGTGAGTTTGATCCAAATGCTTTGCAAAATAACGGCGTACAAATTCACGACATGACGCAGGACAGTGGGCGTGAGCAACACGTTGAGGATATTCATATGGGGTACTGCCCGGGCAGCTTAGGTGCTGATACAACGGCAAACCACGGGCGCAGATCCATCCTGAAGTTCACATTCCACCTCCATGCTTCGAATGCCACGGGAGTCGGGGATAATGTATCCTGGATACTGACAAGTTAACTGCCTATAGTTGACAATTCAACTTATGAATACCGAGCTGTTTTGTGGATAACGTCGGGCATCAGTTCCCGATGTGCTACGCCGTAGTTTCTCAGCTTGTCCGTTACAATCTTTCTGGACTCACCACCATAATTCCACATAAACCGCCTAAAGAAACGCTTTGCTGCATTGCCATCTCTGCAAGCCTGTAAAAAGACATCCACCACCTTTCCATCTTGATCCACAGCTCGCCACAGGTATTGCTGCTTGCCATTGATCTTCACGAAAACCTCATCGAGATAAAAGTTGTCACCATAACCACGATGTCGTCGTTTGAGTCGGCTCGCATATTGAGCACCAAACTTGATACACAAAGCCTGATGGTCTCGTAGCTGACAATAACACCTCGCTCTGCGAGTAGATCTTCAATATCACGATGACTCAAATTGAAACGATGATAGAGCCAAACTGCGTAGCTAATGATGTCGGGTGGAAACCGATGACGTTTGTAGATGTTCATTCCCTGATTATCCATTTTCTCGCGTTAACTTGTCAGTACCCCCGAAAGGCATGGCGCTGGATAAAGTCACCGATGAAGATATTATCTTGATCCAAAACAAGCTCAATAACAGGCCTAAAAAGTTACTCGACTATAAAACGCCTAATGAAGTTTACGATGCTATGCGTTTAGCTGCATAATCAAGCCGTGTCGCACTGGCGACTGAAATCCGCGAGATATTTAACTCATATGCTGGACGCTTTAAAGCGTATAGCTGATGTTAGTATTAATATTAAACAACTACATTCGTAGATTTACACGCCTTTATGAGCCGCACAAAAACTGCTCCTGCGTTTGTCGCATTCCACCATCCTTGGCGATCAAAAAAGCATCTACCTAATTGGCAGATGCTTCTTGATGATTCTTTTATAAATTACGCGACAACGCTGGCTTACATGGCTTGGCTAATATAAACCAAGGCATTGCGTCGTCGATAATTAATTTTGATAATGAAACTAATTTTTTAAGATTTTTTCTTAAATCGACGTGATGCTAAACCAATCATTCCTAATGCAAAAATCGCAAGTGTAGAAGGCTCGGGTACATTGGTCACGGTTTGCCTGGCTCCTGTCTCATATTGGTACTCTAATCGTGCGGTACTGAAATTGCCGCCAAAACATCGATCTGCGTCCGCACAATACACGTCCCCATCATACGTTGCCAGGAACTGTGCGTTCAATTCATTCTCATGGATGCGTAGGTTTAAACCACGAAAACCATTTTGTACCTTATTCAACGGCACGTCGGCTACATCATCAAACGTGAACGAATATAGCACCACCTCATTGCCATTTTCCTGTAAATCAAACGTTTCTACGCGATGCTGCTTATTATCTATAATGTTACCTAAACTATTAACATCTGAGATGCCGACAGTCACTGTCGCCGTCCAATCATCAGCAACTATATCACCACTATCATTCACTATACGTAGCCACATGCTAATACTATAATATAATTTCACATTCTTTAACGTGCCTAACGTTTCATCAAATGCGTCAAAACTTAAATGATCCCCAACACTATACTTAACGGCGTCCATAGTAATCAAACCGGCATTAGCACTACCCGTATTAAACAGGGCCAAGGCGAAAAAAACGGCTAGTATCTGGTTTCGATATTTAAATTTCATTCGGTGTTTCCATATCACGTTAATTGAAATGCCCATAGAAGGGCAATTTATTGAGTATGCGAGCAAGCCTGAAAACCCTGAACCAATGATTATGGTCTCAAAGTATTGAACGTCCTGATTTGTTGGTGTTGATTCTGATGCACTAGTCTCCATATGCTTTTGAGCGAGCATAGGAAGAATAAACGCCTTCCCAATTTTAGCCCGCATGTTCATCTTCAATCCCTATCCTTGATATAAATCAAAGTAATAGCCTCGCAATTTCATTATATTCATTAGCAAATATTGCGCCAGAAAAAAACGCCCATAAAATCAACTAGTTATAATATACGACTACAACGACTCACAAATAAGTGTAAAGTTATTCGACACTTGGCAAGCCCCTAGCTTACTAGATAATCCTAAGCTTCCGAAAATACAACTACTGTCTCAAACGGGTTATGAACCGACTAAAATCAGATTTTGTATTCCCTGCAACCAATGTCCGCAATGGGTCAACTACCGAAGTAAACCCCATTTTAAGCTAATAGGCAGCTCACCCCTCGATAGCAGACTCTGGACAAGTAAGGCTGTCGATCACATGCTGAGTGAGCAACCCCTTAAGGCGGCCTCTTTATGACACCGGGGGTTATTGAGTTCTCTAGTGGGTACTGACAAGTTAACTTATTTTTCTTGGAGAAGTGGTGTTTTACTCCGCTTTATACTGATAATTCGCTACAAAAGTGGTAGATAAACAACAGATTTATGGCACTTGAGGGAAAATTGTGTAGTCCCAGTCCAAGCCTTCAAGTTAACTTGTCAGTACCTGCCCAGAGGGAGGAGTAGAGTTCGGTTTTTTTGATGGCCATTTAGTTTAATAGATCCTTCTGTATCGTCTATGGTCAGGCTCTCGATACTCGATATCTGAGCTACATAGCTTCTATCTTGATGGCTTGAATAACAGCTAAGGATAGAATCCTATATAGCTATTTTGGGGGCGGCTAGCGGTATGGCCATTATTATTTTTATAAACAGTCTTACCAGGTTACCCCATTTCCCTAAAGACTGATTCTGCCCTACTTATCGTAGATTTTATAGCTGGATCACACTTGAGCACACTCTGAGCACATTTAGCTACTAATCTACCCTAGTTTTCACTCATCACAACTAATTGCAACTCATTGAAATGTAATATAATCTTACCTAGTCTAACCGATCAAACTGGACTGTTAATC
>CAXBDQ010000018.1:0-43081 GCA_963974675.1 uncultured Porticoccus sp. | reverse complement strand
CAATCATCGTCCAGGGACCTATCGCTACACCCTCCGCCAATTCTGCTGAAGGGTCAATAATCGCTCGTGGATCAATCAAGGACATCGTTATCAGGCCGACTTCAATGCACAGAGAATTGTTGCTTCACAGGCCAGCTCATCATCGACACTGGCGCGACATTTAAACCGCCAAATTGTACGTTTCACCGAGTCGATTTTAGCTTCTAACATAAGACGATCCCCGGGTATGACCTGACGTTTAAAACGTACACCATCAACTCCAGCAAACAAATAAAGAACATCGTCATCTGCATATTTATCGGCAGTGACAAAACCAAGAATACCCGCCGCTTGAGCCATCGCCTCTATAATCATAACCCCGGGGAAAATGGGTGTGTTAGGAAAGTGCCCATTAAACACTTCTTCGTTGGCTGTTATATTTTTATAAGCCAAAATACGTTCGCCTAACTCAATTTCAACTACACGATCTACCAGTAGAAATGGATAGCGATGAGGCAACCGTTTTTTTATATCGTTAAGGTCCATTAGATTTTCTCAAGACTCAGCAAAGTTGTAATAAAGCAAAGGGTTATAATTTTTTTTCTAATTTCCTGACCCGTTGGGCCAAATCATCTAACTGGTTGAAGCGAACCGCGTTTTTCCGCCACTCCCCCGTCTTACTAAAAGCTGTTCCCGAAGAGTAAGAGCCCGGCTCATGTAACGATTTAGTAATAATACTACCGCCGGTAACCTGTACCCCATCGCAAATAGTAACATGTCCTACCACACCAGACTGGCCAGCAAAGATACAATTTTTACCAACAACTGTACTACCGGAAACACCCGAGCATCCCGCCATCGCAGTATTTTCACCTACACGAGCGTTGTGTGCAATTTGAACATGGTTGTCGAGAATAACACCATCCTCAATCACGGTATCACCCAATGCGCCTCGATCTATTGTCGTGCAGGCTCCAACTTCAACTCGATCACCAATAACGACACCACCTAGTTGATAGATTTTGACCCAGTTTTCCTGATTACGAGCAAAACCAAAGCCATCAGCTCCGATAACTGCGCCACTGTGTATAGTCACCTGGCTTCCGATGGTTACACCGTGATAAATACTGACATTTGCGGCGATTCGGCAGTTGTTACCTAACATGGATCCATCACCTATCGTGACATTAGCCCCTAGCTGGCTATCAGAACCAATAACAACATATTCACCCAGCACAGAGTGTGCGCCAATAGAGGCCGTCTCTGCAATTTTGGCTGTGGCCGCAACTACAGCAGTAGGATGGATTCCGGGAGCGGGTACAGGGGCTGAATCAAACATCGACGATACCAGCGCGTAACCTAAATAAGGATTTGCCATAACAAGCGCATTACCGGTGTATTTTTCTAGCTCATCAACGGCAATAATGACCGCTCCCGCTTTGGTCTGAGATAAAAATTGACAGTAGGACTTATTCGCCAAAAATGCTAAATCTCCAAATTCGGCATCCTGAAGAGTATTCAAGCCCGTAATTTGGAGATTTTCATCCCCTCTCAATTCAGCGCCAATATAGTCAGCTATGTCTCTCAATGAATGACTAGTCATTCTCAATCTATCATTGGCTTTCAAAAATTGTTTACCATTAATCGCTATTTAGTTTTCTTATTTAGGCGGTCAGTCAACTTGGACGTCAAGTCAAGCTCAACGGCAACAGTGACAACAGCTTCCGCATTAATCAGTAAGACAATACCCTCTTCCTTGATTAATTCTTGCAGTGCTTCACCAGCTTTAGGGCGTAATTCTTGAACGATACTACTTTGCAGGGCTTTTTGCTCAGATTGTACTTTTCGAGTTGTCAGTTCAAGATCCGCACGTAAGAATTCCATCTTCTTTTGCGCATCAGCTGTCTGCTCTGCAGACCACGTCATACTTTTGGTTTCCACTTCCTTTTTAAGCGTTTTCATATCTGCCACTGTACTTTCATACTTGGCTTGTAACGCCGCAAATTCTGATGCAGTCTGTACTTGCTTAAATCGAGCTTTAGCAACCTCAGAACCAAAAATCGCCTTACCAAAATCTACCACCGCTATTTTCCCCTCAGCAGCTGTTGCCGTTACAGCAAACAGACTTGCCAACGTTAATACTAATATTTTTGCTATGCGCACTCTAATTCTCCATTGATTAAATTAACTATATCTAACTATCTAGCACGTTTATTAACTCACTCTCTTGACAAAACGCTTCTCGGCGTATTCTAAAAAGTCTGCCCCATGGAAAACTGAAAGATCTCTTCCTCGTCTTCCTCTCCCGCATTAATCGGCTTAGCTATACTAACGGTGATGGGTCCAAAACTGCTGAGCCAAGTTCCACCAAATCCTACAGAATAGCGTAGATCACTAAGGCCTGGCTCTAAACAAAAATCTTCATCCACGTCACCACAATCGGTATCAAATACATTACCCCCATCTACGAACACCACCGCCTGGATACTGCGTTGATCCTTAATAAAGGGCAAAGGAAACATCATTTCTGCTGTAGCCTCTACAACAACATTACCACCAAAGGGATCTGAATCATTAGCAAATAATGGGTTTACTGGAACATCCCTCGGACCCAACGTGTTTTTCTTATATCCACGCACGGAGCCAAAACCACCAGAATAAAAGTTCTTAAAGAAGGGTAGCCGAGAAGTCGACCCATAACTATCGCCATAACCCAGTTTTGTGTGGAAGCGCATGGTCAAACTTTTAGTCAGCGGCTGGAAGTGTTGGGCATCATAACTGAGTTTATAATAATT
Organism: uncultured Porticoccus sp.; assembly: GCA_963974675.1. GTDB lineage: Bacteria > Pseudomonadota > Gammaproteobacteria > Pseudomonadales > Porticoccaceae > Porticoccus. The sequence goes on along the minus strand of CAXBDQ010000018.1, from coordinate 40,307 downwards.
CAAATCACCCACAGGTATTGTTGTCTCTACCGCAAAACGCTGGGATGAGCCTCTGGTTGCCAGCCTGCCCCTATTAAGAGTGGACTGCATCCAGCTCAAATTAGCGGTAAGAATATTGAAGTCACTGCCATTTTCATCAAGAAACTGATCAATCAATGTGGTGCGAAAAGTACCGGCATCAATTGTTAAATTCTCAAAACCCAACCCATAACCAATCTGTTCTGTTTCAGAAACAGGATAGCCAAATGTTGTAGAAGCACCAAAACTTTCTGTGGTGTAATTAGACACATTGGCTTCATCAAAATCCTGCTTACGCGCAAACACACCAAATCCTGCACTGACACCATCCTTGGTAAAATAAGGATTGGTATAGTTCAACGACAAGTTGGTTTGAAAGCCACTTTGATTAAGTCCTAACGACACCCTATTCCCGGTACCCAGAAAATTACTTTCGGATATGTTCGCGCCTAAAACAACACCATAGGTTTGTGCAAAACCAAAACTTGCTCCCACACTACCCGAAGGTTGCTCTTCCACTGTATAAAACACATCAATTTGGTCATCCACCCCCGGAACTGGACGAGTTTCCATCTCCACTTCCTTAAAGAATCCTGTGCGTTCCAGTCGACTCTTTGAGTATTCGAGCTTTGCTGTTGATGCCGAGGCACCTTCCATCTGCCGCATTTCCCGACGCAATACCTCATCCATGGTTTTGGTATTGCCACGGAACTCAATACGCCGAACATAGGCACGGTTACCCGGATCAATAAAAAATGTCAGCTTGGTCGTTTTATCTTCTTCATTAACTTCTGGAATACCTTTTACGTCCGCAAAGGAATACCCATCATTACCCAATCGCTGAGCAATCAATTCTGAGGAACGAGTCATTAGCACCTGAGAGAAGGTTTCGCCCTCTTTCTGCACAACAAGGCTGCGAACTTCACTTTCAGAAATAACCAGATCACCTGCCAACTCAATACCGCTAACAGTGTAAATGCCACCTTCCGTAATATTAATAGTGACAAACACTGACTCACGATCTGGACTAATGGCTACCTGAGTCGAATCAACGGAAAAATTCAAATAACCCCGATTGAGATACCAGGATTCCAGCCTTTCTAAATCGCCCGACAGTTTCTCTCGGGAATATTTGTCATCATTGGTAAAAAAAGACAACAAGCCTGTTGTCTTTAGTTCAAATTCACTGGTTAGATCATCGTTATCAAAATCCTGATTGCCGACGATATTAATATGTGAAATCGCCGCAACGTCACCTTCATTAACATGGATGTTCACCAACACTCTGTTTCTAGGAAGCTCCTTAACTTCTGTTGATATTTCTGCACCATAGCGACCCTGCGCTACATACTGACGTTCAAGCTCACGACTCATACCCTCAAGTATAGATTGACGGAAAATTTGCCCTTCGGCCAAGCCACTATCTCGTAAAGATTTCAAAAGATCTTCAGTGGGAATAGCGGTGTTGCCTTCAATAGTCAATTCCGCCACGGCGGGTCTTTCTTTGACCGTAATAATCAGTACGCCACCATCTCGGGAAATTTGAATATCATCAAAATAGCCCGTACGGAATAATGCACGAGTAGTACGGCGAACGGTATCACCGTCAATTAAGTCGCCAACACTGAGAGGCATCGACGCAAACACTGTGCCTGAAGATACCCGCTGTAAACCGTCTATTCTAATATCTTCCACCTGAAAGATTTCTGCTCGAACAGTGACAGAAAGCGACACTAGGCACAGCAATAGGTAAAAGTGTTTCATCGGAGATTAGTTTTCTCTTGGTTTAATTTATTTATTATCACTACTGCCATAGCCACCATGCTCATGGCAATCCAATCCTACCGAATCACAACCGCATCACATCATTGTAGAGGGCCAACACCATCAACCCAATGACGAGAAACATCCCTATTTTGAACCCAGCCATCTGAATCTTTTCAGACACAGGCGAACCCTTTACAGCCTCAACGAGGTAATACATCAAGTGGCCGCCATCCAGCACTGGAACCGGCAACAGGTTTAAAATACCCAAACTGACACTGAGAAATGCCACAAACCCAAGGTACGCAGTCAATCCATACTGGGCCGATGCGCCCGCCACTTTAGCAATGGTAATGGGTCCACTCAAGTGTTTTGCCGAAATCAATCCAGTCAGCATCTTTTTCACTGAGTCCAAAATCAAAACTGAAGTCTTCCAAGTCTGCTGCAATGCTCGGACGGCAGCATCCATTGGGCCATATTCGACTCTGAGAATCATATCTTCAGGCCACTCTGGCACCAGAACTGTCATCCCAACCTGACCAACAACATCCCCTTCCTCTGAAACAGTTTGCTTAGGAACAATGCTCGTATTAAACACCAGGCCTTCTCTTTCCACCTCAATATCTATTGTTTGGCCAGGGCGAGCACGAACATATTCAACCCAGGCTGACCAATCTTTCATGGGAAGGTTATCTGCAGATAACACCAAATCACCAGCCATCAACCCAGCCTTGTCTGCTGGATCACCAGAAACCACTTCATTCGCCACGGGTAGAATTTTTGGTATATACAGCACCAAACCCACGCTACCGATTGGGTCTGGCTGATCCGCATCAGCCAACCAATCATCCAGCTGCCCTTGATACTCATAGTGAGCAGGATCACCTGGAACCTTAACGGTAAAATTAATAACCCCTGACTCGCCAATACGCCCCACCAGCTGCTCATTGAGGGCTTGCCAGGTTGGGGTTAGCTCACCATCTACGGCGATTATCTGATGTCCCGGCTGAAGACCGGCCTTTTCAGCGATAGAATCAGGCTTGAAAGAGTCAACTACTGGAACAATACCCGTCACACCCTGAAAGAAAACAAACCAATACATCACGATGGCCAACAGGAAATTAGCCAAGGGTCCCGCTACAACAACGGCCATCCGTTGCCAAACAGATTTTTGAGTAAAGGCAAAGGGTAAATCTTCCTCAGAAACATTACCTTCACGCTCATCAACCATTTTTACATAGCCGCCCAACGGTAACGCTGAAATGACAAACTCAGTGCCCTGCTTATCGTGCCAACGTATGAGAGGCGTACCAAATCCTATAGAAAAACGAAGAACTTTGATATTGCACCGGCGGGCCACCCAAAAGTGACCAAACTCATGAACAGTCACAAGTACGCCCAAAGCCAGCAATGTGTAAAAAATCGTTTGCAACAATTCCATCAGTATTCCTAATTAACTCGCTCTATCACAAAGTGGCTTCTTACCCTGACGTCTTCAAATCCTATACGTTTGGTATAGGTATAGTGCTATGAAACAAGATTCATTGCGTACTGCCGCGCCTGTTGATCGCACAATTGGACAGCCTCCAGAGAATCAGGTTCAGGGATATCCATTTGATTGAGAACTTCAGACACAATGTCTGCTATCTGAGTAAATGAGATCTTATTGTTCAGGAAAGCGTCCACAGCCACTTCATTTGCTGCATTAAGCACGGCAGGCGCACCTCCACCCCTACGAGCCGCTTCCATTGCCAGTGACAAACAAGGGAAACGCTCTAAGTCTGGTGCCTCAAAATCCAATTGTGCCGTGCTGATAATATCGAGACTACCTACACCAGACGCAATTCTTTCTGGCCAAGCCATGGCATGGGCTATTGGGGTTCGCATATCAGGATTACCCAGTTGGGCCAACACTGAGCCATCGACATACTCCACCATCGAATGAACAATACTCTGGGGATGAATAACCACTTCAACTTCATCAGAAGAAACACCAAACAACCAACAGGCCTCTATCAACTCAAGTCCTTTATTCATCATGGTGGCGGAATCAACAGATATCTTTCGTCCCATATCCCAATTAGGATGAGCACACGCCTGCTCTGGCGTCATAGAAGATAGACTGTCAAGTGGTACCGTTCGAAAAGGACCGCCAGAAGCCGTTAAGAGTATTTTGCGTACACCGCCGCGTTGCTTAGAGCCATAGCCCGAGGGCAAGCATTGAAAGATCGCATTATGCTCACTATCAATGGGTAACAACGTCGCACCACCCTGTTTCACTGCGCTCATAAACAAGGGTCCGGCCATCACCAAAGACTCTTTGTTAGCCAGCAAGATTTTCTTTCCCGCCTTCGCCGCCTCAAGTGTTGGCAACAACCCTGCAGCCCCTACGATGGCAGCCATAACAGTATCTACCGCAGAATCAGTTGCTATTTGACACAACCCTTCTACACCCGACAAAACTTTTGTATCAGGCGCTTTTTTTTCTAATAATTTCTTTAATTGGTCCGCTTTCGATTCATCTGCAACGACGGCATACAGCGGCTTAAACAGCTCACATTGGCCGGCAAGCTCCACCACCCGAGAATGACAGCTAAGTGCAAAAATTTTAAAACGATCTGGATGGCGGGCCGCCACATCCAGAGTACTGAGACCAATAGAGCCTGTCGCACCCAATATGGTTAATGTCTGTATCATTTAGAATTTCTGCTTCATTTTTAACAGCTGCATCTTATAACTGAAAGTCGCTATAGATAAAAACCAAAGTAAAAACTGGCAATGCTGCCGTAAGGCTATCTAAGCGATCGAGAACACCGCCATGACCAGGCAAAATATTTCCACTATCCTTAATTCCACGATGACGCTTAACCATACTCTCAAGCAAATCACCCAGTACGGAAGCCAACACGGTAATCATCACCAACACGAACAACATCAACCATTGATTAATCGAATCTAGCTTCAAAAAAGCACCCAAGGCGATAACAAAAAGAAAATTTGCAACAACACCTCCCAATAAACCTTCCCAGGTTTTTTTAGGACTAACGTTCAAAGCCAGCTTGTGCTTGCCAAACTTACGCCCCGAAAAATAAGCGCCGATATCTGCAAATGCCACAATCAAAACGACGATACAAATCAACCACTCACCATGTTCTGAATACATCAGTATAACTGCGGCCACCCAAGCCGGCACCAATACAAGGAAACCCATTAGCCCTCGCAACCCACGACTTCCCCACAGTACAGCACTACTCGGATAACCTTGCACCCAGAGTAAGGCTATCGCCCACCAGGGTGCCAACCAACCCATAAGCGTTTGTCCAACACCGGCATGTAACGGCGCTGTTGTAGACAAACCTAAAACATAACCTGCCAGCCCCAAAAGCACTGTGACACTCAAGGTGTAACTCAGCTTCATCGAAGTGTTGGATAAACCCGACAGCTCAGACCACTCCCACCCTGCATAGATCACTACAACAGCTATAAAAAGAGAGAAAGTAAAAGGGGTCAAAAACACCAAGGCAGAAAGAAAGACAGCAGCCATCACTACAGCTGTTATTACCCGTTGCTTAAGCAAGCTGCTTCTCCTTACCCGAGAACAGCTCCTCACGTTTACCAAAACGACGCTGGCGTTGTTGATAATCGCGAATGGCCATATCAAATGCAGCGCCATCAAAGTCAGGCCAGTAACAGTCCGCAAAATAAAATTCGGTATACGCCATATGCCATAACAGGAAATTACTGATTCGCTGCTCACCGGCGGTACGAATACAAAGATCAGGCGAAGGAAGGTTAGGCATGCACATATGCTGCTGCATACTTTCTTCTGAAATATCTTCTGGGCGCAATCGACCTCGCTGAACCTCGCGAGCAAGCTCCCGTGCAGCCTCGGCTATTTCCCATCGGCCACCATAATCAATAGCCAAAACCAGAGTCCGATTACCTTTGGCTGTTGCAGCCTCACTATCATCGATCAGTTTATTTAGGCGAGCACTAAAATGGTCTTTTCGACCAATGACTTTTAGACAAACCTTTCGCTCTTTTAGCTGTTTAACTTCTTTTTTTAGATAGGATGCCAACAGGGACATTAAGGCACGCACCTCAAGTTGAGGGCGATTCCAGTTTTCACTGCTAAAGGCAAACAGTGTCAGAACCTCAATGTCATATTTTTCACTGGCATCCAGAACATCTCTAACCCGCTCGACACCCATTTCGTGTCCAGCAGTACCGGAAAGCCCGCGCTGTTTCGCCCAGCGATTATTACCATCCATAATAATCGCCACATGACGCAATGGATGTGTGACGGAAGAAGTGTCTGTCGGGTTCGTCGTCAAGGAAATCAAATCTCTATAAAATGGACTAAATTTCCATCAAGTCGACTTCTTTGGCGGACAACGCCTCATCAACCTGCTTGATATATTTATCAGTAATTTTTTGAACATCATCCTGTGCACGACGCTCATCATCTTCTGTTATTTCTTTATCTTTCAGTAATTCTTTGACGTCGGAAAGAACATCACGACGGATATTACGTATAGAGATCCGAGCATTTTCTGCTTCTGACCGAGCTTTCTTAATAAACCCTTTACGCGTTTCCTCTGTCAGTTGGGGCATAGGAATACGGACAAGCTCTCCGGTCGTTGAGGGGTTAAGCCCCAAATCTGACTTAAGAATAGCTTTCTCAACCTCAGGTACTAGGTTTTTTTCCCAAACAGAGACAGACAATGTCCGAGCATCCAGCACAGTAACGTTACCTACCTGCCCCAATGGAGTATCAACCCCATAATAAGAAACCGTTAAGCCATCCAATAAACTGGGGTGGGCCCGGCCAGTACGAATTTTATTAAAGGCATTAGACAGAGCACCGATACTCTTTTCCATGCGCTCACCGGCATCTTGCTTCAAATCATTTATCATTTCGGGTTTCCTCTATCAGTGTTCCTTCTTCGCCACCCACAACAATATTGAGAAGTGCCCCAGGCTTGGACATACGGAATACTCGAAGCGGCATATCCTGTTCACGACAGAGACAAATTGCCGTTAAATCCATTACCCCAAGCCTTTTTTCCAACGCTTCATCATAGGTCAGGTGAGAATACATTGTAGCACTGGGATCTTTCATTGGATCAGCAGAATAAACACCATCCACCTTGGTCGCCTTTAACACTATTTCCGCATCAATTTCGATCCCTCTTAAACAGGCTGCAGAATCAGTGGTAAAAAAGGGGTTTCCTGTTCCCGCAGAAAATATCACAACGTCACCACTATCAAGATAACGTGTTGCTCTACGGCGATCGTAAGGTTCCATTACACCGCTCATGGGGATGGCAGACATAACCTGAGCAGAAATATTATTTCGATCCAGGGCATCTCTCATGGCCAAACCATTCATCATCGTGGCCAGCATACCCATATGATCACCGGTAACACGCTCCATCCCAGCAGCGTTAAGTGCCGCCCCGCGGAACAAGTTGCCTCCACCAATAACAAGCCCAACCTGAACGCCAATACCAACCAACTGGCCTATCTCAAGTGCCATGCGATCAAGTACTTTGGGGTCAATACCAAAACCTTCATCTCCCATCAGTTCTTCACCACTCAACTTGAGTAGTATGCGCTTGTATTTTTTATCTCGAGAGGCCGGCATATTTTTTCTCCAAGGCTGTATATTTTCTTGGTCTATCATTGTTCTTTATGCTGTTGTACTTAACACGACTCGTATTCATACAATCTTTCAATACAGAGTTTACTCTGGACATAAAATAACGGGGACCTAAGTCCCCGTTATTTATCAGCTAGCTGCGCCAACCTGGGCTGCCACTTCTGCAGCAAAATCAACTTCCTCTTTCTCTATCCCTTCGCCAACCTCAAACCGAGTAAATGACTGAATCTCTGCTCCGGCATCCTTTGCTAACTTACCCACTTTAATCTCTGGGTCCTTAATAAAAGGCTGGTTAACCAAGCTAGACTCAGAAAGAAACTTATTAATACGACCAGAAATCATCTTCTCAATAATTTCTTCAGGTTTACCGCTCTCTCGTGCCTGAGCAACAAAAATTTCTTTCTCTTTCGCTACGACCTCTTCGGGCATATCTTCTGGCTTCACCACTTGTGGATTGACAGCTGCCACATGCATAGCCACATCTTTCGCAACGCCACTCTCTCCACCCGACAGAGCAACCAAAACACTGATACGATTATTGCTGTGGACATAAGTACCAACCACCGGCGCCTCAACCACCTCAACCCGACGAATATTGATATTCTCGCCAATTTTCTGAACCAAAGCCTGACGGGCATCTTCCATACTCGCTGCCAATGCAGCTGTATCAGTTTGTTTTTCAGCAAAAGCTTTATCAAGCACTTGGCCAACAAAGGCTAAAAAGCCCTCATCACGTGCCACAAAGTCTGTTTCACTGTTGATTTCGACCATCACTCCGTAGCTATTATCGTCAGCAACTTTAGCGGCAACAACACCTTCGGCTGCAATGCGACCTGCTTTTTTAGCGGCTTTCATACCACTGGACTTACGCAGATCATCAATCGCTTTTTCAATATCACCATCGGCTTCAACCAGTGCTTTCTTACACTCCATCATGCCAAGGCCTGTGCGCTCACGCAGATCTTTAACCATAGACGCAGAAAATGCTGCCATTTGTCTATTCCTCTTAATCTTTCTATATGGGTAGGTTGGAAAAAAAGGGGGCTACGCCCCCTTCTTTAATTACTACAAAGCTGCGCTACTTATTATTCAGCAGCTGCTGCTTCTGCTTCAGGCTTGTCATTAGCCTCGGTCACTTCAACAAATTCGTCTTTGCTGGTCACGGTACTGGAATCAGCTCTTCCCTCAAGAATCGCATCTGCAATCGCTGTGGCATACAACTTAATGGCACGGATCGCATCGTCATTACCAGGTATGACGTAATCAACGCCATCAGGATTACTGTTAGTATCAACAACACCAATAACGGGAATACCCAGTTTATTCGCTTCCTGAATAGCAATACGTTCGTGATCCACATCGACTACAAACAACATATCAGGAAGACCACCCATATCCTTGATACCACCGATGGAGCTCTCAAGCTTCGTCATCAGTCGAGCCCTCATTAAGGCCTCTTTCTTGGTCAACTTCTCGAAGGTCCCATCTTGGCTTTGTGTTTCAAGCTCACGATAACGACGAATGGATGCTCGAATCGTTTTATAGTTGGTCAACATACCACCCAACCAGCGATGGCTCACATAAGGCATACCAGAGCGCTGAGCTTGCTCAATGATAACTTTCTGTGCGGCACGTTTGGTACCAACCATCAGCACCTTGTTACCATTGGCGCCAACCTGACGAACGATTTCTAAAGCTTCATTGAATGCTGGAACAGTATATTCCAGATTCAAAATATGAATTTTGTTACGGGCCCCAAAAATGAATTTATCCATTTTAGGATTCCAAAAGCGGGTCTGATGGCCAAAGTGGACACCAGCCTGCAACATGTCACGCATGCTTACGGCTGTCATAATAATTCCTTAAGTTAGGGTTAAACCTCCACATATCCCACCAGTCAACCCACTAAAGCAGGCACCCAGACAAGTGTGTCGATATGTGTGTGTCGTTAGTTTTCAAATAGCTCCGAGCACATGACTCCAAAGCGGTGCGCTTTATACCATAAATCATACACCTATAGAAGAGAGAAAAGCCCAAATCACTACAGATCAACAGCAACTCGTTACAATCTATAACAACAATCCGTTACAATACTCGGCTTTACGAATGTCCTTGGAATAAATCTATGGCTGTCAATATCAAAACTGCCGCCGAATTAGAAAAAATGCGCATAGCGGGCAGGCTTGCAGCAGAAGTTCTTGAAATGATCGAACCCCTTGTTGTTGCCGGTGTAACAACGGCGGAGCTGGACCAAATTTGTCATGATTATATTGTTAATGTACAGCAGACTATTCCCGCGCCGCTCAACTATCGAGGCTTTCCCAAGTCTATCTGCTCCTCGATAAACCAGGTTGTTTGTCACGGCATACCCTCTGAGAAAAAAGTCTTAAAAAATGGTGATATTGTCAATCTGGATATTACCGTCATCAAAGATGGCTATTTTGGCGACACCAGTAAAATGTTTTGCGTGGGCCACGTCGCAGACCATGCCAAACGCCTAATCCAAGTCACTCAAGAAAGTTTGTATAAGGCGATTAAGCTCGTCAAACCTGGTGCCCGCCTTGGCGATATTGGCCACGTTATTCAGCAGCATGCCGAAAACAATTACTACAGCGTGGTCAGAGATTACTGCGGTCACGGTATCGGCACAGAATTTCATCAGGAACCCCAAGTTCTTCACTTCGGCCGCCCGGATACGGGGTTGGTGTTGAAGGAAGGTATGACATTTACGATCGAACCTATGCTCAACGCGGGCAAACACCATACTAAATTAAAAAAAGATGGATGGACCGTGGAAACTCGCGACGGCAGATTGTCAGCGCAATGGGAACACACCCTAGCCGTCACAGCCACCGGTGTTGAAGTGCTTACCGCTCGTAAAGAAGAAGATTTTTAATGACCGTGTTAAATTTAAGCACAGCGAAACCACTGCTTTTCTTTGACGAACGACGATTTCTTCAAGACCTCACCACAAACAACCCGATAAAGGTTTTTAAAAATGCCATCGAGGCAGCAAACACCCATTTAAACTCCCGATTCCATGAAGGAGAACAAACATGGAATTTGCTTGTTGAGCGTGCATTTTTTATGGATTTAATGCTTCGCCATGCATGGAACCAATTTGAATGGGATAAAGGTATAGCACTTTTAGCTGTCGGCGGTTACGGAAGAGGCGAACTCCACCCCCAGTCAGACATTGACCTGATGTTATTGATTCGCCGTGGCAGTCCCCGCCGCTATCAACAGCGTATAGAAGGCTTCCTCACCTTCCTGTGGGACATTCAGCTTACCATTGGGCACAGCGTACGCTCTCTATCACAGTGTGTAGATGAGGCGAGAAACGATATTACAATCGCTACCAACCTCATGGAAACTCGAACCATATGGGGAGAAGACAAACTTCGGCTCTCCATGTTGAAAAAAACGGGGCCCCGTAAGATATGGTCATCCAAAGACTTTTTCCGCGCGAAGTGGGATGAACAAATAGACCGTCATGAAAAACATGGCAACACAGAATACAACCTCGAACCTAACGTCAAAGAAGCGCCAGGTGGACTGCGTGACATTCAGATGATCAATTGGGTTGCCAAACGGCATTTCAATGTAGAGTCACTAGAAGAATTAGTCGGCAATGATTTCCTCACACCCGAAGAGTACCTCCAACTTAAACGGGGCGAAGCCTTTCTCTGGAAAGTGCGCTACTGTTTACACCTCATCGCTGAACGCCCTGAAGATCGATTGCAATTTGATTATCAACGTAAAATAGCCACCATGTTTGGCTATCATGATAGTGGCGAGCGATTAGGCGTCGAACAATTCATGCAGCATTACTACCAAGTGGTGTTGTCTATGCGTGAATTAAACGATGTCATGCTTCAATATCTTGATGAGGTTATTCTTTGTAAAGATAAAGCTAAGAAAACCTATGAGCTCAATGAGCGCTTTCAGGTAAGAGATGAACATATTGAAACAGCAGGAGAATACATTTTTGCAAAGCACCCCTCTGCCCTGCTAGAAATTTTCTGCTTACTCGGTGAAAACGAAAACCTTCAAGGTATCCGCGCTGCCACCATTCGCCAAATTCGTCAACACCGAAAATTAATTGATGACTCGTTCCGTAATGATCCACAGAACAAGGCACTTTTTTTACGCTTGTTACGCTGCCCTTACAAAATGAGCACACAGCTGCAACGGATGACTCGCTATGGAATACTGGGTCGCTATCTTCCTGAATTTGGCAAAATTATTGGGCAGACACAACATGATCTTTTTCATCGTTACCCCGTGGACGCTCACACTCTTCAATTAATTAAGAACATGCGCCTGTTTGATCGGCCTGAGGTTGCCAAGGAGTTCCCTGTTTTCTCCCATGTTTACAAAAGCCTGCCCAAACCCGAGCTAGCCTTTATCGCCGGACTCTATCATGACATGGGCAAAGGTCGTGGTGGTGACCACTCCGTTCTGGGCGCAGTGGATGCTGCTGATTTTTGTACACGTCACGGCTTACCTGAAGAAGAAGTACAACTTGTTTCATGGCTGGTAGAAAACCACCTATTAATGTCTAGCACCTCTCAACGAACTGACATTTCAGATCCAGATGTTATCTACAAATTTGCCAAGTTAATCGGCAACCAAATGCAACTCGACTACCTGCTTGTTCTTACCATTGCAGATATTACTGCCACCAACCCAACACTCTGGAATAGCTGGAAAGCATCACTCATGCGCCAGCTTTATACTGAAACCAGAATAGCCTTACGACGCGGGCTTGAAAATCCTGCCAGTCGTGATGGCTGGGTAAGAAACACTAAAAATTCCGCTATAGAAAAACTCGCAGAAAACAATATCAGCAGCCAACAAGCCCAACAGATATGGGGTAACCTAGATGATGAATTCTTTCTTCGTGAAAATGCCGACGATATTGCCAGATATACCAACGCTATCGCCTCGCAGGGCAATTCAATCGAGCCGGTTATTCTGATTAAAGATGCCGGGGTGGAGGTTCCCGTTGCAACCCAGATCTTTATCCATACCAATGGGCTAAATAATGTGTTCCCGATTACCGCAGCGACACTTGGTCACCTACAACTGACCATTCTCGATGCAAGCCTTCACAGGGACACCCAAGAGAACACATTCGATACCTTTTATGTTGTCAATGAAAATGACGAACCCTTTGGCCATGACACCAAAATGCTCTCTCGTATTCAGAATACACTGTCTGATGCTCTGAAGAACCCCACAGAATTTACCCTTAAGGCACAGCGGAGAACACCCCGGCATCTTAAACACTTCACCATGAAAACAATTGCCAGCATCAGTAATGATATTGACAAAAGTGTCACTATCCTCGAGGTCATTACACCCGACCGTCCCGCCCTGCTAGCGCATTTAGGGCGGATTTTTATCCAATTTAAACTGCGTCTCCTGAGTGCAAAAATTTCCACTCTCGGTGAGCGTGTTGAAGATACCTTTCATCTTGTGAACATGGACTACCAACCACTGAGTGACCCAGATTTTTGTAAACAATTGAGTGATGCTATTTGCAGTGAGCTCGATGCCCGCAACAAAGAAGATATTGAAGGTGAACCTCTTCAAAAAATGAAGTTATGGCAGTGAAAATCTGACGATTACAGGCACCTTCATACAATAATCAAGCGACAACTAACGACGCAAAAATAACGACATAGACTGATGAATACTGACCTCGACAAATTACACCCCTACCCCTTTGAGAAACTCACAGCACTCAAATTGGGGATTACTCCCCCGACAGAACTGACACACATTCCCCTATCAATTGGTGAACCAAAGCATCCATCTCCTCATTTTGTAACGGAAGCACTCACAGCCTCATTGGCTATGTTATCAGCGTACCCACTAACAAAAGGTACGCCAGAATTCAGACAAGCTGTCTCCAACTGGTTAACAACACGTTTTCATTTACAAACACTAGATCCGGAAACCCAAGTGCTGCCAGTTAATGGTACCCGCGAAGCACTGTTTGCCTTTGCTCAGGCTGTTATTGATCGCCCAGCTGTTTCCTCGTCAAACGATGTCTTCATTCTAAGCCCAAACCCCTTTTACCAAATTTATGAAGGTGCTGCCCTGCTATCCGGCGCAAAACCTTATTTCCTCAACTGCCTAGAGAACACCCATTTTTTGCCCGATTTCGACTCTGTCCCCTCCGAAGTTTGGGAACAGTGCCAGCTCATCTATATCTGTACCCCCGGCAACCCAACGGGCGCAGTACTTGATATCACGACTTTACAGAAGTTAATCGGGCTGGCCGACCAATACGATTTTGTCATTGCCAGTGATGAGTGCTACTCGGAAATATACGGCAACGAAGACAACCCTCCGCCCGGGTTACTGGAAGCCTGTGAGAAAATGCAACGCCGAGACTACCGACGCTGCGTGGTATTCCACAGCCTTTCCAAACGATCAAACCTTCCGGGTCTCAGATCCGGTTTCGTTGCTGGCGATGCAGAAATACTGAAGTCATTTTTACGTTATCGCACTTACCATGGATCAGCGATGCCAGTCACCACTCAACTGGCGAGTATCGCTGCCTGGAACGATGAAGAGCATGTAAAAGACAATCGAGATAAATACCGCCAGAAGTTTCAAATTTTCCAACAAATTCTGGGCGAGGTGTTACCTCTGAAAATGCCTGATGCTGGTTTTTACTTGTGGGCTAACATCCTGCCAGCTAACAAAGGTAACGAGGAAAATTTTGCTCGAGAACTGTTTGCCCAACAAAATGTAACTGTGTTGCCCGGCAGCTATCTAGGACGCTCTGCTAATGGTATTAACCCAGGTCACAACTATGTAAGAATGGCTCTGGTAGCACCACTCGAAGAATGTAGAGAGGCCGCGGAAAGAATCAAACAGTTTGTCCTGTCATCCGAATAAAGCCTCGCTACGGACCAAGCCTCACCATGTTAAAAAAGCAACGGATAGCCTTTATCCTAAATAAGCTCAATGAGCTCTATCCGTCCCCGCCTATTCCCCTGACCCATGAGGACAACTATACCTTGCTTGTCGCCGTACTCCTTTCGGCACAATGCACAGATGAACGAGTTAATCGGGTGACTCCGGCACTATTTGACCAGGCTGACAATCCGGTGGACATGTGCAATGTACCGGTGGAAACCATTTATGACATTATTCGCCCCTGTGGATTAGCGCCACAAAAATCAAAAGCCATTGCCAAGCTGTCACAGATTTTAGTCGATGAACATCAAGGGAAAGTGCCTGAAGATATCGAAGCCCTGGAAAGGTTGCCAGGCGTGGGACATAAAACAGCCAGTGTTGTGATGTCTCAAGGTTTTGGACAACCCGCATTTCCCGTCGACACCCACATCCACCGCCTAGCACAACGCTGGGGATTAACAAACGGTAAAAATGTCATTCAAACCGAAAGAGACTTAAAACGACTTTTTCCAAAAGAATCATGGAACGCCTTACACCTGCAATTCATCTACTACGGTCGTGAATATTGCTCAGCTCGCGGTTGTGATGGCCGAGTCTGTGAAATTTGTACTTCTTGTTATCCTCATCGCAAAAAACCCGTAAAAATTCAGAAGGCCTGAGTGACATCTTCGTTTTTCAATACACCGTAACATCAACTTATCTATCCATTATTTTTTGGATAATCATAATAGACAATATCAGCCATTCCTGCTCCCAACTGATCCCATCGGGAAATATTTAACTTAAGAACAACTACACCGCATGTGAATATTTTTTCGATGTTGGACAATGTAAGAAAGTTCACCAAATCCGTGATTGCCGGGTTATGGCAAACTAATCCGATCTCATCCTCATGACGTTCTAACAATTTTATCCAACCCAACAATTCTTCATAGTTGAAGGTATAAAGTGACGGCGTAATTTTTATCGTCGCTCTGGATAAACCTAGCGCCTCAGCAACTAACATAGCCGTCTCCGTAGCTCGTGCGGCAGGACTGCTATAGATGTCTGTTGGTACAACCTTTTTTAATAAAAGCCGCTCTCCCATTGTTTCTGAATTACTCTGCCCCCGCCTATTTAATGGGCGATCGAGGTCCTGAAGACTAGAATCTTTCCAACTTGATTTTCCATGACGTATCAAGATTAGGGTTTTCATGGCTGTCTCTCGTGATTGCTCGGCACAATTTTGCTATGCTGGCTGTTGTTATTTGATTTGTGGTTACTGTCTGACTTGCTGACACTACCTAGCTTGTTTACGCCTAGTTTATTACTATGCGGTCAACTCAGAGTAACTCCTAACAGTCGTTCTATAATGGCAATGCTATACCTAGAAGCGCCCCCTACCCTTAACCCAAAATCATGACAAAAATATGAAGAAGATCACGCTATACGGTATAAAAAACTGCGACACGGTAAAAAAAGCGCGTCAATGGCTGGATGAACATAACATTCAATACCAATTTCATGATGTTCGGACCGATGGGCTAAATCAGGATACGTTGGGAAAGTGGCTTCAAGCGGCGGGCTGGGAAACGGTTCTCAATAAACGGGGAGCCACATGGAGAAAGTTAGAGTTAAAAACCCAACAACAGGTTAATGAACATAATGTCTCACAATTGTTGCTAGAACAACCGGCAATGATTAAGCGACCCGTGCTAGATGTCGATGGGAAGATTACCATTGGCTTTAAGGCCGACGACTACAACGCTTTTTTCAATTCGTAATACAATATTAGTCCCGTAACTTACCGGTTCGAGTTAGCGACATCATTCACACTACTATTATTTGGAGATAAACCAGAAAATGACCGCACTCTTTAGTTTTGGGCTGGGCATCGGCACCCAGAATAACAACAGCGAATGGCTGGAAGTTTTCTATCCACAACCGCAACTGCACCCCAACGCAACAGTTTCCAGTGTTTTGGCATCAACACTGGACTATAACGGTGGCAATCAAGCTATAACACTGGATACCGTGGCGTTAGCAAAACTGGCAGAAGCTTTCACAGAAATCGGCGAAAAAAATCTTGCCGCCATCGCCGATCAGTTCAAACATAGCGACAAACCTGTTGTCATCACTCTTCTGGAAACTGATGATGCTCCTGTCACAGTTCCTGAAGGGTATTTAAAACTTCACTTGTTATCCCACCGAATGGTTAAACCCAATCATGTGAACCTTACCGGTTTGTTTGGTGTGCTACCCAATGTTGCTTGGACCAGTGAAGGTGCCATTGATATTAATGAGCTTGCTGAACGTCAATTACGTGCTCGATTGAACAAGCGAAATCTGTCAGTAGATAGTGTAGATAAATTCCCCAAAATGGTGGATTACGTGGTGCCTGCTGGAGTACGTATTGCCGATACCGCAAGAGTACGACTTGGAGCCTACATTGGCGAAGGCACAACCATCATGCACGAAGGTTTTGTCAATTTTAATGCTGGCACAGAAGGTACCAGTATGATTGAGGGGCGCATTTCACAGGGCGTCTTCGTAAAATCCGGATCTGACTTGGGTGGTGGCAGCTCCACCATGGGAACACTCTCTGGCGGCGGCAATATCATTATTACCGTAGGTAACCAATGCTTGCTTGGGGCCAATGCCGGACTAGGAATTCCTCTGGGCGACCGCTGCACCGTAGAAGCAGGCCTCTATATCACAGCAGGTACAAAAGTCACCCTGCTAGATGATCATGGCAAAGTCGCAGGCCAAGCCAAAGCTCGCGACCTGGCGAGCAAAGATGACTTGCTGTTTAGACGCAACTCCACAACCGGTGCTGTGGAATGTCTCACCAACAAATCTGCCGTAGAACTAAACGAAGCATTACATGCTTCGAACTAAACACTCGCTCTAATGCTTCGCCTTCAAAAAAGTCCTGACAATCATTGGGGCTTTTTTATTTGCATCCACCTCAAATAGTTTTGAACCATAAACAATATGCTGGATCTCTATGGGGAAGCGGTTCGACCATACCAATGAAAACACGCTAACATGATCAACCCACTAATCGTTCTGGCATGTAGCCAACCAAACCATACCTCGCTAAACTTACGACTTATCATTGGTATAAGTGACTTATTACTAAATCACTTGGGCGTAAGTATTTAAGGCGTAAGTTAATGTCCCCTCTTTCTTCATCACTTCCCTCGATACTGTCTCCAACACTGGAATTAACCTGTGAACTCATTAGACGTGAATCAGTAACCCCTGAGGATGCCGGTTGTCAGCAATTGATGATAGACCGCCTTAAAGCCATCGGCTTTCAAATCACCCACCTTCCCTATGGTGACGTGGAAAACTTTTGGGCTATTCATGGGGAAACGGGGCCTACACTTTGTTTGGCAGGCCACACCGATGTAGTCCCTACTGGCGACACTCACAACTGGCAACACCCGCCCTTTGAACCCACGATCGAAGGCGACTTAATTTACGGTCGCGGCGCTGCTGACATGAAAGGTTCTTTGGCAGCAATGATTACGGCTGTAGAGAACTTTGTATCAGACCACCCAGATCACTCTGGACGAATCGCTTTCCTCATCACCAGTGATGAAGAAGGCGTCGCCGTCAACGGCACTGTCAAAGTAGTAGAATGGCTGCTTGAACGGAACGAAATCCCTGAATGGTGTTTAGTCGGAGAACCTTCCAGTACCAAAACCGTGGGTGATGTGATCAAAAATGGTCGCAGGGGATCTCTCGGCGGAGAACTAATTGTCAAAGGTATTCAGGGCCATGTTGCCTACCCCCAGCTAGCAGACAACCCCATTCATAACATTGCCCCGGCACTCACTGAGCTATCGACAGAACACTGGGATCAGGGCAATGAATTTTTTCCTGCCACCAGCTTCCAAATCTCCAATATTCAAAGCGGCACAGGTGCTACCAATGTTATTCCTGGGGAGGCCAACGTTCTATTTAACTTCCGTTTTTCCACAGAGGTGACGGATCAAGAACTTAAAACCCGAACCGAAGCCATTCTAAACAAGCACAAATTAAACTATCAATTAACTTGGAATCTTAGCGGGGTACCCTTCCTGACAGCAGAAGGTGCTCTTGTTGAAGCCACGATAGAAAGTATCCATGAAGTGACCGGAACCAAGACTCAACTCTCTACTGCAGGTGGCACATCTGACGGACGATTTATTGCCCCCCATGGGTGCCAAGTGATAGAACTCGGCCCGGTTAACGCAACCATTCATAAAGTTGATGAGTGTGCAAGTATCACAGATATAGACGGCTTAAGTGAAATCTATCAAAAGATAATGGAAAAGCTGTTTACCTAATCAAGTCAGTTCAATCAACCCGATACAATCCAATATAGATTTTTGTAGGAACATTTTGTAGGGTACCCGCATCTCAAAATTGGTTCCCTACCATGAAGTATTTTAAGTTGTTTCTGCTCCTTGCAACCGCCCTTAATTCACTGGCCATATCTGCAGGCGAAGTGACCCTAAAGAACGGCGATATGATTCATGGTGAATTACAGGCTATTCATAAAGATAGTATTACTTGGTTGTCAGATGTCTTTGGGGTAATCACTATCCCTAAAGAAAAAATCACTCAACTCAACTCTTCAACACTTCTGCCTTTTTCATCTGACGCTTTGCCCGTCACAGCATTCAATACAACCACGGCTAATGGCGGACAACATAACCAAGAAGCCATCAATCATTGCTCTCTCAATGTCGAAGATAGTGTTTCTGCCATATGTGACTCCGGTAAATTGAATCACCTCTCACTAGATAAAATGGTCACCATTAAGTTGACACCTGAACCACCACCGTTTAAAGGTGAGGTAAAGTTCGGCTTCAACCAAAAATCGGGAAATACCGACAGTGAAGAACTCGATGTCGCTGTATCAGCTCAATGGCACCAACAGGCATTTCGCCATGAGGTAGATTTCATTGCAGAATCAGATAGTGCAGAAGGTGATGTCGTTGATGAGCAATACGACGCCCGTTACCAGCTCAATTATGATTTCGATAAACACTGGTTCAGTTATGGCCGAGTAAAGTACGAGAAAAATCGTTTCAGTGCCATCGACGAGCAATTTCAGGCGGGTGGGGGCTTAGGTCATAAATTAACCCTAAATAATTAGTTACTGATTAATGCTCAGCTGGGTGCAGCTTTTTTATCGACTCGACATCTAGGTAATGATTCAGATAGCGGTTCAAACAATAAGGATGTTGCCGGTCGTTGGGCACTAAAACTTGACTGGCCCATTCCTTCCAGTGAACTAACGGTCTTTCATCGTCATGAACTGTTATGGCTGATAGATGAGATGGATAACACCCAACTGGAAACCAGTACTGGTATCAAGATACCGTTACTGGGTGGAATTTTTAGTGAGGTACGCTATGACATGGACTATGTGAGTGAACCCGCCAGTGAACAGAAGCATGCGGATCACGAATGGGTGATTTTTGTCGGTTATAACTGGTAATAACTCATAGCTGATAAATAGTTGAAGCAATGTCCTTAGGGCTGAAATTCTTAACCGGGTAACTTTTGAATCGGATAAATATCAAACCGAGTAGATTTCCCTTTTAAGGAATACCCCGGTTTTTGCTCTGCCAAAAAAGGAGCATGGGCAGATCGTTTAACCACCACCCGATATTTTACTTTTTCCAGAGCCAAAGAAAGAAGCTCTGATCCATCCTCATCCGTACCCACTAGCTGATGAAACAACTGCATTTCCTTTTTTACCTTGCTCGATTTTTCACGTACCGGAAACATCGGGTCTAAATAAATGACATCTGGATATTTTTCATCCGAACTGTGCTGCTCTTCCAGCTGGTTTAGATAAGTGCAGGCATCGATGCCTACAGAAGATATTCGGCTCAACACACTGGAGAGATCAGCCACATCATCCTCACATGATTGATTTAAGACACCTTCTCTCGCTCTGGTGAGTCCGTCTTCAAGCAAGGCAAAAACAATGGGATTACGCTCTAACATTACTAACGATGCACCTAACGATGCCAAAACAAAACTATCACGCCCCAGCCCAGCAGTCATATCTAAAATCTGAGGTTTAAACCCTTTGTGATGAAGCCCAACCGCCTTAGCAATATCCTGCCCCTTTCCGCCACCATATAAACGACGATGCTGTGTTGCTCCACCCAAAAAATCACAACGCACCGGACCTGGAGCTTTTTTCCCTAACTGCAGGAGCGACAAACCGAGATCATCGACAACCAGAGCCAAGCCCTCAATAATATCTTTTGTTTGGTCAAATGCTAAAACAGGTAATTTCAACTCAAATGAAAGCAGCTCGGCCCGGGATTCATAACCGGGCCGAGGCGCAATATACGTTGTTTTAGAAAGCTTACTACTGGGTTGGGACAAGCTCTAGTTCCACCCTGCGATTGGCTTGACGGCCATAATCTGTATCGTTACCGGCAATGGCATAACGCTCCCCATAACCCGTAGTCCATACCCGGCCACTCATAACACCCTGGCTAATCAACAATTGACCAACACTGCTGGCGCGTCTTTCACTCAATGTCTGGTTGTATTCAGCACTACCAGTAGAATCCGTATGGCCAGCAATCCTAATATTTGTTTTCTTAAATTCTTTTAACACAACAGCAACAGATTCCAGTGTATTGTAGAACTCCGGACGCACTTCGTATCGATCAACACCAAAGGTAATACTGCTCGGCATAACCAGGCGGATATTATTTCCCTCACGAACCACCCTGACACCAGTTCCTTCAAGCTTGGCTCTCAACGCTGCTTCTTGGCGGTCCATATAATAACCAACACTTCCTCCTACAGCGGCACCTGCCACAGCTCCGGTTAGAGCGCCTTTTCCTCGGTCCTCATCGCTGGCTGTTGCTACGCCTATAAGGGCGCCCGTCACAGCACCTATCCCAGCCCCTTTTGCTGTATTGCTGGTTTTCTGTTGTCCGGTGTAGGGATCTATTGAAGTACATGCAGCCAACCCAACGACCACGGTTACTATCACGGTTACTATTAGTAGGAGCTTCTTCATCGTCTATCCTCTTAAATGAATACTATAATAACATTAAGGGTTCTTTTATGATCCACGCTGTTAGTCAAAATGACTATTGAATCATACCAACAACCAACGTCAGAAATAAGTAGCCCCAAAAACAAACACGGTCTTGTTGTTATTCTGGTGAAAGCAACAAGCTTTTAAAACCGTTTTTTTCACACTTTAAACATTAAAGGTCTACCGTCTTATGAAAAACTCTCTATACAAGTTTGTTTTGCCCCTTGTTAGCATTGTTCTCATTGGTTGTGAAGGGTATACCTATACACTGAATGAGCAACCTGTCTTTAGTCCAGAAAAGTTATTTTCAAATTTCAACATAACTGACACCGCGCTTAAATCTTGCGTTGATCAAGCCATCTTCGACCAAAAAGTCACCCGAGCTAACCAGCTTACCCACCTCAACTGTTCCAATGCGGGTATATCCAAACTCTCCGGGCTAGAAATCTTCACCGGACTTACTCACATCAATCTCAACGAAAATGTCCTTGTTGAAATCAAACCATTACTTTTCCTTTCTCAATTACAGGTCGTTACTCTTGAGGCCAACCGTCACCTCCTATGTAGCGATGGAGAGCAATTACGCAATCAAATAAGTGGATCTATCAAACTACCCGCCCATTGTTTAAGATAAACGAAACACAGCGTATTTGGTTGACAAATTATTTTCTCTGGGGTCATAAAGTTACCCACAAATTCTGTGGATAACTTTGTGCATTACTTTCATAAAACTCGATACAGTCCACTCGATTAGGTAGCACAGACAAATTGATTATTTTTTAACCAACACAAAAAACTGTTTAAAATCATATAGTTAACAAATGTTAAATCATAAATCAATGAGTTAGAAGCTATTTAGAATATTTCTATAAACTTATCGATGTAATTGTGGAAAACCTATCGTGACAGAAAACTTATATTGGTTAATATGTCGTCTTAATTACCCATACAGGAATAAAAAAAACGATCTTAATTCTCAATCGTTTGTGGGAAAAACTTGGCTCAGTATATGTCACCACGGAGAAGCTCTATCCACGAGAAACCTTCATCCTGACAAGCGTAATGGACCACTGGCAACTGATCCTCTATTGCCGAGATGACATTTTTTACTAGGTTAAGGCTATTATTTTGTTGGCTGATATGACCAATCACCAAGTGCTGTAGCTGCTCAAGATGAATGTTTTGTAATAAATGAAGGGTTTGTTGATTATTCAAATGCCCCCATGCACCACCGACGCGATGTTTTAAAGAAGGAGGGTAAGGACCGTCAGCCAACATATCCACATCATGATTGGATTCAACCAATAAGCCATCACATTGACGATAGTTCTCTAAAACATGAGGAGTGATACTCCCAAGATCGGTAAGAACCCCCAATGTTAAACCTTCCCCTCGAACAACATATTGGACAGGCTCTCTGGCATCATGTGCAACAGCTACAGCCTTTAACTCTAACTCACCAATAGCAAACACTGAATCTGAGTCAACGAGCGTTAGATCAACCTGAGAGTGATCTTTCAAGACCTTGCTGGTTCCTACCGTCATCATGACAGGCAACTTGTGCTTTTTTGCAAGTGGCAGGACGCCACGGATATGATCGGCATGCTCATGAGTGACAACAATCGCAGCTAGATCTCTGCCCTCGAGGCCCACACGTAAAAGTCGCTTCTCTGTTTCTTTAACAGAAAAACCACAATCAATGAGAACTCGTGTGTCGCCACAATGAACGACAGTGGCATTACCTTTACTACCACTGCCTAAAGAGGTAAAACGCATAAATCAGGAAAGATTACCGCGTATGATTTTTAACAATTTAATGGTCAATAGTTTTTCAAGAACATTATTTTGTCGATCCGTTATACGCACCTCGACATCGTCCGTTCCCTGAATAACTGAGACCTGATATTCAATGGCTTCTAATTCTTTTGAATCCCTACTTCCCAGAAAGGATGAAAGCAAACCAAACAGGGTGTCATCATCAGCAACGATAGGCGTATCATTAAAATCGACCAACATTGTTCCCGTAGAGTAGTTTTTATCAACTACGGAAAACCCACCCAAAGATAGGGAATGCAATACGGAAGCCCAAGCACGATCATAATTCAAGCTCATAACAATATAGGGCATCGCTTCCTCAGGAGGTATCACCACTTCAACCTTTGAGACACCACCAATATTTTGAGCCAACAGAGAAACACTACCACTATTGATATCCGTGGCTAAAGCGTTAGCGACGATATCAGTAAACTCTTTCTCCCTTGGATCACTCATAGAGGTCTCTGGCCAATCACCAGCAGAATTTTCTTTGCCAGAGGCCATCTGCATTTGAACCAATCTGACTTCTGTACTTTTTACCCCCAACCCTGGGGTGATAGTAAAACGAAATCTGTGGCTATTGTTTTCATCATCCTTAAACTGCAGCCAGCCGGTTTCTAACAAACCACTTGGCGCATCTGCTCTCACAGTGGGCACCCCGCTTCTCGTCAAAACATTACGTAGCCGTGGCCACACTTCTGCGGGAGGCTTATTAATCGCAATCCAACGCTCTCCAGAGAAAGACTGAATGTTCACCGTTTGCTCGAACAGACTTTCCGAAAGTGGTTGAGGCCGGGGAACATTAAAAGACGTTACTGTCATACCAGAAATGGGAATATCGGGGATTACATACAACTCACCCACAGCAGAACTATCCTTCCCGTCAGGAACCACCATAGGAGGCAGCGCCTCAGAGTACAGGTAATCATTACTTCGGTTACGAATCTGTGAATTACCACAACTGACAACAGACATCATTGTTGCAATCGCCACCATCAGCTTTATCTTCGACATCATTCGTCGTACTCCGAGTTTTTTATCGTGCTATTTGCTTTCTTATTAATTTAAAAGCCCAGCTGACTTCAATGCATTGGTGACTGGGGCATGAAAATTGGATGATAACTGAGTGAGAGGCAGACGGATCGCATGCTGCATCAATCCCATTTCCGCCACAGCCCATTTTACCGGGATGGGATTAGATTCAACGAACATAACTTCATGAACAGGGCTAAGCCGTGCATTTATCTCGCGGGCCTCATCAGCCGCACCAGCCAAACCCAATCGACACATCTCAGCCATTAATTGAGGAGCAACATTTGCTGTCACTGAAATATCCCCATGACCACCCATTAAGATTAATTCCAACGCTGTGCCATCATCCCCAGAATAAATCGCAAACCCTGCAGGACATAAGGCTATGAGCTCACGGGCTCGCTCCAAATCACCCGTAGCATCTTTAATACCAACGATATTTGGCACTTCTGCGAGACGAACCACGGTTTCAGGAAGCATGTCACAGGCCGTCCTGCCTGGCACGTTATACAAAATCTGTGGGATATCCACTGCCTCAGCAATAGTTTTATGGTGAAGGTAGAGTCCCTCTTGCGTCGGCTTGTTGTAATACGGAGCCACCAGCAAACACGCATCTGCACCAGCCTGTTGCGCCCGACGCGTCCACTCAATGGCCTCTCGAGTACAGTTTGCACCCGTACCCGCAATCACCGGCACACGCCCAGCTGAGTCTTCAACAATGGCAGCAATGGTCGCCATATGCTCTTGCACATCCAAAGTGGGCGATTCACCCGTGGTCCCCACCGCCACAATAGCATTGGTACCCTGCTCAATATGCCATTCGACCAATCGTTTGAGGCCGTCCCAGTCTACTTCTAAACTGTCAGAAATCATGGGGGTTACCAAAGCAACAATACTGCCGGTGATCATTTAATGCCTCAATGTTTGTAACGAGTTGATTAAAACACGCACCTAAATTTATCAGGACGTTATGGTACTGACCCCTGTCAGGCGGCACAAGTATTTGCTGGTAGTTTTGACAACCCCTTTACCTAGCCACATGCTTTCCATCATTTCTTTTTGGGATAAGGACGTTGTTCGCCCTCAGGACGCGTTTTAAAACGCCGGTGAGCCCATAAATACTGGTCAGGTTGTTCAAGAATAAATGCTTCAACTCTGCGATTGATCGTTTCCGCATCAGCAACCTCATCACCTGAGGGGAAGTTCTCAAGCGGAGGGTGAACGGTGACGCGATAACCCTGATTGTTCGGCAACCGAACATGAGAAAAAGGCAAAATGGCCGCATTACCCACTTTAGCAAACCGAGCCGTTGCCGTGACTGAAGCCGCTGGCACACCAAAAAAGTTGGCAAACACACTTTGCTTGCGACCATAGTCTTGATCCGGCGCATACCAAATAATCCGACCCTGACGTAATGCTTTGAACATGCCTCTCACATCTTCACGCGGATAAACAACACCTGCGGGATTTCTTACACGCCGTCCTTTACTTTGCACATAATCATACACAGCACTTTTGTGGGGGCGGTACATGCCATCAATGGAATGCCTCGCCGAAAGTGCTGAAGCACCCACCTCCAGCGTGGTGTAATGAATGGCCATTAACAAAGCACCACGCCCATTCAGCGCTTCAATATGCTCCATGCCTTCAAGTTGTATATATTTATTTAATCGTTCAGTAGGCCACCACCAAGCCATGCCCACTTCAAAAAAACCAATGCCATAACTAGCAAAATTATCACGCAACAATTGTCGACGCTGCACTTCCGACATCTCAGGAAAACAAAGGGCTAAATTTATCTCTGCGACTTGGTAACGATAACCCCCCATAAAGTACAAGATGGCACCTAATAGTCGACCCAACCACATCATTACTGGATACGGCAACAAAACAACCAGCCTCCAGCACCCAATACCCAGCCATGTCAGCCAGAAACGGGGGTGTAGATATCTCCACTGGAACTGTTGATTATTATTCATGGGCCGCCCAACAACCTTGCCGATTAAAATAGATGTACTTAAGAAGGCCGCATTATAAAGGGGATATTGAACAAAAGGGACGGCTATCAGCTTGCGATAACAAAACAATGGGGAAATTAGCGCTTAGATGAAATTACTGGGTCAAACCCAATTAGTCCCTTAACAAAGCATCCAGCTGGTCGACGACTTCTGCCCAGACAGAATCCTCTTCCAGTGACTCCTCAAGAAAAGCCTGCTGACTCACAGACCAAAAACTTGCCTTAGCTAGGTAAACATCTGATCTCAAGGGCTTATGTTGAGCAATAAAATTTTCTACCGCAGACTCAGAGGACGGTAGGCCAAGTTGATCAAACAATGTGTGTAGAGTGTTAGCATTTGTATCCATTCCGTAGTTATAGGGATAGCGGGGTAAAATATCAACTAAAGAAAGCGTTCGCAGTGAAAGTAAATATAATAACCTGAGTTATTGAGCTTATTTTTCAATGAGAACCCATCTCTCTCCACCATACGCCCAATGCTCCTTAATACATTTAAGAACACACTTGTCTTTTTCTAGTTTTAAAAGGTGTGCCCATAAAGACATTTTTGCCATCCCCAGTAAACTTATCGACATCTCGGTAGACCTCGGGTAATAGAGCATCAAGACTGCTCTCACCCATTCGCAACAAAGCACGAACCACCTTATCTTCACGCATTAATCGATGGTGGATAACGGCATCCAAAACCGTTGAAGGGCTGGTCAACAAATTACCATGTCCTGGCGCAATAGATTTCATAGGGTAAGGAAGGAGCTTTCTTGTTGACTCGATATATTCTGACATATCGCCGCTGGGGGGGATAATCACCACCGAAGACCCTTGCATAATATGGTCTCCAGAAAACAACATCCCCTCTTCCTGCAACAAGAAGCAAAACTGATTGGCCACATGACCAGGCGTATGGATAGCCTCAAGACTGAATTCACTCGTCTTTAGGATGTCACCATGCTGTAAGTTTTTAGCCGGCCGAAAAGTTCTATCCTGATGACCATCATCAGGCATTGCACAGCCGATTAACTCCGCACCTGTTTTGTCTGCCAAAATCCTGGCTGCTGGCGAATGATCTGGGTGTGTATGAGTCACCAATATCCAAGCCAACGAATCGCCTACATACTCCAGTAATTGTTTAATGTGTGAGTCAATGATCGGGCCTGGATCAATTAATGCCAATTGATCCAGGCCCACCAAATAACTATTGGTACCTGGGCCGGTCATAGGGTTGCTGTTAGGTGCGGTAAGGCATCGAACCAGAGGGGAAAGTTGTTTCATCGCAGCACGTTACAGTGAAAGCTCGTCATGTTGACCCAAGTTAATTGCAGAGATAACCCTTTATCCAAAATGCAAAAAAGCCCCGGGCCAAAAACCAAGAGCTTTTTTACTATGTTGGAAAATCACACCAAACTTTTGATTTCGACCACAGGATTTACGTCCGCCTCATAATCCACACCCTCAATACCAAAGCCGAACAACTTAAGGAATTCCTGTTTGTAGCCTACAAAATCAGTCAGCTCACTCAGATTCTCCGTGGTAATTTGAGCCCAAGCATCTGCCACTTTATCCTGTATTTCCGGACGAAGTTCTAACTCATCCACCCTTAAGCGGCCCTCCTCATCCAATCGAGGTGTATCCGTGTAGATACATTCTGTATAGAGACGGTAGAGCTGTTCAATGCACCCCTCATGACTGCCATCTTCTTTCATCGCCTTAAATAACAAAGAAAGATACAACGGCATAATTGGAATTGCAGAGCTAGCTTGAGTGACCACAGCCTTCAAGACCGCCACTCGAGCATCGCCACCTGTGGTTGCCAGCTTTTCACGAATTCCGATGACTTTCTTGTCCAAATCTTTTTTGGCCTGACCAATAGTGCCACCCCAATATAAGTCCCAAGTCACTTTTTCACCCACATAGGTAAATGCTGCGGTCTTGGCACCCTCAGCCAAAACATCGGCTTCACTTAAAGCCTCCATCCACATCTGCCAATCCTCACCACCCATCACGGTCACAGTGTTGGCAATGTCTTCTTCACTGGCAGCTTCCATGCTGAATTCCTGGATCTCTTCTTTGTCGGTATTAATGCCCTTCAATGTGACATCTTTACCTATAGGCTTTAGAGTCGAGTTAAACACCTCGCCTGTTTTTGGATGTTGTCGACGAGGCGAAGCCAAACTATAGATCACCAAATCCACCTGCCCAAGGTCTGCCTTGATAGTATCAATGGCCTTTTGCTTAATTTCGTCAGAGAAAGCATCACCATTAATACTCTTGGCATAAAGGCCTTCTGCCTCGGCAAATTTATGGAATGCAGCAGAGTTATACCAACCCGCAGTACCCGCTTTCTTTTCCGTGCCCTCTTTTTCAAAAAAGACACCCAAAGTAGAAGCGCCTCCGCCAAACGCTGCGGTAATACGTGCTGCCAAACCATAACCCGTGGAAGAACCGATCACCAAAACCCGTTTAGGGCCATCGATGGGCTGCTGCCCCTTAACATAATCAATTTGTCCTTTCACATTGGCTTCACAACCCACCGGGTGGGTTGTAATACACATAAAGCCACGAACTCTAGGTTTGATAATCATTCCCAATCTCCACAGGGTGCCTACTATTAGTGGGTAGCAGGACTAGTTGTCAGTTTAAATCAGGGCGCAATGATACCTTGAAGGTTGTCCTTGACCAAGAAGTGGATAATACAGAAAGATTTTTCAACCGCGACGACACTAGGATAAATAGCAATTTGAAGAAATACTTCATAGACGGCCTCTTCACCCCTAACAAACAAAATGGGTAACATGAAGCATTCAACAATAACTTTTTGTATGAATTCCACTTTATTTATGGGCAAGGCTTCGCCTTTATTGATGAAGCTATCAGCTTTTTTAACATACACACCCCTTATATCCATGGTCTATGATGGACACGCATAAGTAATCTGATAACATTCCTCTCCTTAAAAAATTAGAACACACGAACTGTCATACAAAACAGTCCCGTAGACACAAAGAGTTCCCTAGGGCAGTCCTGCCTAATAAATCGAAAAAGGATGGTTTGATATGAGCCTAGCAGACAAAGTATTGGCAGTGAACAACGACCTACCCATACGGACCGAAGGTCCGGTACATAGTGGAAAAGTTCGCTCTGTCTACTGGCTCACCCCCGAGGACAGCCAACGTCTGATCCAAGAACGTGGCTACGATGTAGCCTGCGATGCACCGCTGGCTATTATGGTTATCAGCGACCGCATTTCTGCCTTTGATTGCATCTGGCATGGTGAAGGCGGCATGAACGGTGTTCCAGGCAAAGGTGCAGCACTAAATGCCATTTCAAACCACTGGTTCAGACTTTTTCGAGAACAGGGGCTGGCTGACAGTCATATTCTGGAAATTCCCCACCCCTTCGTATGGATCGTCCAAAAAGCCAAACCAGTGATGATTGAAGCTATTTGCCGCCAGTATATTACCGGCTCCATGTGGAGATCTTATGCCAAAGGAGAGAGAGAATTCTGTGGCATTCAACTGCCTGATGATTTGAGCAAAGACCAAAAACTGCCTGAACTGCTGATTACCCCCTCGACCAAGGGCATACTCAAAGGGCTTCCCGGTATACCGGAAGCCGATGATGTCAATATCACCCGAACTGACATTGAAAATAATGTGAAAGCCTTTAACTTTAGCCATAAAGCAGACATTGATCTCTACGAAAAACTGCTAAAAGAAGGCTTTGATGTCATCAGCAACGAACTGGCTAAATTGGACCAAATCTTCGTAGACACCAAATTCGAATTTGGTTACGTCACCGACAAAGCTGGTAACGAAAAACTGATCTACATGGATGAAGTGGGAACTCCCGACTCTTCCCGCATCTGGGATGGCCCCAGCTATCGCGATGGAAAGGTCGTAGAAAATTCCAAAGAAAGCTTCCGCCAACTACTGCTCAACCATTTCCCCGACCCCGATATTCTGCTCAACAAAGACCGTATGGGCGAACGACAAGCTCTGGCCAGAAATAATGCCCTACCAGAAGCTGTACTGATGCAAGTATCAGCAACCTATGTCTCTATTGCTGAGAAAATCACTGGCGAAACACTGTACTTATCGGAAAACCCCAAAGCAGAAATTATTGAAATACTCGACAAACAATTTGGACTGATAAACTAGCTAACCTACTACTTGCCCCAGAATCTCTGGGGCAGATTCACCCTGCTTTCCCTCCTCACCAACACCCATAACAGAATCAGAAACACCATAGTAATAATTATGATACTGGTGGCTTCATAAACATGCTCTCAAGACTCACTAAGGAGTTAATATTGAAGAAGGCACAGGAAACTATTGCTAATACACTGGTAAATAAACAAGGTACAAAACCTCAAAACAAGCCTTAGAGACTATAGTTTATCTGGTCAAAAACCAAATTCCTGATAAAAACCCTCGATAAATACTGACCGCAGCTAAGTTCCGGGATGTATCCAATGGCTATGTGTATTTTATGTATTTAACCCATGTAATTGATCTAAGTAATTTTTTAAACCACCGATACACGTTAATGTAATGTTGCTGTGGTACACAGCATTAACCATTCTGGTATTTTTTTGGAGCTTAAGTAATGGAAAAGACTGAAATTACCGAAGAAATGATTTTTGACTGCTTTGCGGCGGCGTGCAAATCGGATGATATAGCCAAGACAGCTGAATCTTTCGTGGATGTTGAAGAGTACGAAAACAGTGTCATGTACCCAGAGTTTGCCCGCTGGGCAAACAAAGCGGGCTACCCCAATCTGGCAACACTATTCCGTAAAGTGGCGGGTGAAGAAAAATTGCATGCGGTATGGTTAAGAGCACTGTATAACAATATCGGTACCCCCCAGCGCGGAGAAGATACTCAGCGCGCCATTGATGCCCTAGAAACCATTCGTGGCAATTGTGATGAACTCATTGCGCTGAACCCCGACAGTGTTGTCGAAAAAGCGCTCATGGTCGCAATTCGAGTAGAAGAAAGAGAGTATCAGGAGATCTACCCCCACTTCCGTGATCAGGCTCTGGAGCAGCAGGACAACAAAACTGCTGAGGTCTACCAAAAGGTCATCGATTCTGAAAGCCAACATGCACAGTGGTTTCAAGCCGCTTTGAGCGACTTCCGTTCCTCACAAACTCAGGCTATGGCCTGAACCCTATTTGGACATCGTTCACTCGGGCACTCCAGCAATCAAGTTGTGGCAGGCGCTTAACCCTGCCATCTACTTGGTGTCTATCTTACCCGGGGTAGCCGTCTGGTTGCTGGCGACCTCCCCCATTAGCCATACTGCGTTATGGTCTGCTGCCCTTGCCGTAGTGTTACTACAACATGGGATCAATCTCCTCAATGACGCAAAGGACTGGCAGTTAGGTGCGGACACAGAAAAATACGATTCCTGGGTGCATATACATAATGGCAATGTGCCCACTGTTTTTTACCATGGGCTGATCAGTTTACTTATTGGAGGTATTCTGGGCCTGTTGGTCTTAGCCTTACACCAGCAATTGTGGATACTAGGTTTTGCTCTACCTTTGGTGATGTTAGGTATTCTGTATAACGTGGGTAGCCGGCCACTTTCTTACACGGCGTTAGGTGAATGGGCCACGGCGCTCTGCTATGGTCCCGGAGTATTTGGCGGATTATGGTTTATAGCAGCACAGCCATTTAACTGGATCGCTCTCTTCAGCATGGTGGCTTTTTCTGCATTTTCTACGGCCCTGCTGTTTTCGCATCAGCCACCACAGATCGAAACTGATCGCCAGGCAGGAAAAAACTCATTCGCCGTTCGTCATGGCACATTGGTGACCTATCGCGTATCAACTGTGCTGTTCGTTATTTCCTTATTTTTACTGGCAATGGCTTGTTGGGGATCACAAGATCTTTTGACCACGATAGTCTTTATACTGGGGTCTATTACCGCGGCAGTTTGGATCAGGCAAGTTGGGCCAAATCCGAAACGCATACTGTTGTCTGCCACGTTAGTTCTTTTGATCAGCCTACCGACAGGCTATCTTTAGTCGATATGCTTAGAGATTCATCTTAATCCAGTTTATGAATTGGATTAGATGACTTTTAAGGGATGTAAAAAAACCGTCGAAAGAAATGTCGGAAAGAGTCAGAAAACTGTTCCAGAATGATGATAAACATTGCTAAGTATTGATATATTCCCTTCGGGTCCTCTTGGGCATCCGTGTCAGTAATTCATAGCTAATGGTGCCAGCACAGGCGGCCACTTCGTTAACAGATAAACCCTTACCCCATAGAATCACTTCATCCCCCAGCGCCACACTCGGTAAATCTGTCACATCCACCGTAATCATATCCATGGAAACCCGGCCCACCAATGGGCAGCGCTGCCCATTGATTAATACAGGGGTGCCGCTGGGAGCATGTAATGGATAACCATCGCCATAACCGATAGCGACTGTGGCTATACGGGAGCTGCGTTCCGCCTTCCAGGTAGCACCATATCCTACTGTTTCACCCAGCCGGATATCACGCAAAGCCATCACACCCGATTTGAATGTCATGACTGGCCGTAGTTGGTCTGCATCAGGATGGGGTGTAGCAAAGGGTGAGCTGCCGTATAGCATAATGCCTGGCCGGTTCCAGGTTGCTCTGGTCTCAGGCCACCCTAATACAGCGGCGGAGTTAGCGAAGCTAAAAGAGGTGGTTGAAGGGATACCATGGCCCAGCCCTTGGTTGAATCGCTTGAGCTGCTCAGAGGTGAAATCATTACCCCGTTCATCCGCACAAGCAAAGTGGGTAGCAACAACAATGTCTTCGGCCACATGACCACAGCTTGCCAGTTCATTGTAACTTTGGACTAGCTCATTGGGCTGGATACCCAAACGGTGCATACCCGTATCTACGAAAACCCATACCCGAACGGGTTTCGCTGGTGAGGCCTTTAACAGAGCGGTTTTTTGTTCCTGACTTACCACGGAAAGGCTAAAATTTTGGTAGGCCGCAATGCTGATTTCTGAGGCAGAAAAAACCCCTTCCAACAAATGGACCGGATTTTTAATACCAGACTCTCGAAGCTCCAGCGCCTCCTCTATACAGGTCACACCAAAGGTAGGAACCAAATCCCGAAGCGCGTGCGCAACAGGTACAGCGCCATGACCATAAGCATCAGCCTTAATCACCGCCATGGTTTGGGACTGAGGAGACAAGTCATTAGCCAGCCGACAATTGTGGCGTAATGCTTCTAGATCTATCAATGCTTTTGCAGGTCGAGACATGATGTAAATGGTGTTCCTTTTATACCTAGAGACCATTTGACTATGAGTAGATAGGCCAAAATTAAGGGGGCCGCGAAAAGGCCATCAACACAGTTAAGCAGTATAAAAGAATTCACCGCTAATAATTTAATTTACCTGCTGAATAAATTGTTTGGGCTGCCAGCCAAGTATCGCCAATCTTGCCATTTCCTACGGGTTTACCATCAATAGCTATGACAGGAACCACCTCCTTCGACGAACTGGTTACCCAAACCTCATCAGCATCGAAGACTTCATCCATGGTAACTACACGCTCTTCGACAGGAATAGAGCCTTCTTTTCGCAGTAAATCCAGCAGAATATGCCGTGTAATTCCTGGTAAAACCTGGTTATCCCGCGGAGGGGTGATCACTGTGCCATTTTTGACGATATAGGCATTACAGGCACTCGCTTCTGTCAGCTCATTGCGTTCATTGTAGAGCAATGTCTCATTGGCACCTTGTTGGTAACCATATTGAAAATGCATGACATTACCCAGTAATGCCGTGGACTTGATTTGGCAACGGTCCCAACGTAGGTCACGACTGGTTGCCACCTTATAACCCACCACTTTCAATTTGTCCGCCACGGGGGCAGGAGGAATTTCAAAAGCAAATCCAAAGACGGTGGGTTCGACATCTTCCGGATAAGCATGAAAACGTTTGGTATCTGCTCCACGACTGACGTGCAGATACAGTGCAAGATTGCCAGCACCATTTTTTTTAATCAGGTTGTCGCAGACTTCTTTCCAGCGCGTATGGGACCAGTTCAGTTTAAGTCCAATGGCGGCCATACCATTGTTCATTCGATCAATATGAAGCAGGAAACCAATCATCTGGCCTCCGTGGGATGGCACCACTTCGTAGATTCCGTCACCAAACAGAAACCCCCTATCCATAGGCGATATCTTTGCTTCTGCCATTGGCAGGTAGACGTCATTTAGGAAAACGATACTCATCTAATGACCTAGTTACCTTTTTCTCATTACTTATAAATAATTAAGTGTCTTTTCACTACTGAACTACACACCGCCACACACCTATCAAATAACACAAATTCTGTACGGAAAAAACAAGAAATCTTATCAGTGAGACAATGAACAGGCAAAGGTAATTCCATAATGACTCTATAGTTGCTTTTCCGTTTTTATCTACTGTCATCCTCCTGTCATTGCGCCCTATTGCTCCTTAGAATACCACCCTCAAAGATGGCTCTTTTTTATGGCGCTGGCACTACATGAGGACTCAACAATCTGTTGTAATCCAGCAATCACCGTGTCTGTTACCTCGCAGGACAAACCATCCTCTGTCAGAGTGTGCTCTCCGGTTACCCCATCGACACTGCCTCGTGCTACAAGATATTCCAAACAACATCGATTATTCCAATCGTCTAAAAGGCTTTTTCCTGACAATATTGAAAGCATCGCTACCAACCCATGTGCCGCCCAGTTGGAAACATCAGCAATCACCAATTCATCGCAGCTGGTGGCACAGGGAGTAATATCCAGACAGGATAATGCCTCAACGATTTTACCCATTCCTACTTCATTTCCACCATCACCAATACCAATGGTAGGACAGTCCGCTGCCGCCATCATGTCATCAAAAAATATGACCCGATCACTGATGTCCTCACTTCGCATGTTGTAATACTGTCCATCTGCTGCGCGACCGGGAAGCTCAATGGTAATTATTAATTCCGGCTGGTAGGTATCAAGCACTTGCTGTGCCTGCTCCATAGGGTTCCTCTCCCTTTGCCGTCCTACGGGAAGACAATAAACCTGATAATCATTTTGAATTGCTGCAGCCAAGGGATTACTGCAAACAAGTACTGGAGACGCCCCTTGCTTGGATAAGGCTTGATACAGTGCAATGGCACCCAATGGGCCATCTGTTTCAAAGGTATCATTCACAGGAAAGCCAGTAGCAATCAATACGGAGCCTCGACATTTCTCCATTAACTTTGCTGCCCGTAGACAATAGCCGGGGGTCAACGCTGACTGTATTGTTTTCATCCCTCTCGGGTTGCGTGCGACCAATAAATTTTCTATCAGCTGACTGAGAGCAAGATCCTTTTTCGCACTCATGCCGTGTCTCCCTATGAACTCAACTTATATTTATAGCCAGACAACTGCCTAGCATTCCACCAGTTCTATTTGTTCAAAATAACTCACCGCCAGATGATGTATGTTATGTGCTTCTTCCACGGTAATGGGAGTGAAGTCCACAGAACCACCGGGCTTTAACTGGGCCAGTTGTGCAAGGTCCATAGAAAGCACAGACCCCAGCTTTGGATAACCGCCGATAGTTTGTCGATCATTCATAAGTATTATCGGCTGGCCATCTGGAGGCACTTGAATGGCCCCCAGACAAATACCTTCCGATAAGACACCGTTACTATTTGCTCTAATCTTTGGGCCTTCTAAACAGTAACCCATCCTGTCCGAACGAGTAGACACTTTATACTCGTGACTAAAGAAACGACGTTGTTGATAACGACTGAAGTCATGTTGTTGATAGCCCGGAATCACGCGCAACATGGCATGTTGAGCATAGACTGGCCGGTAACCTTTTGG
Organism: uncultured Porticoccus sp.; assembly: GCA_963974675.1. Classification (GTDB taxonomy): domain Bacteria; phylum Pseudomonadota; class Gammaproteobacteria; order Pseudomonadales; family Porticoccaceae; genus Porticoccus. The sequence goes on along the minus strand of CAXBDQ010000018.1, from coordinate 4,164 downwards.
CAGTAGCAAACAGGGTCCTTCCTCATTATCGGTACAGGGAAGAAAATTTCCCGAGTCCAACTTAGCACCATTCAACCCACCAATCCCTTCACGCACAACGGTAGCTGTACTGCCAAACACAGCTGTTATGTCAAAACCCCCCGCTATGGCCAAATAAGAACACACGCCATTGGTAGCATTACCCAGCTCAACAATATCCCCGGGCTTCACCCTATGGCTACGCCACATAGGTCGTATCCGGCCATTAATTTTCATGGGCATATTTGCCCCACACACAGCCAATCGTGTGGTCAATTTTGATTCGAGAATCAAACCACCCACACTCACTTCCAGAGCTGTCGTATTCTGAAGGTTACCGCATAAACGGTTAGCCCACCGAAATGCCCAGGGATCAGCGGGACCTCCCGTCGTCATACCCAAATGGTGAAAACCAAAACGGCCAGCATCCTGTATCAGGGTGCGAGGCCCCGGCTGTTGAATCAGGAAACCAGTGCCCATCAGAGCACCCCACCCAAGGACAAAAAGTCCTCTCGATCAATCCCCCTAAAACATACTCGATCACCCACTTCTACCGGCATACAAGGTGTTGACTCGGAATCAAACATCGGTTGTGGGCATAGTCCTATGAGGTTCCAACCACCGGGGGATATTGATGGATATACTGCTGTCTGGCGGCCGGCAATACCAACAGCACCTTTGGGCACTTGTTGTCGGGGTGTAGCCAATCGGGGAGCCGATATACGCTCATCCAGTTCACCGAGATACGCAAACCCCGGAGCAAAACCTATGGCATAAACACGGTATTCTGTGGCTTGATGAATAGAAATGATGTCATCCACCCTCAAACCTGTTTGATGTGCAAGAGGCTCCAAGTCTGGTCCGGATTCAGGGCTGTAATAAACAGGAAGCTCAATCAACCGACCTTCCGAAGCCTCTACCTGATCTATTGCTGACAACAGCGTTCGAATTTGAGGTCTAATCGTGTGTAAATCTGTTCGAAATATATCGTAGATAACCAAAAGCGAGGCATAAGAAGGTACGAGATCAACAATCACATCACCTAATGCATTTTTTAGCTCGCGAGCTGCATGCTGTACCTTTGCTGAAACGGTTGGATTTACCGTCTCACCAAAATAGATAATGAGGGAGTTTTCACCGGCAATCGAAATATTCATTCATCAATCATCATTTGTTAAGAAGCTGTCTAATGTCCTTTATCGCCTCAACCCCCTCAGAATTATCTCCGTGGACGCATAATGTGTCGGCATTGAGTTTCAGTTGATGCCCGCCAATGGTGGTTATCGTGCCTTTATTTTTCAACTCTGTAGCTTGCTCCAGCATTTTGGTTCGGTTGTGGACTGCACCAGATTTAGCTCGAGATAACAACGTACCATCATCGTCATAACAACGGTCAGCAAAAGCTTCAAACCACAATTCAATACCAAGTTTCTGCGCTTCAGTCCTATGCTCCTCTGACTGGGCAGTGGCCAACAACATGAGTTTTACGGGGCGATAATACGTTGCTACGGCATCCATCACTGCACGGCGAACTGCTGCATCCGACATCATATCGTTATAAAGGGCACCATGAGGTTTCACATACTGCATATCCAACCCAAGGGTTTTTGCCATACCATCCAATGCTGACATCTGATAATGCATCAGAGCTACGATGTCTTCATGTGGATGACTGATGGATCTACGACCAAATCCGGCAAGGTCGGGGTAACCAGGATGAGCACCAACCATCACTCCGTACTGACTTGCCAACCCAAGTGTTCTTTGCATTACGAGGTGATCACCCGCATGAAAACCACAAGCAATATTGGCTTGGTCGATATGCGGCATCACCGCCTCATCCATGCCCATAGTCCAGACCCCAAAGCTTTCACCCAGATCACAATTAAGCAGTAATGGCATATATTATCTCTTTCAAAACAATGAGTTGCACCACAATAGGCTGTCTAAAGTACCGCTAATTGACTATTGCGCAAATCTGTCACTAGCATGCAACCCGGGCTGTGGGTAATGCAAAATGGAGGTTTAGCTTGCTCTAGAGCCACCTGAGGTGTCACACCACAAGCCCAAAAAACGGGGATTTCCCCCTCCTCTATTGTGACGGCATCACCAAAATCAGGATTACTAATATCCAGAACACCTATCCGGGTTGGATCACCCAAATGTACAGGCGCTCCATGCACAGAAGGGAAACGTGTTGAAATTTGTACCGCGCGAATAGCATCTGCCGCCAAAAAGGGACGCATACTTACCACCATATTCCCACTAAAACGCCCAGCAGATCGACAGGGTATATTGGTCCGATACATAGGAACATTGACCCCTTCTATAACATTACGAACCTCTAGCCCATCTGCTATTAAGGCCTCTTCAAAAGAAAAAGAACAACCTATCACAAAGGTCACAAAATCATCTCGCCAGCAATCAGTAATATCCGACAACTCATCGACAACGATTCCATCTTTAAAAATGCGATAAAGCGGTAGATCTGTACGAATATCTACCCCTTCCCCCAGCGTCGGCAGTAATGGAACGCCGATTTCCGACATCCCCACTAACGGACAGGGTTTTTGATTAAACTGACAAAACTGTAAAAACTCTGCGGCCCAGTCGCTGGGGAGAATCACCACATTTCCCTGAACATACCCCGGACAAAAACCTGAGGTGTTGCCCTTATGCTTACCTGAGCGAACACCTTCGCGGAACTCAAATGGAGACAAACCAAAGGACATAAACCACTCCTGTTTTACCAAGCCTGCTGTTCATTGTAGCGGGCTATGTCGTGACCAAACTCAGATGCCAACCCATGGAAGTCAGCCCCCATGATGACAGAGCTCTTATAAAAAACCTTTATTGTTGCACCCTATGGCTAAACTTATCATTGATCCTACGATTCAACCACTTAATAGAATGATCCGGTCATACCCAACAAAGGAAATATACTGATGACTGGCCATATCATCCCACATAACAGGTAACACAATAGTGCGTATAGTGGTCATAGAAAATATCGTGAGTACAGTGAGACCAATAATGTTAACCACCATTTAAAAAAGTGTGTCTAAATTTGTCAGTAAGACAAACTATTTGGGTTAAATACACTTATAAAAGCAACCATCAGAAGCGATAGTCATCTATGCCAGAAATACTGATCACCTTGGGAGCACTATTATTATTTGGACTGCTGACATTCTGGATTGGAAGTATCACTGCCCTGCCCAAAGTCACTCTGTTGATTATCATGGGTATACTTATTGGCCCCAATGGACTGGACCTGTTTCTGGAAACACGGCAACTCTGGTTTGAACACATATCTGTGCTCGCACTTATCATGATTGGATTTTTGCTCGGTAGCACCCTCACGCGCAGTACATTCAGACTTCACGGGAAACAAATTATTGGGCTCTCATTGGGCGCAGCATTGATAACGCTCATAGTAGTTTTAATCGGGCTGGTGATACTGACACCGTTGCCTTTTGAGGTTGCTTTACTACTGGCAGCCATAGCAACCGCTACCGATGCCGTAGCAACAGTCGCTGTTATTGATGAGCTAAAAGATAACAGTACTTTTAGTAAAACCCTACTGGGTGTTGTGGCCTTGGATGATGCCTGGGGATTATTAATTTTTAGCCTCTGTCTCAGTTTTGCCGTGGGTACGACAGCGACAACGGGGTTCTCAATGATAACGACAGGTGTTTGGGAAATCACCGGAGCACTCTTTCTCGGCGTTTCATTAGGGCTGCCAATGGCTTATCTGACCGGGCGCATTCACTCAGGAGAGCCGACGCTCATCGAAGCACTTGGTCTCATCATGCTGTGTGGAGGGCTGGCATTATGGCTAGAAGTTTCCTACCTTCTCGCGGCTATGGCGATGGGAGCAACCGTCGCCAATTTTGCGACACACCACACACGGCCATTTCACGCCATTAAAAACATACAAAGCCCTTTTCTGGTGCTGTTTTTTATTCTGGCGGGAGCTTCCCTTAATTTTTCCAACTTTCTGAGTGTTGGCGTTATTGGTGTCGTCTACATTGGCCTTCGTATTGTAGGAAAAATTGCTGGAGGCTGGCTCTCTGGACGACTAGTAGGTATGTTTGGAAATGATGCTCGCTGGATTGGTACAGCCATGCTTCCCCAAGCAGGTGT
>CAXBDQ010000017.1:0-44497 GCA_963974675.1 uncultured Porticoccus sp. | reverse complement strand
CTCTTTCTCATGCCTGCCTGTATAACATAATTTCATGTTATCTGGGTCAGCCCCTGAAATTATATATGGGGGTAAGGCCTATGGTGGTGATGGAAACGATACACTGATAGGTGGAGTAGGAGATAATTTCGGAACCTACAGACTTTATGGTGAAGCTGGTGAAGACCTTCTTGTAGGTGGAACTGGCGATGGCCATTTATATGGTGGTGATGGTGTTGATACTGTACAGGGAGGGATTGGTAATGAGTTTATTTGGGGCGGCAATGATGACGACATTATAGATGGTGGTGAAGGCTCCGATTGGATAGTAGGTGGTGCGGGTAATGACATTATTCGTGGAGGGCTGGACGATGAATATGATCGGTTGCGAGGTGGCGATGGTGATGACCATATCTATGCAGAGACCGGTGATGCATACGTACAAGGTGGTGATGGTGATGATTATTTTTATTTAGGCGCTGGAGAAACCGTCATGAATTATCATGGCGGGGCGGGCGTTGATACGGTATTTGAGCACCCCGGAACAACGAAAGTGACCCTGCAAAATAGTAATCCGCGCAACGTGAGCTTCGCGGTCGACGGTCAGGACCTGATACTCATAATAGATGACTATTCTGATGGTTATTCTCAAGGAAAGATTATCTTCAAAGATGTAGATTTCTCTAATTTTCTTACTGCAACCCCACTCGAATCCATTACTTTTACCGAATTCAATCCAGAAGTTATAGATGAAGTTATAGATCTGGCGGATATTATCTACCATATAAATGTGTTGAGCCCTGGGCTTATTGCGCCTAGCTACGAGGCGTCGACACTTGGCGAGAATATAGATGGAACCTCTGGTAATGATTACATCATTGGTTCTGGTGGGGAGGATGTTATTAATGGGTTTGATGGATCCGATTTATTGATCGGTGGGGCTGGTGATGACCTCCTTCATGGCGGTGAGGGAGGCGATACACTTATAGGCGGCTTGGGTAACGATACCCTTTATGCTGAAGGAGGAAATGATCGTTATTCGTTTAGTCGTGGCTTTGGTAATGATCGAATTGATACTTCCGGCAGAACAGATGCAGACATGCTTACAATTGTCTTTACAGGCGATATTTTTGAAAGTGATGTCAGCGGCTTTCGAGATCAAGATGACCTTCTTTTAAATGTTGGCGATGATTCAATCCGTATTCTAGGTTTTTTTATTAACTCGCAGAGCATAGACCGAGTCGCCTTTGAAAATGATCAAGGCACAGTTTGGGATCGATCCACTTTGCTTGCTTTTGATAGTGATCCCGACGACACATGGATAACCAATGAAGATCAGGCCAAGGTGTTTTCCTTGGGTCATCTCGTGCCCAAGGACAGCGGTCCGGTTTTCATCACCGGCGTCAGCAGTGCCGCCAATGGCAGCGTGAGCTTTGATAGCACCGCGGGTACCATTACCTTCACGCCGGATGCGGACTACCACGGCCCCGCCAGCTTCGACTACAGCCTGAGCGATGGCACCACAACGGACACGGGCACCGTCAACTTGACCGTGGCACCCATCAACGATGCCCCCGTGGCCAATGACGACAGTGCCAACGGCACTGAAGACACCGCTGTTGTTCTGACCTTTGCTGACCTGTTGGCCAACGACAGTGATGTCGATGGCGATGCATTAACCATCAGTGGTGTGAGCAACGCCACGAATGGCAGCATCAGTATCGACACCACGGCCGAAACCATCACCTTCACCCCAACAGCGGGGTATAACGGTGCGGCGAGCTTCGACTACGACCTCAGTGATGGCACCACCACCCGCACCGCCAGCGTCAACCTCAGTATCGGTGCAGAAAATGATGCGCCGGTTGCCACCGATGATGTGGGCAACACCAACGAAGACACCGCCGTCGTGTTTACCGTGGCCGAGCTGTTGGCTAACGACAGCGATATTGATGGCGACACCTTATCCATCACCGGCGTCAGCAGTGCCGCCAATGGCAGCGTGAGCTTTGATAGCACCGCGGGTACCATTACCTTCACGCCGGATGCGGACTACCACGGCCCCGCCAGCTTCGACTACAGCCTGAGCGATGGCACCACAACGGACACGGGCACCGTCAACTTGACCGTGGCACCCATCAACGATGCCCCCGTGGCCAATGACGACAGTGCCAACGGCACTGAAGACACCGCTGTTGTTCTGACCTTTGCTGACCTGTTGGCCAACGACAGTGATGTCGATGGCGATGCATTAACCATCAGTGGTGTGAGCAACGCCACGAATGGCAGCATCAGTATCGACACCACGGCCGAAACCATCACCTTCACCCCAACAGCGGGGTATAACGGTGCGGCGAGCTTCGACTACGACCTCAGTGATGGCACCACCACCCGCACCGCCAGCGTCAACCTCAGTATCGGTGCAGAAAATGATATGTTGATTTATGGAACATCAGCTTCTGAAACCATTACAGGAACTGATGGTAATGATGTGATAGATGGTCTTGGCGGCAACGACACCTTAAATGGCGGCTTGGGTGACGATACCTTAATCGGTGGTACTGGCGCCGATACATATAACGGTGATGCTGGCGATGATACCTTTGTTGTTGAAGGTTCCGGACAAGGTTGGGATACCTTTCATGGTGGTGATGGTTACGACAGATTACTTGGTGGTGATGGCGATGATGATTTTGTTATCAGCCGTAGCCTTAAATTGTCAGATAGTGTGGAGCAGGTTGATGGAGGGTTAGGTGTCAACCGTATTCAAGGGTCTTATGTCGACAATTATTTAGACTTAAGCGCAACAGAACTATTGAATATCTCGATAATTGATGGCGGTGCTGGCTGGGATACGATTACAGGAAGCTCAGGAGATGACACCATTTCTGGTGGTTCAGGCCTTGATATTTTGAATGGCGGTGCCGGTGATGACACCTTCGTTGTTTATGCTGCAGATGATTTTGCAGATTATATCACTGGCGGAGAGGGTTTTGATCGAATCCTAGCCGGTGATGGTGATGACACAATTCGGATACGTTACCTGACAGAATCTTACAGTATTGAACAGATCGATGGTGGTTTAGGGACCAACACTATTGTGGGTACGACCATGAGGGATGTTTGGGACTTTAGTACCGTGGAACTGATCAATATTGAGCATACCTTTGATAGTGGAGATGGTTGGGACACGATTATAGGCACTTCAAGCGCTGACACGATAATTGGTGGTACGGGTTTTGACGACTTATATGGTGGTGCTGGCGATGATACTTTTATCGTGGACGCTGCAGATACTTATGCTGATAGAACTTACGGCGATGATGGTTTTGATCGCATCCTAGCCGGTGATGGTGATGACACAATTCGGATACGTTACCTGACAGAATCTTACAGTATTGAACAGATTGATGGCGGTTTAGGGACCAACACTATTGTGGGTACGACCATGCGGGATGTGTGGGACTTCAGTACCGTGGAGCTGATCAATATTGAGCATACCTTTGATAGTGGAGATGGTGACGATCAAATCACAGGTACATCGAGTGATGACACCTTGATTGGTGGTACGGGTTTTGATTATTTATATGGTGGTGCGGGCGATGACACCTTTATCGTGGATGCCGCAGATGTTTCTGCTGATCGAACTTACGGTGGTGATGGTTTTGATCGAATTCTAGGAGGTGATGGTGATGACACAATTCGGATACGTTACCTGACGGAATCTTACAGTATTGAACAGATTGATGGCGGTTTAGGGACCAACACTATTGTGGGTACGACCATGAGGGATGTGTGGGACTTTAGTACCGTGGAATTGATCAATATTGAGCATACCTTTGATAGTGGAGATGGTTGGGACACGATTACAGGCACATCGGGTGATGACATTATTATTGGCGGTGCCGGTAATGACACGCTAAACGGTGGAGCGGGAAGTGACATTTATCAGTTTTCCTCAGGAGATGGCCATGACACCATTAATAATATTGGAACTGCCCCAACTGAAATTGATTCTCTGGTTTTTGATAATGTAGCTAACGATGACTTGTGGTTATCCAGGAGTGGTGACAACTTGATTGTTGATGTTGTTGGTACGGATGACTGGGTAAAAGTCAGTAATTGGTATACGGATGACAGTAATCAGTTAGATACTATAGAGGCAGGAAATTTGCAATTACATCGTGATCAAGTAGACCAATTAGTTAATGCGATGGCGACATTTGATGTGCCTGATGGTGTTGGGGCTGTGGTGCCAGACGATGTTCGTCAGCAACTGGAACCAACATTGGCGTCGGTATGGCAAGTTTCTTAATTACTTGGATAGCTTGAAAAACGGGTGTTTAAAAGCACTCGTTTTTTTTGATTATTGATTATTGATTTATTGTTAATGGTTTGAGTATGCAGTTGTTCCTTGTTTTTGTTTTTACTTATCAGTAACGTTGTTACTCAGTTATTGATAGTAGAATTACTATGTCATTCGATTCCGATTACCTTGCACCACATCTCCCAAAACTCCGTGAAGCAAGCCATTGCTATGTGGGTTATAGCGGCGGTTTGGATTCTCATGTGTTGCTCCATGCCTTGGTAAAGTTGCTTGGTTCGGAGTCGCTGACAGCTATTCATATCAATCACCAGTTATCACCCAATGCCGAGCGTTGGCAACAGCATTGTCAGGCTCAGTGTGAGGCGTTGGGTGTGTCGATATTGGCTGAATCTGTGGATGTGGAGAACACCGGGCAGGGCGTTGAGCAGGCGGCTCGAGAGGCGCGGTATGGTGTGTTTGAAAAAATCCTAGGTAGAGCTGATTTGTTGTTGTTGGCCCACCATGCCGATGATCAGGTGGAAACGGTGTTGTATAGGTTGTTGCGTGGTACAGGAACCAAAGGACTGGCGGGTATGCCCATGAGTCGGCCTTTGGGTACGGGTGAAATTTTACGGCCGTTATTGCCCTTTCCTCGTGTCGAGCTTGAGGCGTACGCTGTAACTCAGGGTTTGCAGTGGGTTGAGGATGAGAGCAACCAAGATACGACTTTCGATCGAAATTTCTTGCGTCAGAAGGTGGTGCCAATACTGGCTGAACGTTGGCCGGATTATGCCTCCAGAGTGACCCACAGTGCAGCGCTTTGTGCCGAGGCAGAACAGCTCGCTGAGATTCTGGCTGCACAGGATTTGACGGCAGTGTACGAGCGACCTGAACGAATTGGTTGGAGTGTGGCACTGGAGCCATTAATGGCGCTTGATGTAGCTCGTCAGGTTAATTTGTTGCGGCATTGGGCAGGACAACATCAGTTGCCGTTACCCGGTCACCGTATCATTGATTCGGTCTTGCATGAGTTGTTGCCCGCTCGTCAGGATGCTGAGCCCTTAGTGAGTTGGGGCGGGGTGCAGTTACGCCGATATCAGAAGCATTTGCATTTATTGCCTATAGATTTTGATGCGCTACCTGAGTCTTTGGACAAAGAATTGACGTGGGATACCCGCAGTGACTTGGTGTTACCAGATGGCAGTAAACTTACGATGACTGTAGAGCAGGGGCAAGGACTACGAGTCCCCCAAAATAGTGAGGTTGAAGTTTGTTTTCGTGGCGGTGGTGAGCGTTGTAAGCCGGTTGGTCGAAATGGTTCAAATACGTTGAAAAAGCTGTTTCAGGAGTATGGCCTTGAACCTTGGTTACGCAACCGCGTTCCACTGATTTATATACAGAACCAGTTGGCTGCCGTGGGTGATTTATGGGTCTGTGAGGAGTTTTCTGTGGCTGCGGGTGAACAGGGAATAGTGTTGCAATGGTCTTTTCCTCGGTAACTAATGTCAGCAATAGATAGAGATTGAGGCACTTATCGATTGAGACAAAAAGCACTTTCTGGTAGTCTGGCACCCCATCTTCATGGAGATGGGCCTCTCTTTGTTGTATAAGCAGTTCTCACTGTTTAGACAATCAATAAAGTCCTTCTTTTCAAAGACATAATTGCTACTCGGCATCTTTAAAAGTTGTATTCATTATGCTCAGAAGGGTCTAAATGACACGTTATATTTTTGTTACAGGCGGTGTTGTATCTTCTCTAGGGAAGGGTATTGCCTCGGCATCACTGGGCACGATTCTTGAGGCACATGGCCTCAATGTGACCATCCTTAAATTGGATCCGTATTTGAATGTTGATCCAGGGACTATGAGCCCATTTCAACATGGCGAGGTTTTTGTCACTGAAGACGGTGCTGAGACAGATCTCGATCTCGGACATTATGAGCGCTTCCTCTCGTCAAAAATGAGTAAGCGCAATAACTTTACCAGCGGTAAAGTGTACGAAACTATTTTACGCCGTGAACGCCGTGGTGATTATCTGGGTGGTACGGTTCAGGTGATCCCTCATGTGACGGATGAAATCAAACGGCGGGTTCTGGCCGGTGGTGAAGGTTACGATGTTGCCATCGTTGAAGTGGGCGGTACCGTTGGTGATATTGAGTCACAACCTTTTCTGGAGGCGCTTCGCCAATTAAAAGTAGAGCTGGGTTACAGTCGATCTCTTTTAATGCACCTGACGTTGGTGCCCTATATTGCAACTGCCGGTGAGACAAAAACAAAGCCAACACAACACTCGGTTAAAGAGCTGCGTTCCATAGGCCTCCAGCCAGATATCCTGTTGTGTCGTAGTGTCGTTGAGCTTGACGAGGGTCAGCGGAAGAAAATTGCCCTATTTACCAATGTTGAAGAACGTGCCGTTATTACGTTGTTAGATGCTAAAACCATTTATGCTATTCCCCGTGACCTCCAAACTCGAGGCTTGGATCAATTTGTTGTGGACAGGCTAGGGTTTGATTGCGGTAAAGCCGATCTCAGTGACTGGGATAAAGTGGTAGAAAATCAATTGAATCCACAGCATGAAGTCACTATCGCCATGGTCGGGAAATACATGGAGTTACTGGATGCTTATAAGTCTCTCAATGAAGCACTGAATCATGCGGGGATTCACAACCAAACCAAGGTCAATATTCGTTACATCGATTCTGAAGAACTCGATAAGAGTCTATCCCTACTGGATAACTGTGATGCCATTTTGGTTCCCGGTGGCTTTGGGATTCGTGGTGTTGAAGGAAAAATTAAGGCGGTTAACCATGCCCGCGTAAACAAGATTCCCTACCTGGGTATTTGTCTGGGCATGCAGGTGGCGATGATCGAGTTTGCTCGAAATGTGTGCCACCTTGATGGAGCCCACAGTACTGAATTTGATGCCGCTACACCCCATCCTGTTATTGGTTTAATTACAGAGTGGATTGATACCGACGGTAATGTAGAAAAACGTAGTAAAGATTCAGATATGGGTGGCACCATGCGGCTTGGTGCTCAAACAAGTTATTTGGTTGAAAATACTATGGCTCATGCTATTTATGGGACTGATGAGATTTTGGAGCGTCACCGTCATCGCTACGAAGTGAATAATAATTACGTACCTCAATTGCAGAAAGCAGGTATGCAAGTCGGTGGCTGGTCTGAGAATAAAACCTTGGTAGAAACGGTAGAAATACCTGGGCACCCTTGGTTTTTTGCCTGTCAGTTCCACCCAGAGTTTACCTCTACGCCAAGGGCTGGACATCCGCTGTTCTCTAGCTTTGTGAAAGCGGCCTTAAAGCACGCTGAGGAAGCTTAGTTATGTCTCAACCAGATCAGTCTATTCCCAGTGTGGTCGTTGAGGTTGGGGGCATCCCCGTTGCCAATAACAGACCTTTTGTCCTGTTTGCGGGCATGAATGTACTGGAGTCACGTGATCTGGCCATGCAAGTGGCCGAGCATTACGTGGAGGTCACTCAGAAGCTGGGTATTCCTTATGTTTTCAAGGCCTCGTTTGATAAGGCCAACCGTTCTTCCATTCATTCCTACCGTGGACCCGGAATGGACGAAGGGTTAAAGATATTTCAGGAAATTAAACAGACGTTTCAAGTACCCGTAATAACTGACGTCCATGAAATCTACCAGGCTCAGCCAGTGGCAGAGGTTTGTGATGTTATTCAGTTACCTGCTTTTTTAGCTCGTCAGACGGACTTGGTCCAAGCCATGGCCGAAACGGGTGCCGCCATTAATGTAAAAAAACCACAATTTCTTAGCCCCTCTCAGATGGGTAATATCGTGGATAAATTCCGTGAGTGTGGAAATGGCAAAGTTATGTTGTGTGAACGTGGCGCCTGTATGGGTTATGACAACCTCGTGGTCGACATGCTGGGACTTCGAACCATGAAGGAAGTCAGTGGTGGGCTACCGGTTATTTTCGATGTCACTCACGCGCTTCAGTGTCGTGACCCCATGGGCGCAGCTTCTGGCGGCCGCCGTCACCAGGTCGCAGAATTGGGTAGAGCGGGTATGGCGGTTGGATTGGCTGGCTTATTTTTGGAAGCGCACCCCGATCCTGATAATGCCAAATGTGACGGACCCAGTGCTTTACCACTCAATAAGTTAGAGCCGTTTTTGGCTCAAATGAAGGCTATTGATGACCTAGTCAAATCTCAGCCTGAATTGGACCTATAAACTTTTATATATTTCTGGTGGATACCAACAGCGGTGCCCACCTTGCTTACATTGGAGAGTTTTTATATGAGCATGATTGCCGATATCCGAGCCTATGAAGTGTTGGATTCTCGTGGTAACCCAACCATCGAAGCGGATGTAATTTTAGACGATGGCAGTGTGGGTTCAGCTTGTGCGCCATCAGGTGCTTCAACAGGTTCTCGCGAGGCATTGGAATTACGTGATGGCGATAAAAGTCGTTACCTGGGTAAAGGTGTTCTTAAAGCCGTAGAAAATGTAAACACAGAAATTCGTTCACTGTTACTGGGAAAAGATGCGACTGACCAGCGTGAACTAGACCGTTTGATGATTGAAGCAGATGGTACTGAAAACAAATCAAAATATGGCGCCAATGCCATTTTGGCCGTATCCCTTGCAGCCGCGAAAGCTGCTGCTATATCTCGTGGCATCCCGTTGTACGCACATATTGCCGATATCAATGGCACCTCCGGCAAGTACAGTATGCCAGTGCCGATGATGAATATTATCAACGGCGGAGAACACGCAGATAATAATGTGGATATTCAGGAGTTTATGGTTCAGCCTGTTTCTGCCACAACCTTTTCTCAAGCGCTGCAAATAGGTGCCGAAATTTTCCACTCACTGAAAAAAGTGCTCAGCAGTAAAGGTTTAAATACAGCGGTGGGTGATGAGGGTGGTTTTGCTCCCAATTTGTCTTCCAATGCCGAAGCGCTTGCCGTGATTAAAGAAGCCGTGGGTGCAGCAGGTTACAAACTGGGTGAAGATGTCACTCTGGCGTTGGATTGTGCTTCTTCGGAGTTCTATAAAAATGGTCAGTACGATCTGGCTGGTGAAGGCAAAGTGTACAGTGCCGAAGGGTTCAGTGATTTTCTGGCAGAGCTTTGTGACCAGTATCCGATTATCTCTATCGAAGATGGTCAAGATGAATCTGATTGGGATGGCTGGAAATATCAAACAGAAAAACTGGGTAAGCGTATTCAGTTGGTGGGTGATGATCTATTTGTTACCAACACCAAAATACTCAAAAAAGGGATTGAGATGGGTGTGGCTAATTCCATCCTGATCAAATTCAATCAAATCGGCTCACTGTCCGAGACATTGGATGCCATCCAAATGGCAAGAAAGGAATAAAAGAAAATGTATATAAAAATGTGTCGTTCTGACCGGGTATCCAAATATAACCGTCTGCTACGTATTGAAGCGGAGTTGGGTGGTATGGCGCCGTACCGCGGGTTAGCTGAATTTAAATAAGCACAGCTGTTATTTGCCTTCTGGTGGTGTCGCTTAAAGCGTCTACTTTTGGTAAAAACGTACTCAATTGGTCATTTATAAGTCTTAATTTCCTTATCCCGTACGTTTTTACCTTACCAGAAAGCAAAATTTCGGTTTGTACTAAGTTCACGGCAGCTAGACTGTTTGTCATAAACGTCAGGGGTGGTTTTTCACCTCTGATTTCGTTCCTTGAGCCACATTTTTATATACATTTTCTTTTATTCCTTTCTTTGCACTTCTGTTGGTTGAGATCACTGACGCAACTTCCTTTGTCCGGTAGAATCCGCTGATGCGTTGGTTGTTAGTTGTTCTTACCCTGATGTTTTTGTTCCTACAGTATCGCCTGTGGGTAGGTGAAGGCAGCCTGGCTCAAAAGCAGTTGCTCCAGCACAAAGTGGAAACGCAGCAGCAAAAAAATCAGGTACAACTAGAGCGCAACAAAATATTGGCCAGTGAAGTGAGCAACCTGAAAGAGGGGCTGGAGAGTGTTGAAGAGCGTGCCAGAACTGATCTGGGTATGATCAAAGAAGGTGAGACCTTCTACATGGTGGTCGATAAAGAACCAGACGAATAGCCAGGTAAAGCGAACATTTGGGTGTGGATGTAAGTGAGAGTATTGGGAAATGAATAGTTGGATAGTTGTACCCGCAGCAGGTGTGGGACATCGCTTTGGTGGCGACATACCGAAACAGTATCAACAGCTACTGGGAAAAACTGTGATTGAACATACCCTCGAACGCTTGCTGAAACTTGAAAATACTCAAATAGTTGTGGCAGTGGGTCAAACAGATATCCTGTGGCAGCAATTACCGGTTTTTCAAAACCCGCGTATCCAAACTATCAAGGGCGGCGAAGAGCGGGCAGATTCAGTTCGTTTGGCACTGGAGCATATTCAGGGTAAAGCTGAGCAGGACGATTGGGTGTTAGTCCATGATGTGGCTCGTCCCTGCGTTAGAGTTCGGGATATCCAAAACCTGATGACAACATTGGCCAATCATAAAGTGGGTGGTGTGTTAGCAACCCCTGTGAGTGATACTCTAAAACGGGTTTTAAAGCAGAAAGATATCGCCTCAACAAAAGACCGCTCACAACTTTGGGCTGCACAAACACCACAAATGTTTCGTTATGGTCTACTCTCAAAGAGTTTACAAAGCGCAGCACAAGATCATTGGCAACCTACCGATGAATCAGCCGCGATAGAGCGTTTGGGCTATACCCCGCAAGTGGTGGAAGGCAGTCGAGACAATATTAAAATTACTCGGTCTGAAGATATGGCCATAGCAGCGGCCATTATGACGTATCAGCAGGAACAGGAATGAGGATAGGGCAGTGAGAATAGGGCAGGGCTATGACGTTCACGCCTTCGGTGAAGGCGATCATATTATTCTTGGTGGAGTCACTATCCCCTATGAGCGAGGGCTAATGGCCCATTCTGATGGTGATGTGCTGATACACGCCCTCTGTGATGCTTTGCTCGGCGCAGCAGCATTGGGTGATATTGGCCGTCACTTTCCTGATACAGACCCACGTTATAGCGGTGCCGATAGCCGGGAATTATTGCGCCATGTGATTTCGTTGATTAACGGCAAGGGGTATAGCCTGGGTAATGCCGATATGACCATCGTAGCTCAGGCACCAAAAATGTCGCCTTACATTGAACAAATGACCATCAATATTGCTGCCGATTTAGGCTGTGATATCGACCAAGTAAACGTAAAGGCAACGACAACAGAAAAGCTGGGTTTTGAAGGTAAGGGAGAGGGGATTGCTTGTCAGGCGATTGTGTTGCTGACTTAAATATTACGTCATAAAAGTTCTCAAAAATTGCAAAGGAAAGCAGTTATGTATCAAACACGAAGGATCGGTCTAAATTACTCTGAAAGCCTGTCTAGGCTTTGTGCCTACCTTAAAACTTCTAGCCCTAATTCGTTTTTAGTTTTCTTACATCTCCAGCAGTTTTTTTCTAAATTGAACAATCAATATTGCCAGCTTGGTTGGTGAGGATTTATTTATGAAAAAAAACGCATCCCCCTTTTTGAGAAAGAGTCTCTGCGTAGGAAGTTTGTATGAATAAACACAAAACACAACAGGGTTTTGGCGTTGTAAAAGTGCTTGTTTCAATTCCCCTCGTACTGATTGGTTTGGTGATATTGGTTTTTACCTATACAGAATTGAATAAAGCGTATTGGGACTATCGGGTAAAAGAGTTGTGTGAGGAGGATGGGGGGGTAACAGTTTTTGAGACAGTAGTATTAACCAAGGAAGAGCATGAAAATCTAAGTGCTTATATATCAACTAGAAAATCTACAACAAAAGTGAATGGATATTTTTTTGAATCCGATACGGAAATTATCAGAGAAAAATCCCCAGTTGTTCGTAGATATGTTTCACATTTGTATAGAAGTTCAGATAAAAAAATACTTGCTTCAAGGGTAGGTTACTCAAGACGGGGCGGAGATATACCAACAGGTATAAGCCATCCTTCAGGGTTTTCTTGCACACAACTAGTTGGTATTAATAACGATATTATTGGGTCAATATTTATTATTAAGGAAGAATAAATATGTCGTCTTCAAGTGAACTATTTGACAGCGCAGAATTAGCTCTTGCATCGTACGCGTTGTTCCCGCTAATCACTTCATCTAAATTGACTTCTGCATATACAGGCGATCTTAAGGATACATGCATGACTCAAACCCCAATTAAAGGGGTCGTAACGATTATTTTTTGATCAGATTTTTCTAGCCTTTCCAATCTGTTGGCCAGACATTCTTAGAATTCCAGTCCGTTTGTAAGTAGAGTTGTTCTACCTTTTCTCTTGCCCAGGGGGTTCTTCGTAAAAACTTGAGGCTGGAGGAGATGCTGGGGTCATTGGTAAAGCATTTAATATTGATACGATCCCCCAGTTCTTCCCAGCCGTATTTTTCCTCCAGTCGAGTGACGATCATTTTTAGTGTTACGCCATGCATGGGGTCTTGCTGGGTTGGCTCGCTCATATTATTTGGTGTTATCACTGCCTTGGGATGCTGGGTTTTCTTCAGCTTTTTTTACGCGAATTTTATTGCCATCGACCTCTTTACCATTCAGGTTTTTCATGGCTGCCTTAGCTTCACCGTGCTTGGGCATTTCTACAAAGCCAAATCCTTTGGAGCCGCCGGTTTGCTGGTCTATAACAAGCGTGCAGTATTGTACGGTACCTTGAGCTTCGAATAGGGTTTTGAGTGATGCTTCTGTAGTGGTGCGTGCTAAATTACGTATTAGTAGTTTCATGGTGATTAGGGCCATAGGGTGATTAAGGCGTAGGAACTATACAGTGTCTTATCCGACCATTCACGAATAACAGTTTGTTTCCTTTTTTGCATCTCTATTTTTGGTTTCCCATTCCTTTGGCTGTTTTGCTATTTATCGTACTGGTTTACCCCTTTGTGATGTTTTTAAATAATCGACTTGTATTTGCAAATGATAATCATTATCATTTAAAAGAAATGGCGGTTGAGATGATTCTCAGTATAGATGTTTAGAGAGGAAGGTTATGAAATTACGATTTCTTTGTGCTGGTCATCGCGAATGGTTAAACGATAGTCCCGGGTGTGCAGTTGATTGTTGGTCTAATGGCTTGGAAACAGGAAAAATATTGTGTGAAGAGGGCCACTGGAAAGAAGCGCTTCCCTATGTTGGGTGTGCGTATGAGGCCTCTGAAATCATTCTGTCTACCCAGTATATGGATCGCTACAATGCAATTCGTTTTTTTACTTCCTCGGTTTATCTTCTTGCCAAAGTGTTAGTGAAGTTGAATGACTTTGAGGAGGGGCGGCGAGTTTATCAATCGGCTATTCAGCGTTTAAACAAGGCGTTAAGTACCACCTGTCATGACAAGTTGTATATAAATCACCATTTAGAGCTTCTTAGAAAAAAGCTAGAAGGTTTGGCTGTGTTACCCAGATATGCTCCCCCCGTTTCTGCAGTTGAGTTGAGAAAGGTTGAGAGGGTTATGCATTAATGGCTTAAAAGCAAGCAAGGAGACATTACATGAAAGCTAGATTTAATGAACCCAGTTGCAGAGCATTCTCCCCTCAGGGTGAGTTTGGTCATCAACTATTTAGCAGAGAGAATGTATCTGGTGCTGAGCCAGTGATAAAGGCAACGTTTGTTGCCATTGAAATGAATGTTGGTACGTTACAGCGACTGATCGCGGAACACAGGTTGGTAGCCGAAGAGTTACATTGCTTGAATGGACAATCGAAGGACGTTGTTCGAAAGGCTCTTCTCGATGCCTTGTGTGTTTAGCGTGTCAGTAGTTCAGGCCACACAATTTGTTTGGGCGAAAAGCCTAGCAAGTTTATCTATCAGCTAGCATGAGCTTTTTCTATATAGCCCAATTCTAAATGGCTCAATAGGGTCTCCATAATATGATTTATCTTTTTAAATCGTTCTGGCTCAGAAAGTATCTTTTCAGCATTTTGAACATATAAGCTGCCATCCAGTTCATTTTTACAATGAATCGTTAAATCTAGTGCAGATTCTGGTGTGGTCTCCAGATGAAACTGTAGAGCGATAACGCGATCTTCAATGATAAACCCCTGATTCTTACAAGCTTTGCTGGAGGCTAACGGTATTGCCTTATCTGGTATTGAGAAAGTGTCACCGTGCCAGTGGAAGACATCAAATTCAGTCGGTAGGGCAGAGCCTAAATCTGTTGTTTTGGCTAAAGCGGAGAGTTGTATGGGAAACCAGCCAATTTCTCTAAAGGAATTTTTTGTAATATAAGCACCTAATACATCGGCAATAAGTTGTGCACCCAGGCAAATGCCCAGCACGATTTTTTTCTGGTCGAGAGTCTGTTTGATAAAGGTTTTTTCTTTGGCTAACCAAGGGTGGATAGCTTGGTCATCGACACCCATAGGCCCACCCATCACAATCAACCAATCAATAGCATCCAATGAGGGCAGTTGTTCATTGTCGTACAGATGCGTCACTGTAATGGTGTGGCCACGGTTTTTTAGCCATGCCTCCATACTGCCTAAACCTTCAAAAGGAACATGCTGTAAATAGTGAATGTTCATAGTTGCTTGAGTTTCTCTAATGGATAAAGGGTATCTGAATTTTCTATGATAGAAGGTGAGGTTTGACTCTTGTGCGAATGCTCGTAAACTGCCTGCCATATTATCCATATCATCAACCCTTATCCTAAGGTAAACCACTATCAATAGGCAATTTTTTCTCGATTTTCCGTTTGCTTATGAGGCTTTAAATGCCACGGCTTTATTTCGTTCAGAGCTGGAGGATTTTCAGGTAGATGAGGTGTTGGATTTCCCCTTCTCTGGTGAAGGCGAGCACCTTTGTTTACACATTGAAAAACGAGGAGAAAATACCCGTTGGGTGGCTAAGCTGTTGGCAGAGTTTTTTGATGTGGATGAAGTCGCCATTGGTTATTGTGGACTAAAGGATCGTAGGGCGGTGACGCGGCAGTGGTTTAGCGTACATTTACCCAATACACCTGGGGTCACATGGCCAGACCCTACTATTATAGAGGTGCCAGAATACAAGGTCTTAACGTCTTGCCTCCACAATAAAAAGTTACGGCGGGGGATGCACAAGAAAAATCGTTTTGTGATACGACTGCGAGAAATTCAAGGTGAGAAAGAAGCCTTGGAAACTCGGCTGCAGCAAATTCTTCAACAGGGTGTCCCCAATTATTTTGGTGAGCAACGGTTTGGCATTGACGGGGGAAATTTACCCGAGGCAGATCGGTTGTTGAGAAGGGAGTACGGTGCTGATAGAAAAAAAGGACGTAGAAAGCGTGGTTCTCCTCGCGGTGGTATTTATTTGTCTGCTGCCCGGTCGTATTTGTTTAATCTAGTCTTGGCTGAACGTATCAGGCAGAATTGTTGGCAGAGCCTTATGGAGGGTGAGGGTTCTTGTTCAGGCGAGTCAAACTCATCAGTTGGTCAAGTCACCGTAGCCGATACTACGGGGCCTATGTGGGGCAGGGGTAGAAGTTCAGAACCAGAGGCTGTTCGCAAGCTTGAGCAATCCGTTTTGGCGGACTGGCAAGAATGGACCAATGCACTTGAGTTTAGTGGTTTGCAGCAAGAGCGGCGTCCACTGGTGCTTCATCCAGAAGGGTTGAGTTGGGAGTGGTTAACGTCAGAGAGTAACCTTGAAGAAGGTAGGGATCTTGAATTGTCATTTGCCTTGTCTTCTGGCAGTTTTGCTACCTCAGTTCTTAGGGAATTATTCACATTGCATGCTCCAACGCCTGTGGTCGCACTAGCACCCCCGCTGAGTGTCGTAATCTAAGTGCTGTGGTATAGTTCTGCCTTTAAAAATAATAGGGGTTTCTAGGGTGAATACAGTTGAGTTCGGTGGCATTGGTATGACCTCCCAGAGGACTCGGGAACGTCTTATCCAGCGACTCAAGGACCAAGGTATCAGCAATCAGCGGGTACTTGATGTCATCAGAGTAACACCTCGTCATTTGTTCCTCGATGAAGCTCTGGCTCATCGAGCTTATGAAGATACAGCGTTACCCATTGGTTATGGTCAGACGTTGTCTCAGCCTTATATTGTGGCGTTGATGACAGAAATTTTGTTATCTCTTGGACCCCGTAAAAAAGTATTGGAGATCGGTACCGGCTCGGGTTATCAGGCGACGGTATTGGCTCAGCTTGTTGGTCAGGTTTACAGTGTAGAGCGCATTAAGCCATTGCTGGACAAGGCGCGGGAGCGGCTGCGTAAGTTAGGCCTGCGTAACGTTAGATTGTCTCACAGCGATGGTGGTTTGGGTTTGCCAGATTATGCGCCCTACGATGCTATTCTCAGTGCTGCAGCCCCCCACGAAGTACCTGAAGAACTTCTTCATCAGTTAGCACCTGACGGTATTTTAATTATTCCTGTGGGGCCGGGCGATGAACAGGAGCTGCGGGTTATTACCCGTGATGGCGATAGCTCAAAATTTGAAGAGCGAGTAGCGGAAACGGTGCGCTTTGTTCCCCTTCTTAGTGGCACTACTCGCTAGCGTCGTTAATATATCTGGCTGTTACGTGTCATTATCTTCTAAAATTTTACCCTCAAATTTTACCCACGTTGAATGTGAAAATGGATAAAGCAAAACATTGGCTATTACTTTTTTTTAAGGGCATGGCCATGGGTGCCGCCGATGTTGTGCCAGGCGTTTCTGGGGGAACTATTGCATTTATCAGTGGTATTTATGAAGAGCTGTTAGATTCTATTGGTGCGGTTAATCTGCGCTCTCTAAAATTATTGAAAAGTGATGGTCTAGCCGCATTTTGGCGAGAAATTAACGGTAATTTTTTATTGGTTTTATTTAGTGGGATTTTACTGAGTATAGTGTCTCTTGCTCACTTGGTGAGTTACTTGTTGGCTGAAAAGCCTATCTTAATTTGGTCATTTTTCTTTGGGCTCATTGTCGCGTCTATTATTTATATTTTCCGTCAGCTTCCTCATTTACGTTGGCAGGAGTGGCTGGGTTTGTGGAGTGGCACTATTGTCGCATTAGCTGTTTCCTTTGCACCACGAATGCAGGGAACAGAAGACCTTTTTAGTTTGTTTTTCGCCGGGGCTGTGGCTATTTGTGCCATGATTCTTCCTGGGGTTTCTGGCAGTTTTATTTTATTACTGCTGGGTGTTTACCCCATTATCATTGGTGCTATCAGTGAGTTTCATTGGCAAATTTTACTGGTATTTGTTTTGGGCTGTGGCTTCGGGCTTTTAGTTTTTTCACGTGTTTTATCCTGGCTTTTACACCATTATCATTCGATTACCATTGCTGTGTTAACAGGTTTCTTATTAGGCTCATTACTGATTGTGTGGCCATGGAAAGAGTCCCTGGAAGTTATGATCGACGAAAAAGGGCGGGAGATCGTTTTGTCTCATAATTTGCTGATGCCCGCAGAGTTTGGTGCTGTAACCGGTATTGATCCCAATACATTAGCTGCTGTCGGTTGTATGTTTTTAGGCTTGATTGTAGTGTTGTCGCTAGAGTTTTTGGGTGGGAAACGTCAAAAGCTTTAGTGGTTGGATATAGTTGATATGAGTGAGGTGGGGCGCCTCTGAGCAGGCTATGTTAAAGCCAGCTGTAAAATGGTAAAACTATCCATATAAATCGCTCACAATGAAAGGAATTAGAATTTGCCTTGTAAACCAGATGTAGCGATGTCTTTTCGATGGTGCACATTGTTTACCTGGGCTTTATTTTTGTTTCTGTCGGGTTGCCATACACCTTCAGCTCCTATTGATTATCGTCCGCAGCCACCCAGCGAAAAAATAAATTATCATTTGGTTTCTCAAGGCGAAACCTTATTTTCTATCGCTTGGCGTTATGAAAAAGATGTACAGAAACTTGCTCGCGCCAATGGTATTGCTCAACCGTATACTATTTACGGCGGGCAGCGATTAACACTGGATACTAGTCGAGTTTCTCGCACCGTTAGACGGCCTTCTTCCAATAATAGTAAGCCAAGTGCTCCTTCCTCCAGCAATAAGAGTAGAGCGACGCCAAAGGCAACCGTGTCGGCGCCAAAACCAACACCTTCTTTTAAGAGTTGGCAGTGGCAGTGGCCTGTTCAGGGCAATGTGTCAAAGAGTTTCGGTAGCTCCTCCCTTTTTAAGGGTGTTGATGTGCAGAGCTTTTCTGGAGCACCAGTGGTTGCGGCAGCCCCAGGTGTAGTTGTTTATTCGGGAAGTGGGTTGCGTGGGTATGGGCAGCTTATTATTGTAAAACACAGTAATGTCTTTCTCAGTGCTTACGCTCACAATCGAAAAATCTTTGTTAAGGAAGGCCAGTCTGTAAACGGCGGCCAAAAAATTTCTGAAGTCGGTGGCGACCCATCTAATAGAAAGCGTCTTTACTTTGAAATTCGAAAGGATGGGAAACCCGTTGACCCACTACGCTATTTGCCAAAACGTTGATGGATAAATCCCTTTAGTTTCAGTGTTAACATCTTCAGCTTAAATGGTAACTTTATGATATGTAGTTGACTACATGGGTGAGTAAACCGGTGAGAGTTGTTTTATATATTCTGGTTTGGTGGTAGATTTCATGGTGTTGCCAACATAATAAATATTATGGAATGACTTAATTCTGTTAGTTTCGGAGATTATCGTTGCTTGCAGGGTGTCGAATCTCTCAGGGGCTTTTTTTTAAGAGGCGTTCTGCGAGAAGGGAGAGATAGATAAAGGGCGGATGTTTTCTGTGGTGAGAGATATTAATTTCCACAATGATGATGAAAAAGTGCAAGTCTCCAAGAGTAAAGCGGAGAAGGTGCTTGATGCTGCTAGTCTTTACCTTAAAGAGATTGGCTATGCGCCGTTGTTAACTGCGGAGGAGGAGGTGTTTTACTCGCGTCTGATCGCTAAAGGTGATGACGCGGCCCGTAAGAAAATGATTGAAAGTAATCTTAGGCTGGTTGTCAAAATTGCTCGTCGTTATGTTAATCGTGGTTTGTCCCTGTTGGATTTGATTGAAGAGGGGAATATTGGATTGATGCGCGCAGTAGAAAAATTTGATCCGGAATTGGGTTATCGTTTTTCTACCTATGCGACATGGTGGATTAGGCAATCTGCCGAACGTGCGTTGATGAATCAAACTCGCACTATTCGATTGCCCATTCATGTGGTTAAAGAATTGAATGTGTACCTGAAGGCTTCTCGCAAGCTGGCCCAAGAGCTTGAACATGATCCAAGCGCAGAAGAAATTGCGGTGTCGATGGACAAAACGGTTTCGGATGTGTCGAGAATGTTGCGACTTAACGAGCGCGTCAGCTCCGTGGATGTCCCCTTAGGTAAAAATGGCGATCGAACGCTGGTAGAAACGCTGGCAGATGAGCATCCAAATGATCCCGAAGAGCTGTTGGAGGACGATGATCTAATCAGTTCTATTGAAGCTTGTTTGTCTGAGTTGACGGACAAGCAGCGCGAGGTGATAGCTCGACGTTTTGGGCTTCGTGGTTATGACGTGTCTACCTTAGAGGAGGTGGGGAAAGAGATCGGACTCACTAGAGAGCGAGTCCGTCAAATCCAGGTTGAAGCGTTGCGAAGATTACGTGATATTTTGCAAAAAAAAGGGCTGGATTGTAAGCTGTTGTTTGATGAAAGCTAATCCAGTTTTCTTGATTCTAGACTGATTTTTAGTTCAATAATTTAGTCTTCATGGCAACCAGTTTTTGCTTTGGTTTATTTGCCGTCAAGATGTCCTAAGTGCTTTTGAACTACCTGCAGGGTTGGTTTGAACAGTTTTGGAGAAGCACAGACAATATTGCCGCTTTCCATATAACCATCATTACCTTGAAAATCGCTGACCAGACCTCCTGCTTCTTTAACGAGTAAGACGCCTGCTGCAATATCCCAGGGCTTTAAGTTCATTTCCCAGAAGGCATCAAATCTTCCTGCCGCGAGGTAGGCTAAATCGAGTGAGGCCACACCTAATCTTCGAATTCCAGAGGATTCTTTTGCTAAGTCAGTCAGGCAGGCGAGGTAGGGTTTCATGTGCTCAATGGATGGGCTGTTGAAAGGAATCCCCGTGGCAACAATGGCCCCAGGAAAACTTAGACGCCCGGAGACCCGAATTCTGTTGCCGTTTAGGAACGCTCCTCGGCCCCGGCTGGCTGTAAATTCTTCACGGCGCATGGGATCGAGTACCACGGCATGTTCCAGCTTGCCTTTATGGCGGCACCCTATAGATACGGCAAAATGCGGAATACCATGAATAAAGTTGGTGGTTCCGTCTAGGGGGTCAACTATCCACTGATAGTCATTGTCATTGCCTTCAAGTACGCCAGATTCCTCACCGATGATGGTGTGTTCGGGGAAAGCCTTGCGCAAATGATAGATCACCTCTTTCTCGGCGGCACGATCAATGTCTGTGACATAATCATTGCGCCCTTTTTCGTCAACTCTGATTAAATCAGATCGTTCAGAGGCGCGAGCAATTATGTCTCCGGCCTTGCGGGCAGCGCGAAGGGCGATATTGACCATCGGTTCCATCGTGAGAGGTTCCAGCTAGAATGAAAGCGCGGCATTGTACCAGAGCATGTGATGGTATGTTAGTTGTGTAGCGGGTAAAGGCCATGATTTCATCAGTTCTTCCTGATAGAATTCGCGCACTTTTAGGTCTTGGTGTTAGGCCACTCTTTAAATCTTTGGGTTAAATCTTTGGGCTGTACTCTATCTAGGACACGTATTTGACTAGGCGGCTAATACTTTTAGTTGAATCCTTGAGGCAGACACGTGCTATTAGCTTTAGTTGGTGGGTAATTGGATGATTGTTTCTGGAAGAATGTTTCATGAGTAATTTTGACAGGGTTCGTGTTGTACTTGTAAATACAAGCCATCCAGGGAACATCGGCGGTGCAGCCCGGGCGTTAAAAAATATGGGGCTCTCTCGTCTCTACTTGGTTGCCCCGAAAGATTATCCGGCTGACCGAGCTGTCTGGCGGGCAGCAAGTGCGCTCGACGTCTTGGATAATGCGGTTGTTGTAGAAAATTTGGATGAGGCCATTGCCGATTGTGGTCTGGTGGTGGGCACCAGCGCTCGTGAACGTCGTATTCCTTGGCCGTTGGTGAATCCTCGTGAATGTGGCACACGGGTTTGGCGGGAGGCCGCTGAGCATGATGTGGCGATTGTCTTTGGTCGAGAAGATCGAGGGCTAACTAACGAAGAGCTACATAAATGCACCTACCATGTACATATTCCCTCAAACCCTGACTACAGTTCATTAAATCTAGCGGCGGCTGTGCAGGTGCTTTGTTATGAAATTCGGATGGCTTCTTTAGCTGATGAGGGTGGAGTGTTGCCTTCCTTTGATGATTGGGACCAGCCGCCAGCAAAAGCGCAAGACTTGGAAATGTATTATCAGCATTTAGAGCAGGCGCTTGTCGATATAGGTTTCCATGATAGAGATAACCCTCGTCAAACCATGACAAGATTACGTCGCTTGTATGGTCGAATTCGCTTGGATGAGATGGAGATATCTATTCTGAGGGGTGTTCTGACAGCCATACAAAATGCAGCATACAGAATGAAAAAGGTAATAGAATCGAAGAAATAAGTGCATTGTTTTAAGGGTAAGCTATAACCTACTAATAAGGTATGTTATTTACTTGACTAAAATAGTAGGTTTTTGCATAATCATCACTGATATTATTGTTTCTATTAGGTAACAGTGAGGGAATAAAAATGCGGCTGACAACACGGGGCCGGTACGCGGTCACTGCGATGCTGGATCTTGCCCTTCACGGAGATAAGGGGCCAATTAGCTTGGCGGACATCTCTGATCGTCAAGAGATTTCCCTTTCCTACCTTGAGCAACTGTTTGCCAAATTGCGCCAGCAAGAGCTGGTCAGTAGTGTGCGGGGCCCCGGAGGCGGTTATCGGCTGTCTCGTGGTTGCGATGATATCAATGTTGCAGAAATTATTGACGCAGTGAATGAATGTATCGATGCAACAAATTGTCATGGCAAAGGGAACTGTCACAAAGGTGATATCTGCTTAACCCATCATTTATGGGATGATCTCAGTCACCAGATACACAGCTTTCTTAGCAGTATCACCCTGGATAGTCTTGTCCATCAACATGAGGTTCAGTTAGTGACTTTGCCCTTGGGTGAGCGCGCTGAGATCAATATTGCCTGTGAATAAAACGAAACGAGAATTATTGGGAGCTATTGAATGAAACTGCCTATTTATTTTGACTACTCTGCCACGACGCCAGTTGATCCTGGTGTGGCTGAGAAAATGGCAGATTGTTTGACCAAAGAGGGAAACTTCGGTAATCCTGCTTCACGATCTCATGCCTTTGGCTGGCAGGCTGAAGCGGCCGTTGAAAAGGCGCGTGGTCAAGTAGCTGACTTATTGAATGCAGATCCTAGAGAGATTGTTTGGGCTTCGGGTGCTACTGAGGCAAACAACCTAGCAATTAAAGGTTGCGCACACTTTAATCAGAAGAAAGGTAAGCACATTATCACCTCAAAAATTGAGCACAAAGCGGTGCTTGATGCTTGTCGCCAACTTGAGCGCGAAGGATATGAGGTGACCTATTTAGCCCCTGATACTGAAGGCATTATTCAACCTGAAGTGGTAGAGGGTGCCATTAGAGATGACACCACGGTGGTTTCTCTGATGCATGTAAATAATGAAATTGGCACAATCAATGATATAGCCGCTATTGGTGAAATTTGTCGTGAGCACAAGGTCTTCTTTCATGTTGATGCTGCGCAGAGTGCAGGAAAAATTCCTATTGATATGGAGGTCATGAAAGTTGACTTGATGTCACTTTCTGCCCACAAAATTTATGGCCCTAAGGGTATTGGTGCTCTCTATGTGCGCCGTAAACCCCGTGTTCGAATTGAAGCCCAAATGCATGGTGGTGGCCATGAGCGTGGAATGCGTTCAGGAACGTTAGCCACTCATCAGATTGTTGGGATGGGTGAAGCCTTTTGCATAGCTAAAGAGAAAATGGCTGAAGAAAATCAGCGTGTTCTCGTTTTGCGAGACCGATTGTTGGCTGGTGTCTCTGATATGGAAGCGGTGCAAGTGAATGGTTCGTTGAAGCAGCGTGTGGCTGGCAACCTCAACATCAGTTTTGCTTATGTGGAAGGTGAGTCTCTCATCATGGCACTTAAGGATTTAGCTGTTTCATCGGGTTCAGCCTGCACCTCAGCAAGTCTTGAGCCATCCTATGTGCTACGGGCGCTGGGTCTGGATGATGAGCAGGCGCATAGTTCCATTCGTTTTTCTATCGGCCGTTTTACTACGGAAGAGGAGATTGACTACGCCATTGATAAGATTCGTGATGCGGTGACAAAATTAAGAGAGTTGTCTCCTTTGTGGGATATGTACAAAGACGGTGTTGATTTAAGTCAGGTTGAATGGGCTGCACACTAAAATTGAGGATTTGAATTATGGCTTACAGCGAAAAAGTACTTGATCACTATGATAATCCCAGGAACGTTGGGAAGCTGGATGATAAATCCAGTAACGTAGGTACTGGCATGGTAGGTGCTCCAGCCTGTGGTGATGTGATGAGGCTGCAAATACAAGTGAACGACAACGGCATTATTGAAGATGCTAAGTTCAAAACCTACGGATGTGGTTCTGCCATAGCTTCCAGTTCCTTGCTGACTGAATGGGTTAAGGGTAAGACGTTGACTCAGGCGGCTGAGATTAAAAATACGGAAATTGCCGAAGAGCTTGCCTTGCCGCCTGTTAAAATTCACTGTTCGGTGTTGGCGGAAGACGCCATTAAAGCCGCAGTGAAAGATGTGCGACATAAGCGCGGTGAAGATAGTGAATAAATACAGAACAAATAGAGAGGGCACAGAATAATGGCAATTACTATGACAAGTGCTGCTGAAGAGCATGTCGTTAAGCATTTGGCGCATAGAGGGCATGGCCTTGGAATTCGTCTTGGTGTTAAGACCACGGGCTGTTCCGGTTTGTCCTACGTACTGGAGTTTGTGGATGAACATGAGCCGGAAGATAAGCTGTTTGTCAGTGGTGATGCAAAACTCTTTATCGATCCCAAAAGCCTATCTTTTCTCGATGGTACAGAATTAGATTTTGTCAAAGAAGGGCTCAATGAAGGTTTTCAATTCAATAACCCTAATGTTAAGGATGAGTGTGGTTGTGGTGAAAGCTTCCATGTATAAACTTAACGTCTAAGTCATTTCAGCTTTAATCAGGTTTTATAACCGTGGATTTCACCAGTAACTATTTTGAAATATTTGGTTTGCCTGTCAGCTATCAGATCGATTTGGCACTGTTGGCAGATCGCTATCACGATATGCAAAAGGAGTTTCATCCTGATCGTTATGCCGGTAAACCCGCTCAAGAGCAGCGTCTAGCCGTACAATATGCCTCAATTATTAATCAGGCGTACTCAGACCTAAAGTCTCCATTGTGCCGGGCACAATACCTTTTGTCCTTGAAAAGCCTGGATGTTTCAGGTGAGACACATATTACTCACGACCCATTATTTTTAATGCGGCAGATTGAATTGAGGGAAGCATTGTCTGAGCTACGAGAGGCAGAAGAGCCTTTTGCTGAGCTTGAAGCAGTAGCTCAAGACGTCTCATCGCAATATGTGGAATTACAAGAGACATTCGACAGGCAATATCACCAAGCTGATTTTCAAAATGCGATTGAAACCGTGGCCAAGATGCAATTTTTTAGTAAATTGTTGAAGGAGGCTGAACAGCTTGAGCAAGAACTCGACAATTAATTACTAGATGATTTAACCAAGTGGTAAAATATGGTGGTCCTGTTACAGATATCGGAACCCGGGCAATCCCCGGAACCTCACCAACGCCGACGTGCTGTTGGCATTGATCTCGGTACAACAAATTCACTGGTTGCTACGGTAAGAAGTGGTACTCCTGAGACGCTGGTGGATAGCGAACAGCGGCACTTGCTGCCTTCTGTTGTGCATTATAGTGCCTCGAAAGAAGTTAACGTTGGTCACGCCGCGTATGCTCAGTCAGCCGAAGATCCATTGAATACCCTGAGCTCTGTAAAACGTTTTATGGGTCGTGGTATTGGTGATATCAAAACCCTAGGGAGCCAATTGCCCTATGAGTTAATCGTCGATAACAGAGCCGGTGTTGGCGGCATGCCAAATTTTAGAACAGTGGCTGGTGATATCAGTCCGGTATCGGCATCGGCCGAAATTCTAAGAGTCCTTGTTGATCGGGCAGAATCAGCACTAGATGGTGCTTTAGATGGTGCCGTGATTACCGTGCCAGCTTACTTTGATGAAGCGCAGCGGCAAGCAACGAAAGATGCTGCAACACTTGCGGGCGTCAAAGTACTTCGTCTTCTTAATGAGCCTACTGCTGCTGCTGTAGCCTATGGTTTGGATCAGGGTGGCGAGGGTGTCATAGCTGTCTATGATTTGGGTGGTGGCACCTTTGATATTTCGATATTGCGATTATCTTTTGGCGTTTTTGAAGTTCTTTCTACCGGAGGTGATTCGGCACTGGGTGGTGATGACTTTGATAGGATGCTGGCTCAGTGGTTAGGTGAGCAAGCGGGTCTTGAAAATAACTTAAATCCATCCCAGCAGCGTCAGCTATTAATGGCTGCCCGAAAGGCCAAGGAAGCACTTTCTGAGCAGTCACAGGTTGAGGTCAGTGTTGCAGGGTGGACCGGTGTATTGGAACGGCAGCTGTTTAATGACTTGATAGATCCTTTGGTTGATAAAACCCTACGTTCTTGTAGGCGGGCTTTGCGTGATGCGGGTTTAAAGGCGGAAGACGTTGCCAGCGTGGTGATGGTGGGTGGCTCTACCAGAACTCTCCGTGTGCGAGAGAAGGTTGCTGAGGCTTTTGGTCGACAACCCTTGGTGAACATTGATCCAGATCGTGTGGTGGCCATCGGTGCTGCGATACAGGCAGATGTACTTGTGGGTAACAAGCCTGGTGATGAGCTGTTGCTTCTGGATGTGATTCCGCTTTCTCTGGGTATTGAGACAATGGGTGGTTTAGTTGAAAAAATCATTCATCGTAATACCACTATTCCTGTTGCTAAAGCCCAAGATTTTACGACATTTAAAGATGGACAAACGGCGATGTCAGTCCATGTCTTGCAAGGTGAGAGAGAGCTTGTTTCTGATTGCCGTTCTCTGGCACGTTTTGAGCTTCGTGGTATACCGCCTATGGTGGCCGGTGCAGCCAAGATACGTGTGAGCTTTCAAGTAGATGCGGATGGCTTGTTGAATGTGTCTGCCAAAGAATTAGTCAGTGGCGTAGAAGCCCATATTGAGGTTAAGCCTTCTTACGGATTGAATGACGAAGAGGTCACTAGGATGTTAAAAGAATCCTATACCTATGCCAAAGAAGATATGCAGTTACGAGCGCTTCGTGAGCGGCAAGTCGATGCAGATAGAATGTATGAAGATTTGCTCGCAGCACTGCAAGAGGACGGTCGCCGGTTGCTCAACGATGATGAATATCATTGTCTGGAAATGGCTTTGAAGGATTTGAATGACATTCGCCAGAGTCAGAACCACCGAGAAATTGCGCGTCATATCGAAATGGTATCAAAGACCAGTGAAGAATTTGCCGCCAGAAGGATGAATGCCAGTATTCAAAAAGCGTTGGCAGGCCATAGTCTTGATGATATAGAGAGGGACGCGTGAAATGCCTAAAATAATTTTTTTGCCCGACGATAACCTGTGTCCTGAGGGCGCAGTGATAGAGGCTGAACCCGGACAAAGTATTTGTGAGCTTGCGCTTAATAATGATATTGATATTGAGCATGCCTGTGAGATGTCCTGCGCCTGTACCACTTGTCATGTCTATATTCGTGAAGGATTTGATACACTTGAAGAGGCTGATGAGCTGGAAGAGGATTTTCTGGATAAGGCTTGGGGGGTAGAGCCTGACTCAAGACTGAGTTGTCAGACAATTATTAGGGACAACGATTTAGTTGTAGAAATACCAAAATACACCATTAATATGGTGTCTGAAAAACACTAGGAGTCTAATGTGTCACTTAGATGGACAGATGTTCTGGATATTGCCGTTGAGTTATCGGAGATTCATGCTGAGGTGGATCCCCATTACGTCAATTTTGTAGACCTCCGTGATTGGGTGATGGCGTTGCCAGATTTTGATGATGATCCAGGACATTGTGGTGAAAAAATTCTTGAGGCAATCCAGATGGCATGGATTGAAGAACTCGATTAGAATGTGGGCAGAATGACAACAATGGATTAAGGGGTTTTAATGAGCTCTAAAGAAGAGCTTTATAAAGTACTGGTTGAATCAGTCCCCTACGGCACTCTTTTCTTTGCTTATGGTGTCTGTGTCGATGCCAATAACAATGCTCTTAATCTCCTTGGTTGTCGGCTTGACCAGATGGTTGGAGCTTCACTGGATAATATTACCGGTGAGGAATCCTCTGCTTTGGTTGATCTTAAATTGCAGCTTAAAAAAGCGCTTAAACAACAAATCAAAGAAGTTTTTTGGCAATGCCCTCAGAAAAACGGTACTTGTGATGTCACCGTCAATATTGTCTATGTGACAGAGGACGGCAAAGAATTAGTGGTGATGCTGAATCACCAGCAAGTCCAGACCAATCCTGTTGCCGGTTCGGAATTTAGAGATCCGTCACAA
Organism: uncultured Porticoccus sp.; assembly: GCA_963974675.1. Lineage (GTDB taxonomy): Bacteria > Pseudomonadota > Gammaproteobacteria > Pseudomonadales > Porticoccaceae > Porticoccus. The sequence goes on along the minus strand of CAXBDQ010000017.1, from coordinate 16,575 downwards.
ACAAACCTATCACCGACTCATTTAACATCAACAAATTCTTCAAGTGTTTCCGACTTAGACTGTAAACCTACTCTTCCCATCCCTCCGGAGTCAGTGCCTTCTTTTCTTGAAACGCCTTTTTTTGAAATGCCCGAGTCAGAGGCAGGCGCCTATGAGTCTCAGGTTGCAGAGAGTGCGCCTATTGTGGCATTCGAACCTGAATTAAAGTTGAAAGACTTTCAGCCCTTTATTAACCCGGTGCTTGGTACTGAGTTGGTGAATGCAGTACAACAACATATGTCTTCAGATGGTGCTGATGATGCGAGACAATCCGTTTTTAGTGAGTCGGCCTCTGATGCCGATAGTATTAAGCCTTGGGAAAAAGCCACGCGGGATCATTTTTATGATGGCTTAACCAATCTACCCAATCGGCAGATGTTGTCTCAAACCATCGCTAACTTCTTAAGTGAGCATCAGAATCAGCAGGTTTGTGGCGCTGTGATGATGTTAGATCTGGACCACTTTAAAGATATTAATGACTCCTGGGGTCATAGTGTTGGTGATCAGGTTATTAAGAAAATCGGACGTGCAGTGGCAAGCCTGGTGACAGGTGAGAATATGCTGTCCAGGATGAGTGGTGATGAATTTGTACTGTTTATCCCTCAATTATCAGACAGTATTTCTCAGGCTGCCTGGGATGCTCAGGCTATCGCTGAAAAAGTAGGTGAGATTGTTGCTACTCCAATATTCCTGGATGGGCACGAAATTATTTTGACGGCGAGCATAGGGATTGCTCTGGTAACAGATTCTTCTGTGACGGCTGATCGTGTCCTCCAATATGCTGATACTGCGATGTATGAAGCAAAGCGTAAAGGGCGTAATAGTATTGCCTTTTTTGATCCTTGTATTACGGAGAAAGCCCAGCGACAAATCGATATGAACACTCGATTAAGAAAAGCCATGGATAACCATGAGTTCGTTCTTTATGTCCAGCCACAAATTTGTGTTCGGTCGGGAAAAATGTTGGGTGGCGAAGTATTACTTCGCTGGATGAGCTCAGATAAGGTTACTAATATGCCTTCGGAGTTTATACCGGTATTGGAGTCCTCAGGTTTGATTGTGGATGTGGGGCGGTGGGTAATTCGTACTGCTTGTGAATATGTACGCAATTTTATCGATCAAGGTATCTGGCAAGATCATATGCGGCTAAGTATTAATGTTAGTCCTCGCCAATTCCGTGACCCACAGCTGCTGGAAATCGTTCAGCACAGTATGAGTAGTTATGATGTTAATCCTAAGTTCCTCAATTTCGAGGTCACGGAAAACTTGGTGATCGATGATGTTGATGAAGCGATTAAAAAAATGGAAGCCATTAAGTCACTAGGGGCCATGTTCTCTATTGATGATTTTGGTATCGGTTACTCATCGATGATCTATTTAAAGCGGCTGCCCTTTGATCAGTTGAAAATTGACCGTGAGTTTATTCGTAATATCCACCGTGACCCAGAGAGCAGGGGGGTTGTGGAAGCTATAATGGCTGTTTCTAAGCAGTATGGACTGCAAGTGACAGCTGAGGGCGTAGAGAATCGTGAAGCATTGGCAATACTGCAAGAGCTGGGTTGTCACTCCTATCAGGGGGCACATTTCAGCATGCCAGTACCCTGTGATCATTTTACTAAATTGTTAGCGGCTTAAGCGGTTACTTAAATCCGTGTCATTGTGTTTGTTGTTTCCTTGTAGCCCTTGGTATTCGGGAGTAAAATCCCCCTTCATTTTTAAGGTGAGAGGGCCGTTAGTCGGTGCTTGTTCACTAAATTGTAATAACCTCATCCCGGAGACACTAATTAATGGCTATTGAGCGCACCCTTTCTATTATCAAGCCTGATGCAGTTGCCAAGAATGTGATTGGCAAAATTTACGACCGTTTTGAAGAAGCTGGCTTGAAAGTTGTTGCTTCTAAAATGCAACAACTCTCTGAAGAGAAGGCTGGTGGATTTTACGCAGAGCATAAAGAACGTCCTTTCTACGGCGACCTGGTTGGCTTTATGACTTCAGGTCCTGTTGTTATTCAAGTACTAGAAGGCGAGAGAGCTATTGTGAAGAATCGTGATCTTATGGGTGCAACCAACCCTAAAGAAGCTGATGCAGGCACTATTCGTGCTGATTTCGCAGAGTCTATTGATGCTAATGCAGTTCATGGTTCTGATTCAGCGGCGTCAGCAGAGCGTGAAATAGCCTACTTCTTTAATGATGATGAAATTTGTGCGCGCTAATTATTTTATCGATGATAGTCCAATGAATCGGAATTCTTTATGACCGAGTCATTGTCTGACATGGGCGCTAAAGTAGAGCCTCAGGAGAGTAAAATTAATCTTCTGGGGCTTTCTGCTGAAAAGCTCACAGATTTTTTTGCTAGTATTGGTGAAAAACCGTTTCGTGCGACTCAGGTTTTAAAGTGGATCCATCAGATTGGTGTGGATGACTTCGATCAAATGACCAATTTAGGCAAAGCTCTACGGGAGAAGCTAAAAGCTGTTGCGGAAATCAAAGCTCCGGAGGTGGTTAGTCAACATGACTCTACCGATGGCACTTGTAAATGGATTATTCGGGTCAGTGGTGGAAGCTGTATTGAAACTGTATTTATACCTGAGAAAGATCGAGGGACACTTTGTATTTCATCCCAAATCGGTTGCTCATTGGATTGCAGTTTTTGTGCAACGGGCAAACAGGGGTTTAACCGAGACCTCACTGCGGCTGAAATTATTGGTCAATTATGGATTGCGGCAAAAGCATTTAACTCTTTAGGTCCCAAAGCAAACAGGGTGGTGAGTAATGTTGTGATGATGGGCATGGGCGAACCCCTGATGAACTTTGATAATGTCGTCGATGCTATGGGTTTGATGCTTCATGACAATGCTTACGGCTTGTCAAAGCGGCGTGTAACGCTCAGTACCTCTGGTGTCGTGCCTATGCTGGATAAGCTGGCTGATGTCAGTGATGTGTCCCTAGCTATATCATTACATGCCCCTAATGATGCGTTGCGCAATGAGTTAGTGCCTATCAATAAAAAATATCCTATCGCGATGCTGTTGGCTTCGGCTCAACGTTATTTAGATAAAATGCCTGATGTCCGTCGTAAAATTACCATTGAATATACACTGATGGATCGGATAAATGATAGAGATGAGCACGCACATGAGCTAGCGCAACTGCTCCGCAATCTTCCTTGTAAAATTAACCTGATACCCTTTAACCCCTTTGATCAATCGGATTATAAAAGGGTGACGAATACCGCTCTCAATCGATTCAGAGATATACTGCATCGTGCTGGACATACAGTCACTATCAGAAGTACCCGAGGTGATGATATTGCTGCTGCATGCGGTCAATTGGCTGGTAATGTAAATGATAGAACCCGACGGAGTGAACGATATCAACGTCAAAACGAGGAACAGCCTGTCAGGTTTGTAAATGGATGATTAGGATGAAAAAGTACAAAGAAAAAAACCTAAAAAATCCAATATGTCTCTGGATAATAGGCTGCATTTTTTCGACAGTTTTAATGACAGGTTGTGTGACGACCAACACTGGGGCATCGCAAAAGTCTAAAGTCGATACCGAAAAAGTTATGGAAAACCGACTTCAATTAGCCTTGGGTTATATGGGTAAAGGTGATCATGAGCGTGCCAGAGAACATCTGAATAAAGCTACTGAGGTGAATAACCGTTCACCCGAGTTACATGATGTGTGGGCATTATTATATCAGCGAGAAATGGAGCTTGAGGCGGCTGAATCACATTACAAAAAAGCACTTAGCTACGACCCAACATTTACTCGGGGTCGAAATAATTATGGTCTTTTTCTGATGCGATTAAACCGAATCGAAGAGGCTCATCAACAATTTGTTAAGGGTTCAGAAGATTTGGGCTATCCCAAACGGGCAGAGCTACTCTATAAAGTGGGGCTGACGGCATTAAAACTTGACCGAGTACAAGAAGCAGAAGATGCATTTACTAAGGCTGCAATATTAAGCCCGCAGATGGCTATGGCTTATCTAGAGCTGGCTGAGATTGCTTATAAGCGTGGTGATAATTCCAGATCTAAGCAATTATTGGATAAATACAATACGACCAAATCAAACGCTAGCCCCAGGGGGTTGTGGTTAGGGATAAGGTTAGAAAATAGTTTTGGTAACCAAGATGCTGAAGCAAGCCAAGGTATGGCCTTGAGGAACTTATATCCCAATTCTCAGGAAAATTTGGAGTATCAAAGCTGGCTAAAAAATGAGCGTAAAAACCCTTAAGAAGGAAACTCAGTCGGAACAAGTAAACCGGGTAAATCCCGGTGAAGTCCTTTGCCGTGCCCGAAAGGAACAGGGGCTTACGGTAGAAGAAGTCATGTTACACCTAGGAATAACTAAACGTGTTTTAAATGCTCTAGAACATGATGAGTATGATTGTTTGCCCTCTCCAATCTACGTCAAAGGGTATATCAAGCGCTATTGTTCAATACTGAATCTTCCCCACGAAGAGGTCTTAACGGGTTTTGATACTCGGATGGGAGCGCTGGGGTTGGGGCTAAGTGAGCCTTCTGTCAGACTGGATAGTGCCCCACGCAAAAAAGTTCAAACGTGGATGGTGGTCGTTCCTGTAGTTTTGATCATTCTAGTTGTCTTTTTACTTTGGACTTTTTTTTCTGGGCCTAGTGAGGCGTTGACTGCTGTAGCTTCGACAGATGCTGTATCCCCAGAGATATCCTCTGAGAAAATGGCTCCTCAGCTGAACCAGACCCCAGAACTTAATGCGGTGGAGGTCGAAGCATCGGTAGATGTTGGTTCTACGGAATTATCTCTTCATCGTCCTGTTACTTCTGGGCCGCAGGTATTACAAATTAATGTCGTGCAGCAAAGCTGGATTGAAATATTGGATGCTCAGGGAGATATTCTCCTTGCGGATTTGAAACCGTCTGGTTATCAGGGGGAAGTGAGTGGCCTAGCGCCATTTGATGTAATCTTGGGTAATGCGCCAGGTGTGGTCCTAAGCTTCAATGGTGAACAGGTGAAAGTGCCTTATATCGATAATGATAAGACGGCCAAATTTAAAATTGGCGATACAGAAGAAGGGTAAGTAAGGCATGCATTCAGAGTCACCCATTCAACGGAGAAAATCACGCCAAATCATGGTCGGGAATGTCCCTGTGGGTGGTGATGCGCCAATTTCAATACAGAGTATGACCAACACTGAAACTACGGACGTGGTTGCGACGGTTGAGCAAATCAATCAACTTGTCAGAGCCGGCGCTGATATTGTGCGGGTTTCCGTCCCCTCTATGGACGCAGCGGAAGCATTTGGTGCGATACGTCAGCGGGTTGATGTGCCCTTGGTAGCAGATATCCATTTTGATTATCGGATAGCACTTCGTGTTGCTGACTTAGGTGTGGATTGTCTTAGAATTAATCCTGGGAATATTGGTAGAGAGAAACGTATACAAGCCGTTGTTGATAAGGCACGTGATCTCAATATACCTATTCGTATTGGTGTGAATGCAGGTTCTCTGGAAAAAGATCTGCAAAAGAAATACGGTGAGCCAACACCTGAAGCACTGGTGGAATCGGCGATGCGTCACGTGGAAATTTTGGATAGCATGAATTTCCATAATTTTAAGCTTAGCCTTAAGGCCTCTAATATTTTTATGGCGGTAGCGGCTTATCGTAAAATAGCGACGATGATCGACAATCCCTTACATTTAGGTATTACTGAAGCGGGTGGTTTGCGCGGTGGTACCGTTAAGTCATCTATTGGCTTGGGTTTATTACTTATGGATGGGATTGGGGACACGCTGCGAGTATCACTAGCTGCAGACCCCGTAGAAGAAGTAAAAGTTGGCTGGGACATGCTTAAAAGTCTTAGACTTCGGAGTAAGGGCATAAATTTTATTGCTTGCCCAAGTTGTTCACGGCAGAATTTCGATGTAATTAAAACCATGAATGCTTTGGAAACCCGACTTGAAGATATAACCGTTCCCATGGATGTGGCAGTTATTGGCTGTATTGTGAATGGTCCTGGAGAGGCAAAAGAAGTGGACATTGGGTTAACGGGCGGTACACCGAATAATCTGATTTATATCGATGGGCAACCGAGTCAAAAGCTTTCTCAGGACAATTTAGTCGATGAACTTGAAGCGTTAATTCGTACCAAGGCCTCTCAAAAAGCCGAACAACAAGAAAACCTGATAGCGAAATCTTAATGAAAAAAATTCAATCCATTCGGGGTATGAATGATTTACTCCCCGAAGACTCACCCTGTTGGCAGTATCTGGAATCGACGGTAGCTGAATTGTTGTCACGCTATGGCTATGGGGAAATACGGTTTCCAATTTTAGAACCTACAGAATTGTTTAAGCGTACCATTGGTGAAGTTACCGATATTGTTGAAAAAGAAATGTATACCTTTGATGATCGCAATGGTGACAGTGTTACCTTGCGCCCTGAAGGAACAGCTGGTTGTGTTCGAGCCTGCGAACAACATGGTTTGACCTTTAATCAGGTGCAGCGTTTGTGGTACCAAGGCCCAATGTTTCGGTATGAGCGGCCGCAAAAAGGTCGGCTTCGTCAGTTCCACCAAATTGGCGTGGAAGTCTTTGGTCTAGATGGTCCGGATATTGACGCTGAACTGATTTCCATGACTTGGCGGTTGTGGCAGCAACTGGGATTAACCGAGGTGGTCACACTTCAACTCAATACTTTGGGGACCAGTGAGTCTAGAGGGCACTATCGTGATGCTCTAGTTGCTTATTTGGAGAAGTGTGAAGACCAGTTAGACGAAGATAGTCAGCGTCGTTTGCATACTAACCCCATGCGGATTCTCGATAGTAAAAACCCTGAAACCCAGTTATTACTTGATGGTGCTCCCAGCTTGCATGACTTTTTGGATGATCGATCATGTCAGCATTTTGAGCAACTTTGCTCAATGCTTGATAGCGTAGGTATACCTTATGAGGTGAATCCACGGTTGGTTCGAGGGCTCGATTACTATGGTAAGACTGTTTTTGAATGGGTGACCAGTTCGTTAGGCGCACAGGGAACAGTGTGCGCGGGCGGCCGATATGATGGCTTGGTCGAGCAGCTGGGAGGGAAAAGCACTCCCGCTGTTGGCTTTGCTATGGGTGTTGAGCGGTTAGTTTTGTTACTTGACGCAGCTGGTGTGGTACCGGATAGTATCGCCCGGCGTGTAGATGCCTATTTTGTTGCCGCCGGTGATGTGCAGTCAGAGGCACTTAAGTTGGGTGAAACTTTACGTACTAGCTGCCCAGGTTTGAGGTTGCAGAACCACTGTGGTGGTGGGAGTCTGAAGAGTCAGATGAAAAAAGCAGATAAGAGCGGAGCTTTTTTGGCTCTTATCCTGGGTGAAAATGAGGTGGCTACGGGGGAAGTGGCCATTAAGTTTCTGCGTGAGGATAAACCACAGCAGACAATACCCTCTGCCAATTTGGCAGCTTTGTTGAATAGCGAACTTTTAATTAATAACGGGGAATGACTGTGGCAGAACATCTCAGTGATGAGGAACAATTAGAGAATTTAAAGCGGTGGTGGAAAGATAATGGCCTCTTTACCATTATCGCTGTAGTACTTTCTGTTGGTGGCTATTTTGGCTGGGATTACTGGAGCGAACAGCGTCAACAAAAGGTTGAAGCAGCATCAGTGCTTTACCAACAAATGATGGAAGTTGCGATTGTCGAGCCTGGACAAAAGACCAACGATACTCAGCACAAGCTGGTTAATGAGCTGGCAACTCAGCTTAAAACAGAGTTTGGTAATAGCCAATATGCACGTTATGGCGCTCTGCTTGTGGCCAGGTTGTCTGTAGAGAAGAATGACCTTAATGCGGCAGCAGAACAGCTTGAGTGGGCTCTTGAAGATGCTGATGAAGGATTGGGCCTGATTATTAAATTGCGCTTAGCAAAAGTGGAAGCATCACGCGGTAATGTGGATCTTGCGCTGTCTATGCTCAATGGCGTAGATGCCAAGACCCTGTCTTCTGCATATGCAGAAGCTCGTGGTGACTTTTATATGATGAAAGGGGATAGCAGTGCCGCTTATGGCTCCTATAAACTGGCTACCGAACTCGCCTCTGATCAAGATAGTCGACTGGCTCCAATACTTCAGCTCAAATTAAATCAGGTGGCTCCCACGACCGAAATTGACGAAGCTACAAATACTGCTGGAGAAGGTGCCTGATGAAAAGAGTGTTACTCATCTCGATGTTCATGCTGTTGTCGGGCTGTGGTTTGTGGTCTGCCTTTGAAGATGCTATTCCTGATTACAACCCTGACGGGTTAGAAGAAGAGGAGCTAAAAAAGGAAAAATCTGAGCCCGCTAAACTGACTAGTTTTGATCAAGAGGTTCATCCGGTAAAGCTCTGGTCTACTCGTGCTGTCGGTGATTATGAGTCTGTGGGCACGGGCCTACAGCCCGTGTTGGGACATGGCAAAATTTATGTTGCTGATAGTGAAGGTTCTGTTGTTGCCATCGATGCTGGTTCTGGTAAAAAAGTTTGGAAAGTAGCATTAGTTACTCCTCTAGGTGGAGGCGTTGGTATTGGTGGAGAGTTGGTGTTTGTCGGCAGTTCAAATGGCGATGTTATAGCGCTTGAGGCTGAAACCGGAACTGAACGTTGGCGTACACAGTTATCTAGTGAAATCTTGGCTGCACCATCAGGTAATGGCGATATTGTTGTTGCTCAGGTTCAGGATGGACGTATTGTCGGTTTAGATGCTCAAAGTGGAAAGGAACGTTGGCAGTTTGAAGTTGAGGTTCCGGTTTTATCTCTTCGAGGTACAGCTCCCCCTCTGGTAGAGGGGGATATGGTGATCGCAGGTTTTGCCAATGGTAAAGTTTATGCTTTTGCTGCGGCAACGGGTGACATGATGTGGGAAAACCGTATTACGGTACCCCAAGGTCGGTCTGAGCTGGAGCGAATGGTCGATATTGATGGCCAACCACTGCTGGTAGGCGATATTGTCTATGCTGCTGGCTATCAAGGCCGAATCGGTGCTGTTAGCAGGACTGGGCGAGGTATTTGGTACCAGGATGTGAGTAGTGTTCACGGACCTGCCCATGGATTACAGCAGATCTATGTAGCTGAGATTGATGGCCAAGTTAAAGCAATGCGCGCGACCAGTGGCCGTGTCTTGTGGACCAATAATCAGTTGTCTCATAGAACGTTAAATCGACCTTCAGTTGCGGGTGGATACTTGTTGGTAGCTGATATACAGGGATATTTACACATACTTTCACAAACGGATGGTCGTTTTGTTGGGCGAACCAGAGTGGATAGTAGTGGTGTGAGCGCCCCGATGGTCACGGATGGCGATATCATTTACATTCTGGACAACGATGGCGGCGTCAGCGCATATAAATTCGAATAATCCACTGCCATTTTTCGTGTAGAATGCCGCCTCTATCTTTAGTTGGCGGCATTTTTGTTTCTGGTGCTGGCTTCTTCAGCATTGTTGGATTTAATAATCCTTGATTAAACGTATTGAGCTAAACAAATGATTCCGGTATTTGCCCTAGTGGGTCGCCCTAATGTAGGTAAATCAACACTTTTTAATCGGCTAACTAAGTCCCGAGATGCATTGGTGGCTAACTATCCTGGCTTAACTCGAGACCGAAAGTACGGCGAAGGTGAGATGCTGGGGCGACGGTTTATGCTGATTGATACTGGTGGTATTACTGGAGAGGAAGAAGGCATTGATTCGGCAATGGCAGAGCAGTCTATGCTTGCTATTGATGAGTCTGACGCGGTTCTTTTTATTGTTGATAGTAGGGATGGCCTTACACCAATAGACCGCCAATTGGCTAAATACCTGAGGGAAAAACAGCGTAAGGTCTACTTGGTAGCCAATAAAATAGACGGCGTTAATCCAGATATTGCTACTGCAGAATTTTTTGAGTTGGGCTTGGAAGATGTTTACCCAACAACGGCGACCCACGGCCGAGGTGTTAAGTCCTTAATGGAAGCTGTACTGGAACCTTTCCCAGAGTTAGAACTGGAAAATTTTAACGATAAAGATCGCGGTATTAAGATTGCCATAGTGGGGCGACCCAATGTAGGTAAGTCTACCTTGGTAAATAGGATGTTGGGTGAAGAGCGGGTAGTGGTGTTTGACTTGCCAGGTACTACCAGAGACAGTATTTATATTGATTATGAGCGTGAAGGTAGAAAGTACACGTTAATTGACACGGCGGGTATTCGTCGGCGTAAAAATATATCACTTACGGTAGAAAAATTTTCTATCGTTAAAACGCTACAGTCTGTGGATGACGCCAATGTTGTTGTATTGCTGATTGATGCTCAGGAGGGGCTGGTTGATCAGGATATGCACCTAATGGGTACGGCCATTGATTCCGGTAGGGCACTGGTTGTTGCCATCAATAAGTGGGATGGTCTGGAAGCGGATAACAAGGAATGGATTAAATCCGAACTGAAGCGGCGCCTAAGATTTGTAGATTTTGCAGATGTGCACTTTATTTCGGCTCTTCACGGTACAGGTGTTGGTCATTTGTATGAGTCCATAGAAAATGCCTATTCTTCAGCGACAGACAAGTTAAATACTAACCGTTTAACCCTAATTCTTCAGGATGCGGTAATAACGCATCAACCACCGCTGGTTAGAGGCCGTCGTATCAAATTACGTTATGCCCATGCGGGAGGTAAAAATCCGCCAGTTATTGTTATTCATGGCAATCAGGTTGATGCGATTCCAAATCACTATACCCGTTATTTGGAAAAAACTTTTCGTAAGGTATTAGAGCTTCATGGAACACCGATAAAAATTGAGTATCGGTCTGGAGATAACCCCTATGAGGGTAAAAAGAACAAACTGACGTTACGTCAAGTATCGAAAAAACGACGCTTGATGAAACACGTTAAAAAGAAAAAATAAAAACTACTTGGTTAAACCAATGACAGATTGCAGTTTAGGTTAACCCCTATGTCTATGATCTCGTCAATGTTTAGGCTGCTGCTTTTTCTTGTTTTTGTATCAATAATCGATAACTACAGGCAAAGTCGGCTACGGTTCCTTTTGCTTTGGGGTGAAAGTGGCGGAGCCAAAATTTGCCCAATTCTATAGGGTTGTTTGCATCCGGTAGTTCTTGATTTGCTCGGCGATAGATCATCCATGCTATGGCGGTGGCATAGGTAAGATTGGTGATTAACTCTCCGTGTGGTGCCCTTAAAAAACTGCGTTGCCCTGCCATTCCTCTGACCTCACTGGCTAAAGATGGGTCATTGATCAGGTATTTGTCCCAAACTGCTCGATGCATTAACGGAGTAATATGGTACAACCCCACACGCCTCCCTTTGTTCCAGCCACCTAGCCCAGATTCCTGCGCGGCCGTACCCAATAACAAATTTTCGGCAGCAGGGGACCAATCATTAAGATAATTAAGTGCGTCCCGAATCACCAAATGACGTAGGTCATCAGCAGTAAAAATCATGGTTTAACTCCTGCTTTATATTTAAGATGTTTCCATTTTATATTATTTTGTTTATTTTTTAACAGGTTATGATGATATATTCAAGTTAAATTAACAATAATGATGTAACTTTTAATGATTTACATGGTCGCTGTATGTTATTTGAACAATATGATGTTATGTCTATTGTGGATGTTATTCGGGGAAGTCTAGGTGACAATGAAACCTCGGACCCAAATCACTAATAACTGGAAAAGGGTAGGACAGTTGATTAAATTAAATCTATTCTATTTAGGTTTAGTCTCTACCGTTCGTTGGGACGTTAGTCGTTTTTACACCGCAATCAATGGTTACAGCAAACCCTATAGGGTGTATTAATGATGAGTAGCATGGTTCGTAGTCTAATTTTTTTGGTATTACTCTGTGCTGTCGGCGGCTATCTCTTTTATCTGAAAACAGGCGTTTTTCCTTTTCCAAACCGAATATTGACCTCTTCGGGGGATGGCGGGGGACGTGACTTAAGCCGGCTTTCTGAGATGCCCGCTCTAAATAGCGTGGAACGTGAGGTTGTCATACAAAAGTGGCAGGATGACAAGGGCGTTTGGCATTTTTTAAATGAACAAAAAAAGTAATGGGTTGGGGTGATCTGGTAGACGACGAAATGTTGGGTTATGTTCATGGTGCTGAGTTTAGTGTCGAATTTAAAGGTAATGATAGTAAAAATGTCTAGTTTAAAGCACTAGAATTAATTTTGAGGAACGGGCGGCTAACTATCCTCCTGGTAATCTTTGGGATGAAGAGTCAATGAATAGGCGAGCAATATGTCACACAGAATAGAAAGTGATTCTTTGGGCAAAGTAAGTGTGCCTGATAGCGCTCTTTGGGGTGCACAGACCCAAAGAGCCAGTGAAAATTTTCCCCATATCGGTTATCCCATGCCTGGGGGTGTAATACATGCGTTAGCGCTGATAAAGAAAGCTGCCGTTATGGCGAATACAGAGTTAGGTGATCTGGATACTGGGCTCAAAAAATCGATGATTCAGGCCTGTGATGAAATACTGGATCATCAGCATGATGACCAATTCCCCTTGTCTGTCTGGCAAAGTGGCAGTGGTACACAGACCAACATGAACATGAATGAGGTGATCTCAAACCGTGCCAACGAAATTTCTGGTCATAGTCGTGGTGAAAAATATCCTGTGCACCCGAATGATCACGTCAATATGTCACAATCATCCAATGATGTGTTTCCAACGGCCATGCACTTGTCGACGCTGTTTGGTTTGAATCAAACACTTATTCCAGCATTGACGACCCTAAAGGAGGCATTGTATGAGAAGTCAAAGACTTTTGAGGAGCAATGGAAAGTAGGGCGTACTCATATGATGGATGCTGCCCCCATCACTCTGGGACAAGAGTTTTCGGGGTATAGTTGTCAGATTGATGGTGGTCTTAAGCAGCTTGAACACGCCAAGAAAGAATTATATGCGTTGGCTATTGGCGGGACGGCAGTGGGAACGGGCTTGAATACTAAGAACGGCTGGCAAGATACTATTATCAAGCACCTGCGTTCACAGACTAACTTGCCGGTAACCTCTGCTGACAACAAGTTTATGGCACTTTCTACGCATAATGCATTGCTGAGTGTAAGTAGTGCGTTACGTCAGATAGCAGCTGATTTCCTTACCATTGGCAATAACATTCGCATGCTGGCCAGTGGCCCCCGAGCAGGGTTGGCGGAAATTATATTACCTGCCAATGAGCCCGGGAGTTCTATCATGCCGGGTAAGGTTAATCCCACACAAATTGAGTCACTGACAATGATTGCGGTTGAGGTCATGGGTAATGACACTACCGTTGCAATGGCTTGTTCCCAGGGACATTTACAGTTAAATCTGTTTAAGCCCGTCATTATTCATAATATCTTGGCATCGATTCAGTTACTTGCTAACGGAGCAAATCACTTTCAGCTGTATTGTGTGAAAGGCCTTGAGTGCAACCATGCTCAAGTATCGAGCAATCTTGAGCGGTCGCTAATGATTGTGACCGCCTTAACACCACGACTTGGTTATGACAAAGCAGCAGAAATTGCCAAATATGCCCAAGAGCATGATCTAACCATTCGCGAGGTGCTGGTCAAGAAGAAGATTATCTTTGGCGAGGAGTTTGATGAACTAATCAAAAAACATGTATTAACTCATTGATATAAATATATTTTTTATAACAAAGTGCTGTTAATATGTACCGAGTTCTGTTTGAATTTAACCTATTCAGTGAAACCAATGTTTCAGTTTTTGGCTGGCCTTTAACTTAACATCATCATCAATATAGTTAGCAATCGTTGATACAGCAGTCGCAATAGCCGCCATATCATCAGTGTAGCCACTGATAGGAATAAAGTCGGGAATGGCATCTGTGGGGAGTATGAAATAGGCTAATGTGCTATAAACTACCGCTTTTGCCCAAGGGGGAGTTTTTTGATTTCTGGCCGCATAAAAGAGCCAAAGGCTTTTCTCGACCAAGTCACAACCCGCAGCTTTTGCTGAAAGTTTTAGCTTTATCCAGAAGTCAGTACCTGAGTAATGATTTTTTGAACTGGACTCTTTAAGCGCACGAGCTACCTGGTTTACCATCTTTACAGAGTAGCGCGATTATATGTTTTGTCAAAGATTTCTGTGAGTGATCAGGGTATCCCTGTTAGCACAAAGGGTTATTTAACCGTGGACTCACATTTGCTCCATTACCTCTATACCGAGTAAATCCAAGCCTTGGGCCATAATTAGTGACGTGAGCTGGCAAATCGCTAGTCGGCTCTGTTTTGTTTGGGAAGCGATATCATCTTTAAGAATTGGGCAGTGCTCATAAAAGCTCATATACGCGCTGGCCAATTCATAGAGGTAATTACAGAGTACGTGAGGGCAGGCCTCATCTGCTAACTGCTGGAGTACTTCTCCAAAGTTGAGAAGTTTAAGCGCTAGGATTTTTTCCTGTTGCTCGTTAATATCGATATTTGCAGTTACTTCAATGTGATCAATGCCGGATTTACGAAAAATACTGCGAATCCGAGTGTAAGCGTATTGAAGGTAAGGCGCTGTATTACCTTCGAAGCTGAGCATGGCATCCCAGTCAAAGATGTAATCATTGGTTCGAGTTTTACTGAGGTCTGCATACTTAACAGCACCGATGCCCACTTTTTGGCTAATTTCAGCAACTTCGCTTTCAGAGGATGCCGGGTTTTTTTCTTTTACCAGGATACTCGCACGCTCAACGGCTTCATGAAGCACATCGATTAACTTGACGGTACCGCCGCTACGAGTTTTGAAAGGTTTGCCATCCTTACCCATCATTGTGCCGAAGGGGTGGTGTTCTAATGAAATGTTATCTGTGACAAATCCAGCTTTTCTTGCCAGGGTAAATACCTGTTTCATGTGAAGAGATTGACGGACATCGATAAAGTACAGAATGCGATCAGCTTTTAGTAGGTTGCTGCGATATCTCAGTGAGGCTAAATCGGTCGTGGCATAAAGATAACCTCCCCCCGATTTTTGTATAATAACAGGGCTTGGATTGCCCTTTTTATCGGCGAGTTCTTGTAGGAATACCACTTGGGCACCTTGATCTTCCACCGCGAGTTTTTGTTGCTGTAATTCATTCAGTACATTGGCCAAATCGTCGTTGTAGGCACTTTCAGCTCGGATGTCAGTATGTTTTAACGTGACATTGAGGTCGCGGTAAATGGCTTCACTGTGAGCGACAGAAATATCAATAAATCGTTGCCAAAGTTTACGACAGTGCGTATCGCCGGATTGTAACTTAACGACGTAATGACGTGCTTTCTCTGCAAAAGCTGGGTCTTCATCAAAGTGTTTTTTCGACTGCTGATAAAAAACTTCAAGATCACCCAAGGCCAGCTCAGCCTGTTCACCTTCCCCCAATTGTTCTTCCAATTCAGCAATTAGCATGCCGAATTGAGTGCCCCAGTCGCCCATATGGTTTTGGCGGATAACGTTATGACCGAGGTACTCCAGTGTGCGTGCCACTGCATCACCAATAATCGTGCTGCGAAGATGTCCAACATGCATCTCTTTGGCGAGATTGGGTGAGGAATAATCCACTACTACTGTTTGGGGGGCGGGCTTGTTGGCCCCCAAATTTTTATCTGAGCTCAGCTTTTGTAATTGTTGACTTAGGAATTCTGCTGACAGATGAATGTTGATAAATCCAGGCCCAGCTACTTCCATATTGTCAGCGATTCCTGACAGGTCCAGATGATCAATAATTTTTGAAGCTAACTCTCGTGGGTTAGTTTTTAATTTTTTTGCCGCAGCCATAGCGCCATTGGCTTGAAAATCACCGAACTCGGGGCGGGTGCTGAACGAGATGTTTACAGGGCAATCATTGGGAATGTTTGCTGCGGTCATGGCAGCTCGAACACGTTGGTCAAGTAGCGCTTTAATACTCATAAAATACAGTTACATCAGTGATAAAAAGTTTAGCTGGGCATAGAATCCTGAGAATGGGCGATTGTAGTCTGCTGTCAGTAAAAAGTCAGTTTTGGCGTGAATATAGTTTTAGTTAATAGCATTTATGGCGTGAAGCTGACCCGTCTCTTTGATGTAAAAAGATGAATAGCTGAATAGATTGATGCCGACGGACTCAGTCAGTATAGTCATTTCATGAAGATACGAGGAAAAGGTGATCATTCTCGCTAGAGTGTAGAATGCAATGTACTCGGTTTAGGTCTTATATGAGGGTGTGAGATCAAACCCAAAGGATTGGTTTTTGTAGAATGGAGAAGGCATGACAGAGACAGTGTTACAACAAGGCATTGATTTGATGGTATACGGTATGAGTTCCGTATTCTTATTTCTGGTCATACTCGTCACTGTGATTACAGTGGTTTCTACCGTCATAGACCGCTTTTTTCTCGATCAGAAGCCCATGCCAGAAATGGGACATGTAAGCACAGAGTCGCCTTTAAGTCAGGCCGTACCCTCTAAAACAATAAATCCCAAGTTATTAGCCGTTATACAGAACGCCATTGATCAACACCGTGGTAGTCAATAACGGGTTTATTGATTGATTTAAGCCTGTAGAAAAGCTCATGGAGCAAG
>CAXBDQ010000016.1:0-49860 GCA_963974675.1 uncultured Porticoccus sp. | reverse complement strand
ACTTGTCGAATAACGGCAACGTCTGGTAGGTCATCACCCAAAAATGCAATTTCATTCATTTGGTAATTCTGGTCTTCTTGAGTTTCCTTCAAAGTTTCCTTGAGAGCCGTTAGTTTGTCTTCTCTTCCCTGAACGACTAGTTCAATGCCAAGTTCTGCTGCTCGTCTAGCTAGAAGTGTCGATGAGCGACCAGTGATGATGCCCACTTGGATGCCGTTGCGCTGTAAAAGTTTAATGCCAAGACCATCTTGAATGTTGAAGGCCTTAAGTTCTTCGCCGTTGTTGCCGTAATAAAGGCTGCCGTCTGTGAGCACGCCATCGACATCGAGCAGCAGCAAGCGGATCGCTTTTGCTCGATTGAGTAGTTTTTGATTGTTCATTGTCATAGCGGTTGTCATTGTTATATGACCCCTGCGCGAAGGATGTCGTGCATATGTAATACGCCGATAGGGTGGTGATTGGAATCCTCGACAACAAGTGCCGTGATTTTAAAGTCTTCAATAATTTTGAGCGCTTCTGCTGCGAGCAAGTCGCGATGTACGGCTCTACATCCGGCCTTGGTGAGCTCACCTATGGGAGTGCTGTTGATGTCTATATTGTTGTCGATAGCACGACGTAGGTCGCCGTCGGTGAACACCCCGATAAGTTCTCCGGTGTCATTGACCACTGTTGTCAGGCCAAAGCCTTTTGTGGTCATTTCGAGCAAGGCATGTTTCAAGGGGGTGTCTTTGCGTACCTGAGGAAGATCCTCGCCACTATGCATTATGTCCTCAACCTTGAGGAGAAGTTTGCGGCCTAGGGCACCCCCAGGATGAGAAAAGGCAAAGTCTTCTGCGGTGAAGCCTCGTGCTTCCAGAAGAGTAATGGCTAACGCGTCACCCATTACTAGTGTTGCCGTGGTGCTGGTGGTTGGTGCTAATCCTAGAGGACATGCTTCGCAGGGAACCTGAACATCTAGATGTGCTTCAGAGGCCAGGGCAAGGATAGATTGAGGATTTCCTGTCATGCTGATTAGTGGGACGCCCATACGTTTAATCAGCGGTAATAGTGTGATGACTTCTGAGGTCGTTCCTGAATTGGAGAGTGCCAGCACGACATCGTCTGTTGTGATCATGCCGATGTCGCCATGGCTGGCTTCGCCAGGGTGGAGAAAAAATGCTGGTGACCCCGTGCTGGCGAGAGTCGCAGCAATTTTTCGGCCGATATGTCCGGATTTTCCCATCCCGGTCACAACAACACGGCCTGAACATTTCATTATTAACTCACAGGCGCGGATAAATTCAGGGCCAATACGCTGTTCTAGCAATGCTACAGCTTGAGTCTCCATGCGAATGGTGCGTCGAGCTACTTCTAAATAATCGTCGGGTGTCATCTTGTTTCCAAAGATATTTTTGCAAGTATAGCGGCTGCAAGGGTCTGTTAATACTGTTTGGCTAAGCCTTGTTGGGTGCCTAAGTTCCAAGGATTAGAACGGCATAGTAAATTGCGTAGAGCGTGAGTAGTGTCATGCCGACTTTTTTTGATAGTCTGCCTTGTCGATGCTCTTTTCGGCCCCGCCATATTGACCATGCAATGATAATGATAAGCGTCAGGGTTAGTGCTGACATAGCTAAATAATCACGATAAAAAACTTCCCGGTCCAGCGTGAGTGGTGCAATGATGCCGGGCACAGACATGACAGCTAATAGATTAAATAGGTTGGAACCAAATATGTTGCCTAAAGCAATGTCGTGATGGCCTCGAATGGCGCTCATAACTGAGGCGGCAAGCTCGGGCAGACTCGTGCCAACGGCGACTACGGTGAGGCCAATGATGAGCTGGCTTACGCCAAAGAATAGAGCGAATTCCTTGGCTCCCCAAACGAGCGCCTCTGAACTGATCAGTAACGCGCCAAGACCCACTAGAAACCATAGCAGTGCTGCGGTAGTGGACATGGCGGGAATGGCCTCGCCTTCTTCCACCGTTTCTGGGTTGGGGTGGCGTTTCTTATAATAAATAGTCAGGGCTATAAGCGGCGGGATAATCAAAGCAAGCGTTATCCCTTCCGCTCGTGAAAGTTCTCCATCAAAGATAAAAAAACCAGCAAGCAGGGTGATGGCTAGTAGCACGGGACCTTCTTGTTTGATTAGGTGGCCCTGTGTCGGTATGGGGCAAACGAGCGCCGTAATGCCTAAGACCAGCCCGATATTTGCTAAATTTGAGCCGATAGCGTTGCCCACCGCCATGTCCCCTGCCTCTCTCAGAGCTGCGTTAATGGCAACAATAATTTCCGGCGCTGAAGTGCCAATGGAGACAATAGTAAGGCCAATAACCAGAGGGGAAATACCAAAATTTTTGGCAGCGGCAGCACTTCCGGCTACAAAACGATCAGCACCCCACAGTAGGCCCAGGAGTCCAAATAAAACCCCTAGTGATGCGGGTATTAGCGTTTCCATTGTTGTATTTATTCCTTGGCGGAGGTTGTTAGAGAATGTTTCGTAAATGAATGCGCAATGGTATAGTGCGCACCATTCGAAGTCAGCTGTTTTTGGCACTTTGCCCGCGATCCATGGTCAAGTTCTAGGGTGCGCTGAGTGTCATTTATCTCAACGATAGATTTATAAGGATGCCTAAAATGTTCAGTGGGTGGATACGTTCAACAATAACAACATTATTTTTAGTGGTGGTGAGTTCCGCGTGCGCTGTGGGTGTTAGTGCTGGTGAAGACAGTGATATACAGGTACAAACCCCCCATCAGTTGGTGGAGGCTGTGACCGGTGAATTGCTTGAAACTATTTCCGTGCAACGAGATACCTTCGATGAGAACCCAGAAGAGTTTTTTTCAGCGCTTGATGGCCTGTTAAAAGATGTTATTGATTTTGAATGGATTGCTTATAAGGTAATGGGTTCTTATGGTAAGCAGGCAACACCTGAGCAGCGCGATCGTTTTGCCCGAGCCTTTCGGTGTGAGCTCATTGAAACCTATGGTCGTGGTTTGATGGCCTATGGCGAACAGTCCATTGTGGTTCTTCCTCCATCTGCAGATATTAGTGGGCTCCGCAAGGTGACGGTGGTTCAAGAGATTCGTGGTTCTGATGGTGTTTTCCCGCTAGTTTATTCCATGGGTTTAAATCGTGAGGGAAGGTGGAAGGTAACCAATGTTGTTATTAATGGCATCAACTTGGGTAAAACTTTTCGTAACCAATTTGTACAGAGTGCGCAGAAATTTGACGGTGATATTAACCAGGTTATTGAAAACTGGTCATCATCCGCTGGTTAACACCTGAGAGAGATACTATGAATCCTGAAGATGTAAAAGCGCTGCTCCTTGCCGAGCTTGTGGGTTGTGACGTAACAGTTGATGGCGATGGCCGACATTTTGATGTGCAGGTTGTTGGTGACCTCTTTGAGGGGCTTCGTCCCGTTCAGCGTCAGCAGAAGGTCTATGCCGTTCTGCAGGCCCAGATTGCTGATGGTGCTATTCATGCTGTTAATATGAAAATCTTTACTCCGGGCGAGTTGCAGCAGTAATACCTTTTCCAGTTTCCCTGTGGTATATCTCGCTTTAGTTTGCCGAAACCTCCTCCTAGATAAAAAGAGTTGTGAATGGATAAGTTATTGATCTCTGGTGGTGGGCCGCTAGCCGGAGAAATACGTATTTCGGGTGCAAAAAATTCTGCTTTACCTATTTTGGCGGCCACTCTGCTTGCAGATGGCCCGGTGATGGTCTCTAACGTGCCACACCTGCATGATATTACGACGATGTTTGAATTGCTCGGTTGTTTGGGCGTAACCGTGATTTTGAATGAAAAAATGCAGGTGGAGGTGGATGCCACTACGCTTCATAGTTATGTCGCTCCCTATGATCTAGTAAAGACCATGCGTGCTTCCATCTTGGTTTTGGGGCCAATGTTGTCGAAATATGGTGTGGCCAGTGTGTCTTTTCCTGGTGGTTGCGCCATTGGTAGTCGGCCGGTTGATCTACATTTGCGAGGCCTTGAGTTAATGGGTGCCAAGATTGAAATCGATGGCGGTTATATTAATGCCAGTGTCGATGGTCGTCTTAAGGGGGCCCACATCCTGATGGATATTGCCTCTGTAGGCGCTACTGAAAATTTAATGATGGCAGCCGCACTTGCTGACGGACAGACCGTTATTGAAAACGCAGCACGTGAACCAGAAGTCGTAGATCTGGCACATTGTATTAATGCCTTGGGCGGCAAAGTGTCCGGTATGGGGTCCACGACCATTGTGATCGATGGGGTTAAGTCGCTTCATAGTGGTAGTTATAGGATTATGCCGGATCGAATAGAAACCGGTACTTATCTTGCTGCAGCTGCTGCCACCAGGGGTAAAGTAAAGCTGAAAGATACAAACCCTCATATTCTTGAGGCTGTGTTACTTAAGTTGCGAGAGGCGGGTGCAAAAATTACCACAGGTGATGATTGGATCGAGTTGGATATGGAAGGCCGTCGCCCGAAGGCGATTAGTTTCAGAACTGCACCTTATCCAGCATTCCCTACAGACATGCAGGCTCAGCTGACAACAGTTAATGCCGTGGCTGAGGGCGTGGGTACTATCACCGAAACTATTTTTGAAAACCGGCTGGTTCAAGCCCACGAATTGAACCGTATGGGTGCGATCATTAGCCTGGAAGGCAATACTGCCATTGTTACGGGCGTGGAGCGTTTAAAGGCTGCCCCGGTGATGGCGTCAGATCTTCGTGCGTCGGCTAGTTTGGTGATCGCAGGGTTAGTTGCGGATGGCGATACAATTGTCGATCGCATTTACCATATTGACCGTGGTTATGAGTGTATTGAAGAAAAGTTTCAGCAGCTAGGCGCTAATATTCGCCGAATTCCTGGTTAGGTTTTGTGGGGTGTTGAGGCGACAATACAGAGAAAGCGACACCGAGAATTATGCAGAGAGCAGAGAGTATGCAGATTACCATTGCGCTGACTAAGGGGCGTATATTACAAGAAACCCTCCCATTGCTGGCACTTGCGGGTATTGAGCCAGTTGAGGATATTAGTCAGAGTCGCAAGTTGTTGTTTGATACAAACAGTGACGGCATACGTTTGTTGATACTTCGGGGTTCTGATGTGCCCACTTATGTGCAATTTGGTGCGGCAGATATCGGCGTGGCGGGGAAAGATACCTTGCTAGAGCATGGGGCCGAAGGGTTGTATGAGCCGCTGGATCTCGGTATCGCACGCTGTCAGTTGATGACGGCGGGTGTTGTGGGTGTGCAGACAAAAGAAGGACGCATTCGAGTTGCTACAAAATATGTCAAGATTGCTCGCCGATTTTATGCAGAGCAAGGTCGTCAGGTAGATATCATCAAGCTGTATGGTGCAATGGAATTGGCGCCAATTATGTCATTGGCGGACGAGATTGTAGATATTGTGGATACTGGCAATACGCTTAAAGCCAATGGGCTGGAAGCAAGAGAAGCCATCGCTGATGTTAGCTCTCGCCTTATTGTGAATAAGGCGGCTATGAAAATGAAGCACCAGGCGATTCAGCAGATCGTCGATAGTCTGCGTCAGGCAATAGGTTGATGCTATGACGGTCCGCACCATTGATATCAAGCAATTATCTACCTCTGATGTTGATTTTGATGCCCGGCTTGAGCAGTTGTTGGCATGGGAGAATGTGTCTGACCAAAATGTTGAGCAGGTAGTCAATGATGTGTTGGCAGATATTCGATGTAGAGGCGATCAGGCTTTGGTAGATTATACCAACCGCTTTGATCGCCGCCAGGTAGGCACTGTTTCGGAGTTGGCTGTCTCGCAGCAGGAGTTGAAGAGCGCTTTGGATACCATAGGTGACGCTGAGCGGCAGTCGCTCATGTTGGCAGCCGAGCGTATTCGTCATTATCATCAGCATCAAAAACAGGAATCTTGGAGTTACCGGGAAGCCGATGGCACTTTGCTGGGTCAGCAGGTTACGCCTCTGGATAGAGTGGGTATCTATGTGCCAGGAGGTAAGGCTTGCTACCCTTCCTCCGTTTTAATGAATGCCCTGCCCGCAAAAGTGGCGGGTGTTAGTGAAATTATCATGGTGGTGCCTGCGCCAGGCGGCGAGTTAAATCCATTAGTGTTGGCGGCAGCGGCCATTGCGGGTGTAGATCAGGTGTTTACCTTGGGTGGCGCGCAGGCAATTGGTGCGTTGGCTTATGGTACAGAAACTATTCCTCGGGTGGATAAAGTAGTTGGCCCCGGAAATATCTATGTGGCCACAGCTAAGCGTGCAGTTTTTGGCTCCGTTGGGTTGGATATGGTAGCTGGGCCATCAGAAATTTTAGTGGTGTGTGACGGTAAAACTGATCCTGATTGGATTGCCATGGATCTCTTTTCTCAGGCGGAACATGATGAAGATGCGCAATCTCTCCTTGTTAGTCACGATCTTGATTTTCTTGCGAGAGTAAAAACGAGCATGGAGAAGCTTTTGCCTACCATGGAACGTGAGGGCATTATTCGTGCTGCATTAGAGAATCGGAGTGCATTGATTTTGGTTAATGATCTTGACGAGGCTGTCACCCTGATTAATCGAATTGCACCGGAGCATCTGGAGTTGTCGGTGGCTGATCCTGAAGCCTTCTTGCCTAAAATTCGTCATGCGGGCGCCATTTTTATGGGGCGCTATACGGCAGAGGCTCTAGGTGATTATTGCGCAGGACCCAACCATGTGCTGCCGACATCATCGACAGCACGGTTTTCTTCCCCTTTGGGTGTTTATGATTTTCAAAAGCGTTCGTCGGTGATTATGTTTACGGCTGATGGCGCATCAAATCTTGGTAAGACCGCATCTGTTTTAGCAAGAGGTGAGTCGCTGACGGCTCATGCCCGTTCGGCTGAATATCGCATCAAAGACTAATGAAACCCAAAAATTAATAGAACTAAAAAATAATCGGCAATGATTGTATATGGCCAGCAATAAATACTGGAGTGACATTGTTCATGAGCTGGACCCGTATGTTCCGGGTGAACAGCCGAAGCTTGCCAACTTGGTGAAGCTCAATACCAATGAAAACCCTTACGGTCCGTCACCTAAAGTGCGTGAAGCCATTGTTGCGGAGCTGGGTGACCAGTTGCGTTTATATCCTGATCCTAATGCGGATGCTTTAAAACAGGCGATTGCTCGCTCCTTTGATGTGAGTGTGGAGCAAGTGTTTGTAGGTAACGGTTCTGATGAAGTTTTGGCCCATATTTTTCAAGGACTATTGAAGCACGAAGCCGCAATACTATTCCCCGATGTTACCTATAGTTTTTACCCGGTGTATTGTGGGTTGTATCGAGTGCCTTATGAGCAGGTGCCGCTGACAGAAACGTTGTCGCTGAGTATTGCTGATTATCAAAAGGCTAATGGCGGTATTATTTTCCCAAACCCCAATGCGCCAACTGGCCGGTTATTACCATTATCAGATATAGAGTCATTGCTGCGACACAATCAGGATTCTGTTGTGGTGATTGATGAGGCTTATATAGATTTTGGTGGTGAAAGCGCTATTTCGCTGATTGATCGTTACCCTAATTTACTGGTTACACAAACATTGTCGAAATCTCGCTCTTTGGCGGGCTTGAGGGTTGGGTTTGCCGTTGGGGATTCGTCTCTGATAGCTGCACTGGAGCGTGTCAAAAATAGTTTTAATTCCTATCCCTTGGACCGTTTGGCCATTGTTGGTGGTGTGGCGGCCATTGAGGATGAAGAGTATTTCGAGGTAACGCGTCAGCAGGTTATATCCAGTCGTGAGAAGTTGGAGCTAGACCTAGAGGCGCTAGGGTTTTCTGTGCTTCCTTCTGCGGCTAACTTTTTGTTTGTGACTTATCCGGGGCGGGATGCTGCAGAGTTGTCGGCAGCCCTTAGAGTCAGGGGTGTTATCGTCCGCCACTTCAAGCAGTCTCGAATTGACCAATATCTGCGTATTACTATTGGTTTGCCAGAGCAAAATCAGCAGCTTTTAGAAGCTCTTCATGAAATATGCAGCAGTAAATAGCTTAAGATTGGTGCGGGATAATAGGGCAATCTCAAGAGTGTTAGTTGATGCTAGGACGAATGCCTGCCACTGCCATCAATGTACTTTTTTCTCCATTTCTTAGCACCTCGAGCTTTACCGAATCCCCGGGGGATAGGCCAGCGATTAAATTCATGCTTCGGTCATTATCGACAATCCAGTAGTCATTGATACGGGTGATGACGTCGCCCGGTAACAGGCCGGCAAGGTGTGCGGGACTGCCTTGGTAAATATTGGTAATTACGAGCCCCGAAGGAGGGTCTAGGTCGAGCTGTATGGCGGCTTGCCGCGTTAGTTGGCTGGCTTCTACACCCAGCCACCCTCGTATGACTCTCCCATGCTTAACAATGTCTTCTAGCACTTTGATGGCGGTGTTTCCCGGTATGGCGAAGCCAATTCCCACTGAATAACCTGTGCGGTCCAAAATAGCAGAGTTGATACCGAGAAGGTTGCCGTAGGCATCGACTAAAGCGCCGCCTGAATTGCCGGGGTTGATCGCGGCATCGGTTTGAATAAAATTTTCAAAGGTGTTTAGGCCCAAACCATTTCGTCCTGTCGCGCTAACAATACCTTGAGAGACAGACTGCCCTACACCAAAAGGATTACCGATGGCCAATACGACATCGCCCACGTTTACTTGATTGGGGTCGCCAAGGCTAATGGGAATCAGCTGGTCTAGATCGACTTTAAGAACAGCAAGGTCGGTTTCGGGGTCCCGGCCCACCACTTCAACCATGGCTTCTCGACCATCTTGTAGCTGGATAACAATTTGGTCAGCACTGTCTACGACATGGTTGTTGGTTAAAATGTAGCCGTCGGCTGTAATAATGACGCCGGACCCTAACGATGACTGCATTCTTTGTTGTTGGGGGAGGTTGCGGCTATTAAAGAACCGCTGAAAAAAGGGGTCGTCTAACAGGGGGTGACGAGGTTTTTCTAATTTTTTTTGAGTGTAAATATTGACCACTGACGGTGAAGCTCGGCGAACTGCCGAAGCGTAGGAGGCTGGCCCGGATAGCCCACTGGTAACCTCCGGGGACAAACCTGCTGTTTCCATGTCTCCGTGGTAATTTAGTCCTTGAGGAAAAAGAAGCAATATAACGGCTGCTGCTAACAGGCCGGTAATGGCGGGCCAGCCGATATAGTGCAAGATTCTATAAATAGTGGGCACCGGCAACTCCTGTCCTTATCTGCGCGCTATTATGGCATAAAGCGATTAAAGGTGTGATGTGTGGCTTTGTTCTGATCTGTCGAGTTAATGTTGGCTAGCTAACTTTTAGCGTTGGATCTTCCTCGTCATCGGCTAAGGTGTCCGCCGTATCGGGAGCGATATCAATTTTCGTCGTGCCCGGGGCTGCCGTGTCTTCTTTTAGGCCGTACTCTTCACTCAAAATACCCCCTGGGACCTTGGGTGCATAATCTTTTGGTGGTTCAGGAGTTTCTTCTGTAATGATATTGGTGTTTTCATGACGACCGAATCCTGCATCAATCATCTGGCGGCTGATTTCAGTGTTTGTGAGGCGCATGGCTCCAGTGGCTAGATGTTCATGAACATCCCTATAGCTGTGAGACAGGTTGTTAACCAGTTCAGATGTTTTAAGAAAGTGCTCAGTGACTTCCTGTTGGTAGTTTTTTGTCCGCTCTTGGGACTGCTTCAGTTGGTCTTCCAATTCCTTGCGCTCCTTTTCTTTGGGGTGGAGGGTGCGCGCCATAATAAAGCCGATAATGAGGCCTAAGGCAAGGCATGAGAGTCCGATGAGTATGATTGGGGTGGTCAAGCTATGGCCTCCGCAGGTTTGATGTGAAAGTGGTTAATTTAAGTGATCTTAGAGCTTTGTAGTCTGAGAGATGCGGGAGTCTTAGGCAACAATTTTTTGTCATCTTGTTTCTTGTTGCGTGTGCCGCTTGTTTTATGAGCAGAGGATGGCTTCCGGGTTGCCTATTTTGAAGTGGCTCGTTACAGTTCATGCCCCATAAATGATTGGCCTTTATTTGTACTCTTAATATGTCGGAACACGCCTCTATTGCATTACTTACGCCCGAGCAGAAATATCGTCAGGATCTTCAGCAGGAAGGGTTTAGTTATGATGCGGCACAAGAGCATGCGGTCAGTTGCTTGCAGGCTCTTTATGAGCGGCTATTAATCGACGTTCGTAACGATTCAAAAAAAGGGATGATGTTGAGGTTGAACGGGTGGTTAAGGCCTTCTCAGCCCTCGGAGCCTGTTTGTGGGCTGTACTTTTGGGGGGGGGTTGGTCGCGGTAAAACATATTTGATGGATAATTTTTACGAGAGCCTTCCTTTTGAGCAGAAGATGCGAACGCATTTTCATCGTTTTATGCGAAGGGTTCACGGGGAGTTAAAGCAATTCAGTGGAGAAAAGAACCCCTTGATGAAGGTGGCTGATCACATTGCCGGAGAAGCCCGCGTTATTTGTTTCGATGAGTTTTTTGTTTCTGATATTGCGGATGCTATGTTGCTTGGGACCTTGCTGGAGCTGCTGTTTGCCAGAAAAGTAATACTAGTGGCTACCTCTAATATTGTTCCCGATAATTTGTATCAAAATGGTCTGCAGAGACAGCGTTTTCTCCCTGCGATTGCATTGTTGAATCAGCATACTAATGTAGTGAATGTCGACGGGGGGGTGGATTATCGGTTGCGAGCTCTTGAGCAGGCTGAACTTTACCACTTTCCTCTGGGTGGCGGGGCGGAGCAGTCGTTGATGTCAGCTTTTGAGGGGTTGGTGCCCATCATGGGAGAAGTGCAAAAAGGGGTGAATCTTGAGATTGAAGGTCGTCAGATTCCTTGCCGTTATGTGGCAGAAGATGTGGTTTGGTTTGATTTCGATGTGATTTGTAATATTCCCCGGAGCCAGTACGACTACATTGTGCTGGCTCGAGAGTTTCACGCTGTATTGGTGGGTTGTGTCCCGCTGATGGGGAAAAAAAATGACGATCAGGCAAGGCGTTTTATTAATTTGGTAGACGAATTTTACGATCGAAATGTAAAGTTAGTATTGTCTGCTGAGGTAGATTTGGCTTCTTTGTATGAAGGGGGGGCGCTATGCTTTGAGTTTCAGCGTACCCAGAGCCGCCTTTTGGAGATGCAGTCCCATGAGTATCTAGCAAGGCCACATCGCCCTTAACCGGCGATTCTCGCTGTTAGGTAAGGCTCAGTGCTGCTTGTTGAAAGGGCGTAGAAATTAATTAATAGTGTTTTGGTGTAGAATGCCCTTGAAATGCTTATGCCTGATCTGTAAAATGCGCCCTCCTTTTGGGAAGGCCTAAGTTGGGAAACCCAAAATTTTTTCAGGCAGGAACAAATGAAAACATATAGCGCGAAAGCCGAGACCGTCCAACGTGACTGGTATATTGTTGATGCAGCTGATCGGACGTTGGGCCGTTTAGCGGCTAGTATTGCGACCCGTCTACGTGGTAAGCACAAACCAGAATTTACACCTCACGTTGATACTGGCGATTACATTGTCGTTGTCAATGCAGAGAAAGTGCGTGTGACGGGCAATAAAGCAAAAGATAAAATTTATCATAGCCATACCGGTTACCCGGGTGGTTTGAAGTCAATTAGTTTTGAAAAGCTGATTGATAAAGCTCCAGAGCGTACCATTCAGAGTGCTGTTAAAGGCATGCTGCCAAAGGGTCCTTTGGGGCGCGCTATGTTTAAAAAACTGAAAGTCTACGCTGGCGAAGAGCATCCTCATACTGCTCAGCAACCTCAAGACTTGAATATTTAACGGATAGTTAATTATGGCAGACTCCCAATATTACGGTACTGGCCGCCGCAAAACTTCATCTGCTAGAGTATTTCTAGCAAATGGTGGTGGCAATATTACGGTCAATAACCGCACGCTGGATCAATATTTTGGCCGTGAAGTGGCTCGTATGATTGTTCGTCAACCCCTTGAATTGGTTGATGCTGCAAGCAAATTTGACCTGAAAATTACTGTAGCCGGTGGCGGCAGTTTTGGTCAGGCTGGCGCTATTCGCCATGGCATCGCTCGTGCCTTGTTGCAGTATGATGAAACACTGCGTAGTGCGCTTCGCAAAGCCGGGTTCCTGACTCGTGATGCTCGTGAAGTTGAGCGTAAGAAAGTGGGCTTGCACAAAGCGCGTAAGCGTCCACAGTTCTCGAAGCGTTAATTTTTTGTATAGAACAAATAGCCCGGCCAGAAAAAGCTGGGTTTTTTTGTGCCTATATTCCAGTAATAGCGCAATTGATACAGCCTTTCACCTTGTAAAAAATGTGGGTTTTCATTACTATTTGCTCGCCATTTTTATACATAAAAAATTTGCCAACCTTTGCTGTTAACGGGAGAGCGTCATGAGTAATGACGGTGTTAATCAGGGGCGTCGCCGCTTCTTGACAGGAGCCACTTGTGTAGTGGGTGCTGCCGGGGTAGTTGGAGCAGCCGTTCCTTTTGTGGGTTCATGGAGTCCAAGTGCTAAGGCGAAAGCTGCAGGTGCTCCAGTCAAAGCCAATATTTCTAAAATTGAACCGGGTCAAATGGTGACATTTGAATGGCGGGGTAAGCCTGTCTATGTGGTTCGTCGTACACCTGAAACGCTCGCCGCTCTGAGTGGCCATGATGACGTGTTTCGAGATCCAACATCTCTTAAGTCCAAGCAACCAGCATATGTTGACGGTGTTCACCGTGCCATAAAAGGCAAGGAAGAATATCTGGTCATTGTTGGTCTTTGTACACATTTGGGTTGTGCTCCTATGTTCCGACCTGATGTCGGAGCTCAGGATTTAGGCGGCGAAGCTTGGTATGGCGGATTCTTTTGTCCTTGTCACGGGTCTAAATTTGACCTTGCTGGTCGTGTTTTTAATGGTGTGCCAGCACCAACTAATCTAGATGTTCCCCCGTACTCTTACGAGAGCGACGGTGTGATTGTCATTGGTGTAGATCAGGAGGCCGGCTAATGAAAGCATTAATATCATTACGTGACTGGGTAGACGCTCGCTTACCCATTATGCGTGCCTGGAATACTCATATGGCTGAGTATTACGCACCAAAAAACTTCAATTTCTGGTACTTCTTCGGCGTATTGTCGATGATTGTTCTGGTTATACAACTGCTTTCCGGTGTCTGGTTGTTGATGAGCTTTGAGGGATCGTCAGAGAGAGCTTTCGCTTCCGTTGAATACATCATGCGTGATGTGGATTACGGCTGGCTTATACGGTATATGCACTCTACGGGAGCTTCCGCATTTTTTATCGTGGTCTACCTTCATATGTTCCGTGGTTTGATCTACGGCTCATATAAGCCACCACGTGAGCTGGTGTGGATCTTCGGTATGGCGATCTATGTGGCGCTTATGGCTGAAGCATTCCTGGGTTATGTATTGCCTTGGGGGCAGATGTCTTTCTGGGGTGCGCAGGTGATCATCTCCCTGTTTGGTGCAATTCCAGTAGTGGGTGAAGATATCGTGCAGTGGGTGCGTGGGGATTACCTGATCTCGGGTATCACACTAAACCGCTTTATGTCTCTCCACGTGGTTGCTGTGCCTATCGTCTTGCTGGCATTGGTTGTTTTGCACATTCTTGCTCTTCACGAAGTGGGTTCAAATAACCCGGACGGTGTTGAGATTAAGAAGAATAAAGATGAAAACGGTATCCCAAGAGATGGTATCCCCTTTCATCCTTTCTACACCGTTCACGATATTGTGCCGATTGTGGTGTTCCTGTTCGTGTTCTGTTTCATTATGTTCTTTGTGCCAGAAATGGGTGGTTACTTCCTCGAGCATGCGAACTTTGAAATTGCTAACCCGCTGAAAACGCCGGAGCATATTGCCCCTGTGTGGTACTTCACTCCATTCTATTCAATGCTGAGAGCAGTTCCAGATAAGCTTGCTGGTTTCGCAGTGATGGGGGCGGCGATTGCCATTATGTTTGTGTTGCCTTGGTTGGATCGCAGCCCGGTGAAATCCATTCGTTACAAGGGAACCTTTAGTCGCGTTGCGGTATTGGTTTTTGCAGCTTCGTTCATCATTCTTGGTGTGCTTGGTGTTAAATCACCGACGCCAGAGCGTACTTTACTGGCGCAGATTTGTGCCGTCATTTACTTCTTGTTCTTCCTGGCGATGCCAATTTGGACAAGTATGGAGAAAACCAAGCCGGAACCTGCACGTGTAACAATGAATGGCGGTATGGGTTTTTGGAAGTCACTGTTAGCATTCTTTGTTGTGGCCTTCCTGGCGTGGGCACCCTTAAAGGCCGTAGGTTCAGAGTCTAACTTTGACTGTGGCACTATTCACTGTGATGAGTTTGATGCAGATGTGAGTGATAAGCCGTCTTTGCAAAATGGTGCAAAACTGTTTGTGAATTACTGCATGGGTTGTCACTCGGCAAAGTACTCTCGCTGGGAGCGAGTTGCTAGAGATCTTCAAATTCCAGCTGGTTTGGCGATGGAAAACTTGGTACATGCTGACCAGAAACTTGGTAGCTTGATGAATATCTCAATGCCTGCTGATAAAGCAAAGGGATGGTTTGGCGCGACGCCTCCGGATTTGACATTGGTTGCTAGAGCACGATCTCCTGAGTGGCTTTACACCTACCTTCGCAACTTCTACGTAGACCCCAATCGCGCTGTTGGTGTAAACAACAAAGTGTTTAAGGATGTGGGTATGCCCCACGCCATGCTTGAACTTCAGGGATTGCAGGCATGCGCGCCTGGGCCGGTTTTCGCCCATAATGGTGGAATTAAACGTGATCCTTTGACCCGAGAAGAGATACTGGAAGATCATTGTGGTCGTTACACGTTGGTTCAGGAGGGTAGCCTTACTCCTGAAGAGTACGATGAAGCAGTTTTTGATCTGGTAAACTTCTTGACCTACGTTGCGGAGCCTATGGCTGAAGATCGCAAACGGATTGGTATCTATGCGTTGTTGTTCCTCGCATTCCTATTTATTTGGGTTTGGTTGCTAAACCGTGAATACTGGAAAGATATTCACTAATACCTGTGTGGGTGGCTGAAGGTAGCCGCCCATTTTATTCTTACTCACAATCGAGGTTTCAATATGGGGGTTGTTGCAAAACGATCATCCATGACATTTTATTCTGATCCGAGTTGTCACTATAGTCATCGGGTTCGTATTGTCTTGGCAGAAAAAGGGGTTACGGTTGATATCGAAGATGTTGATGGTAAGTCGATTCCTGAAGAGGTTTTGGAGTTAAATCCTTATGCTTCATTGCCTACGCTGGTCGACCGTGACTTGGCACTGTATGAAACAAAGGTGATGATGGAGTACTTGGATGAACGTTTCCCACATCCTCCGTTGCTACCAGTTTATCCTGTAGCGCGGGCAATGAGCCGTCAGTTTATGCATCGCATAGAAAAAGATTGTTGTGCTCAAGTGGATAAAATTCTTCATTCTCCAGAGAGTAAAACGGCGGAGAAGGCTCGCAAGGAACTGCGTGAAAGTCTTGTCAGTATCGCACCAATTTTTGCGGACTTGCCTTACTTTATGAGCGAAGACTTTACTTTGGTAGATTGTTGTTTGGGTCCCATATTGTGGCGTTTGGAAAGCCTTAATATAGACTTGCCCAATAACCGTCAAACAAAACCGCTTCATGATTATATGGAACGCTTATTTGAGCGGGAATCCTTCCAGGAGAGCCTGTCGGAACTGGAAAGAGAAATGCGGGTATAAAATAACTTCTTAAATTATTACAAAAAAAGGAACCTAACCGGTTCCTTTTTTTGTAGAATGCGTTTCGGAAATTAAAGTCTGATTCTCCCACATGACTATGACATCAAATAAACCCTACTTGATTCGTGCTTTTTACGACTGGATTGTCGATAATCAATACACCCCTTATATGTCGGTGGATGCTTATTATCCAGGCGTAGAAGTACCCCAAGACTATGTTAATGATGGTCAGATTGTTCTTAACCTTGTGCCGAGAGCGATTACGGAACTCGTGATGAACAATGAAGAGGTGTCTTTTAGTACGCGTTTTGGCGGTGTGCCTAGTCATATTCGGCTACCTATCCAGTCCATTATGGGGATTTATGCCCGAGAAAATGGCCAAGGTATGATGTTTCAGTCAGAAGATAATAGCGGTCCAGAACCTTCAGGTCCTTCACCGGTTAAATCTGTGTCTACAGCGGATAAGTCACCTAGTAAAGGTAACGGTTCCGGAGAAACTAGCAAGAAACCCTCCTTAAGAGTGGTTAAATAGAGGTTACCAATTATGTCTGATCCAATCGTGATTGTGGGTATGGCAAGAACGCCTATCGGAAGTATGCAAGGTCAATTTGATGGTGTGCCGACTACAGAATTGGGTGCGGCAGCGATTAGGGCTGCAGTAGAGCGTTCTGGTGTTGCTCCAGAAAAAATCGGTTCTGTGGATATGGGCTGCTGTTTGACGGCAGGACTGAGACAGGCGCCAGCTAGACAAGCTGCATTGGGGGCCGGACTTCCTGTCAGCGTTGGTACAACTACGCTGAATAAAGTGTGTGGCTCTGGCATGAAAGCTGCGATGAACGCCTGGGATAGTCTGACTTTAGGCCATGTGGATGTCGCTGTAGCAGGTGGTATGGAAAGTATGACGAATGCGCCTTACATGATGCTTCAGGGGCGTGGTGGTTATCGGTTTGGAGATGCTAAAATCTATGATCACATGACCATGGATGGTTTAGAAGATGCCTATACCTTAGGGGCTATGGGTTTATTCGCTGAGCTGTGTGTTGATAAATATGGTTTTACTCGTGAAGATCAAGATACTTTTTCTCTTACCTCGTTAGAGCGGGCTAAGAAAGCCATTGCAGAGGGAAAATTTAAGAATGAGATTATCCCAGTTACTGTGAAGGGTCGCCGAGGTGATGTTGTTTGCGATACTGATGAGCAGCCAGGAAAAAGTAATCCTGAAAAAATTCCCCAAATGAGACCAGCCTTTAAAAAAGATGGTTCTGTGACAGCTGCTAATTCCAGTTCTATCAGTGATGGAGCGGCTGCACTTGTTTTGACGCGTTTGTCCATTGCGGAAGAAATGGGCCTCAAGCCTCTGGCAAAACTTTGTGCACATACGACTAACTCTCATGAACCGGAGTGGTTTACTACAGCACCTGTTGGTGCTATTAAAAAATTATTAGACAAGGTTGGTTGGACAAAAGATGATGTAGATCTCTACGAGATTAATGAAGCTTTTGCCACTGTGACCATGGCTGCGATGAAAGAACTAGATTTGCCGCACGAAAAAGTGAATGTTCACGGTGGTGCTTGTGCCTTGGGTCATCCCATTGGAGCATCTGGTGCAAGAATTATTGTGACGTTGTTATCGGCCATGCAGACCTACGGTAAAAGTAAGGGGGTTGCGGGTATTTGTATTGGTGGTGGTGAAGCGACCGCGGTAGCTCTTGAGCTGATGTAAATTAACAGAAATAAAACTCTTTATAAAAAAGCCGGCCTGTTGGGCCGGCTTTTTTTGTCCGCTAATTGTTAGTCGATATATTCAAACACTTTGACAACGCGTAAGGCACCGCCAGTTTTACTGGCTATTTGTGCCGCTTGGTCAGCAGTTTGGTGAGTAACAAGCCCCATTAAATAAATCACACTGTTTTCCGTGGTGACTTTTATTGTGGAGGATTTAACATTTTTATCTGCGATCAACTTGGTTTTTACTTTAGTGGAAAGCCATGTGTCGTTACTTCGAGAAATCAAGGAGGTGGGGCCGCGTACTTGTAATTCATTGTGAACTTGTCGAACACCTCGAAAGTTTCTGGCGGCATCTCCTGCAAGGGTTCTGACGTCTGCTGAGGGCACTTCGCCGCTAAGGAGAATGACGCCGTTGTAGGCGTTTATATTGACGTGGGCGTGTTCTAGGTCCGGGTGTGCTTTCTTTATATTCACGCCAATCAGTGTTTCTAGCTGCCAATCATCAATATCCGTGCCCAGCGAGGTATCGGTTGGGTCTGGTTGAATAGGTTGATCCGTGGTGGCATGGATAATACTAGTGCAGCCAGCCAAAGCACAGCTGCAAATTAACAGTAAGACTGTTAGTCGTTGCAACATTAGGGGGTTCCTCCAAACAATTGTTGATCAATGAGCTCACATAGACAAAAAAGGCTCAACATCTGAATTTCACTGATCCTGTGCGGATCGTGATGTTCCACTCGTATTTCTATATCTTCACCACTGAGTAATGCTGAGAGGTCTGAATCGTCACTACCCGTAAAGCCAATCACCGACATGGATTTGTCATGAGCGGTTTGAATGGCTTGTACCAGATTACTTGGATTGGTCCCGTTGCTAAAGATAAACAACAGGTCTCCTGGTTGACCTAGCGTACGAACCTGTTTACTGAACACCTCACTGATGCTGTGGTGATGACCGATGGCTGTTAAAATTGCACTGTTGCTGTTAAGGCAAACGGCAGGGAAGCCAGGGCGCTCCATTTTATATTGAAGCATAAGTGATTGAGTGAATATATTAGATAATGATGCGGACAGTCCATTACCGCAACAAAGAATTTTATGTTCCTGGAGCAATTGTTGAACGACGCGAATGCTGGCGTTAACAATGAGTGGGGCCAATGTTTCACCACAAGCCATTTTGGCTTCGATGCTTTGGTGAAATTGCTCAATAACGCTAGATTCCATGGATTTCTTTACGGCTTCTCTTCAAAGGTTATGCGCTAAAAGCATTGCGTAGCCATTCTACCTGATACTGGGCGCTGTTGTCGGGGTCTTTGTCTAGGCATATAGCATCAAAACGACACTGTGCCTGGTCCCATAAACCTTCAATTTGAAGATAGTTTTGGGCGGCAGAAATAATGCGTTGTTGCTTCCTTTTGTCAATACTGTCCATGGCGTTGCCATGACGATTAGTGCTGCGAAGTCGCACCTCAACAAAGACTAGTGTGCGGTTGTGACGCATTATTAGATCAATTTCTCCACGGGTACCATGAAAGTTTTTAGTAATGGTTTTTAGCCCTTGTTGCTCCAAAAATGTTTGAGCCCACAACTCAGCTTCAGTTCCCAGGTTGGTGTTAGTGTCCTTCCTTTTTTTAAAAAACATGGCGATCCATTTTGCCGAGTTTAGGTAACAGCCTATTAGGTTGCCTTGGTGTGTCATGTTAGGTGGCAGTGTGTTCTTCTTAGTCTAGTTTATCTACAGTGAAGGCAGAAAATTCCTACGCTAATCTGCAGTGAGTTGTTGGGCTGAGCGTACTTTCCCTCCGCGAAATACAGCCCATGGTTGCTCTCGCTCAATAGCACCTAGGGTGTTGAGCTGCAGAGTTCCAGTGCTGCCAAATAATTGGGTGCTGGGTTGCAATGTCATTTGTTCTAGCCACTGATGTAGGTTGTAAGTGTCGATGCCAAGGGCAAAAATATGTCGGTATAGTGGAGGCAATGTTGTGTCGGGCTGTAGTTTTTCATCGGTAGCGCCAGGCAGTGTCCAGGGCATGGCGCTAAAGCGTATACCTTCAAGATCTCTGTTACGCCCTAAATTTTCAACGCCAGTATAAAGGTGAGATGTTCCATAAATTTTCAGATCTTGGGCAAATAGAAAATCTAGGGTGGGTTTTATTTGGCGTGCATGGTCAGGATAGGCTGCCAAAAAGACCATATCAATATCCTGGCGCCGACGTGGCGTGTGTGACAAAGATTTACCCAGCAGTTGCTCCAGTCGTTTTTTTCGAGAGTCACTTTGGTTGATATGTAATACCGGTTTAAGTAGTGGCGCAAAGTCAGTTTGTGAGGTTTCGTAAGGTGTGGCTTCAATCAGAATGCCACCTTTTTCTTCCCAGCGTTCACGAAATGCGGTGAGTGTTCGATCACCCCAGCTGCTATTTGGTGTGATGGCCAATGCAGACCTTTGGCCTTCAATCCATGCTCGGTCAGCGATTTGACGAGCTTCATCTGTGGTGGATAGTCCAAACTGGAAGAAATTTTTCGGCCTTGTTACCATTGTTTCTTCCAAGTAGTTCAAGGCAATCGTGGGTACGGGTAATTCTGGCAAGCTCAGTAGGTGCTTGACCTTACTTTTTTGTACCGGACCGATAACCAATTGGGCGCCATCATTAATTGCCTGCTGGTAGAGCGAGGTTATATTCTCAACCTCTGCTGTGTCATAAAATCGAACATTAGGCGTTTCTCCTGAGCGCCCATGAACCTCATATAAGGCAGCAAGAAAACCATTTCTTATTGCTTTCCCAGCCTGGGCCAAGCTGCCTTGAAGTGGCAGTAACATGGCTATTCTCTGAGGGATATTGCCGGCAGTTTTTTGTATCGAAGAAAGAATGGATGGCGGCGTTAATGCAGCGGGGTGGCTGAACCAAATTTTTTGCCATTCTGCAATCTGCTCAAGTTGCTGTCTGACATCACCCTGGTTTTTACGCGTAATGCTTGCAAGTGAATACCAGCCAAGAATATTCTGGTCTTTCTCATTGGCTTTGAGTTCTTCCATTTTGTCGTAGGGTATATGGGTAAGTACATGCCAAATTTTTTCATGTACTTCCTGTCGTTGCTGCTGGGAGGTTGATGAGGCAGAAAGGGCTACGTAGGCATCTATACTCTTTTTGTCCTCTCCCAGTAGAGAAAACAGTTCACCGCGGAGAAGTTGCCATTGTTGTTGTTGGGGGAGGGAAAGTTGTTGCCAATGTTGCTCTATTCTCGAATTGGATAATAGTTGGCGAACAGTAAAAAAACGGTCATCTGCCAAAGCTAATTCAGCATACTTTAAGCTATATCGAGCAAAATCGTTATTGGGCAGCTCATCGGCCGAAATGATTTCCAATATCGCTAATGCTTTTTCCTTTTGATTGGTTTCAATAAACAGTTCTGCAGCCTGTAATTGGTGCAGCTCTCGTTGTGGTGATATGCTGCTGGCCGCCAGTAATAGCTCACGGTCTGCCTGCTCAGTGATTTGTTGGCTTGGTGGTTTTTCTACGGTAGTTATGGGCGGTTGCTGAGTGCAACCGACTATCAAGAGCGTCAGTAAGCACAAGGTTGTTATTGTGATTCGAGTTTTAAACATTGGTGTCATTTCTTATGGCGGGTGAATTGTATGTGGTGGCTACGCCCATAGGTAATTTGGGTGACATGGTACCTCGTGCCGTTGATGTTCTCCATGCTGTTGATGTCGTGGCGGCTGAAGATACTCGTCATAGTGGTCGCTTGTTAAGTCATTTGGCGATTAAAACGCCATTGATCTCTTATCATGATCATAGCGATGATAGACAAATCACCAAAATTATCGAACTCCTTGAGCAGGGAAAGTCGGTTGCATTGATTTCTGATGCGGGCACGCCCTTGATATCA
The DNA here is from genome assembly GCA_963974675.1 of uncultured Porticoccus sp. Lineage (GTDB taxonomy): Bacteria > Pseudomonadota > Gammaproteobacteria > Pseudomonadales > Porticoccaceae > Porticoccus. The sequence goes on along the minus strand of CAXBDQ010000016.1, from coordinate 28,579 downwards.
GACCCTGGCTATAAATTAGTTAGAGCTGTTAGGCAGCAGGGGTTCAGGGTGGTTCCCATTCCTGGCCCTTGTGCGCTTATTGCCGCAATCAGTGCATCAGGGTTGCCCAGCGACAGGTTCACCTTTGAGGGATTTCCTCCAGCCAAGACATCTGCCCGTATTAAAAAGTTTCAAAGTTTGGTTGATGAGTCTCGCACCTTAGTTTTTTACGAGTCACCCCACCGAATAGTCGATACGCTTGCTGATATGTCCAAAGTGTTTGGCGAAGCGCGCGATGTCGTTATGGCCAGAGAATTAACGAAAACCTATGAGACATTTTTGTTCGGAACGTTGGCCGAGGTTCAGCGGCAAGTTGAGAGTGATCTAAATCAGCAAAAGGGCGAGATTGTTCTCATTGTAAAAGGTGTTGATATTGCAACGAAAGAATCGGATACAGTCGAACAGCAGCGAGTGCTTTCTTTGTTGTTAGATGAGCTGCCTTTAAAGCAGGCGGCTTCTTTGGCAGCAAAAATCACTGGTGGTCAAAAAAATGCATTATATCAGTTGGCACTTTCTCTAAAAAAATAAATCCAGCCAACGAAGACAGTTTTGAATGGTGCTTTCGATTCAACTCCGCCTAGGCGATGCTCGCTAATGCGATCGTGTCAGGGTTCATACGCTTAAAAACATGTTCAGACGCTGAGGGTCTTTTTGCTTCACACCATTCTGCAATTTTAAGAATGTCTGTTTTTTCATTTTCATAGTGTGTGCCATCCATGTCGAAAATACCTAAGCCGCGCGATACTGTCTGAGTATAGTTGCGGGTATCCCTTAGATGGGTAATTACAGGTAAATTAAGCTGCTTTGAGAGTTTGTCTGCAATTTTATGCACGCCAGAATTTTTTGTAGTGCGATTGATAATGAGGGCAATGTTCTTTTGAGACGGTAGCATTCGTCTCAACTGTTGAACAGTGTTGGCCACGGAGTGCAAATCAAATTCAGAGGGAAGAACGGGGATCAGAATAACGGACGCTTCTCTTAGTAGAGGGCTGAGATTGGTTAAGTCTGGTCGAGCCGGTGTGTCGAGAACGAGTACCTCAGTATTGCGTGGGGGCTGAATAGCCCAGCTGCGAGTCACATTGTGTGGGCTGTTGTGTGCGTCTACCAGTTGAATATCGGATGCGCTATTAGGGCGTTTGTGTGCCCAAAAGACGCTGGACCCTTGTGGGTCCAGATCCATCAGCGTAGTGATTTCACCGCATTTGCTGAAATAGCTTGCTAGATTCGTGGAAATGGTGGTTTTTCCGGAGCCACCTTTTGGGTTCATTACCACTATTCTCAACATTATTTGCACCTTGAGTAATTGTTTGTATTGCCTGATCAAAGGCGTCTATGGGGTGCATCGTAACCAATATTGCCGAGTGAAAATGCCAATTCGGTCAAATAATCACCAAAAAATGCCCTATGAATAAACAATATGGGGACGATTGAGATTTTCATGGTAATCTCTCGCCGGGAGTTGGCTGGGCAACCGTCGCTGTAACTTCTCGATATTTCCTTAGGTGATATTGGGTTGGCAGGGGAGGAAAGTCCGGGCTCCATAGGGCAGAGTGCCAGGTAACCCCTGGGGGGCGTGAGCCTACGGAAAGTGCAGCAGAGAGTAGACCGCCGATGGCCTCACTTTCTTTATAGAGAGTGGTGTACAGGTAAGGGTGAAAGGGTGCGGTAAGAGCGCACCGCACAGCTGGTAACAGTTTGTGGCATGGTAAACCCCGCTCGGAGCAAGACCAAATAGGAGTCCTTTGGCGTGGCCCGCGTTGGACTCGGGTAGGTTGCTTGAAGCGTATGGTGACATGCGTTCTAGAGGAATGGTTGCCCACGACAGAACCCGGCTTACAGGCCAACTCCCAGCTAATTTATCTAGCATTTTCATGGGGTCACATCTCTTAAATGGAGATGCTAGAACATGATGCAAAAACTGGTACGGAACAGAAAATCCTACCTTTTACTTCGTGGCCAAACCTATTACTTCAGGTACTCGATTCCCTCCCAAGCAAGAATGTTATGTCCCTCACTTCCTGTTGAAGTGAAGCGTAGTCTTCGGACTGACTCTCACTCTGAAGCAGTCGCATTAATTTCTCCAAAGCTGGAACTTATCAAGCTGCTCCAGCATTGCACTGACCCTGTGTTGCTAAAGAGTCTGATGGAGTGTCTGTTGGACTTTTCAGCTGAGTTTAAGGAATGAATCAAAGAGAAACTTAATGGCCTTCATATGCATCGTAAGAAGGCTTCAGGAGGGGTTGTGTCGGTATCTAGAGCAGTGTCAAAGGGTGCCTCGATCCCGAAGCTTGGAAGCGATTTGTTAGGTGGAAAAGTTGGAATACAAAGGTAACTGCAAACAATCAACGGGCATTTGATAACCTTATGTTCTTTATTGGTGATAAGCCAGTAGGTGATATAACTAAACGGATGCTGCGTAACGCTTTTGTCGCAGTCTCAAAGCTACCTCTGAGAAACAAACGCCTTTATAAATACATGTCTATGCCTGAATTGGTGAGGCTCAGAGTACCCGTCAGAAACCGTGTATCCAGTAAGTATGTGAAGGAGCATCTGAAATTCTGCCAGAGTCTGTTTAATAGGTATTTGGTGCAAGAGGTCAATATTCTCAGAGAATCGCCTACACAGGGTCTGAAGTTTGAATATGAGGATCCACAATTTGCATCACTGACAGACACAGAGGTGCGTTCAGCCCTCGGTAAATCCAAGAATAAGCCAGAATGGTTTCAGTGGTATTTGCTGTTGGCAGTTTATAGCGGAGCGAGACGGTCAGAACTTGCAGGGCTGCGTAGGAAGGACATTAAGCTATGTCCTGATACAGGCCGTTACTACTTTGTAATCTATGAAGGGAAGACCAAAGCAGCAAGGAGAAGCGTACCTGGTATAGCATATAGTATTGAAGTGGATGATTTTTTAGACCCTACCCAATATGTAAGTCTATGCTAGTCTATGGCTAAAAGGTTAAGGAGTATTGTGGTTGTGATAAAGCCTGTTGCTATTTTACTTATTTTAGCGGTTAGCGGTACAACCTATGCTGAAACACACATTTGTAGAAGTGAGGTTGGATTTCAGTTAGATGTCGTGAACGGTAAAGAGTTTAATTCTACCGTTACTGATTCGTCTTGGGATTTCGTCCAAACAGAAAAGAATGGAAAATGGATTCTAAAGATGCTTGGTAGTGACGAATTTACCTATGAATGCACCACGCAAAATAAGTGTGTAGATAAGTCGGGCAATGGTAGCGGTTTCTACAAAGATGATTCTGGAATCTTTAGATGGATATCTGTAATCTCAGTTGCGGAAGGGTCACAAATTGTTATGGTAAGCATGGGGCTTTGCACAAAAATTTGACCAGCAATGGATTTTGAAAACATTGAAATGTGCACTGATAACGAAGATCAAATCTTAGAATGCTAAAGTTATAGCGGTCACTTATCCTTAAGTGAAGCAGATCAGGTGGGAATATGTGTTCGTTAAGTACCTAAAATCTAACTACAGATATTTTCAGCAAGTGAAATAACCCCATGTTGATGCGCTAGTTTTTTTGGGCTGGTTGCATGATAAGGGGTGTCGGAGTTCTTCGGTCTTGAAATATTAACTTGTCAGTACCAGAGTTAGTGCTCGTTCAGATTCATCATAAAGTAAACGTGTGTTGATGTTGTAGGAGAATTTTTCATGAAAAGGTTATTAGTTATCGCGGATCAGCAAGAGGAGCCTCAAGAGGCTTTCGTAAAGGCGATTGATTTAGCTAAAAAGACGGGTGCCGCTATTCATGTCGCAATTTTTTGCTATGAGCCAATGGCTGTTTTGGTTGGTTGTCAGCCAGCTAGAGGTGAGGAGGATCTTAAGGCTAAGCTGATACGTCATAAAGAACAGTGGTGGCATCAGTTTGTTAAAGATTGCCAGAAAGGACTTGATGTTTCCCATGAGGTTATTTGGGAAAAAAATATACACAAGTGGATAACTGAACACAGTCAAAAAGATAGCTATGATTTGATTGTAAAAACGGGACATCGCAGTGAAACTGCTTTTTATACACCGACAGATTGGCAGCTTTTTCGTGATTCATTGGTACCAATTTATATTGTTACAAAAAAGCGTAGAAAATCCAAAAAAATTATTCTAGTGGCGTTGGATGTGCTTGCTAAATCATCCGAAAAACAACAGCTCAATAAAAAATTAATTGAGCATGCATTTAGGTTGTCAGTTCTGGCAGATGCGGTGTTACATTGTGCCTATGTAGTGAAAATCCCCACTTTGTTGAAAGACCTAGATCTAATCGATAGTGATCGTTATGTCCAGAAAGTTGAAAGTGATGTACAGGCAAATTTTTCTTCATTGGTGCAAGATTATGATGTTCCCTCCGATTGTATTCATTTTGAGAGGGGCGAGCCGTGGGGTGTGTTGGCTAATCTGGCAAAAAAACTTCACGTGCAGTGTGTAGTGGTCGGATCAATGGGGCGTAAGGGCATAACCGGTAAGTTAATCGGTAACACGGCTGAAAAGATTATACATGTTGTAAAAACAGATCTTTTGGTTATTAGTCCGGAGGTTTAAGTCTATGGCAGCAACACTAATTGCGCCATATAAATAAAAAGTTACCTAATAGAAACCGTTTGATGGCGAGCTCATTTTTTAGCGGATGGGGTTCTGTAGCTAACGTCTGGAGTATAAAAAGTGCTGACGCAGTGGTGGAGTTTTTAAATTAAGCCAAGGTGAGACTGTTCTCTGACGAAGCCACTCGTAGGTTAAGCCAGTTTGGCCCCATCGGCTTCCTGAAGTTAAAGTTCCTAGATCACTATTCCAGTTTCTTTACCAGACCCACAATGTACTTACTTTGCGTGCTTATTGTTGGCTGTCTTAGCGCGACTATGTTGCAACACAGGGTTGATGCAATTTTTATTTGGCATAGCGGTAATTGGTTTGACTATGTGGTGACGTATCGCGATGATCGCTTCATCTGTATTATTTTTGGTTAAATGGGAGCAGTACTTTGTGCGTAATGAGCCGTAAGGGTACTTTTGTTACTAATAAAGTCGACCTTGATTTTTAATATTACCATTTTGAATGGCAATGAATAATATGCGAAAACTCAAAAATATTCTTTTTGTAGTCACACCTGAAACCTCCTCGAAAATTGCGTTTCAACGAGCCATGACGCTTGCAGAAAATAATCAAGCTCATCTTACTGTTATCAAGGTTATTGATGGAATGGTGGGTTCTATAAGGCTTCCGATTAGACAAACTTCCCTCTTAACTCTTCAGGAAAAGCTGATTGTAGTTAGCAAGCAGGAACTGGAAGTGCTAGCCAGATCTTGTAATAAAAAGATCAAAGTAGACACTAAGGTTCTCATTGGTACGACATTTATAGAAATCATTCGTGAAGTTCTGCGCGGTGAGTACGACTGGGTGATCAAAGTAGCCGAAATCGACGACGAAAGACTGGGTCGAAATTTTAGAAGTGATGATATGAACTTATTACGTAAGTGCCCTTGTCCGGTACTGCTAATAAATTCGAAACAAGGTTCGTTGTTTAAGCGAATACTTGCAGCCGTGGATGTCGATGACAATTACGAGCCTAAAGAGCTCAATACGAGACATAGACTCAATGTTAATATTCTTGAAACGGCGAGTTCTATAGCTTTATCCGAATCATCTGCTGATCTTCAAATTATTCATGCGTGGAGGGCTGTTGGTGAAAGTTTTATGGAAGGTGGTTTTGTAAGTAGTTCTGATGAAGACGTGGCTGAGTATGTCGAAGAAGTAAGACAGCAGCACGTAAAAAATATGGATAGCTTAGTGGATGAGGTCCGCACGAAATTAGGAGCGGAAGCGATTGAATATATCAAGCCAACAATACACTTACTGAAAGGTTGGCCGCGCACAGTCATACCAGATTTTGTTAATCATGCCAAAGCTGATTTGGTGGTTATGGGTACAGTTGGACGAACGGGTGTTCCAGGATTTATTATGGGAAATACGGCAGAGACTATACTCAATCATATCAACTGCTCTGTACTTGCGATTAAGCCTGAAGGATTTAAGACCCCTGTCACATTAAATGACTAGCATCAGTAGCTTATGTACTGTCGTTTTTGTAATTACAAATTTGGGTAGGGCTGTTGCATAGGAAGGTATGTCGAGATTGCTCCGGTCTGGAAATATTAACTTGTCCGTACCTATGAGAATGATGCCCGTGGTTCTGCAAGGGCTGATAAGGTGGTTGTTAGGAGTAATAGAATAGGCAGTATTTTATTCATAGCCCGAAAATGCAGGATAAGTAGGTTTGATTTTGTAACCATAAGTCCTTAAGGTTTGTAACCATTGATTTTTTCTATCGTTTTAAGGTCTTGATTTTCTTAGTAGCAGTAGCTGGCTTCTCCGGCTTACAGGCCAACTCCCTTTTTCTTTTTCTTTATAAATTGATCAAATTTTAACCATTCAGGTTTAAGTGGCCTATATTTTTATATCTAAAATGTCTTTTAGTTAAAGCATTACTTTAAGTGGTATTTCTAGCGATTTGTTTTGCCTCACGATATCTTTCGTTTCCTTTGGTGGGTTTTCTTCATCACCTGCAAGTTATTGAGTTTTCTGTACATTTTTAGTGATTTGTCCCCCTTTTTTTGCCTTGACTTTGTTTCCTGTCGGCATATAGTGGCAAAAGTGGAGAAAAGTGGGGCAAAGTGGTTTTTTGCCTTTTATAAATATAATCGGGCGAAAACATTGTTCAGAGGCAACAACGAAATCAATATGGATGCCAAGGGTCGCATGGCGATTCCTTCTAGGTATCGTGATGCTCTGGATGCTTCCAGTGGCGGTTGCCTGATCGCCACTATCGATATACAGGATAAGTGCCTGCTGATCTACCCCCTTCATGAATGGGAAAAAATTGAAGCTCAAATTGCTGAGCTCCCATCATTTAATCCGACCACTCGAAAATTGCAGCGAATTTTAATTGGTCATGCCAGAGAAATGGACTTTGATAGCAATGGTCGTGTGCTGATTCCTACGGAGTTGCGGCAGTACGCGCAGCTAGAGAAAAAAGTGATGTTGGTTGGTCAGCGTCACAGATTTGAGTTGTGGAGTGAAGAGAATTGGAATGAGGGAAGGGAGAGTTGGCTGGCCGAGACAAATGGGGATCTCGAAATACCAGAAGAAATGCAGTCTCTTTCGTTATAGCTATTTTTTAGAAGTTCTGGAGTAAGTGCCTATGTCGACGCAGGTCGAACATGAAACTGTTTTATTGAACGAAGCGGTTGCTGCGCTTATTACAGACCCTGATGGTTTTTATGTAGACGGTACGTTTGGTCGTGGCGGGCATTCGGCTTTAATTCTGTCCCAGCTGGATGGGGAAGGCGGTTTGATGGCTGTGGACAAAGATCCCGTGGCCTGTGCAGTGGCGAGTGAGCGATTTGTTACCGATCCACGGTTTGAGATTGTCCAGGCTTCATTTGCTGATCTGGGCGATCTAATGGCAGAAAGACAAAAATCAGGAACAGTAAGTGGCGTGTTGTTGGATCTGGGGGTGTCATCTCCGCAGTTGGATGATCCAGAAAGAGGGTTTAGTTTTTTGCGAGACGGTCCGCTGGACATGCGTATGAATCCTGATGAAGGAATCAGCGCTGCTGAATGGGTGGCTGTGGCGGCAGAGGCAGATATATCGAAGGTCCTAAAAGACTATGGAGAGGAGCGATATGCCAGGCGTATCGCTCGAGCGATTATTGCCGCTCGTGAAGAGAAGCCGATTACTCGAACGGCGCAGTTGGCGGCCATTGTTAAAGAGGCAAACCCTGCGTGGGAAAAGGGCAAGCATCCGGCCACGAGAGCTTTTCAGGGAATCAGAATTTTTATTAATAAAGAATTGGAAGATCTAGAGCGGGTGTTGCCGGATGTGCTCGACATGTTGGCGATCGGTGGGCGCTTGGTGGTGATCAGTTTTCATTCTTTGGAAGATCGTATCGTCAAGCGGTTCATTCGTGATCAAGAGCGAGGCAAGCCAATACCTAGAGGGTTTCCGGTAATGGAAAAAGATATTGTTCGACGTTTACGTTCCGTTGCTAAGGCTAGTAAGCCCAGTGAACAGGAAGTTCGGACGAATGTAAGGGCTAGAAGTGCTGTGATGCGGGTCGCGGAGAAGGTGGCGTAGGCGTGCAGGAACCACTTCGGGGTCAGCTGTGGCTACAAATATAAGATCTGGGGTTGGTTGGCTGTTGCCGGCCGTGTGGGTGGCAGTTATCTGTTCTGCGCTTTCTGTTATTTACGTAAGCCACCTATGTCGGCAACTGTATAGCGACCTCTCCAAGCTAGAGCAGGAGTCAAATACTTTGCAGGTTGAGTGGGGTAGATATTTGCTGGAACAGAGCTCTTGGGCTTCGCTGAGTCGTATCGAGCAGTTGGCGAAAGATCAGCTTGAAATGCGGGTGCCAGGTCCAGAAGAAATTGTGGTCATTCGGCCGTAGGTGTTATTAGGGCGCCTATAGAAATTGTTGGGATAATTGTTGGGATAAAATTGGGTGAATGTAAAACCAAATAAGTTGACCATCTCTCGCTGGCGCTATGCGTTACTGGTGTTGGTTCTGATGGTTTTGCCGATAGCGGCCATTTGGCATATTGCTGGGTTGCAGGTGTTGTCTGACGTCGATAAAGGCTATGAGTTTCTTCAGGGGCAAGGTATAGCGCGCACGGTACGGACGGAGTCTATTCCTGCTTACCGTGGTGTGATTACTGACCGTCGCGGTGAGCCTTTGGCGGTAAGCACGCCGGTTGTCACGTTGTGGGCCAACCCCCAGGTAGTTGATGTTACGTCTCCAGAGCTGGCTCAGTTGGCTAAAAAGCTGTCAATGAGCCGCAAAGACCTTACGCAGAGGTTTGCTCGCTACGCCAATAAAGAATTTATGTATCTGGATCGACAGGTGGCACCTGAGCAAGCTGAAGAAATTCTTGGTCTGGAAATTCCCGGGATTTATGGAAAGGGCGAATACAAACGTTTTTATCCTGCCGGAGAAGTGACGTCACAACTGGTGGGCTTTACCAATATTGATGATCGAGGTCAGGAAGGTATGGAGCTGGCCTTTGATGATGTTCTTAAAGGGGTTCCTGGTGCAAAAAAAATCCTTAAGGATTTAAAAGGGCGTGTGATTAAAGATCTGGCGCTGGTGCGTAGTGAAAAACCGGGAGAGAGCTTGGCTCTCAGTATTGATTTAAGGCTGCAGTACACCGCCTATCGAGAGCTTAAAGCTGCCGTGGCTAAACATAAGGCATCTTCCGGATCGGTGGTGATGCTGGACGTTAGGACTGGCGAAGTGCTGGCGATGGCTAATCAGCCTTCTTTTAATCCTAACGATCGCAGTCAGCTAAGCTCTGATGCCCTGAGAAATCGTGCGATAACAGACTTGGTTGAACCTGGTTCAACCATGAAGCCGCTCACGGTATTGGCTGCGCTGGAAAGCGGGAAGTTTTCGCCAGAGACGGTGATTGATACCAATCCAGGTTATATCCGAGTGGGTAGAAAAACATTTTATGACCATCGTAATTACGGTGAAATTGATTTGACCACGCTGCTCATGAAATCAAGCCAGGTGGGAACAACAAAGCTGGCATTGCAGCTTGAGCCTGGTGATGTGCGAGAAATGTTTTTCCGTATGGGGTTGGGGCAGAGTCCAGGTACGGGCTTTCCGGGAGAAAGCCCAGGAAGTTTGCCGCAGCATAGAAACTGGAAGCCCGTAGCGCGGGCTAACTTTGCTTTTGGCATGGGTCTGTCTGCTACAGCCCTGCAAGTGGCGCAGGCGTATGCGGTATTGGCCAGTAATGGTTTGAAGAAACAGCTTACGCTACTAAAAACAGACAAGGCTCCAGAAGGTGAGCAGGTAGTTGATGCGAAGCTGGTCGCTAGACTTCGGGAAATGATGAGCAGTGTTACCCATTCAGGCGGCACGGCTACTCGTGCTGCTATCCCCTCTTACGATGTGGCAGGTAAGACCGGAACGGTGCATAAAGTGGGTAAGCACGGGTATGAGAAACACCGCTACGTGGCGATGTTTGCCGGAATGGTGCCTGCAGATAATCCGCGGTTAGTAACAGTGGTCATTATTAATGATCCCCAGGGCGGTAAATATTACGGTGGTGAAGTCGCCGCCCCTGTGTTTGCCAGTGTTACCGCAGATGCACTTCGGATGCTGAAAATTCCGCCCAAGATTCTTGGCGACGGTCAGGTTGTAATAAAAGCTGCGCCTCCTTCGGATTTACAGGTAGAAAGGTCGGGGGGTGCCACGTGATGACGTCACCTAGTCTGCCGATTAACCTTTCACTGCAGCAATTGCTGCCAAAGGAAACACTACCAGAAAGTTTGGTTGATGTGTCTGTGTCGGGTTTATGTCTAGATAGTCGTAAAGTTAAGTTGGGGGACGTGTTTGTTGCCGTTCCTGGCCTTGCTCAAGATGGGCGGGACTATATTGCGCCAGCTCTAGAAGCCGGTGCTGTAGCGGTGTTAGCTGAGGCAAATGGGCTGGCGGGCAAAGTGAGCGATAGAGTGGTATTGATCCAGGACCTCAATAAGCAGCTGAGTGATATTGCCGGACGTTTTTTTGCTGAGCCCTCTGGCCAGCTGGTATTGGTTGGTATTACTGGCACCAATGGCAAAACGACCTGTAGTCAGTTGTTGGCTCAGTTGTTTAGTTTCATGGTTGGTCCCACCGGTGTTATGGGGACGCTAGGTTGCGGTGTGGTTGTTGGTGGCAAGCCTGTTCTTCGGGAGACCGGCATGACAACGCCTGATGCCATCACAACACAAGCCATATTGGCCGATTACGTGGATGGCGGGGTGGGTCGGGCGGTCATGGAGGTGTCCTCCCACAGTTTAGATCAGTTCCGGGTGCAGGCGCTGACATTCCATACCGCAGTATTTACAAATTTGAGCCGTGATCATTTGGATTATCACGGTGATCTGGTGGAATACGCTGGCGCAAAAATGCAGTTGTTTGCTATGCCGGAATTAGTGAATGCAGTAATTAATATAGACGATCCTGTGGGCGCTGAAATTGCTATGAAGTTGCCCCCGTCAGTGAACCTTTGTGGTTATTCATTGCTCAATTCAAATGCTTCTATTTATGCCGAAGGTGTCGTTTTATCTGCATCGGGACTTCAGGCTTATATTCACACCCCTTGGGGGGAAGGTGTACTGAAAAGCCACTTGTTGGGTCGATTTAATCTGCAAAATTTGCTGGCTGTTGTCGGCGCAGCTTGTCTGCAAGGGTTATCTCTGGATGCGGTATTAAGTGTTATTCCTCAGTTACAGGCCGTGCCGGGACGAATGGAGCTGATCAGCTCTGACGCAGGCTCACAAAGTGCTGACTTTCAGTGTTCATGGCCTCAAGTGGTAGTGGACTTCGCTCATGCACCAGCCGCTCTGGAGAGTGTTTTGATGACCCTGCGTGAGCATTGCGAGGGTCAGTTGTGGTGTGTGTTTGGTTGTGGTGGTGATCGTGACCGAGGTAAGCGGCCACAAATGGGCAGCATTGCCAGTCGTTTGGCTGACCGCATTGTTGTTACCAGCGACAACCCTCGTAGTGAAGACCCAGAAGCCATTATTGCTGAAATCTGTGGTGGTGTGGAGGAGGTCTGTGAGGCGGAAATTATTGTCGGTAGAGATGAGGCGATTCGTTTTGCTATTCAGGCGGCAGCTGATAACGACATTGTTTTAGTCGCTGGAAAGGGGCATGAGTCCTACCAGTTGATTGGAACCCAAAAGCTTCCCTTCAGTGATCAAGCCCAGGTCAGGTTGGCCTTGCGCCAGCGTGGAGGGCGAGATGATGGCTGAGTTAACGCTGTCGCAAATGGCACAAGCGTACGGTGGTACGTTGATGTATCCCGACTGCCATTTCCAGTCGGTGTCTACGGATAGTCGGCATATTGATGAAGGGCAGCTATTTGTTGCATTGCGTGGCGATCGATTTGATGCCCACGAATTTCTTCCAGAAGTGGCGGCTCGAGTGAGTGGGATGGTAGTTGAACGCCCAGTTAAGGACATTAATGTCCCCCAGTGGGTGGTGCCTGATACCACAGTGGCGCTGGGCCATATCGCACAGATTAATCGCAAGTCGTTTTTAGGGCCAGTTGTTGCGATTACTGGCAGTAGTGGCAAAACGACCGTTAAAGAAATGGTTGCCACCATTCTTGGTGAATTAGGCCCTGTCCTCGCTACAAAAGGAAATTTGAACAACCACATTGGGGTTCCGCTGACATTGCTGGGGCTGAGTGCTCGGCATCGGTATGCTGTGATTGAGATGGGTGCCAGTGCCATTGGCGAAATTGGTTATCTCTGTGGCCTGGCTCGTCCGGATGTTGTGTTGGTGAATAATGTATCGCCTGCGCATGTGGCAGGTTTTGGCAGCATTGAGAATATAGCCAAAGCTAAAGGTGAGATATATCAGGGAGTTTCGGCTGAGGGTGTTGCCGTCATCAATCTTGATGAGCGCTATACGGAGCAATGGCGTGCATCCACAGGGGCCAGAGTGTTGACCTTTTCGATGATAGATCCTCAGGCTGATTTTACCGCCAAAAGACCGGCTGTAGGTGAGAGTGGTTGCTATGAATTTGTGTTGGTTACCCCTGTGGGAGAAGCTGCAATACGCCTAGGTCTAAGCGGCGAACATAATGTGGCCAATGCCCTTGCTGCTGCTGCTTGCGCTCATGCCGCAGGTGCCGAGTTGGGTGTTATTGCCGCTGGTCTTAATAAATTACAGCAAGTGCCCGGCCGTCTAAATCTCGAGATTTTATCCTCGGGCGCCACCTTGATTGATGATAGTTATAACGCGAATCCTGGCTCCGTAAAAGCGGCCATTAATACCCTGATGAATATTAATGGCCGTCGTATTTTAGTCCTTGGTGATATGGGTGAGCTGGGTGACGACGAAGTGCAATTGCATGCGGATGTGGGGGGTTATGCGGCAAGCAAAGGCGTTGATATCTTGCTGGCAGTGGGGCCGCTTGGTCTCAACGCTGTTCATGAATTTGGTGCTAATGGAAAGCATTTCGATAGCAAAGAGCAGTTGAGCGAGTATCTCATTGATGAGGTGCGAATGGAGTCGGATACCGTGGTGTTAGTTAAGGGCTCACGTTTTATGGCCATGGAAGATGTGGTGCGGTTAATAAAAGAGTCGGGAGAGCAATAGATGCTACTTTGGTTGGCCGATTTTCTTGCGCAATATTTTACTGCTTTTGGGGTGGTGAAATATCTAACGTTTAGGGCGATTTTGGGTGTGCTTACCTCGCTGGGTATCTCGTTGATATTTGGACCGGCAATGATCAGTCGGCTCAACCATCTTCAGATTGGTCAGTCAATTCGCACGGATGGCCCCGAGAGTCATTTGAGTAAATCGGGCACGCCTACCATGGGTGGTGCACTGATTCTGTTGTCCATTTTTATCAGTACCCTGCTCTGGTCAGACCTCTCCAATCATTATGTTTGGGTCGTTCTCTTGGTGACCTTTGTATTTGGTGCTGTTGGCTGGGTAGATGATTACCGCAAGGTGGTCGAAAAAAATTCGAGAGGTTTGCCTGCCAGGTGGAAATATTTTTGGCAGTCGGTTGCGGGTCTGGGGGCTGGTATTTTTCTGTATCAGGCAGGAAGTACGGGTGTTGAAAATGAGTTGATCGTGCCTTTCTTTAAAGAGGTGGCTCTGCCCTTGGGTGCCTTTTATGTGGTGCTTACCTATTTTGTCATTGTGGGCAGTAGCAATGCAGTGAATCTCACCGACGGTCTGGATGGGTTGGCAATTATGCCTACGGTGCTGGTTGGCGGTGCGCTGGGGTTGATCGCGTATTTGGTGGGGAATGTTCAGTTCGCCGAGTATTTGCATATTCCCTATGTCGAGGGGGCTGGTGAAATCGGTGTATTTTGTGCCGCTCTAGCAGGAGCAGGGTTGGGCTTCTTATGGTTTAACACTTATCCCGCACAGGTTTTTATGGGAGATGTGGGTGCGTTGGCGTTAGGTGCGGCACTGGGTGTGATTGCCGTCATTGTTCGTCATGAAATCGTATTTTTCATTATGAGTGGTGTGTTTGTTCTGGAAACCGTGTCTGTGATTATGCAGGTAGCCTCGTTCAAATTAACCGGACGGCGGATTTTTCGTATGGCGCCCATTCATCACCATTTTGAGTTAAAGGGGTGGCCAGAGCCGCGCGTCATTGTTCGATTTTGGATTATTACCGTGATTCTAGTGTTGTTTGGGTTGGCAACACTTAAGTTGAGATAAGTGATGTTGTGGTAGATGGCTGCGATTACAGCAGGGCAGTTTTAGAGAGTTAACAGAGTAGTGGATGTACCAAATGACACAATTGATAGCCAGTAGCAAACGAAAGATGGTGGTCGGTATCGGCGCCACTGGTTTGTCTGTGGCCCGTCATTTGTCCCAGCTGGGTGAGCGTTTCGTAATGTTAGATACTCGTCAGCGGCCCCCTTGTTTGGATCAACTTAGGTCAGAATTACCGGATGTGCCTGTGGCGCTGGGTGAGCTGGCTATCGATATTTTTGAAGGTGCGGATGAAATTATCCTCAGCCCAGGGTTGTCTCGCCAGATACCTGCAGTGCAACTTGCGATTCAATCAGGCGTGTCAGTGGTCAGTGATATCGAGTTATTTGCTCGCTCTGCCAATGCGCCAATTATTGCTATCACCGGTTCAAATGGTAAAAGTACGGTCACCACATTAGTTGGTGAAATGTGTAGGGCTGCAGGCCGCAGCGTCGGCGTTGGTGGCAATTTAGGTACGCCAGCTTTGGCATTGTTAGACGACAATGCGCAGCTCTATGTGCTGGAGCTTTCTAGTTTTCAGCTTGAGTCGGTTGAGAGTTTGAATGCCGAGGTGGCGACGGTGCTAAACGTCAGCCCCGATCATATGGATCGCTATAACAGCTTGCTCGATTACCATCAAGCTAAACACCGTATCTTTGGTGGTGCTCGTCAGGTGGTGGTAAATCGCGCTGATAGTCTTAGCGTGCCGTTGGTGAGTGAACAGGTGAAACAGTGGAGCTTTGGCCTTGATCGCCCGGATTTTTCAGGTTTTGGTTTACTTGTCGCGCAGGACGGCGAATCTTGGTTGGCTTATCAATTTGAGAAATTGATGCCGGAGGCTGAGCTGGGTATCAAGGGCCGGCACAACACCAGTAATGCGCTGGCGGCACTGGCCTTAGGTTTTGCTGTGGGCTTACCTATGGATGGGATGTTGTCGGTGTTGCGCCAATTCAAAGGCCTTCCCCATCGCTGCCAAACCGTTGCGACACTAAATGGCGTTGCCTATATCAATGATTCCAAAGCAACCAATGTAGGTGCGACCTTGGCGGCTATTCATGGGCTGTCGTCAGGTAATAATCTGGTGTTGATTGCCGGAGGCCGTGCCAAGGGTCAGAATTTTTCGCTGTTGGCCAAGGCCTTGGTGGGCCCGGTTAAACAGCTAATCTTGATCGGAGAAGATGCACCGACAATAGGTGACGCAGTGTCTGGTGGTGTGAGTACGGTATATGCCACCAGCTTGCAGGCTGCTGTGGAGGCGGCTCAGCAAACGGCCGAAGCTGGCGATATTGTGTTGTTATCTCCCGCCTGTGCCAGCTTTGATATGTTTTCAGGTTTTGAGGATCGCGGTGATCAATTTATTGCTGCAGTGGAGGGCTTGCGATGACAGCAATATCCCTGCTGCTAATGTCGCATCTATCCAATTATTTGGAGGGGCTGGATCGAACGTTGTTGCTGGCAACGTTGGCGATTGCCAGTATCGGTTTGGTGATGATTTCTTCTGCGTCGATCAGTTTTGCAGATCATAGCTACGGCGATGGCTTCTATTATCTTAAGAGACATTTAATGTTTCTCGCGGCGGGGTTCGTTGTCGCTGTGTTGTTTATCGCGGTGCCGTCACGAACTTGGTATCGCTATGGTGTGCCTCTGTTGCTGCTGACGGTTTTAATGTTGGTGGCAGTATTAATTCCGGGTATTGGTCGCAAGGTTAATGGCAGCCAGCGTTGGATACCTCTTGGTCCCATCAATTTGCAAGTATCTGAGCTGGCAAAATTTGTGGTGATTTTGTTTATGGCGGGTTACTTGGAGCGGCACCAGCGTCAACTTCGGGTGCAGTGGAAAGGGTTTTTAAAACCCGTAATCGTGCTGGCGTTTATAATTTTTTTGTTGTTGCTGGAACCGGATTTTGGTTCTGCGGTGGTGATGAGCGGTACGGTGCTGGGTATGTTGTTTATCGCCGGAGTGCGACTCTGGCAGTTCAGTGCTCTGTTAGTGCTGGGCGTTTCTGGCTTGGCGGGTATTGCCTTAATGTCTCCTTATCGCGTTCAGCGTTTGGTGACGTTCCTTGATCCTTGGGCCGATCAGTACAACACCGGTTATCAACTAACGCAGTCGTTAATCGCCTTTGGTAGAGGGGAGTGGTTGGGTGTTGGTCTCGGTAACAGTGTACAGAAACTCTTTTATTTACCGGAAGCGCACACCGACTTTGTTTTTGCTATTTATGCCGAAGAGTTTGGCTTGGTGGGCGTGGCTGTGGTGATTGGCCTTTATATTCTATTGGTGTCACGTGTGTTACACGTGGCTCGCAAAGCCCTGCGTCGTCAGGATTGGTTTGCTGCTTATAGCTGTTTCGGCATTGCCATGATGGTAGCAGGGCAATCTTTTATCAATATAGGCGTAACTTCTGGCCTATTACCCACCAAAGGATTGACGTTGCCCTTTATCAGTTACGGCGGCAGTAGTTTGCTGATTTGTAGTGGCATGGTGGCATTGGTTCTGAGGGTTAGTCGGGAAATGAATGACGCGCCGACGGTAGCTAAGCAGGTGAGACGTGACAGAGCGGAGATGTAACAAGGTGATGGTGATGGCGGGTGGTACTGGCGGACACGTATTCCCAGCACTGGCGGTGGCTCAGGAGCTGCGCGACCGCGATATTACCGTGACTTGGTTAGGCACACGTCAAGGCATTGAAGCTGAGCTGGTGCCTGAAAATAGTTTTCCCATTGATTATATCGATGTAGTAGGCCTGCGTGGCTCAGGTGTGGTGACGTTGTTGAAAGCTCCGATCTTATTGATGAAGGCTCTTTGGCAAGCCGTAACGGTGATCCGTAAAGAGCGGCCCGATGCGGTGTTGGGATTGGGTGGTTTTGCCTCCGGACCTGGTGGTGTTGCTGCACGATTGTTGAGATTACCTTTGGTTATCCATGAACAAAATGCCATTGCGGGCACTACCAATAAATTATTGGCAAAAATTGCTAGTCGAGTATTGATGGCATTCCCTGATGCATTTTCCCGAGGTGAGTGGGTTGGTAATCCGGTACGTAAGGAAATTTTAGCTTTGTCAGCACCAGAATCGCGGGTTGCTCTGGGTGGGCGCCCGCTGCGGTTATTGGTATTGGGTGGCAGCTTGGGCGCATTGGCGATTAATCAGCGGGTACCTGCAGCTTTGGCCATGTTGGATGAAGCTCAGCGACCAGAAGTTAGGCATCAGTGTGGTCGAAAGCATTTGTCAGAAACGGAAGATGCCTACAGGGCTGCCTCCGTGGAAGCTCGCGTAGAACCCTTTATCGCTGATATGGCAGAGGCCTATGGCTGGGCCGATATGGTGATTTGCAGGGCTGGAGCACTGACGATATCGGAATTAGCTGCGGCGGGTATTGGTGCGTTACTCATACCTTATCCACATGCCATTGATGATCATCAAACACGCAATGCGGAGTGGCTGGTTAAGCATGATGCGGCGGTCATGATTCAGCAAGCAGATTTAACCACCGAGTTGTTGGCCGCATTGTTGGGCGAATGGCTGGGTGACCGTCAAAAATTACAGTCTATGGCAGTCAGTGCCAGGCAGTTGGCTAAAGCGGGTGTTGCTGAAACGGTAGCCGATGTTTGTATGGAGGTATGCCGTGAGCATTAAAGGCATTTATCAGGTACCTGAAATGCGACGGATTCGCCGTATCCACTTCATTGGTATTGGTGGTAGCGGCATGTGCGGCATCGCTGAGGTGCTGTTGAATCAGGGCTATGAAATATCGGGTTCCGATCTGGGGGTAAATAATAATACCCGTCGTTTGGAAAAACTGGGTGCAGTCATTCAGTTGGGTCACACCGCAGAAAATGTGAACAACACTGATGTGGTTGTTAAGTCCTCCGCTGTGACCATGGATAATCCAGAAATAATGGGTGCACGTGAAAAGCGTATTCCTATTGTGCGCCGAGCGGAAATGCTGGCGGAGTTAATGCGCTATCGCCACGGTGTTGCGGTAGCAGGAACTCATGGTAAAACCACGACGACCAGTTTGTTAGCCTCTATTTTAGCTGCTGATGGAAAAGACCCTACGTTTGTTATTGGTGGCTTGGTTAAAGGTGCAAACACTAATGCTAGGTTAGGCGAAAGCCGCTATTTGGTGGCGGAAGCTGATGAGAGTGATGCCTCTTTTTTACACTTGCAGCCCATGGTGGCGGTGATCACAAACATTGATGCTGATCACATGGAAACCTACGGTTTTGATTTCAACAAATTGAAACAAACGTTTGTGGAGTTTCTCCACAACCTGCCGTTTTACGGTCTGGCGGTTTTATGCATTGATGACCCTGTTATCAGGGACATTCTGCCCGAAGTTTCTCGTCCTGTGCTGACCTACGGGTTTGCCGATGATGCAGATTTTCGAATTGAAAATGTATCGATGGAAGAGCGGCATAGTCGGTTCCAGGTGTACCGTCCTGATCATACCAAGCCTTTATCTATAGAGATGAATATCCCTGGTGTGCATAACGTTTTAAATGCCGCAGCTGCTATTGCTGTTGCTACCGATGAAGGGGTGTCTGATCAGGCCATACAGGTGGGGCTGTCTGAGTTTCAGGGTGTTGGACGTCGTTTTGAAATTTATGGGGAGTACCCCGTAGGCAATGGCGATGCGATGTTGGTGGATGATTACGGGCACCACCCAAGAGAGGTTGCCGCTACGATCAAGGCGATTCGAGAAGGTTGGCCTAATAAGCGGCTGGTTATGGTGTTTCAGCCCCATAGATATACCCGAACGCGCGACCTTTATGAAGACTTTGTTCAGGTGCTTTCCAGTTGTGACGTGCTGATGTTGCTGGAGGTTTATGCGGCAGGTGAGGACGATATCCCGGGAGCAGATAGCAGAGCTTTGTGTCGCAGTATTCGGCAAAGAGGTTTGGTCGATCCTATTTATGTACATGATATTGAAGATGTCGGTGATGTATTGAGAGACATTGTTCAGGGGGGCGATATTGTTATCACCCAAGGTGCAGGTAGCGTTGGCAAGCTGGTAAAAATACTAGCAGATAGACGGTTAGTGTAGAGATTGTTGTATGAGAGAGATGGCATGACAGTAAGTGAGTTGATGAAACAGAAGTATGGCCGGGTAGGCGTACTTTACGGCGGCACGTCGGCTGAGCGTGAGGTTTCTCTGCTGTCGGGGCAATGCGTCATCAAGTCATTGCAGCGGAGTGCGGTAGATGTGGTAGCCATCGATGTAGGTGAAGATTTACTGCAACGGTTACCCGAGCATCAGCTCGACCGAGTACTCATTATGTTGCATGGCCCAGGTGGAGAGGATGGAAGTTTACAGGGTGCACTGCAGTTTTATGGTTTGCCCTACACCGGTAGTGGTGTATTTGCTTCTGCGCTGGCTATGGATAAGTTGCATAGCAAGCAGTTTTGGCAAGGTGTTGGTTTGCCGACACCGGCCTTTGCGGTACTCGCCGAAAATACGGATTGGCAGAAAACCCTTGATGCCTTGGGTGGTGTGGCCATGGTAAAGCCCTCTCATGAGGGGTCGAGCTTAGGTATGAGCAGGGTAGATAGTCCTGAGGCCTTGAAGCAGGCATGGCAAGTGGCAGCAAAGCTGGATAGCAGTGTCATTGCTGAGCAATGGATTACCGGTGCCGAATATACCGTGGCCATGTTGGATGGTGAGGTGTTGCCCGCTATCAAGTTGGAAACAGATCATACATTTTATGATTACGACGCTAAATATCTGGCTGACGATACCCGTTACCTTTGTCCCTGTGGATTGAATGATGAAGATGAAAAATCCCTTGGTGAATTAGCGAGAAAGGCTTTTGAAAGTTTGAATTGCAGTGGTTGGGGGCGTGTAGATGTGATGGCTAATGCCGATGGTGAATTTTTCTTACTCGAGGTGAATACGGTTCCGGGTATGACTGATCACAGCTTGTTGCCCATGGCCGCCGCAGCGGCAGGTTACAGTTTTGATCAATTGGTGATGAAAATTTTGGATAGCGCGTTGTAATGGCGGGTTTTGTGTTGGGGTGTGGTGTTGGATTTTTGAGAGTAGGGCAATGGTAGTGAATCGTCATCAGGGTGGAGCGGCTCGTCGACAAAAATCACGTCCCTCTTGGCGTGAGAGATTGCGCTGGTTGGTTCGAGGATTCTCCATGTTGTCTTTGATGGCGGTACTGGTGGGTGTGCTGTGGGGTGGAGCGCAGGTTTTTAGAAAACTTGATGTGCCTATTAGTGTCATCGCTATAAAAGGTGAATTTAGTCATGTCAATCAGGAAGAGATTCAACGTTTGGTCGAGCCGCTGATTGACGGCGGGATTCTCAGCTTGGACTTGGCACAAATACGCAGCCAGTTGGAATTACAGCCCTGGGTGGAAACGGTAACAGTTCGTCGTCAATGGCCCGGAGGCTTGGTGATATCTGTTGTTGAAGAAGTGCCCATAGCCCGTTGGGGCAAACAGGGTTTTCTTAACAGCCGTGGAGAAATGTTGGAAATAGCTGATAACAGCAAGCTGAAGCATTTGCCCTTGCTGCAAGGGGACGAAAATACCGAGCGTTCGATAATGAAGTCCTATAGGGAAATAGCACAGCTGCTTCAGCCGGTTAATTTAAAAATAAGCGGATTGAAAAGAGATCCACGTGGATCTTGGTGGCTGAGTCTGTCGAACGGTTTGGAGTTGGTCATTGGGCGTGATCAAGTGATGGAAAAAATGCGCCGTTTCCTATTGGTGTGGGTGTCGGGATTAAAGGATAAGGCTTGGCAGGTAGAGCGTGTGGATATTCGTTATGACAATGGTATCGCCGTACGGTGGAATGAAAAAACCGCAGTAACCACTACGAAGCAGCCAATAGCACAGGAACATATGGCGCAAAAATATGTAGTCAAAAGATTCGTAATGCAAGAACAAGATATGAAACGGCAAGCAGTACGGGAATTAACAATAGCACCCGAAAAACCGGGAAAGGTGTGAGGTCGAAATATGGCGAACTCAAATGAAGAGCAGTTGATTGTTGGGCTGGATATCGGAACTTCGAAGGTGGTTGCCATTGTTGGTCAGGCTGGCCCAGATGGGACCTTAGAAATTATTGGTACTGGCTTACATCCTTCTTCTGGTTTGAAAAAAGGTGTGGTGGTCAATATTGAATCTACCGTCCATTCGATTCAGCGCGCTATTGAAGAGGCGGAGTTAATGGCGGGGTGCCATATTCACTCTGTGTTTGTCGGCATTGCTGGCAGTCATATTCGCAGCTTGAATTCACACGGTATTGTGGCCATTCGCGACCGCGAAGTGTTGCCGCTGGATATTGAACGGGTAATTGATGCTGCCCGAGCGGTGGCGATTCCTGCTGACCAAGAAATTCTTCACGTATTGCCGCAAGAATTCATTATCGATAACCAGGAGGGTGTGCGTGAACCTCTGGGTATGTCGGGTGTTCGCTTGGAATCAAAGGTGCATTTGGTGACCTGTGCGGCCAATGCTGCTCAAAATATTAAAAAATGTATCCGTCGATGTGGTCTGGAAGTAGACGACATTATTTTGGAGCAGTTGGCATCCAGTTATGCGGTGCTGACAGAAGATGAAAAGCAGCTAGGCGTTTGTTTGGTGGATATTGGTGGAGGCACTACAGATATTGCCATTTTTACCGATGGCGCTATTCGCCATACCGGTGTGATTCCTATAGCCGGTGATCAGGTGACCAATGATATTGCCCACGCTTTGCGGACGCCTACCGCACATGCTGAAGAATTGAAAATCAAATATGCCTGCGCATTGGCTAAGTTAGCGGGTCCCGACGAAACCATCAAAGTACCCAGTGTGGGCGATAGACCGCCTCGGGATTTGTCTCGTCAAGCCTTGGCTGAAGTGATTGAGCCTCGTTATGACGAGCTGTTTACCTTGGTGCAGGCTGAGCTGCGTCGCAGTGGTTTTGAAGATTTGGTGGCCGCCGGAATGGTGCTCACAGGTGGTACGGCCAAGATGGAAGGTGTTGTCGAGCTGGCAGAAGAAATTTTTCATATGCCGGTCAGGCTAGGTTCACCACAAAACATTCGAGGGCTGACAGATATTGTTGATAACCCTATTTACTCAACGGGTGTTGGCTTGCTGCTTTACGGTATGCAGCAACAGTTGGAGGGCGGTGTTCCAGCCAAGCGTCGAGAAAATAGTGGTGAGGGTTTTATCAGCCGGCTGAAAGGCTGGTTTCAGGGTAGTTTATAAATTTTGTGTTTTAACTTGGTAAGGCTAAACGAGGGGTAATCGTTATGTTTCAAATAGTAGATAGCGTGCCGGATAGCGCGGAAATTAAAGTAGTCGGCGTCGGTGGCGGTGGGGGTAATGCCCTGCGGCATATGATGGAGAGCTGTGTTGAAGGTGTGGAGTTTATCTGTGCCAATACAGACGCACAGGCACTGAAAGATATGGGTAGTGCCACGGTGCTTCAGTTGGGTAACGGTCTGACAAAAGGGCTGGGTGCTGGCGCTAATCCTGAAGTGGGTCGTCAGGCTGCCATGGAAGATCGTGACCGTATTGCAGATGTATTGCAGGGTGCTGATATGGTCTTTATTACTGCTGGAATGGGGGGGGGGACGGGAACTGGAGCAGCACCTATCGTTGCTGATGTTGCGAGGGAGTTGGGTATCTTGACAGTAGCCGTGGTGACCCGCCCATTTGTCTTTGAGGGTCGCAAGCGAATGGCTGTGGCCGAGGAGGGGCTTAAAGAGCTTAAAGATAAAGTGGATTCTCTGATCACCGTACCCAACGAAAAATTGTTGCAGGTGCTGGGGAAAACGACGAGTTTGCTCGAGGCGTTTAAGGCGGCCAATGATGTATTGTTGGGTGCTGTGCAAGGAATTGCGGATCTGATTATTCGTCCCGGTATGATCAATGTGGATTTTGCTGATGTTCGTACAGTGATGTCTGAAATGGGACAGGCAATGATGGGTACTGGTGAGGCTGTTGGAGACGACCGTGCTCGTGAAGCTGCTGAAATAGCAATTCATAGCCCATTGCTGGAGGATATCAACCTGCAGGGTGCTCGAGGTATATTGGTGAATATCACTGCAGGCCCAGATCTTTCGCTGGGTGAGTTTTCCGATGTCGGTGATACAATCGAAGCTTTCGCCTCAGATAATGCGACGGTAGTTGTGGGTACGGTAATCGATCCGGAAATGGGTGACAGGCTTCGGGTTACTGTTGTTGCCACGGGGCTGGGTCAGCCTGCTGAGCGCAAGCAGCCAACCAAAGTAATAGACAATACACCTGCAGTGAATGTGATGAAAAGCAGCGGTGAAATGGATTACGATGCACTGGAGAAGCCCACGATCATACGTCGGGAGCCTCGAGGTAGCGAAGCCGTAGCACGAAAACTGGATGCCAGAATGGATCCTGATATGGACTACTTGGATATTCCAGCCTTTTTGCGCCGTCAGGCAGATTGAGGCGCCAAGCGTTCTAGAGCAAGTGGTTTAGAATAAGACCACTCCACAGAACCGCTCGGCATTACCCCTCTTTTTATAGCCGACGGTTCTAGGCTTGGAGCTGTGGATACAGTTCTGGTATTATTGTGAGCTTATTTTTCGTGTTTGATTATAAGGCTTCTTTCCATAGGTAAGAATATGGCCTTACGATAAGCAGGAGTATGACCTTGAGAATATTTTGGGTGAAAGTGATTAATGATTAGACAGCGCACATTAAATAATATGATTCGCGCCACTGGTGTAGGTTTACATACCGGTGAAAAAGTGTACCTGACACTTCATCCTGCCCCTGTAAATTCAGGGATTGTGTTTCGTCGAACAGATCTTGATCCTGTGGTGGAAATACAAGCAAAAGCTGAGAATGTGGGTGAAACGACATTATCTACAACGCTGATGAATGGGGATGTTCGCGTTTCTACAGTAGAACATCTGCTGTCGGCGATGGCTGGTTTGGGTATCGATAATGCGATTATTGATGTTACGGCACCCGAAGTGCCCATTATGGATGGCAGTGCTGGACCCTTTGTTTTTTTACTGCAATCTGCGGGCATTAGAGAGCAAGATGAGCCCAAGCAATTTATCCGTATCAAGCGCCCTGTTACTGTGACTGATGGGGATAAGGTGGCATCCTTTAAGCCTTTTGATGGTTTTAAAGTCAGTTTTTCCATTGATTTTGATCATCCTGCGTTTCATAACAGAACCCTCAAGGCCGAGGTTGATTTTTCCAGTACATCCTTTGTGAAAGAAGTGAGCCGTGCGCGCACTTTTGGTTTCATGCACGAAATTGAATATTTGAGGTCACAGGGGTTGGCCCGTGGCGGTAGTATGGACAATGCTATCGTTGTTGATGAATATCAGGTGTTGAATGAAGATGGCCTGCGTTATGAAGATGAATTTGTTAAACACAAAATTTTAGATGCCATTGGTGATTTGTATTTGTTGGGAAACAGCCTGATTGGTGAATTTGTAGGACATAAGTCTGGTCATGGGCTGAACAACGCGTCACTGAGAGAATTGATTTCCCAAAAAGATGCTTGGGAGGTAGTCACCTTTGAAAATGATGAAGATGAGGCACCGATCTCATATATGAAACCCCTGCTCACGGTATAGTGGCCAACAGATATAAAGAGAAACAGATAACTTGCAGACACAATGAATATTATTTTTATCAGCAATCGCGAGGGCAAGTCCCGTTCAGTGACGCTCAATAATTGGGCGAAAGTCCTGTTGTCTGTTTGTTTGCTGGGATTGCCTGTATGCGGCGGTGTCTATCTGGGCATGCAGTTTGGTGGTGAAGAGTCAGATTTGGTCAGCTCTATTGAGCTCATGAAACGGGAATTGGCAAACCAGCAAGCAGAATTAGAGTCTGGCAAGGCTGAGGCTCGTCAAAAAGTAGAAGCTTTAACCCTGAAACTGGCAGCAATGCAGGCGCGTTTAGTTCGTATTGATGCGTTGGGTGAACGGCTCACTGATATTGCCAGCCTCGATGATGGCGAGTTTGATTTCAGCCAACAGTCAGCACAGGGTGGTCCTGAGGCAGAGCAGGTCGGCGTGTTTGAACATGGCGACCTAGAAAGACTTTACACCCAGTTAGAAAGCCAATTGGCCAGTCGAGAAAGCCAATTAGAAATTCTTGAATCCCTGATAGTTGATCGTAAGTTAAAACAACAGAGTGCCGTGACTGGAAGACCCATTCATAAAGGTTGGATGTCTTCTCGTTACGGTTATCGCACAGATCCATTTAATGGCCGGAAGGCTTGGCACAATGGTGTAGATTTCGCCGGTAAGTCTGGTGCAGACATTGTTGCCGTTGCTTCTGGTGTAGTGACGTGGTCTGGTGAGAAAAACGGCTATGGCCAAATGGTCGAGTTGGATCATGGTGAAGGCTATATCACCCGTTATGCTCATAATAAGCATAATCTCGTTAACGTGGGTGATACTGTTAAAAAAGGCGTAGTGATTGGCCTTATGGGAAGCAGTGGCCGCTCAACAGGCCCTCATGTGCACTTTGAAGTGTACAAAAATGGTCGCTCCGTTGACCCCGCAAGTTATATTCGACGTACCATCCGATAATATAGTCCCCCCCTCTTTTTTGTAATACTCTTACCCTTTTTTGGGAATTATTCCCTTGCCTGTTATGCCGTGGATAGACAATGAAATTGTTAGCAAAGTTATTTGGTAGTAAAAATGACCGTGAAATCAAACGGATGCAAAAATTGGTTAAACGCATCAACAGTTTGGATGAAGAATATTCTGCACTGTCAGATGAGGCTTTAAAGGAAAAAACGGATCAATTTCGGCAACGTTATCATCAAGGCGAAACACTCGATCAGTTATTACCCGAAGCCTTCGCCGCTGTCCGAGAAGCGGCTAAGCGTACTTTGGGCATGCGCCACTTTGATGTTCAGCTGATAGGCGGTATGACGCTGCATGAAGGCCGTATTTCAGAAATGCGGACAGGTGAAGGTAAAACTCTGATGGCGACATTACCAGCCTACCTCAACGCGCTTTCTGGTGACGGAGTTCATATTGTTACCGTCAATGAATACTTGGCCAGTCGTGATGCTCAGTGGATGTCACCCGTCTATGAATTCCTTGGTATGCGGGTAGATGTTATTTTGTCTCAGCAGGCTCCAGAGGAAAAGCGTCACGCTTATCAGGCTGACATTACCTTTGGTACTAATAACGAATTTGGTTTCGATTACCTTCGCGATAATATGGTTTTGCGCTTGGAAGATAAGGCGCAGCGCGGTCTGAATTTTGCGATTGTGGATGAAGTCGACTCAATCCTTATCGATGAGGCCAGGACGCCACTTATTATTTCTGGTGCGGCTGAAGATAGTTCTGCTTTGTATCTGCGGATGAATAAGCTAATACCGATGCTGAAGCCTCATTCTGAAGAGCATCCGGGTGACTTTACTGTCGATGAAAAATCACGACAAGTGGAGTTAACAGAAGAAGGACACCAGAAAACAGAGTCTTTGCTTGAAAGTGAAGGCCTACTTCCGGTGGGCGATAGCTTGTATAACGCGACCAATCTTGCATTGCTTCACCATGTTCAATCGGCACTGAAAGCCCATCACTTGTTCAACAAAGATGTGGAATATATTGTACAAGATGGACAGGTGGTTCTGATTGATGAACACACCGGACGGACGATGTTGGGTCGTCGTTTATCGGAGGGTTTACATCAGGCGCTTGAAGCGAAAGAAGGTGCCGATATTCAGAGCGAAAGCCAGACAATGGCTTCTACTACCTTCCAGAATTATTTCCGTCTTTATAATAAATTGTCAGGTATGACAGGAACGGCGGACACCGAAGCTTACGAATTCCATCAAATTTATGGTTTGCCTGTCGTGGTCATTCCAACCAATGTACCTATAGCTCGGGTAGACCTTAATGATTTAATTTATCTGACTACAGAAGAAAAATATGACGCGGTTGTGGAGGATGTTAAATCCTGTATTGAAAAAAAATCGCCCGTACTTGTGGGCACCGCAACCATTGAAAGTTCTGAGGCGATGTCATCGCGGTTAGAGGCAGCAAAAATTCCACATCAGGTTTTGAACGCGAAATTTCATGAAAAAGAGGCTCAAATAATCGCTCAAGCGGGACAGCCCGGTGCAGTGACCATTGCGACCAATATGGCTGGTCGGGGAACCGATATCGTTTTGGGCGGCAATTGGGAAGCAGAAGTGGCGGCCATAGATAACCCTTCTGAGTCTCAGATAAAGCTCATTAAGGAGGAATGGCAAAAACGCCATGACCAAGTACTTGAGTCGGGCGGTCTTCATATCCTTTGTACTGAGCGTCATGAATCACGTCGAATTGATAATCAGTTGCGTGGCCGTGCCGGTCGTCAGGGGGATCCCGGTGTTTCACGGTTTTACTTGTCCTTAGAAGATCCTCTGATGCGTTTGTTTGCATCGGATAGAGTTAAGAACATGATGCGCTCGTTGGGCATGGAAAACGGTGAAGCTATTGAGCACCGTATGGTAACCAGTGCCATTGAAAAGGCCCAGCGCAAGGTGGAGGGGCGTAATTTTGATATGCGTAAGAACCTGTTGGAGTTCGACGATGTGTCGAATGACCAGCGTCAGGTGGTCTACCAGCAGCGTAATGAATTGTTAGTTGAAGAGGATATTGCAGAGGTCATCGTTAATGTGAGAGCTGATGTGGTTGATACTTCAATCAGTTATTACATTCCACCCCAAAGTCTGGCTGAGCAGTGGGATATTGCAGGGCTTGAGAATTATTTTGCTGCTGAGTTTGGTGTCCAGTTGCCGGTACAGCAATGGCTTGATGATGACGACCTCTTGAATGAGGATGGAATACGGTCGAAGATTCAAGAAAGTATGAACGCTGCATATGAAGAAAAGTCTTCTAGTATTGGTGCCGATATTCGGATTGTTGAACGACAGGTAATGTTGCAGGTGTTGGATACACTTTGGAAAGAACACCTCTCCAATATGGACTATTTGCGTCAAGGCATTGGACTGCGAGCCTATGCCCAGAAAAACCCTCGTCAAGAATATAAGCGCGAATCTTTTGAGTTATTTCAGGAGATGCTGGAAAATATCAAACTTGAGACGATTCGTTTCCTGAGTCGTGTTGAAGTACGGAGTCGAGATGATGCCGAAGAGTTGGAGCGTCAACAAATAGAGGCTCAGCAGCGTCAACAGTTGCAGATGAAGCACGATGAAGTTTCTGCTATGGGTGACAGTGGGGGTGGAAATAGCGATAACCCAGTACCACCAGTATCTCAGCCGTTTGTTCGATCGGGCAAAAAGG
>CAXBDQ010000015.1:0-50585 GCA_963974675.1 uncultured Porticoccus sp. | reverse complement strand
ACTAAAACAATGGGTTAAAGATAATACGGCTTAGTTATCTGGGTCAGCCCCTAAATTTATTTGGTCGGGGCGGCCGGATTTGAACCGACGACCACTACACCCCAGAGCTTTTCTAAGCATAACATCTGCACACCTCCCAGAACACCCAGAACACCCAGAAACAATTTTTTTGATATTTTTTATTTACTTTCAATGGGTTACATAATATAAATCTGTTCCAGTACGTTTCTAGTCATATCTAGAAAGAGAAGAAAAACGTTAAACCTCTGTAACGGGGGTTGTCACGCCAACTCGGACACAGCTATGGCTAAACAAAAAAACAGCGACTACCAGATACTCTGATAGGTAACCTCAAGCCCGAACAAACAAGATATAAGGTCTGGGATTCCAACATGAATGGCTTATTAGTTGAAATGGACTTCCCAGGGTTTGCTAGACAGTTACTGTCTCTAAAAAATACGCCTCTTCGAACTTAGCAGGCGATACGCCACCTGTATGCGAATGTCGCTTTACAGGATTGTAGAACATCTCTATAAAATTGAATATCTCCCCTTTGGCTTCCTCCCTAGTCGAGCATATCTTTCGTTTGGTGACCCGCTTTTTAAATGTCACAAAAAAGCTTTCAGCGACGGCATTATCATGACAATTACCACGTCGACTCATCGACGGTATTAACTTGTGCTCGTTCATGAATGCCAAATAATATTGTCAGGTGACGTAAATAGATTAGATGACTGTGCGCTACCAGTTAGCTTTCTGCATTGCTCACAATGACAAAAGAAAAAATTATTAAAGTTATCTTCAAGTGTGAAGGAAACGTCTCCACAGCAACAACTACCGGTAATTATATTCGCCATAGTAACCTTCATGTTGAGTAAATTATTGTATACATAACGCTTACAGCGGCAGAAAAAAAGAGAATATTTTGTGCCGCGACTCCCTGCACTTGTTATTGGGCAACTCATGATGAAAAACGGCCAACAGTAAGAAATACACCAACAATCATGAAAGCTAAGCCTCCTACACGCTGACCAGAAATTGAACTTTGCAGGGCGCCCAATAGCCCGAAGTGGTTAATAATAGTCATCGAGAGCAGCTGCCCTAACAGAACTAACGAAATGGCATTAGCAACACCGAATCTTGGTATAACCCATGTAATGCTGAGAATATAAAATGCGACAAACAGACCTCCCATGTAAAAAACTATGGGAATAGATTTTCCAACGGGAGATTCAGGAATACCACCCGACAAGAATAAATAGATCAGTGAAAAGACGGCACCCACTATAAACAAAATGGATGTCGCTAACGCTGGACTATCAAGCTTTGACCCCAAGCCACCATTTAAAGCCGCCATAACAGGGATCCCAAACCCTGCGACACACATTAAAAAAATATAAAAGGCGGGGTGTTCTAAATAGTTCATTGATATTATTTCTTGATTGATGTGTTCGCAGCTTTAGATAATGGGTAGTTTAGGTTTTTTCAGTTGGCGATGTCGATGCTTGCCTGCGCAACTCAGCGACTTGCTCAAAGCCAATACCCCAATTATCGGTATTAACTTCCTCGATAATGACAAAGGTGGTTGCCGGGCTTTTATTAAGTACGTCCACCACTAATTTTGTGGCTCCTTTGATCAGGGCTTGCTTTTGTTCGCTGGTTACACCTTCATCTGTTACTTTAATATTAATATAGGGCATGGTTGATTCCTTAATGGTTAGGGTTCTAGTGGTACGGTTACGAATCTATCGCAGCTTTATTCCTGCATAGCCCCTAAGACCTGCTCGAAATAGTTAACCGATTTTGATCCGGAAATCGGCGCGCTATCATTAATAATAAAGGCAGGAATATTCGGCAGCGCTAGCTGCTGAACACGCTGCTTTTTATACAGTAGTTGCTCATCGACAGCACTCGAATACAGCACTTGTCTCGCCTTTGAGCTATCAAGACCTAATTGCTCGACGAGTTCTAAAAGTACTACCGGGTTACTAATATCCAAGCCGTGTTTGAAATAGGCGTCTATCAAAAGCTCATTCAGTGCTTGCTGACTGCCATAGCCCTCAGCCCAGTGGATCAGTTGATGCGCCTTATTACTGTTGTAGTAATGGGTGCGCTTAGTGAAGTCGATGTTCACATCCGCCGACGACGCCACTGCCATAAGATTTTCTTGATAATCGAGTAACTTAGGCTGCCCCCATTGGTGCCGACGCTTAAAATAATGATCGATTGCCTCGCCTCGTGTACTCATATCGGGGTTAAGCTCATAGGGCAAGAAATGAAAATCAGCTTCAATGTCTAGCCGTTGAAGTGCTTTTCTCATATGGCTATACCCTATCGGGCACCAGGAGCAAACCAC
Source organism: uncultured Porticoccus sp. (assembly GCA_963974675.1). GTDB lineage: Bacteria > Pseudomonadota > Gammaproteobacteria > Pseudomonadales > Porticoccaceae > Porticoccus. Next base: position 48,229 of record CAXBDQ010000015.1, on the reverse strand, counting down.
GTCGTGAATCATTTCTATCTTTAGCGTTCCCATCATCACTCTACTTGTAAATCAGTGTACATTTTTGTGACTATTTTCCACTGTCCATCTTCTTTGAGCAGCCCTAGGAAATCGATATAACTATGCTCAAATAATGGGCATTCCAGTTTTACCATGGCCTGGTCTTTGATGACCTCAATCGACAATAACTTGAATCCATAAGACCTCCCCTGCTGCGAAGGGTCCGGACGACTGGCGACCGCCGACAGCCATTGCTCGAGACTCCGGCGCGAGCCCGGTGCTTTCAAAAACACATCGGCGTGAAAAATTGCACGCAGCTTTCCAACATCACCATAGTGCAGGCCGTCAAAATAGTCCTGCACTATGGCGCTAACTGACTCGAAGTCATCGACAGAGGTCATGCGTTTAGTCCTACCTCAGGCGGCCGACTGGGTTTGTTCAGCTGCAACCGAATGCTGAAAACTCGGCATTGCCTGCACCGCATCCAACATTCGTGATGTGTTACTGCCTTGCGTAATCGTGACAGGGTATTTTGCACCCCAGCGGAAATAACCTGCGAGCATGATATCGGCAGCTGAAGCTCGCTCACCGCCAAGAAAGTCTCGTCCTGCCAACTGTTGCTCAACAACCTGCCACAACGCATTTATGGCCTCGGCAGCGGCATTAAACGCAGCTTGCTTAGCGCCCATATCAGTAATGTGCTTAGCGATAAAAAACAAGCGTCCATAGGCGGGATGCATCGTGGCATTGGCAAATAAAATATCTTCGATTGCCTGTTTACGGCCGGGGCCACTAGTGGGCAGCATGGCGCTTTTATGTTTATCAAGCAGGTGCAGCAAAATGGCTGCGCCTTCTCGTAACGTACTGTCGCCATCAATAAGTACTGGGACACTACCGACGGGATTGATGTCAGTGAAATGACTCAGTTGTTGTACGTCGACAAGTTCAACGGGCTGATCCAGCTCATGCAAGACCACTTGTGTTGCTAGCGAACAGGCGCCGGGTAGGTAGTAAAGTGTGTACATATTTTTCTCCTGGGGGTTCATAGTGTTTAAGTAAATAGACGCTGCTTCTGGTCTTGCAAGCAGCGATGGAATGAACTATAGATCTTTTTATTGTCTCTATATACGACTATAATAAGAACTTTCTGTTCTCAATTTGGAAACATTATGATTGTATTACCCCACCTATCTCTCTGCGTATCAATCGGGCAAAGGCTTCATTGATGGATAAGCTACGAGCGATTCGCTTGTTTGTCAGGCTGGCAGACCTGGGAAGCTTTACCCGAGTAGCCGAGCAGACCAATTCTTCGAAATCCTTGGTCAGCAAAGAGATCAGCCGTCTTGAAGACGAACTGGGCGCGCGCTTGCTGCATCGCTCAACTCGTAATGTTCAGCTGACTCATGTTGGCGAAGGTTATTTACAACGGGCTAGGGAGATATTGGCAAAGCTCGATGACGCTGACAATTTTGTAGAAGATCTCCAGCAGCATCCTCGTGGCAAACTAAAGATCAATGCACCCATGGCGCTAGGTATTACTCACTTATCATCCTTGTTTGCAGATTTCATGCGGGTTTATCCCGACATTGAATTGGATGTTCACCTCGGTGATGAGAGCGTTGACCTAGTGAAGGAAGGTTTTGATTTAGGGTTCCGCGCATCGAGCCGTCCGGTTGATTCGAGCTATGTTGGCCGTCCGCTGGTCGATTTCAGCTACCGAGTTCTTGCCTCGCCCCAGTATCTTGAAACGCACCCCGCCATTACCCTGCCGCGAGACTTAAAAGATCATAATTGCTTTGTGTATAGCTACTTTCAGGGCAAGAACGTCTGGCCGATAGAAGATGGTATTCCTATTCAAGGGACACTGCGCGTTAACAGTACGATCTTTATGATGGAGGCAATTAAAATGGGCCTCGGCATTGGATTTATCCCGGACTTTGTCTGTCGAGAAGCAATGGTGAAAGGCGAGGTTATTGAAGTGCTGCCGGATTCGAAAAAAACCAGCCTAACACTCTATGCTTTGTATCCTGCCCGACATCTTGTACCGGCAAAACTCGTTCAGTGTATAGAGTTTCTAGATGGCTGGTTTACAGATAAACAGTGCGGTGAAATCATGGGTAACTTGGCAACATAACGACCAAATCAGCGGCGTGATCTTGTACCACTTCCGTCTGCATTTGTTTGTTATGTGGCAAGTGAACATTGTTCGAGCAGAACCGCTAGGTGGTAAAAGCAGACCCTCAAAATTCTAGCTTCAGCGGCGACCTGCAGCCAATGGCGGTCGTTCCTAGGCAGTGCTAATAATCAGTAAACTCCGACACCATGAAATCAAAGACTCGTCTGATTCGAAGGTTGGTTCTCAATTCATTGTGGGTAACTAGCCACAGATCCATGGTGATCAGAGGAAGATCCGAGATAACGACACGTTCTACTAGCGGCTCATTATCTCCAATTTCTTCTACTGTGGCACTAATGGCCATACCTTGTTTGACCAATTCCCACTGAACAAGATGGCTATTTGAAATAACTGGAAAATTCTGGCTGGTCAGACTAAAGCCCTGCGAACTGAGCAACGTCATCAGACGGCCTGGTTTCTCAGTATCGATGAAGTTCGCCTTGTTCAACTCGGCGATCGATCGAGGATTTCCGAGTTGTTGCAGATAGCTTTTGGCTGCGTAGAGATGACCTCGAACACTGCACAGTCTTTTTACAATCAACTCCGGCTGTGTTGGACGGAGACTCCGGATAGCAATATCAGCCTCTCTTCGACTGAGGTCACGCTCCTCGTTAGTTGAATATATCTCGATCTCGATACCGGGTTCCGTCTCCCGCAAGGCTTTAATCATGGGTGGCAGAATAAACGTGGAAAAGAGTTCGGAAGCGGTAATGCTTACCTCGCCCTCGATCACATCTGATTTACCCGAAGCCGATAAAGAAAACTGGTTGGCGGCATCCCCCATTTGTCGCACATGTTCTAATAATTTGATGCCATTGGGCGTTAGCTCTAGACCTCGCCCTCGCCTGGTGAATAGATCGAGTCCAATCTCTCTCTCCAGCGCCGCCACCTGTCGGCCCAGGGTGGGTTGCGTCATTCCCAGTGATCGAGCTGCCGCAGCCAGAGAGCCTTCTTCCGCAGTTACCAAGAACGCTCGTGCACGGTTCCAGTCGAATGTTATTGATCGCCAATCCATACAAATATGCATACCTGAAGTTAAGAATTGATTGTATTGCTTTTATTTGTGTATTGATAGAATTCTCGTACAGAAATCATATTCACAGGATAAATAGAGATGAAATTCCCTGCCCTTGTACTGCTAGCAGCAGCACTATCACTCGGCGGCTGTGCAAGCCTGATTCAAACTGCCTCTGTCGCCGAAGCATATAAGCACTATGATCTTCAACAATACGAACGTACGCTGGCGCTGATCACCCAAGCAGAAAACGCAGAGCCGATGTCAGCTGAAACAAAAGCCGAATTGACTTACTTAAAAGCAAAGACATACGAGCGGCTAGGTAACAGCGAGATAGCTTACACCCTCTACGAATACCTGGCCGGGGAGCACAGTAAATCGCAATACGGCTACCTGGCTGCCAAGCAATTGAATGCACGCTAATCAACTTCAGTCATCAAATTTTTAGTTAACTTTTACCTGAGGTTTTTCAATTGAAAGACATCATTGTTTGGGCAATACATACCCCCACGGGAACGCTCGTTTTGGTGACAGCTGTCATTGCCATGTTCGCCAAGAAAGGCAGTGCACTTCATAGGAAAGCAGGTTCCTGTTTTACAGTATCCATGATGATCATGCTGGTTTCTGGTATTGCAGTCGCGTACCTCAAAGATTCCATCAATGACATGATGTTGGGTGCAGTAGTGATGTATACGGCGTTTACTGCCTGGTTAGCCGCCCACCATAGAAAGAATGAGACTGGTCTACTGGAAATAATTGCGTTGATATGGATTGTCGGTTTCGCCATTACCGCATTTTCTATCAGTATAGGTTGGCGAGAGGTAGAGGTGCCCCGTGCCTATTTGATCTGGGGCGGCTTAGCGATTCTCTTCGCATTCGGGGACATCCGTAACCTTTACCAGTCAGGGCTTTCTGGCACTCAACGCATTATTCGGCATGTCTGGCGCATTGGCTTTTCACTGGTATGGGCGGCTTTAGCATTCACCGACAAAATCGTGAAAATGCTAGGCGCTAATCTTAAGAGCATGCAGGAAGAACAGCTGTTACTCATCGTTGCGATACCAACCATGGTCATACTTATCACCATCTTATATTGGATAGCCAAAATCCTGTTTTTCTCTCACAAGAGATTCGCTGGTTACGGTGAGTCGGTTAGCTAAACTTTGACGTCCGCTCTGGGTCGTTCTGAGAAACTGGGGCTGATAATTTGGGCGTCTGCTTTTCGCAAACTTCAGATTGTCTGAATGGTTATTAATACTTTCCACATAATTCCCCTATGACCGCTTTGTTATACATTTTTCTTGTTATTCGTGCGGGTGTTCATCGAATTGTTTTGCGTCATCACCGATTTTGAACCAGCTCGGTTTCTCTGAAACGAATTCGTGAAATTTGTTTTCGAGTTCTATTTCACTATCTATGCAGTGTGCATTTATTGGAAAAGACTCCATATCCGAAAGAACTTCGCCGAGTGCCGTACCGCAGGCTGAACAAAAACACCGATTGTATTTGTACGGTGACTCAGCTTTGAAGACGGATATTTTATTGCGGCCAGTAGTAATATTAAATTTATCCGCTTTGACGAACGCCAAAGCGCTTGCCCCAACTTTACGACAACGACTGCAATGGCACATGCCCATCATGCTGGGCTTTTCGCTCATTTCGAATTGTACAGCCCCGCAACAACAGCTTCCCTTAATCATAAGGCACCTCTTAGGTAGAAATTACATGATTCGCAAAACCATAACACATAACTGTACGTACATACAGTACTTTGCTGTATTGTATAACAGTTTATTAAGAAGCCTATGACCTTATATCACTTTGGCCCCCTTATCTCGGACTAAACGATTTTCGGTCAAGGCTGTTCTTCTTTATTTACAATGGATTGGAGAAAAGAGGATAGCTTCGCAGTTTGACAACAGAAGCCTAATCCCTGCTTTTGATTTCCAGTCCCTTCCCACTGATCATAATTAAAATCAAACACTTAATACCACTTCTCCCGTGAACAGAGGCCTATGGCTCCTGATCTAGGAGGTTGACCTATTCAGAGAAACACCAATAATATTGTACATACATGTATTATGGTGAAGTCTCATGGACGATGTACGACAACGGTTACCTAGTGAACCCACCCGTTTTATCGATCAATTGCGCTTACATGTACGCAACAGTGGTCTTGCCTACCAGACGGAGAAAACCTACATTCATTGGATAAAGCGCTTTATTTACTTCAATAACAAGCAGCAGGCATCAATAAACCCGCAAGGTCTCATAGCTTTCGCCACAGTTTTGCTACTCACTTATTCGAATCAGGCTATGACCTGCGGACCATTCAAGAATTGTTGGGGCATTCTGATATCACAACGACAGAGATTTATACCCATGTCGTTAATAGAGGAGGAAAAGGTGTAAGAAGTCCAGCTGATGCTCTTTAACACCGAAACTATGAACTTAATATGGACTTAAATTATCACCAACAAGATTGCCTTGGCGACAAGATAGCTTTAACTAATTGAACTTTATTAAGAAATTGGTCGGGGCGGCCGGATTTGAACCGACGACCACTACACCCCCAGTGTAGTGCGCTACCAGACTGCGCTACGCCCCGATGAACACGCTTCTAAGAACAGGCCCTAGGAAGAGGCGCACATAATACCGAATGCCCCCCACAATTCAAGGTACTTGCTCATTAATTCAATACACTTTTATCGACGAGGCACTTTTTGAATTTTAAGAGCGTCAGGCTGCTAGCCTAAACACATCAAACCTTGAGAACCTGAAGTAATTCTTCCAATTCCCCAACCGTTTGATCGATTATCTGACGAACTTGAGTAGCCTCTTCCCGAGCATCATCACCGGATAGTCTCTGACGCGCACCGCCAATAGTAAAACCTTGCTCATAAAGCAATGAACGTATTTGACGGATAATCAGTACATCTTGACGCTGGTAATAACGGCGGTTGCCTCGTCGTTTCACTGGGCTAAGATTTGGAAACTCTTGCTCCCAATATCTCAATACGTGGGGTTTAACATCACAGAGGTCGCTCACCTCACCAATGGTGAAGTAACGCTTGCCGGGAATAGGTGGTAATTGGTCGTTATTACTCGGTTCCAGCATAACTTTCCACTCTCGCTTTTAATTTTTGCCCTGGCTTAAATGTGACTACTCGCCTTGCCGAGATAGGGATTTCCTCTCCCGTTTTTGGATTTCGACCCGGCCGAGTATTCTTATCCCGCAACTCAAAATTGCCAAAACCAGACAGCTTAACTTGCTCGTTACTTTCCAGGGAAGATCGAATTTCCTCAAAAAAAGATTCCACGATTTCTTTTGCTTCTCTCTTGTTCAAACCAAGATCTTCAAAAAGCATTTCGGCAAGGTCGGCTTTAGTCAGTGCTGTCATAGTTCAATTAACCTCTGAGGCTCGCTGCATGTTGTTTTTCTAGGGCGGTTACTACTGACTCAACGGCCATATTAATTTCATCTTCTGTAAGCGTGCGTGAACTATCTCTAAAGGTCAAGCCCAGAGCAACACTTTTTCTATTGTTTTCAATACCTTTTCCTTGATAAACATCAAATACCTTTAAGTCAACGAGCTGTACACCAGCATTCTGACGAACTGTATAACACAAGTCACCAGCGGAGATGTTTTCATCAACAATGAGCGCCAAATCACGCCTTACTTCAGGAAACTTGCTCACCCCATTAAATGCTGGGAGTTCATCCTTAAGCACCGGATCCAACTCCATTTCGAAAACAAAAACCGGCTGAGAGAGATCCAAAGCTTTTTGTACTTTTGGATGCACCTGCCCCAACCAACCCACCAACTCACCTTTGCGTTCAATGCGTGCACACTGTCCAGGGTGGAGAGCGGGATGCTTGCCTGCTACGAACTGAAATTGATCAGATACCTGACTTAACTGGAGCAGTGCTTCCACGTCAGCCTTGATATCATAAAAATCCACAGGTTCTTGCTGGGTCACCCAGCTTTCTGGGGTACGACTACCGGTTATGGCCCCAGCTATCATGGACCTCTGCTTCAACTCACCCTCACTTGGAACAAAGTTAAGCCCTGTTTCAAATAAACGGACTCTAGGCTGTTGCCGATTCAAATTACGACGAACAGCCGGCAACAAACCGGACCACAATGTTGTCCTCATCACTGACATATCACTGGCAATAGGGTTGGCCAATGAGACTGAGTCGGCATCAGGAGTTAAGTGAGACTGGACCTCTGGATCAACAAAACAATAAGTGATTGCTTCATGATAGCCTCGGCCAATCAATTGCTGCCTTAAGGGTGGCAACGCCCGCTGGGTCTCAACAACAACCTCAATAGGAAGCTCTGCAGAAATAGTCGATGTCGGCAAACGGTTATAGCCATAAGTTCTTGCTACTTCTTCGATTAGGTCTGCTTCAATAGCGATATCAAAGCGCCAGCTCGGTGCTGTACAGATCCAACCGCTATCCGGCTTTAACTGTATATCTAACCCCAATCTTTCGAGCATTTCTTCAACTTGCTTATCTTCCAGAAGCAACCCTAATTGCTGCTGAAGGCGTGACCGGCTCAATGTCACTTTAGCTTGCTGTGGTAAATAAGCCTTTTCCTCCACAACAGTGAGCGGACCAACCTCACCACCAACAATATCAAGTAATAGAGCTGTCGCACGCTCAATGGCTACTTCTTGTAACTTGGGGTCTACGCCACGCTCAAAACGGTGAGAGGAATCCGTATGCATACCATAGGTTCGAGAACGCCCTGCTATAGCAATAGGGTCAAAATAGGCACTCTCCAAAAAGATATCCCGGGTTTCAAAATTCACGGCCGTTTCATCACCGCCCATAATACCTGCCATTGCCACAGCTTTTTTCTGATCGGCAATTACAAGGGTATCTGCATTCAACTTAACCTCAGAACCATCAAGCAACTTAAGCTTCTCATCCTGCTCAGCCATACGAACAACAATGCCACCTTCAAGCTTCGAAAAATCAAAAGCGTGCATCGGCTGGCCTAGCTCAAGCATCACATAATTGGTGACATCCACCACTGGGTCAATACAACGAACGCCGCTACGACGCAGCCTTTCCTGTAACCACATCGGCGACTCAGCCGCCATATTGACGTTGCGGATGATCCTGCCGGCATATCGAGAACAAGCCTTTGGTGCCAACAACTGAACATTAAAGATATCACTAATGGTCGAATCAACAGGATCACAGTTTTGCTCTTTTACAGAAGCCAGGTTTAACACGCCGGTTTCACGAGCCAGACCACGAATACTCAAACAGTCGCCACGATTAGGGGTCAGGTCGACCTCTATGACTTGATCATTGAGGTTCAAATAATCACGGAGGTCTGAGCCCACAGGTGCTGCAGAAGGAAGCTCCCACAAACCTTCCGAAGTCTCACCTAACCCCACTTCATCAGGCCCACAAAGCATGCCAAAAGACTCTACATCCCTCAGCTTCGCTTTTTTGATCTTAAAATCGCCCGGCAATTTAGCACCCACTGTCGCAAAAGGAATTTTGATCCCTACGCGTGCATTCGGCGCACCACAAACCACCTGCGTTGTATCACTTTCTCCACCAGCCACCTGGCAAACTCTAAGCTTATCCGCATTCGGATGCTGCTCTGCTGAGACAATCTCGCCAACAACAACACCACTAAAGTCAGGTGCCACTGATTCAACAGCATCCACTTCCAAGCCTGCCATGGTTAACTGAGCAACCAGCTCTGTTGTATCAATTGCTGGGTTTACCCACTCTCTTAACCAGGATTCACTGAATTTCATTCGTTAATTGCTCGCAATATACAAAAATAATTTACTTTAAATAGATATAATAACTAATTGTTTTTAATGACTATTACTTAAAACTGCCTTAAAAACTGAAGATCGTTTTCAAAAAATAGCCGGAGGTCATTAACGCCATAGCGAAGCATGGCCAACCTCTCCACCCCCATACCAAAAGCAAAGCCGGAGTATTTCTCGGCATCAACATCACAATGTGCAAATACATTAGGGTGCACCATGCCGCAACCCATCACCTCTAACCAGCCTGTATTCTTACAGATTCGGCAACCTTTCCCCTGGCAATTGGTACATTGGATGTCCACTTCAGCCGACGGCTCGGTGAAAGGAAAATAGGATGGCCGGAAACGTACCGGCAGGTCAGCTTCAAAGAAAGCCTTGAGAAACTGATCAATGGTGCCCTTAAGGTCAGCCATACTCACGTTTTCATCCACAACCAAACCTTCCACCTGGTGAAACATTGGGGTGTGGGTTAGATCGGAATCACAGCGGTAGACTCGACCAGGACAAATAATACGAATGGGCGGCTCTTGAGACTCCATGGTTCGAATCTGAACCGGTGACGTATGAGTACGCAGTACCGTATTCTCGTTGACATAAAAAGTATCGTGCATCGCCCTAGCGGGGTGATGCGCAGGAATATTAAGCGCCTCGAAATTATGGTAGTCATCTTCAACTTCAGGGCCTGTCTCTACGGTATAGCCGACCCGAGAAAAGAAAGACTCGATACGCTCCATGGTATGGGTCACCAAGTGCAGCCCACCCACCTCTTCGCCTCGCCCAGGCAACGTAACATCTACAGCCTCACTGGCTAACCTAGCTTCCAAGACAGTATTTTCCATACTGTCACGGCGCAGGTTTATCTTTTCCTGTACTTGCTGCTTCACCTCATTAATAAGGGCACCAGCTGCCGGCCGCTCTTCTGGCGACAACTTACCCAAACCTTTTAATAGACCTGTCAGCAATCCCTTTTTACCCAGGTATTCAACCCTCACCTGATCCAGAGATGCAACATCAGCCGCCTGTTCAACAGCCATTTCAGCTTCACTTGCCAGAAGCTCGAGGTTTTCCATTCTTATGCCTCTTCTAACCTTCTTATCGTTCTAACGTCTAACCCTTTACCTTCTTATCTTTATCAAAAGGCGGGCCTTAAAATAAAAAAGGGAAAGAGCATCAGCCCTTTCCCTTTTAATACACATTCATTTAACGCCAGAGGTCTGGCATGAATATTAAGCTAGGGCGGCCTTTGCCTGTTCTACAACAGCAGCAAATGCAACCTTATCATGTACAGCCAAGTCAGCTAGTACACGACGATCAAGCTCGATACTGGCTTTCTTAAGACCAGCAATCAAACGGCTATAGCTTAGACCTTCATAACGAGACTGAGCATTAATACGTGTGATCCAAAGAGCGCGGAAAGTACGCTTCTTAACACGACGATCTCGGTAGGCATATTGGCCCGCTTTGGTAACTGCCTGAGTAGCAACACGAAAAATACGGCTACGAGCTCCGTAATATCCTTTTGCCTGCTTCAGAATTTTTTTGTGGCGACGGTGTGCGGTGACACCTCTTTTTACGCGTGGCATATCATTATCCTCTCAAATAATTCGGTTAATCAGGAACGCAGCAGACGATCAATCAGTGGAGCATCAGAATCATTCATGATGCTGGTACCACGCAGATTACGCTTACGCTTCTGTGACATTTTTGTGAGGATGTGACTTCTGTTAGCGTGTTTGTGCTTATAACCAGCGCCAGTTTTTTTAAAACGCTTGGTTGCACCGCTATGTGCTTTTGCTTTTGGCATTTTAGTTCTCCGTTTATACGGGTTAAATTGAGAAAAAGTCACTCCCGGACAGTCTGCCAAAGGCTGAACGCGGGTAGTGTTGGATATTACTTTTTCTAAGTACTTACTTGTTACTACTTACTACAACGTCTTACTTCTTCTTACTTCTTCTTACTTCTAGGGGCAATCACCATCGTGAGCTGCCGACCTTCCATTTTCGGGTATTGCTCAACGGCCCCCAGTTCTTCAAGGTCTACTTCAATGCGTTTAAGCATCTCCATACCAAGTTCTTGGTGAGCCATTTCCCGACCACGGAATCTAAGAGTTACCTTAGCCTTGTCCCCATTTTCAAGAAAACGGGTCAGATTACGTAATTTAATCTGATAATCGCCTACGTCCGTTCCTGGACGAAACTTTATTTCCTTAACCTGAGTCTGCTTCTGTTTTTTACGCTGCGCAGCTTGCTGTTTTTTAACTTCAAACAGCTTTTTGCCGTAATCCATTATTTTGCATACAGGTGGCTCTGCATCGGGTGAGATTTCCACCAAATCCAAAGTTGCCGCCTGAGCAGCACTTAAAGCATCTGCCAGGCTAACGATACCTGCTTGTTCACCTTCGGCGTCAATTAAACGTACTTCCGGGACGTCGATCTCTTCATTCATGCGAGATCGTTTTGCTGATCCCTTCCCATAGCTTTTCTTGATAACCTAATCTCCAACTTCAATTTTTAAATGCACGCGACCGCGACGGTTTACGTCCTGGGTAAGAAGCTCGGCAAATTCTGCTACACGCATAATGCCTAGGTCTTCACCACCCCGTGAACGTACTGCCACGGTCTGCGTTTCCACTTCCCTATCACCGATAACCAGCAAATAGGGAACCTTCTGAATTGTGTGCTCGCGGATTTTAAAGCCGATCTTTTCGTTTCTCAAGTCATTTTCGACACGGAAGCCCTTGTTTTTCAAGGAATCCGCTACTTTTACGACATATTCGTCCTGAGCATCCGTAATATTCATCACTACAGCTTGCTGCGGAGCCAACCAAGTGGGAAAGGCTCCTTCATAATGTTCAATCAAAATTCCGATAAATCGCTCAAAAGAACCTAAGATTGCACGGTGCAACATGACGGGAACCTGGCGAGAACCATCTTCCGCTACATACTGGGCATCCAGTCGACCCGGCATGGAAAAATCTACCTGAATCGTACCACATTGCCAGACTCGACCGAGACAATCTTTTAAGGAGAACTCAATTTTAGGACCATAAAAAGCACCCTCTCCAGGCAACAACTCATAATCCAGACCTTTTGCTCCCAATGCATCCACTAGTGCTTTTTCTGCTTTATCCCAGACTTCATCACTACCCACACGCTGTTCGGGACGGGTCGACAAACGAATAATGACATTTTCAAACCCAAAGTCGCGATACACCTCAAATAACAGATCACTAAATACTGACACTTCGTCCTGAATTTGTGATTCTGTACAGAAGATATGAGCATCATCCTGAACAAAACCACGAACTCGCATTAGCCCCTGTAACGTACCCGATGCTTCATTGCGATGGCAGGCACCAAATTCAGCCAATCGTAAAGGAAGGTCACGATAACTTTTTAAGCCCTGATTAAACACCTGCACGTGACAGGGACAATTCATTGGTTTTACCGCATAGTCCCGAGACTCTGACTCCACGGTAAACATGTTTTCACGGAATTTATCCCAATGGCCAGAGCGCTCCCACAGAGTCCGATCAACTATCAGTGGCGTCCTGATTTCGCTATAACCCTTTTGGCGCTGAACCTCACGCATGTAACTCTCAACTTCTGTATAAATACTCCAACCTTTAGGGTGCCAAAACACCATTCCCGGCGCTTCTTCCTGTAAATGAAACAAATTGAATTTTTTAGCGAGCTTACGATGATCACGTTTTTCGGCTTCCTCCAACTGATGAAGATGAGCTTTTAACTCTTTCTTGCTACTCCATGCCGTGCCATAGATGCGCTGCAACATTTGGTTGTTTGAATCACCACGCCAGTAAGCACCCGCCACCTTCATTAACTTAAAAAATTTCAACTTACCCGTTGATGGCACATGGGGACCACGGCAAAGGTCTTCAAAATCACCCTGGCGATAGAGCGATAAATCCTGACCAGCTGGAATACCCTCAATAATCTCCGCCTTGTATTCTTCACCGAGGCCACGAAAATAGTCCACGGCCTCATCACGGGACAATATTCGACGAACAATGGTCGCATCCTCAGAAGACAACTCTGACATTTTGTTTTCAATGGCAATCAAATCTTCTGGTGTAAACGGGCGCTCATAGGAAAAATCATAGAAAAAACCATTTTCGATCACTGGCCCAATCGTTACCTGAGCTTCAGGAAACAGCCGCTTAACAGCCTGCGCCAACAAATGCGCCGTTGAATGTCGAATCACCTCTAAGCCCTCATCCGAGCGCTCAGTGATAATGGCCAGCTCAACGTCCGACTCAATCAAATGAGAAGTATCCAGCAGCTCACCATCAATCTTTCCGGCCAACGCCGCTTTAGCAAGGCCCGGCCCGATATCGGCGGCAACATCATGGATACTGATAGAGTTTTCAAAACTACGCTGACTTCCGTCAGGAAGGGTAATAATAGGCATTATTCTGTCCTTTCCAGTGGTGACCCCTACCAAAGGCCACATGGTGAATACTAAATGCTACGAATATAGCATATGGCGTAAAAGTCGCCATTTTACCGCCTTAAAAACCAGAATCAAGCTAGTCTGGCCATTTGCCAATTTAGACCTACCGTTAGGAAATTCACTTGTCACAATGCCCTTCCACTGGTAAATTACGCGCCTCTTGCAAAACAGCTATTTGGCATCAAAACCTCAAGCTGACAGCAGGCACGTAGCTCAGTTGGTTAGAGCACCACCTTGACATGGTGGGGGTCGGTGGTTCGAATCCACTCGTGCCTACCAAAAATTGAAGCCTACCTTTATTAGGTGGGCTTTATTTTTGGCCGGCATTTGTCGGACGAGAACCACCGATGTGGTTCGAGCCGAGCCACGAAGTGGCGAGACAGCGCTGGAGTGTTTTATCACGACGGCGACCCGCAGGGTGAGAGCGCAAGCTCGAATAATCCACTCGTGCCTACCAATCACAAAGGCTCACCTATTTATAGGTGGGCCTTTTTTGATTGTCATATGCTGGACAAGTGCCTCCGATCTGGTTCGAGCTAAGCGGCAAGACAGCGCCGGAGAGAAGCAACGGCGACCCGAAGGGAAAGAACTCAAGCTCGAAAAATCTACTCGTGTCGGCCTTTAAAAAAAGTTTGCCCAACACAAGAACAATTTCTCTGATTAAAACGGACAGGGACACTGCCCATGAAATTGTTCACCACCAGTAGGATGTTCAAAATACAAATCACTGGCGTGTAATAGCAATCGATCTGCCATCTGTTCACTGTAATCATTTTTATACAGGTCACACCCAAGAATTGGATGCCCCATTACTTGGCTATGGATTCGTAACTGGTGTGTGCGCCCCGTATGAGGATTAAATTGCACCAAGCTCCGGCGTGGCTGCTCTAATCGGTGTAATACTGTGTATTCGCTTATGGCCGCTTTGCCTGTAGTGCGGCAAATTTTTACCCGAGGAAAATGGTTTTTATCTTTCGCTATGGCCGCTGTAACTCGCCCCTGATCGTCGGCGACCCAGCCATCTAGCAAGGCAACATAACGCTTTTGAATCGTACGGGCTTGAAACTGTTTATTGAGATGTCGAGCCGACGCTGCATTCAGCGCCACTACCATAATGCCTGATGTCCCGAAATCTAATCGATGCGGTAATTTTGCCTCCGGGAATGCAGGGCTCACCCCCTCTTGGCCGTGTACCAAACGGTAGTGTACCGAATCCCAGTTGAGAGGATTTTTGCCCGACAAGCTGAGGAGACCACTAGGCTTGCTGATCAACAAGATATCGGTATCTTGATACAAAATGACTACAAAATCGTCACACACCGGCGCAAGAAAGTCATCAACGATGGTCTGAGTCGGCGGGCCGGCACAAGGCATTCAAGATTTCCCCGCTATTAGTAGACATCACGCACCGTAGTTACGAACGGCTTGTAGCGCAGCGGAAAGGTATTCCCCCTCCTACAACAACTGTTATGTTTCAGTTCGTTTATCTGTTAAGTATATAAAAAGACCTAGTGCTGATAAAAGCAATGCCGTGCTCATAATAATTGCTACGGGATAGTATAAATTTCCGGCCAAATCCAATTGACTATATTTAATAACCATAATCAACCCCTCGAGCGATAAAGCAACGCAAACAGTTCCGATAAACCTAGGAAGTGTTTCTCGTAAGCTGTCGACAGCATCCCTCTCATCATCATCGATAGGACCCGAATATTCTTTATTTATAACAAAGGCTAACTCAAAGACAGCTAACGCAATAATGCCGGTATTGATACTACTTAAAAAAACTTGGGTGATATTTTCTTTATTGAGCAAGCCCTCCACAACGCTTAAAAGTAAGGACACAACACTAATAATAGCCAAGCCAAAAAAAATCAGGGTGAGTACTTTTGCAAAAATCTTTCTTATTAATAAAATATTTTGAGTATTCATTATGTCCTTTAATAAAATGTAAAATTATCGTGTAACTCATGTAGATGACCGTTAATTAATAAACCCGAAGGCATTTTAACTAGAAGGCTCTGCATCAGAAGATGATTGATACTAAGGGGATTGACCCCCTGTAGTACTATTTTTTGGTCTCAAATTGAGTGTTATGTTTTATTTGTAGAAATAATCCGGATATATAATACGCCAAGAATTGCAGAAAGAACTGAGGCCACTAAAATTGATGTTTTTGCATCATGGAGATGCTCAGGTTGCGCATCAAAACCCAGTGCGGCGATAAAAGTGGACATGGTGAACCCTATCCCTGCAATCAGAGAAACACCGACAACATGTTTCAAATTAACGTCTTCCGGCAAGCAGCCAATCTTGCAACGCAAACCCAGCCAGCACGCGCCGGAAATACCGATAAATTTCCCAATGATGAGTCCGGCAATAATGCCTAATCCAGTTGGATTCTGAAGGCTACCCATAAATGAGTTAAAGCCAAACACTACGCCGGCATTGGTCAATGCAAACAACGGCAAAATAAATAATGCTACCGGCAATTCCAGTGCATCTTCCCAACGACGCAAGGGTGTACTCGCCCGTTCCGCAAAATCGCGCACCTCTAGTACTTGTTCGTGATCTTGCCTGCTACCAAGAACATCCACCTCTTTTGTTTTTTTCTGCATGGAGCTGACGGTCGATTTTGCTTTATCGAGCAATTTTCTTGACACCAACCCGGGCCTTGCTGGCACCATCATGGCAATGGCGACACCGGCAACCGTGGGATGAACGCCGGACTTGAGCGTTGCCCACCACGTCGCAATGCCAATGATAATATAGAAAAGTGGCTGGCGAATTCCGGCATAGTTGGCCATTGCCAAAAACGCGACAAGCACAACTGCACTCAACAGGTATATTACAGATATTGCCTGAGTGTAAAATATCGCAATGACCAATATCGCTCCGACATCATCGACAATGGCGAGACCAACGATGAAAGCCAGAAGGCTAACCGGTATATGTTTTCTCACAAGGGCAAGAACACCCAACGCAAATGCAGTATCCGTTGCCATGGGGATACCCCAACCAATCTGTGAATCAAGCGACCAGTTGAACAAAGAATAAATCACAGCAGGGCACACCATTCCACCGACGGCACAGAAAATCAGCATACGTCGATTTTCAGGTCGGGCGAGGTCTCCGGCAAACACTTCCCGTTTGATCTCAAGACCGAGCAGGAAGAAAAAAATTACCATCAAACCATCATTAATAATGTGTTTGAGTGAAGCCCGCAGTTCCAACTCCCCGACAAAAAATCCAATCGGCGTATGTATCAAATTCTGGTAAGTA
Organism: uncultured Porticoccus sp.; assembly: GCA_963974675.1. Taxonomy (GTDB): domain Bacteria; phylum Pseudomonadota; class Gammaproteobacteria; order Pseudomonadales; family Porticoccaceae; genus Porticoccus. Next base: position 31,475 of record CAXBDQ010000015.1, on the reverse strand, counting down.
GAAGAATAAATTGAGTTTGCCCACCAAAGAGCCACGACTGTAGCGACCAGAAGAAATAGGCTGGATGTGGTCTGGGCACGAATGAAATTGGAAAATGGATCGTGGATATTTTCCAAACCACGCTCCAATACATTTTTAGAGTCGTTCGGCATATTAATAAGTTTACTGGCCTTTTAACTAGAATGCATTGTATCAGAGAAGGGTTGGCGCTAAAGAAAGAACTAAGTTAAATCAAAATTTTAGAAGACCCCCTCTTCATACAAAGCCTGACAGCCTGTGATTTTGTACTTCAACACACTAAAACTATTTTTAATGCACCCATCATCCAATCAAATCACTCCATCCACCATCCTTTTCAAATGGGTCACCTCATCCCGTAAGTTGGCGGCCTCCTCAAACTCTAGGTTTTTTGCGCTTTCGAACATTTTTTCTTCAAGCACGGCGATTTGTTTCCAGATATCTGATTCAGTGTGAAGAGCATCGGTACCTATTTGATATTTGCCCTTCAGCTCAGCCACTCTTTGAGAGCCTTTACCGGGTATTGCCCTTGCCCCCTCCATAATATCCGCAACTGTTTTTATAATACCTTGAGGAATGATTCCGTGCTTTTCATTGTGTTTAATCTGCGCATTACGGCGACGCTCTGTTTCACCCATAGCTCGCTCCATTGAGCCTGTTATCCTGTCAGCATAGAGAATAGCCCTACCCTCTATGTTTCTTGCGGCACGGCCAATGGTCTGAATAAGTGATTGCTCTGAACGTAAAAAACCCTCCTTGTCGGCATCAAAAATAGCGACCAGTGCGACCTCAGGCATATCTAGCCCTTCTCGCAACAGGTTAATCCCCACCAGTACATCGAATTCACCCAGCCGAAGATCACGAATAATTTCTACCCGCTCCACGGTATCAATATCCGAATGAAGGTAACGAACACGAACGCCATGCTCACTCAAATAGTCCGTAAAATCTTCTGCCATACGTTTGGTTAATACGGTAATCAGCACCCGCTGTTCTTTAGCCACACACAGGTTAATTTCAGACAATACATCGTCTACCTGTGAGGTGGCAGGCCGAACAACGATGATGGGGTCCAACAGGCCTGTGGGACGAACCACCTGCTCAACCACCTGCCCTTCATTAGCGGCTTCATACTTACTGGGCGTTGCTGACACAAAAATCATTTGTGGGGCTAAACGTTCCCACTCATCAAAGCGCAATGGCCGGTTGTCCAATGCAGATGGGAGACGAAACCCGTATTCCACCAGTGTTTCTTTACGAGAACGGTCACCTTTATACATGCCACCCAATTGCGGCACAGTGACATGGGATTCATCAATGACCAATAACGCATCATCAGGAAGGTAATCAAACAGTGTGGGAGGTGGGTCTCCCGGTTCACGTCCGGAAAGATAGCGAGAGTAATTTTCGATACCATTGCAGTAGCCAAGCTCCTGCATCATTTCCAAATCGTAACGTGTGCGCTCTCTCAGCCGTTGTTCTTCGACTAACTTATGCACCGACCGCAACTGCTCCAATCGCTCAGAAAGCTCATCTTTTATATGTTCAACAGCATCAATAATCTTCTGTCGCGGTGTCACATAATGGGATTTTGGATAAACCGTAATACGCGGCACACGCTTTAACACTTCGCCAGTCAAAGGGTCGAATAACGAGAGGTTTTCCACCTCATCATCAAACAGCTCTACCCGAACTGCCTCACGGTCTGAATCTGCGGGATACACATCAATCACATCGCCTCGCACCCGGTAGGTGGCACGTTGAAACACGGCATCGTTTCGAGTGTATTGCAGCTCGGCTAAACGGCGAAGGACTGCGCGCTGATCAATTTTATCGCCACGAACCAAATGTAATAACATTTTCAGATAGGAGTCTGGATCACCCAAGCCATAGATGGATGACACCGTAGCCACCACAATGACATCTTTCCGCTCCAGCAAAGCTTTTGTCGCCGACAGACGCATTTGCTCAATATGCTGATTTATCGACGCATCTTTTTCGATAAAAGTGCCAGAAGATGGCACATAGGCCTCGGGCTGATAATAGTCATAGTAAGAAACAAAATACTCTACTGCGTTATCAGGGAAAAAATCTCGCAGCTCGCCATATAGCTGGGCCGCCAGAGTTTTATTGTGTGCCAGCACAATGGTTGGCCGTTGCACCCGGTCTATCACATTGGCAATGGTGAAAGTCTTACCTGACCCAGTAACACCCAGCAAGGTTTGCGCAGCCAACCCAGCTTCAAGCCCTTCTACTAGCTTCTCAATTGCCGCAGGCTGATCGCCAGCTGGCTGATAGGAACTTGTAACCTTAAATGATTTTGACACAGTGTATTAACCCAACTTCCATAGGATAAAAAACGACATATTATACGCTAGAAAAAGACCTAGTATTGATGTCTGAAGAAGGGTTGACTCACCCCATACCGATATATAAGATACGCGCCTCTTGACCGATCCGCCTTAGCTCAGTTGGTAGAGCAAATGACTGTTAATCATTGGGTCGCTGGTTCGAGCCCAGCAGGCGGAGCCAAACATGACGGGGGTTGTAGCGATACAGCTCCCGTTTTTTATGTCTAAAATAAACGTTTGGGCAACACCCAGGGCAACAAAAATGTCCAAAACATGGGGGCTATCAGCTAATGACAACTGATGGAAAGCAATATTCCTACGACCTAACCGCTCGCTTGAGTTACTTTGTCATTAGCATAGAGCTTATTTTTTGCGGTTATGTGCTATTACATGCGAAAGAATTTATCCAGATTCAGCATCTAAGCAAATTATTTTTAATCGCTGGCCTTAGTGTGTTATTTGGCCTTTTATGGCGTTTCGCATACAATCAGACATATCACGAAAGCCAACACAATAAGCGTTCAGCTAAGTGGTTAACTGTCATTATGCATGTGGGCATACATCATTCTCACCGTAATATTCTTCATTACATCGCTTTATTTCGGATACAACTATCTGTCCTTCTTAAAGGCAACAGCATAATAAAAATTCTATAGGTATTAATAGAAGTAAGAGTGAACACCCCACCTGGGTGGAGCTATCTTGCTCCTTAATATATTTCTCTTTACGCCGAGCGAAGTGGCAAATTTGGAGCGCAACGGAGAATTTGTCCCGCTTGCGCTGCATGTTAGGCGATAGGCTCCAACCCTGGCACACTATCGTCTATTTCTTGCATGCGGCCCCACATGTTTATCACTTCCAGCGCACAATTGAAACTCTCCGCCGCCGCATGCCCGGTAACACTTTGAATAAACGGTGGCTCTATTCTTTCGGGTTGCTGAGTAAAATCTAATGTAGTCATGAACCCACCACCTTCTACAGGCATGGTAGTAGCTGGGGGCATAATAAATTTTCCGGCTAGATCCGTTAGCTTATAGTGTGCCAAATTGTTCCTAAGCGAGATAAGCTTTTCCACCTTCTGCTTTATTTCATTTGGTAGCTCGCATTCAAATTTGGTCTTAAACATAATTCTAAGTTTAGAAGTTACTGACGATTCATCCTTGCCTTTTTTGTACGATTTTCTTAATCGGATAAAATCTATTAATTCTTCTTTAGGTATTACATCTTCGGATACTTCATTTACGAAGGACTCACTATAGACATATAAGACACAATTGTAATACGACTTTTAATATGGGTGTAGGGGAGATTTTAGGAGTGTATTGAAAACGGTAGGTAGCGAGTCACATCAGGCCATAAACACTGATGCTTAAGAGAGCAATCAATGCAAACAAACGGCAAAAGACTGGTTTTGCCGCGTTTTTGCTGCCTCGGGTATTAGAAATTACAGTTTGTTTAACGCCTTGCTCACAGGAAATCAGGAGCGCAGCAAGTACAGGATGAGTGTACACGGAATTGAGGGAACTCCACTCAGCTTAGCCAACCGCGCACATTTAGAGTAGATGAAAAAATTAAGATGTCATATCGTTGTAGCTAGTTCAGTCGCCTGCGGTTAGACCATCTTGATAGAATACACAACGGTTCTTACCCGCTGCCTTGGCCGCATACATTGCTGCATCAGCGTTTTTAAGCAGTGCTTCCACATCGTCCCCGTCTATAGGATACAGGGTGATGCCAATGCTGGCGCCGATGTGATACTCAACACCATCGATGGCCATTGTTTCGCCCAGCGTTGCAATAACCTTGTTTGCCACGATGATGGCCTGTTCCTTGTTCGTAGTGCCCGGAAGAATGAGAGTGAACTCGTCCCCACCCAGTCGTGCCACCGTATCGACAGTACGTACGCGTGCTCGAAGACGCTCTGCCACGAGCTTGAGAACATCATCCCCCGCCTTATGGCCCGCCGTATCATTGACAGCCTTAAAGCCGTCCAGATCAAGGAATAACAGAGTGAAAATGGACTTATCTCGCCTTGCCTGAAATAATATTTGAGTCAGACGATCTATGAATAAGGGTCGATTGGGAAGACCAGTGAGGCTGTCGAAATGAGCCAGTTGTCGGACATCTTTCTCAGCCTTCAGCCGCAGATTATTATTGTGAAAAGCAGCAATGATACTTGCACATGCCTGCAGCATTCCCTCCAGCATATCCACACTGGACTGGTCATATCCACCTGGTCGGTTGGCGACACCTATCATGCCCACCATCTTTTTCGATATATACAAGGGAATACCGAGGAAAGCATTCAGGTTAAGGTGATTGACTGGAGTACTGCCACTTCTTTTATCCTCCGCAAGGTCGTTCTTGAGTACCATTTTTTCGGTCGATATGACCTCCCCGCACAGAGTGTTCATGTCGCAAAAGCCTAAGCCCTCGGATTCATTCTCTTCGTCGTTAAGACATGTCTCATCATCCAATGCAACGCTATTTGACGAAGATGTATTATTAGTCGCGTATGTTTTAAGGTAGGGCGTGCCATCATCCTTGTGGAAGACTGCGCCAATTAAACCGTACTGGCTTTGTGTAATGGACAGAAGATGTTCAAGCATTTCTAAAAAAATATAGTGATGGTTCACATCGTCTTCAAATATTGACAGAGCACGCGTAGTTGCTCTGGATATTTCCAAGTTGCTTTTATGCTGTTTTTCTTCAAGCATTTTGCGCTGGGAAATATCTCGGACAAGGCCAACAAATACCTGCTGTTCGCCCGCAAGCATTTCAGAAACGGCCAAATCCATGGGAAATGTTCTTCCGTCTTTTCTAAGTCCCACTACTTCTCGGCCAATACCGATTACTTTTGGAGTGCCTGTAGATATATAGTTTTGCAGGTAGTCATTATGCTCATGCTTATAGGGATCTGGCATCAGCATGCGAACGTTTTGTCCAATCACTTCACTTGCAGCATAGCCAAAAATGTTTTGAGCTGCCAGATTAAACTCTTCTATCTGGCCTTTGTTGTTGATGGTAATTAATCCATCAATAATATTGTCGGAGATGATGTGATAGCGCTGTTCGGCCTTTATCTGATCATCCAAAACTAGTGCTATCAGTGCAAAGCCTTGTATGAGGATGGCAATTATCGTAATAGCGGCAACAAGAGTTGTTGTGTCAACTCCGTCCACGGAGTGGATGATGGTGCTCGTCGGTATGAAGCTGGCGGCTGCCATTCCCATGTAATGCATACCCGAAACCGCAAGACCCATCACAACCGATGCGACGGATCTTAGCCACCGCAAAGCGTCCTGCTGAGACTCGCGAAGATAGAAAGCAATATAGAGGGCCGCTGTTGACGCAGCAATAGCGATCACACTGGATCCCGCAACAAGCCAAGGGTCATAGTGTATCTCGGCGGCCATATCCATCGCGTCCATGCCTATATAGTGCATTGAAGCAATAGCCAACCCCATGATAAATCCACCGATCATGAGCGTTAATGAATTTATTTTTCGTTCCCTAGCAACAAGATACAGGCCCGCCCCAGAACCCAGTATGGCGATGAGCAGAGAATAAGCGGTGAGATCAAGGTGATAGCGAACAGGCATCTGCATAGAGTAAGCGAGCATGCCAATGAAATGCATGGACCATATGCCGCCACCCATGGCCGTGGCGCCGCCGATGATCCAGATTATTGTTTTTGAGCCTTTCTTACTGCTGATATGGACGGCCAATCCAAGAGCTACAAACGAAGATACAATAGCCATCAAAACAGAAAGAATGACCAGACTTATATCATAAGAACCAGTTATAGAGGGCAATAGAATTCATCCTTCGTGCAAATAACAAGGCAGATCATACCCGTCTACAATTATAGTGTATTTAGTAAATTTCCACCGTATTTATGATTCGATCGAAATTGAGGAGTATCTTATGAAAATTTCTACAATAGTTCTGAATACTCCCACGCGAGTGGTGGTTGCGTTGGCTTTGATCGTGCTGGTGGGCGAGTTTTTGATCATGGCGCTGTTCGAAAACATAAGTATCACCCTCATGAAAGATCCGTTTCTGAGAAAGCTGTTCTTTTATGTCGTTGATCCCATCGCGCTCACCGTGATTGTTTCTCCCGCCCTCTATCTCCTGGTTTTCCGTCCACTGAACCAGCAACGGCAACTCGCTGAATCGCGCAGTCTCGAGGCCGATAGTGAAATTGAGCATCTGGCTTTCTTTGATCAGATCACCGGCCTACCCAACCGGCGGCTTCTTATAGACCGGCTCCATCATGCATTCGCTTCCAGCCAGCGTAGCGGCCGGGAGGGTGCGCTGTTGTTCCTTGACCTGGACAATTTCAAGGACATCAATGACACCCTTGGCCATGACATCGGTGACTTACTGCTACAACAGACCGCGCAACGCCTAGAGTCCTGTGTGCGCGAATGCGACACTGTGGCCCGTCTGGGTGGTGACGAATTCGTGGTGCTGCTGGAAGACCTGAGCAAGCAATCCATTGAAGCCGCAGCAATACAAACGAAAGCCGTCAGCGAAAAAATACTCGCTACGCTCAACCAGCCTCACCAGCTTGCCAAGCACGAACACCATAGCACCGCGAGTATCGGTGTGGCTCTTTTCAGCGATCACGGCAAGACTGCGGAAGAACTGCTGAAACAAGCCGACATCGCCATGTATCAGGCCAAGAAAGCAGGCCGCAACACCCTGATATTCTTTAATCCGAAAATGCAGGATGCCATTAACGCCCGCACAGTCCTCGAAAGCGAATTAGGCAAAGCACTTGAGAAGCAGCAATTCCATTTGTATTACCAGATCCAGGTGGACAGCTCGCACCATCCATTGGGAGCAGAAGCATTGATCCGCTGGATACATCCTGAACGCGGAATGGTATCACCTGATCAATTCATTCCGCTGGCGGAAGACACCGGACTGATCCTGCCCATCGGGCAATGGATTCTGGAAACGGCTTGTACCCAGCTCAAGGCTTGGGAGCAAGATGCGCTCACCCGCGACCTCGTTCTGGCGGTCAACGTCAGTGCCAGGCAAGTCTTCCAGGCCGATTTCGTGGCTCAAATACAAGCCACCGTGCAACGCTATGCGATCAAACCAATGCGGCTCAAATTAGAGTTGACCGAAAGCATGCTGGTAAAGAACATCGAAAACACCATTACAGCCATGAGCGCATTGAAAGCGATCGGTATCCAGTTCTCATTGGACGATTTCGGCACCGGCTATTCATCCTTGCAACACCTCAAGAAGCTGCCGCTCAATGAGCTCAAGATCGATCAGTCGTTCGTACACGCCCTTGCCACCGATAGCAGCGATAAAGCCATTGTTCGCACCATCATTGTTATGGCGCAAAGTCTGAGCCTGAACGTCATTGTCGAAGGGGTGGAAACCGAAGAGCAGCAACAGTTTCTTATGGGCAACGGCTGCAGCCACTATCAGGGGTATCTGTTTGGCAAGCCGGTGCCGATTGAGGAATTTGAGGCGTCATTAGGGATTTTATGAGTGACTTCTGGCCATCGCGGACCGGCTCACCCGTTTGAGCGCCTTCTACATATTCGCCCCACATGTTGCAGAGCGTAGACAGGCCGATATAGTCGAACCCAGTGACAACACCTGTTTTCGTCATCTCATCAACCAGCCTGCCCCACTCTTTTTTGCCTTCAGGGTGAACCCATACAGGACAATCAGGGAGCTTTGATTCCGGTTGTGGCTCTGATTCATTCATTCTGTGCTTTCTTGCCGTACCTTTGACGACTTTCAGCTTTGCAGGCAATGCTTTTCTACCCATTCTCAAAACGTCCAATTGGTTGTGTGAAAGATTTATTAGGGCGGCGGTCTTCGAGAAGACGGCCTTAGACTTTTAACCCGCCCCTCCCTTTGATCAATCGCTCTCAAATGCGCCAAACTATCTTTGAATATATTGAGGTTGATTACAACAGAAAGAGACGGCAGAGTGCTCTTGGCTATCTAAGCCCTGAGCAATATGAAAAAATAAATGTCGCTTAGATGAGTGTCCGTTTTAAGTGGAGCAGATCAGTTCTGAGTTACCGTGCCGTAACATGGTTTATTTGGCCTAATTCATTCCAGTAAATGCCTGGGCCACGATAGCTTCTGCTTCACTCACCTCAGCCTCAGTCATCCAGCTGAAATGGCTTTGTTTTTTCGTTTTTGACAGTATGTCATCGTTTTGATGGACCACCCGGACAAACAGCTCCAGACTATGATTCGGCCAGTCGAGTAGCTGGTTCAATTGCTGACAGGCACGATCAAAACCCAGAAGAAAATTAATCTCTTGCTGTAAATCTTCTTCGACGGTGCGCTCCAGAGCCCGGTAGAGAAACTCCGCTTGTTCGGTGGCGTCGAAATACCTGAAGTAAACGGCATCGTTTCCGGTAGCTGGCGTACCCGGGGCATCTGGCAAATATTCAGTACGTTGTCGCAGAGGCGTGGAAAAGCTTTCCAACACGGCTACATACTCATCGAGGTTGGCCAGAATAACTGCCGATACTGGCAATACAATTCCCCGGGGGGTAAAGCCGGCATTCGCGAGTACTTCATGTATCAAGTACCGGTGAATCCGACCGTTGCCATCCACGAAGGGATGGATAAAGACAAAGCCAAAGGCAATGATGGCTGCGTAAACTACTGGGTCAAACTGCAACTCCACCGTATCGATGTCGGCCTGCCTTGCAGTGGATGCCACCTGTATTCTGGCTTTGCCTGCTGTATCCAGCAGCCCCTGCATTAACGCGGGCACATCCTCTGGGCGAGCGGGTACAAATTCGATTTTCTGACGATAACCCAGGTCATCCCCTATCCAGTTCTGTTGATCTCGCCAGCTAAACTCATGGAAGCGTGGGTCGACAACCGCATTCTGCAACTCCACCAACCGCTCTTCAGTAAGCGGCTGACTTGTATCAGCCTGACGCAATAGGTCGGCAAAGCGTTGTGCACGATTGACTGAGGGCTTCTCACGCTCGACTTCAAATGATGACTGGGTTTCTTTCAGGTACAGGAAGGCGGCAGCTCGGCGCAACAGATCCTGGTCATATTTACCCAGGGTTTCCCGGGTACGTTTACGCAAATCCTTTCCTACCATGTCGCCGAGGAAGGTAGTTTTGCGGACCAAGGGGCAAAAGTCTGGGGTACCCGGTAGGTTATCGTTGACACGAAAACGCGCATTTTTTGTTGCCGCGCCGGTGCTAAACTGCATATCGGTGTCAAGCACATCGACATAGCGCATCTTTGATGGGACAGGGCTTTCAACAGGTAGGTGAGTTCCCGTCAGCCACTCATACAGGAAGCAGGCTCGCCGCGCATAAGCAGACGTCGGACTGCCAGTAATCCATTCGCACAGCTGCTGTGAATCCACTGTGTCAAACAACAGGCTGAGTAACTGCAGATTCACCCCCTCATACCTGAGAGCGAATTGAAGATGGCCTACCAGCGCATCTTCAAGTTGATAGCGGGATTCAAAGAGCTGAATTCGGTGAGTACCCAGGTCTTGCTCCTGGCGGCCACGCACAGCACTGTCAATGTAGCACTGTTGCCACAGGTCGATGATGGGAAGATCGTAGCTCTCTGCCAGCCAACAATAGCCTACATTCGTTCTCATACTACCTCTCGAGTAATCTCGCCAAACCTCCGAAATATTGCCGCCCCATCAGAATTAAGTACGCAATTTATCTTTAATTGGGTTTTTTATACGCAACTAATGGCTTTGCGTCAATATTTCTGATTTTTTGTCCGAATGCGCACGAAATTGTACACCTTGCGTCAAATTTTCGGAAGAGACTGCAATAGGTCCTGCAGAAGCTCTTAGCTAGCCGCCATCTGACCCGAAAGACTGCGTAATGCTCTACGGTATCAACTCTATTAAGATCATCGGCTCAGTGCAGGCGCAGATTGATAGCTTTCCAGCATATTCTCCAAAAGCTCCTATATAAAGAACAACTCGAACTCTCAGGGGTGGCATCCCCGGCATCGAGATCGCGAGCACACTCTGAGCACATTTAGCTACTAATTCGCCCTAGCTTCCACTCATCACAACTAATTGAAATGTAATATAATCTTACCTAGTCTAACCGATCAAACTGGACTGTTAATCATTGGGTCGCTGGTTCGAGCCCAGCAGGCGGAGCCAAATACAACGGGAGCTGTAGCGATACAGCTCCCGTTTTTTGTTGTCTAAAATATTATCTGGGTAACGTACTGGGTAACATTCAATCAAAAAAATTGGCCCATAATGTAGCAAGTGCTAAACCGAACATCCCATATCCGAGTATCAATTGACGCCCAGCTAGCTTGTTAGAATCCCTGTGCCTTTTTTCTGACTCCTGAAAATCTGCAATAGTAGCTATAGCCTTAGGCAAGGGCTCCATTTCTAGATAACCTAGCATTTCACTAGTTTGATCATCTGATGTTGTCTAATGAGGCTGGGCGGCAAATTGGAACGTCTCAAGCCGCCGTCAAGTCTGCAGTAATTGACGTAGAACCATCTGCAAGATACCGCCATTTACAAAATACTCGACCTCCGCAGGGGCGTCTATTCTCACCATCGTATCAAATGTTGCTCGAGAACCGTCTTGCCGAACCACTGACACGCTGACTATTTGCTGCGGCTCAATACCGTCACCGATCCCACTGATGGCGAAGGTTTCGTTGCCGCTTAAGCCCAGCGACTGCGCCGACTCGCCATCCTTGAATTGCAATGGCAGGACGCCCATACAAACGAGGTTGCTGCGGTGGATGCGCTCATAGCTCTGGGCAATAACTGCCTTGATACCTAATAACGCAGCGCCTTTGGCCGCCCAATCGCGCGAACTGCCTGAGCCGTACTCCTTTCCTGCGATCACCACCAGCGGTGTACCTTCTTGCAAATAACGCATTGCGGCGTCGTAGATGGTCATTCTATCGCCGCTGGGAGTGTGTATTGTCCAAGGGCCCTCAACACCGGGAACCATCGCATTACGTAAGCGAATATTTCCGAATGTGCCGCGCATCATCACTTCGTGGTTGCCGCGCCGTGAGCCGAAGCTGTTGAACTCATCCGCCGGTATTTTATGAGCGACGAGATACTCTCCCGCCGGTGAATCGACGGTGATAGTTCCCGCCGGCGAAATATGATCGGTAGTGATTGTGTCACCAAGCACCACCAACGCGCGCGCTCCCTGAATATCAGCCAGTGGTGCCGGAGTGTCGGGAAAATCGATAAAGAAAGGTGGTTCGCGAACGTAGGTTGAATCATCGGTCCAGTCGAACAAAGTTCCAATAGGGGCGGGCATACTTTTCCACGTGTCATCACCTTCGAAAATACGACCGTATTCCAAATCAAATTGATCGGAGCTCACCGCTGCGGCCACCAGCGTTTCGATCTCTTCGGCGGTCGGCCAGATGTCCTTCAAATAAACCGGGCTTCCCTGATGGTCTGTCCCCAGCGGATCGACGCTCAGGTCACACAAAACCGTCCCGACCAGTGCGTAGGCGACACAAAGCGGCGGTGAAGCCAGGTAACTGGCTTTTACCTGGCTATGAATGCGGCCCTCGTAATTTCGGTTGCCCGACAACACGGCGGCTACCGCCAGTTTCTTACTGGTTACTGCCTCAGCGATCTCTTCCGGCAGAGGGCCGGAGTTGCCGATACAGGTTGTGCAACCATAACCTACCAGGTTGAAGCCCAGCTTCTCGAGATAGGGAGTGAGACCCGCTTTGTCCAAATATTGTGTGACCACACGTGAGCCCGGGGCCAGTGAAGTCTTTACCCAAGGGCGGCATTGCAAGCCCGCTTCTACAGCCTTACGCGCCAGCAACCCGGCAGCGATCATGACCGCCGGATTCGAGGTATTAGTGCAACTTGTGATGGCCGCAATGACAACCGACCCATCGGTTACTGATGCGGCGGCGTTGCGTTGGTCCAACTGCTCCGGCGAGGCCTTTAGAGATTCACCGACCTCAGTGCAGCCTTCGGTGGTAAGCCGCGCGATTTCATTCGAACTCACTTCGGCAGCCGCACCGTCGAGAACGGACTGGAATGACTGTCTAACACCCTTTAGTGCCACACGATCCTGAGGCCGTTTAGGCCCGGCGACGCTGGGTTCGACCTTGCTCAAATCGAGATCTAGGACCTCGCTGAAATTTGGTTCGGCTGCATCGTCAGTCCTGAATAGGCCCTGTTCACGTGTGTAGCGTTCGACCAAATCGACGTTGTCGCCACGTCCCGTGAGGCGCAAGTATTCCAGCGTGTTCGCATCGACGGGAAAAAGCGTCGCCGTAGCGCCAAACTCTGGTGACATATTCGACAACGTGGCGCGGTCCGCAATACTTAGAGTACTCAATCCCGGCCCAAAAAATTCGACAAACTTACCCACCACTCCGTGTGCCCTGAGAATTTGAGTTAACGTCAGGACCAAGTCGGTAGCGGTCGTTCCTGGCGGTAGTGTGCCGCTCGTTCTGACGCCGAGCACCACAGGTTTCGGCAGGAACATCGGCTGCCCAAGCATAGCCGCTTCGGCCTCAATGCCACCTACCCCCCAACCCAACACGCCGAGGCCGTTGATCATGGGTGTATGTGAATCGGTCCCCACCAGCGTATCAGGAAAGACCCAGCCGTCACGTTTAATAACGACGCGGCCCAGATGTTCGAGATTAACCTGATGACAGATGCCCATTCCAGGGGGCACCACGCGGAAGTCGTCAAAGGCCTGCTGGGCCCAGTTGAGCAACGCGTAGCGTTCCCGATTGCGGCGGTACTCCCACTCCAGGTTAGCGTCGTAGGCATCGGTGCTGCCGAAGCGATCAACCTGGACTGAATGATCAATGACGAGGTCGACCGAAACGAAGGGATTAACGCTCTGTGGATCACCGCCAGCTCGGGCGACAGCACTTCTCATGGCTGCGAGGTCGACTACAGCGGGAACGCCGGTAAAATCCTGCATCAAAACTCGGGCCGGCATAAACGCGATAGACGCATCGGCGCCATGGGGCCAATGTGCAAGCGATTCAACGTCAGCCTGCGACACATCCCTGCCATCGACCCGTCGCGCGATATTCTCGAGTAGGATTTTGATGGTGTGGGGGAGACGCGCCACATCTGCACCGGTCTTGTCGGCAAGTTTCGCCAGGCTCACATACTGTGCCGTTGCCGAGACTGTAGTCAAAGTTGCGGCAATACCCAATGGATCATTGGTCATATTCTATCTCCTTTGCCGGGTATCTCCCGGGTTTGGTATTTATTGAGCAGGGCCTCGCTCAATGGCCTGTTTAATCGGACAGCGAACTTACACCAATCTTTGGTTGGGCTTATCGGACATGATGCCCATGGATTCGCATGCCGCCTCCACAACATTGGATGAGACCTACTGTTGCTCCGCAAGTTCGAACAACACTGCAAGCTCGTGGAAACGACAGGTGACTTCGTCGAGTGCTGCTTGATATAGTCATTGGAGGCTACTATAAGGGCCTCCTCCAGCACCTGTGCAAAATAACTCTGTCGGCGCCCCAGTGTTGAGTGTAAGAGGTTCCAGCGCGCGATATCCCGTGCATCGCAAGCCAACTGATTGGCGCCGGTGAGGCTGTAGACATCGGCCGTGACGCCGTAACCTGCATACAACATTTCAGTCCCTTCTACTACTCTAGACGAGATAGTGGGTTGTAGGTAGTTCTCGTTTCTCGTTCATCAGAGTGATGTAGTAGAAAACGTCCTCGTTTGCAACAAACATCCGTTGTAAGCCATCTTATATGATCACCATCAGCTGGTAGCCATAACACAGGTAGAGGTAAATGCAGTTGGCAAAAAACATGACTGTATGAGCACATTTAGCTACTAATTTACCCTGGTTTTCACTCATCACAACTAATCGCAACTTATTGAAATATAATACAATTTTAATCAGTCTAACCGATCAAACTGGACTGTTAATCATTGGGTCGCTGGTTCTAGCCCAGCAGGCGGAGCCAAATACAACGGGAGCTGTAGTGATACAGCTCCCGTTGTATTTGGATAAAATAAAGACCTGGGTAACAATTTGGGTAACGTTTATAAGAAAACCCCTTATAAACAAAAAAAAGAAACCATGAAAAAGGAAAACAAGACAAACTGATTTCTTAAAGGGAACTTAGCGATACCCCTTATCGCAGCCCATTAGATAGGATGAACATCCCACTATAAATTTATCACTCAGCACTCAATGCTGGTGGTTCTGGTTAAACGCTCTTCTGACTTCCTTGTAACCTTTAACATCCATATTTCCCCTGTGACCTTTAATTTCTAACGCCGGCATTCAGCGGCGAGGCTCTGCCCCGCCCTACTGCATGCGTTTGTTAACTTTCTAGTACGCACCCTGTGAATAGGTCAATTCATAACTGTGTGAATAAACCTCAAAGATGAGGCCGAACGGATCTTCGACGTAGCACATTCTGTAAGGCTTTTCTCCAGGGTAGTATTCTCGGATAGGCATCCTCTGTTTGCCGCCGTGTTCGACAATTTTTGCTACGAGCCCTTCAATGTCCGGATCCTGAACGCAAAAGTGAAAGGTGCTCGTCTTCCAGTACTCAAAGTCTTTTGGGGTTTCATTGTTTTTAAACTCAAACATTTCAACGCCAATTTTATCACCAGTAGACATGTGCGCGATTTTGAAAGAACCCCAGCCCTGGCCAAACACATCAATACACATTTGCCCTATTGGCGTGTCTGACTCTTCGGTAATAACAGTGGGTTCCATTATGTGATACCAGCCCATGACTTCACTGTAAAAATTGGCTGCTTTCTCTACATCCGGGACGGAAATCCCGATATGCGAAAACGTTCTTGGGTATGTACTCATATTTACTCCGTATTCAAAAAGTTAACGCTTTGCACAGCGGCGGTGAACTAGAAGCGCAGCGACTAATGCCGCTTACCTTGTTATATGCTTATTTAAAACGATTCATTTTCATCGTGAACAGAAACCGATAGCTGGCCTTCGAGACTAATAGCTACAAAGAAAGTTATCGGTCTGCAACAAACTTGGCAATCTTCAATATACCGCTGGCCCGCCTCTTCCTGATCTATCAGCACTTCGATGAATTCGCCACAGTACGGACAGCTAATGTTTTGTTGGGCTAGCAAATTCATCTCTCACTGTGATCTCTCGCCACATAACGTCGCAAACATGGGAGTGCGCAGCACGTCCAGCACACGTAGTGTGCGAAATGCTTTGCTTGGTTATAAGGCAAACTAGAACGGTATGTCATCATTGTATTGATCAACCTCTTGCTCACCTTCAAGTAGTTTTATTAATTGCCTAGTTTTATCAAATAGCTCATCAAAAGTAATTACTGTAAGCCCTTGAAATTGATGCCTGTATAGCTCGAATGCTTTTAATTTTGTTTGGTCATTAAGTTCGTTTTTAGCATTACCAATAATTACTGCACATTGAGGGTTTAGTGAGTCAAATAAATCATTTTGACCCCGTGTAAGTGACTGGAAGTCTTCTTGAAGTGAGTGTTTGTAATTAAGAGTTTGCATTATTGAACCAGAAAGTTCACTTGATACATTGTACGTGCCGCGATACCGAGACCCGAGTAAAGAGGCTGATGGCGTTTTTATTTCTATTAAGGCTGCACTTTGTGTAAGCCTATTTCTCATAAGAAAATCTACCATATTACCGTTTTTATTGAAGACATTTTTACCGCCTATGTAGGCTTTGCCATCTACGATTGAAGTTGGCCACGAAAATGTTTGTTCAAGCACAAATGAATATTGAGCTAGGCTTTGTTGCCAAAACTCTTCATCAGAGTTGTGTTGATTTTGATCCCATTGATTAAGAGCTTGTTTTAAGCTTTGTAATCCGACGGCAGCATTTAGCTTGCCAAGTGAGGATGGATTTAATTCAACTAAACGCTCAATTAAAGGTAGAGGATCTTCTAGGTTAATTGCCCAATTTAGTAATTTGGAGAGTAAGCTTGTGCCTATACTAGTATTTGCATTCAAAAAGTTTCTAACATCATTTGATGTAAGGGCAGCTAATTGTTCAAGTTGTGGCGTAGCTTGAACAAATTTCTTTTCTCCGCGTGGCACACCTGTTTCTTGGTGTAATTTATATAATGGTTTAAGTGCATTTATTAATTGAAGGAGTTCTGCTGATTTTATTTCTAGTTTATAGCCTTCACCAGATTTAACTGACGTGAGGGGAATAGTTTCAAAATCCTCCCATTGTGAGCTTCTGGCTTTCTTTTGATACAAGAAGATGCCTTTTACAGCGGCGTCTTTATTATTTTGGTTATCTAAGATTGTGGGACGAAAAATAAGTCTAGATGCTGTTGATTCACGCAGAACTATATCACCCGCCTGAGCAGTAACTCTAGAAGTAGACCTTGTGTGAATTTCTCTCATGACTTCCTTTTTGCCTTATAACTGTTAATTAACAAGCATGAAGGCCTATTAACTAGAAGGCACTGTATAAGAGGAAGTATAAAGTCATATATTAAGTAATTTAACTTTAAAATCAGCGGGTTGGTGGATCTTGTAAGAAGTGGGGTTACTGACAAAATAAGCCTCCGTGCCATATTTATATTCAATTATTAGGCAATTAAGCATAAGCGGTAACTTAGAAAAATCAATGTCTTAGCTTTTATTTTTCCTTGATATAAAGCCTGACGGCCTGTGATTTAGGCGCTTGGTCCATGAAACGGAATAGATTTTTATGTTATTTGACCTGAAGTTTTCTCATGAAATTTCCAATGGTGTTGCGAAAAAATATTAAGAGACAAGCAGACATGGCCCGCTATATCGACCCCAATTTTCAGCATTACATGTAACTCCCCCCACCTTCAACAAATTACGTCCCCAAAAGTTGTGCGATGGGGCTGGGAGTTCCTATCCGAATCGTCTAAGGTTGAGTATAGAGAACTTGCAAGAACGTCCTTGCATCAACCACTGAAGGCGAAATACTCATGCTGTTATCACTGTTACTGTTTGTCTGTTTATTGGTTGCGGTGCTTTATTACCGCCCTTCACTGCAACTGGGCTCAATAATTCTGGTGATGGGTACCTTTGTCTTGACCATATATAGTCAAGTCATGTGGTTGGTTCTATTTCCTGTTTTGGTCATCGCCGCAATACTTAATATTCCTCGCTGGCGAGAACAAGTTCTCACTAAACCTGCCTATCAATTGCTGAGACGTTCGATGCCCAGCATGAGCAAAACCGAGCGTGAAGCTCTGGAGGCTGGCACTACTTGGTGGGAAAAAGAATTATTCAGTGGCAACCCAGACTGGGAAGTCTTTTCCGATATCGATATGCCCAAACTCAGTGAGCGGGAGCAGAGTTTCCTCGATAACGAGGTAGAACAGCTATGTCAGCTGGTGGATGAATGGGATATCGAACAGCGCAAGGATTTATCCCCAGATGCCTGGGATTTTCTTCGAAACAATGGCTTTTTTGGTTTGATAATTCCCGAAGAATTCGGTGGCCTTGATTTCAGTCCCTACGCCCAAAGCCGCATTATGAGCAAGATTGCCAGTAAGTCCACCACCACGGCGGTCACCGCAATGGTTCCTAACTCTCTGGGGCCGGGTGAGCTGCTGGCTAAGTACGGCACCGAGGAACAAAAACACCAGTGGCTACCTGGGCTCGCTAATGGCACGGAACTACCCTGCTTTGGGCTAACTGGCCCGGAGGCCGGCTCCGACGCAGGCTCTATTCCGGATGTTGGTATTGTCTGCAAAGGCGACTTCAATGGCGAAGAAGTTATCGGTCTCAAACTGACGTTTAGAAAACGTTGGATCACCCTCGCACCCGTTGCTACGGTAATTGGTCTCGCTTTCAAATTACATGACCCCGATAGTTTGCTCGGTGACCCCGATTTAGTGGATTACGGTATTACCTGTGCACTACTACCAGCAAATCACCCCGGCATCGAAATTGGCCGTCGCCACAACCCCGGTGCACCGTTTATGAATGGTCCTATCAAAGGGGTGGATGTCTTTATCCCAGTGAGCTGGATCATCGGCGGTGCCAGTATGGCCGGCAAGGGCTGGCGTATGCTTATCGAGTGTCTAGGTGCTGGGCGCGGGGTATCCTTGCCCTCTCTTGCAACGGCGGGCAGTGAGATGTGCTATCTCACCGTAGGCGCCTTCGCTCGCATCCGTCGTCAGTTCAATATGGAGATCGGTAAATTTGAGGGCGTCCAGGAAGCTACAGCAGAAATTGCTGCGGGCGCATACACCCTAGAAGCCATGCGACAACTGGTCACTCGTGGGCTGGAAGATGGTGCCCCAGCTGTCCTTACCGCCATGGCTAAATACCATGCCACTGAACGCATGCGCCAGATAGTCAATCACGCTATGGACGTAGTCGGAGGCCGAGCTATTCAGCTTGGGCCACGCAACTTCCTAGCTATTATGTACCGCACCACGCCAGTGGCCATCACTGTGGAAGGGGCCAACATTCTCACCCGCTCACTCATGATTTTCGGGCAGGGTTCCATGCGCTGCCATCCGTTGTTGTTTGAAGAATTACAAGCACTGCAACTGGATGATGAACAGGCGGGTCTTGCCGCCTTTGAACCACTGCTATTAGCCCATCTGGGACACAGCAGCAGCAATGCAGCCAGAACATTAGTGTACGGCCTCAGCGGCGGTCGAGGCACCTCATTGCCAATTGACACCGATGCTTTTAGCAAGCCCTGGTACGAGAAAATCAATCATATGAGTGCGGCATTAGCCATCTGTGCCGACGTCGCCCTTGGCTCTCTAGGCGGTGGCATCAAACGCCGAGAACTACTCTCTGCGAGGCTTGGCGACATTCATAGTGAGCTGTTCATTGCCTGTAGTATTCTCAAATACCGCAATTCACAAGAGCAGTCTGAGGCCAATAACGCCCATGCTAGGTATGCATTGCAGCGCTCTCTACATTCTGCACAAAAAGCCCTTCTGGCCTTTTGTAACAATTTCCCGCAGCGCTGGCTGGGGATAGCATTGCGTGTGCTTTGTCTACCCACGGGACAGCGCTACAAAGCACCTGATGACGAGCAAATTCGCTTATTGGGACAATTGATCATGGAGCCAAATTCTGTTCGTCAGGCAATGAAACAATATGTTTTCCTGAGTGATAATCCCGAAGATGCCGTCGGCCGTGTGGAAACTACCTATCAGGCACTACTCAAGGTCGATCCTGCATGGCAAGCCTTTAGCCGAGCCCGCAGCAAAGGGAAGCTGGGAGATGCTCTTACTGATCTGGACAGTGCTCTCGAAGAAGCTGTGCGTCAGGGCGTTATCTCTGAAGCAGATGTGCAGCCCCTAAAAGACTATGACCAGCTCCGCTTTGATTGTGTGCTAACGGATGATTTTGACAAGCTCTAATTTACTTTACTGAGTTATGCTCTTGAAGATGACAGGAAAAAATTATAAAAAGTAATCGAATTAAACCGAGCGGGCTATTGGTCGCTTACCAATAATAAATTAGAGTCAGTGCTACAAAAAGGCAGCGAATAAGCTGCCTTTTTTTGTCAATTAGGTATCGCAACAAAAACTACCAATACGCAAAAAAAAGAATCCAGAAAACCAATCCGGCTGGCTGTTAGTCCATTTGACTACCTTATGTTAAAGATATACTCTAAATACCTCTTTATTGATTAATCGCTACTTCTATACACTAATTCTGCAGTTGAGGTCGGTATTTTGCATATTACCAAATACACAGATTATTCCATTCGTGTCCTGGTCTATCTTGCAGTTCACCGCAATGAACTTTGTACAATTGGTGATATCGCCAATAGTTATGACATATCAAAAAATCATTTGATGAAAATTGTCCAAGCTCTCAATACAAAGGGCTATCTTATGGCTACTCGTGGTAAGAACGGTGGTCTGCGATTACAAGGTAACCCCTCTGAGATCAACTTAGGAGAACTGGTCCGTGACATTGAAGGTGAATCCAAAATGGTAGAGTGCTTCGGCGCTGATAATCAATGCATCATCACCGAGAGTTGCCAGTTAAAACATATTTTTTACGAGGCACAGGAAAATTTTTACCAGACACTAGAAAAGTACACATTGCTAGATCTAGTCGGCGAAAAAATGCAGGCCCCATTGAGAAAACTACTGCATATAAGGGATACCTGAGTCGATTACCCCAACTGCACAAACGCACCATTAGTAAAAAATGGTGGTAAGGAACCATGCCCACCATCCTTAACATATTTCGGTAATAACCATGCAGGTAGATTTATCACAATCAACTCCCGCTAGCACAGAAGAGCTCGGCAAGAGCACACCCGGGCGTGGCTATGTAGTCGTTATCTACGGCCTGTATATCGGCAGTATTATGGCCTTGGTCACAGCGCCCATCGGTGCTGTTATTGCACACCTACGGTTGGGCCGTAGTGCCGCATGGCTCGACACTCATTTTCTATTTCAACTTCGCACATTCTGGATTGGGATATTGGCGATGGCCTCCGGCCTTTTGCTATGGCGGGTATCAGGCGTTATTAACCTTGCTCCAATTTATGCCTGGTCCTTTGGGTATTTGTTTTTCACAGTTGCCATCGCCTGGATGATGGGGCGATGTGGCGTCGGTATTCACCGCCTTATGGCCAACCGTCCCATCGACGCCCCCAAAAGCTGGTTATTCGGTCTGGGAAATACACGTGGGCATCGCTGAACAAGAAGACTGGGGGCCGTTGACCAACCTTCCGGGCAATCCTCTCATGTGGATATTAATACTGAGTGAAATGCTGGTTTTCGCTGCATTTTTTGCCATATTCTCCTGGCAGAGGGCATCCGAACGAGCGCTTTTCGATAGTTCACAGCAGCTATTGGACCCGGTGCTCGGAGGGGTAAATACCATGATCCTACTGACTAGCGGCCTGTTTGCAGCGATGTCAATACAGGCAATTGCAGATGGAAAAGTACAACGCTGCCGTCAGTTGCTTGGGCTGACCATGGGGCTGGGCGTTGTTTTTTGCTGTATCAAAACCTTCGAATACATCGACAAATTTAGTGCTGGACTAACTCCGGAAACTAACACATTTTTCAGTTTCTATTACCTGTTAACCGCATTTCATTTCGCACATGTGATATTCGGTCTGGGCCTGCTGGCACTGGCATACTGGCGCACCTCCCGCGCTAATGTGGAGACGGTCACAGCTTTCTGGCACATGGTGGATCTCATCTGGATTATGCTTTACCCACTGATATATCTTCTGAGGTAACTATGATTGAACAGCTACCCGGCAAGCGACGCCTGCTATACACCTGGTTAATTTTAATGACGCTGACTCTGTTTTCCATGCTGTCTGCGCAATTGACTAATACCACCACATGGCTTCCATTGCCGCTGTGGGGCGTGGTACTGGTATTGGCCAGCACGGGTTTCAAAGTGCAACAGGTATTAATGGTTTACCTCAATTTACGGGTATCGAGTGCCGGATGGAAAAGTGGTTTCCTGTGCTTACTAACAATCACCCTACTGATAATTTTTTCAGGATATCTTGCCGCACACTACCATTAAGCAGGATTTGAATTGACCTCTAATCGGAGTCATCCGGAAAATCTGGGTCCTGCGATGACTTTTCCGTTGTGTTGCGCGCCCAATCCTCCAGCTTTTTACCCATCCGCATCAGTACCCAGACTAGCAACGGTGCCAACAGCATCAACCCCACGCCCCAGTCGTAGCTGTTAATAGCCAGAACAAAAGGAGTCACCAGTACAGCGCACATCACCAAGCCCATAGACAACGCAAGGGCTAAACGAAACCTACTCATAACTCTAATCTCCGGGATACATCAGGTAGAGATAATCTGGCGGTATATTCCCGGTAACGCAAGCGATAGGTGTTCAGGTTTCTGAACCATGGCATAGCCACCACGACCAAACAGATGAGTAATATAGTGCTGCGCATCGCGGTCGATTGTGACACCGAACACTTTCAGTTCCTGCTGCCGCGCATCGAGAATGGCACGCCGGGTGTCTTCAACCGCGTATCGTCCCTCATAGTAATCACTATCGTTAGGCTTACCGTCACTGAGCACTAACAACAACCGGTGCCTGTTGGGGCGTTTAGCCAATTCGGCAGCCGTGTGACGAATAGCCGCGCCCATACGCGTATAGTGACCAGGCTTGAGAGAGGCGATACGACGCTCTATGGTCTGATTCATACTCTCGTCAAAAGTTTTTAGCGTATTAACCCAGACCCGATGACGCCTGTGAGATGTAAAGCTGCTGATACTGTAATCGTCACCACAACTAGCCAGCCCATGGGCCAGAACTAGCAGGGCCTCTTTTTCGATATCTACAACCCGCCGGTCTTTTTCTACCCATGCGTCGGTCGATAGTGAGACGTCAATCAAAATTGACACCGCTAGGTCCCTCGCTTGTGCCCGGGAGCTCATATACAGACCCGCACTACTTTCACCCACCGCGGCAAAATCACATTGGACCCGTATCACAGCATCCATATCCAGTTCATTGCCATCAACCTGCCCCCGCAGCCACTCCCGGCGCGGACGCAATGCCTCAAACTGCCGACGCACCCGACGAATACGCCGCCGGGTCTCGTCGTCGATGAACCAATTGTCACCCTCATCGTCATGTAACCCCGTGAGCACACGGCAATGATTGTCCTGATAACATCGCTTGCGGTAATTCCACTCGGGGTAGGTGTAACTTCCTTGCAGGCGCTTTCCGCTTGCCGCCCCCGGAGACAGATCCAGATCCATCTTCAAACTCGACGCAGCGCGCTGCTGGTTAGGACTCAGGGTGATTTCATCAATTTGTTCAGCATTGCTCTTTGCCATCTTGTCCTCATCATCGTCAATCATTCGGTTGACGTTGACCATTTCAGCGAAGGACAGAATTTTTTCAAAACGATTAAATACCAGTGGGTCGTCACGCTCTGACTGGTCTTGGCGCCGGCGCTCGGCCTTGCGCTTACCATCAACCTTCGCCTCGGCCTTCGAGGGTGGCTCCGTCTGATCTTCATCGTCGATGTCATCCTGACCAGTGATTTCCATATGGCTCAAGTTGGCCCACAACGGTACCGGTAATGGCCGACGATAGTCCGGCGGTGCGCGAAATTCACGCAAGCTTTGCCCCGGATCTAGGACCGCGATGCGATAGCGATCAATTTCCGGAGCCAGCGGTGTTTCGGCGCCCAGAAAACGGCAAATTACCGCTTCTATGGCTGACTCAACCGGAGGCAAAGTGCGGGCTGGACGGATTGCTAACATCGCCTGTTTCAGCCTAGCGTGCCGGTCACGCAACCCGGGGAACTGCTGAAGTGCAACTTCGGTTGCGGCCATCACCTGCCGCAGTGCGCTGATATCCTGGCGCAGAGGGTCCTTGAAAGAGGTGATTGGTTCCATGGCTGCAAGCATTGCTGCAAGCCAAAAGTACATATCGCGATTGAGTACTGGATTGTCGAACAAGGCGATGTTCGGCGGCAGTAGTAAACTTTCTTCGTCTAAACGCGCCAGATCCAGGGCTTCCTCGGCCAATCCAAGCCGTTGGCGCAGGCCGAGACGATGATTCGAGGTACGAGCAGCAACAGAGGTGACAGCAACGCCGGAAGGACCGCCGCTGGCACGAAAGAACACCGCGAGAGGCCCTGTTATACTCTCTAGGCTGACAGCTGCATCAGGATAATTAGGAAAGCTGGCACTTTGCGATGAAGCCCAGCGGTGCCATACCTTTCCTACAATTTCTTCAAATTCCAGCCATTGCAGCATAGGACCACCTAGCCTGTCAGTCTTCGCCGAAGGTTGCGCGCACAGCTTCCAGCAGGCCTTGCTGTACATCTGGCTCATCGCTCAAAGGTTCAACTAGAGCAGCTTGTGCCGCCTGCAATACTGGCATGCCATTGGCTATTAACGTCGCGCAGTAGATCAACAACCGGGTAGATACACCCTCTTCAAGATCCTGCCCCTTCATAGCACGCAGCCGTGCAGCTAGGTTGACTAGGGTTGCACACTGCGGGGAAGGCAGCCCACTCTCCCTGGCGACGATATCACGTTCCAGTTCAGGTGGAGGAAAGTCAAAACTTTTGGCTAAAAAACGCTGTCGGGTACTGGGTTTGAGCGATTTGAGTATGTGCTGATAACCCGGATTATAAGAGACTACCAACATAAAATCGTTCGGAGCCTCTAGTAATTCACCGGTCCGCTCAAGTGGCAACAGCCGACGGTCATCGGTGAGCGGGTGCAACACCACGGTAACGTCCTTGCGAGCTTCAACCACCTCATCTAGGTAACAGATACCACCTTCGCGCACGGCCTGGGTCAGCGGGCCATCGACCCAGCGTGTTTCCCCACCTTGCAACAGATAGCGCCCAGTAAGATCCGCAGCTGTAAGATCATCGTGACATGAAACCGTATACAGCGGACGGCCCAGCTTCGCTGCCATGTGCGCTACGAAGCGAGTTTTGCCGCAACCAGTAGGCCCTTTGAGTAGAAGCGGTAGATGTTGTAAATAAGCTTGTTCAAACAGCTCACACTCGTTTCCAACCGCCTGGTAAAAAGGAATATCACGCTCTACTGATCGCTTGGCGGCCACTACATTGGTCATGTCTATATCTCCGGATACGAGCTGCTGCAGTAGTGCGACAGCTGGTCGCACTTTGCCTAAGCGTCGGTGGTGGTAGCAGATCCCGCGGCTTGATTTCGCACAGGACCGAATACCGAGATGAAAAAGATCACTGCCGCTATCGCCACTAAAACGCCAGCGCCTAGGCGCATGTAGTAAAACAGCTGGAGTTGATCCTGCACTTCCATATAGTTCATACCCATCACACGCTGCAAGTGGGTTTGCACAACACCTGCAAATGTTAGAGTGAATGTCATAAAGCACATCGCCGAGGTCATCAACCAAAAACTCCACATATTAAGGATCTGATTGTAGGGTTGTACCCGGCGCAATTGGGGCATCGCATAAGTAATTACAGCCAGAACCGTCATTACATAAGCCCCAAAGAATGCGAGGTGGCCATGGGCCGCAGTAACTTGTGTACCGTGGCTGTAGTAATTGATGAAGGACAAGGTGTGCATAAACCCCCACACGCCAGCACCAAAAAAGGCCAGCGTGGCACTGCCCAGTGTCCACAACATAGCACTCTTGTTGGGGTGGTTGCGCCTACCCTTCCAAAACATGAAGAACGCAAACATCACCATGGCGAAGAATGGCAGTACTTCAAGGGTAGAGAAGATACTGGATAAAGGCTGCCAATAAGCCGGTGCACCAATCCAATAGTAGTGATGCCCTGTACCGAGCAAACCTGAGAAAAGTGCCAGACCAATAATCACATATAACCACTTCTCGATGACTTCACGATCAACCCCCGTCATCTTAATCAACAGGTACGCCAACAGCCCAGCCATAATCAGTTCCCATACTCCCTCAACCCAGAGGTGTACAACCCACCACCAGTACAGCTTATCTACGGCGAGATTGCTGGGGTTAAAGAAGGCGAACAGCCAGAATACGGCTGCAAGCCAAAGTCCGAGCATCAACACCATGTTGATGGCAGTTTTTCGACCTTTGACCAAAGTCAGACTGGTATTGTAGAGAAACATCAGGAATGAAATCGTGATAAGAATTTTTGACCACAATGGTTGCTCAAGAAACTCCCGTCCCTCATGAATACCCAGCTGATAACTCAAAAGCGCTCCGGCGCCAGCGACCGCAAAAATCGCCAGTTGCAGGTAGGCGAGAAAAGGACTGTGAATCTCGGTCTCCGCTTCTTCGGGCATCAGGTAATAGGTTGCACCCATAAAACCAATTAGAAGCCAGACGACCAATAGATTGGTGTGGCTCATGCGCATGATATGAAATGGCATCGCCTCTGAAAGGAATTCCGGCATGACATATACCGTGGCCGCCATAATCCCAAACACGATTTGCAGCGCAAACAGCGCCATCGCAACTGCGAAGAATGGGAGTGCCACCCGTTGTGTTTCATATTTCATTGAAGCGATCCTCTTACAGTAAATTCGGTACGTTAAAAACCCGTTAGCAGATTAGCCCGCTGGGGTTGGTGGCCAACCCTGTGTATCGATGGAATCCGTCCACTGTAAAAAATCAACCAGTGCATCCAGCTCCTCATCCGTGGCGTCAATTTTTGGCATAACGCGCCGTCCGGGAATATTGAGTGGTTGCGCGCGGATCCATCCCTTAATACCCGCCCGCGCGCCCTCAGCATTATCGCGTCCACCATAACGTGTCCACACATTGCCGAGTTCCGGCGCAAAGTAAGCACCCTCACCCAATATACTGTGGCAATTAATACAGCTGTGTTTTTCCCAGACGTGTTTACCGTGTTTGACACTATCGGTCAGCTCCGCATGGGCGGTGGACACATTCACCATATACCAGTGAGTATGCGCGGTTAGCCCAGCAAAAAGCAGAAAGAAAAAAAGTGACCCACCATAAAATATGTTACGTGCCGCTGACTTCGTAAGCGTTTCGGCCATAGGGTATCTCCTTGAATTAACCTAACGGTGATGTACTGTTTTCAGAAACAGCCGACAATCATTTTTAAAGATGCATGTACTATACATCATTTTACTGTATGTCAAAATTTGTTTTGCAAGAACAGCACTGTTTTTTTATAGCGTAGCTAACGTGCAAAAAATACCCTAGCCATGGTTTATCCACAGCGCATCCGTTGGTACTGACAGGTGAATATTTCCAGACTAATAGGTTTCAATACCCCTATTCATGTAACCGCCTCACCCCAACCTGTAAACACAGCATTTATCAACATTCGGTAATGTTTAGCTAATAATAGACGTTTTCCTAGATTGAACAAATTTCAAGCCGCAGCGTGTCTACTCAAAAATTGTTGCGATTGCCGCATCAATTTAAACCGCACACCATAGACAACGCTGCCTGCCGTTTATTTTCACAAAGACCTCATCGATAGATGAATGTATCGCCGCCACCTTGGTTACGACGTATTAACCATCGCGAACATGTCATACCAAGCTTGATAACCCAGAAACGATTGGCCCCAGAGATGGCGGCAACACCCCGCTCCATAAGTAGATTTTTATATCCCTGTGACTGAGATTGAATCTGCAGTAGAGCAAGAATACGTATCTGATAATTTCGGGTGGAAATCGGTGTCGTTTGTTCAACAACTAGGAGAGCAATCATGCTACGTATTTATTTTTTTGTACTCGATAGGTTGCCAACACAGTTATCTGCCTACACTAAGCACTACTCACAGTACCTTTTTCGACAAACACTATTAACCGAACCCAGCACGCTTAACCGAACCCACCACGCTCAAATTTTTAGCAGCCTGAACGGTACGTCTAGAGCTGTATTGTTCTCCCAGTGGTTAATAAATTCTTTGATCCTGTAACATTCTGGCTGATATAAGGTGTTTCTTGGCTTGCGAGAGAACCAATCTGATTTTTTTTAGCAGGTTTCATCGGCTCGTCTCCAACCATCATTGACTGACTGCCCTCATCATTTTTAGGCCAAGCCCTAAAATTTTCGGGCATATCCCATCCTAGCATTACCAATAGGTAGCACCCATTAGACATTTCAGCGTCTCTGATACCCGGCCTAGATTCATCCTTACGTCCCATAACACTATGCTGATGCTCAATTTCCTGTAACTGCCGATCACAGTTTTGTTGCCCGTCATCATTGACGAATAAATACATGCCCAACACACCATTACCGCCACCATCAATAGCCTTTGTTTCTTCTGTGACGCGATAAATCGCGTTCCGAAGAGACCCATGAACAACGCCATGAGAACTTTCAACCCCATTTAATTTTTCATTGATCTGGAAGACACCTTTACTCACACCAGAGTCGTCAATAGGCGCGGAACAACCTGCGATAAAAAGAACACACAGCCAGATACTTTTTGAAATAATCCCATTCACCTTAACCTCCTCCTATCCACTCTTTGGCTATTTTCAAAAACATCGTCAAATAGACCTTCTATTCAGAAC
Organism: uncultured Porticoccus sp.; assembly: GCA_963974675.1. Lineage (GTDB taxonomy): Bacteria > Pseudomonadota > Gammaproteobacteria > Pseudomonadales > Porticoccaceae > Porticoccus. The sequence continues at coordinate 3,154 of CAXBDQ010000015.1, read as the reverse complement.
AGTTGCCCACTTGTACGGCGCGCTCTACCAGATGGATCATTCTGTCTAGCGGGCATCAATGACATCTGCATATATAAGGTAAAGGACTTCGGTAATTTTTATACTTAAAAAGCTTTTACAGCTTCTTATCTATTACTCAATCAACCTGCTCCGATATCAGTGCTAAGAAATTAAGGTGCGGGGCAAAACCACACATTATCGTTTGGCATTCATCACAAATGAATTTGAACATGATCTAGATCTGATCTTTCGACGTATTAGTCACTAACAAAGTCTCTCATTAATATGTTTTCGCCATTGAGGCTGATAAAAATTTGGGCAGGTAAACACGAATAAAAAAAACAGCCCTCTCAAGTGATCAAAGCAATAGAGATCTCAAAAATGAAACATAAAAAAATTGCTGTTATCGGTGCCGGACTTTCTGGTGCAACTGTAACCAACCGCTTATTGCAAGCAGGCTATCAGGTTACTATCTATGAAAAAGGCCGGGCTACTGGAGGCAGACTTTCCAGCTGCAGAATAGGAAAAGACAGTGCTGACTTAGGTGCGCCCTGGTTTGAGCCAACAACGGATCAATTTAGACAATGGCTCGCCTCAAGACCAGAGATCATCCGCTGGAAACCAGCCCACAGTAATTTTTCTGGGGCCGTGCTAAATCCAAAATCTGTTTACCTTTCTGGACCCAGACAAAGTGCTTTAATTCAAAACTTAATTAAAGGTGCAATGATTCATACTGATGCGAACATCACTAGCCTCTACACCGATAGTTTTGGCCTTCGACTACGTAGAGATCGTGAAAAAATAAAGTCGTTATATGATGCCGTTATTGTAACAACCCCGGCACCTCAGGCCGCAGCCCTTCTCAAAGGATCCCCCCACCTACACCATATAGCAAAATCAACAAGTACAACGCCAACTTGGGTTGCTGTTATCTCACTTAAAGAAAAGAGCGGTATCACCCCAGATCTTCTATCAGGACAAAACTCCACACTTTATAGAGCCACCAGAGACAGCTCTAAACCTGGTAAAAATTCCTGGAGCCGCAAAGAAGTTTGGGTGCTTGAAGCAAATACGGAATGGAGTGAAAGATATAGAGATAGCGACCACACCATCGTAGGAAGAGCTTTAGTAAAAGCTTTTGAAATACTGACAAAACAACCGATGGAGATCAGTAGTATTAAAGTCCATCAATGGCTTCATTCCCATCACCAACCTATAACCAACGAAAAGTATTTATGGGATCAAGATAGCAACGTCGGCGTATGTTCAGACTGGCTATATCATCAAGGCGCCGAAGGTGCCTGGCTGAGCGCCAATGCTTTGGCTGACCAAATACTGTATTGCACAAGAACAAATACTTTCTCACCCATACAAGATGTGGTTTTTTCCTGACTCGAAGCAAAATTCATTCATACATATTGGCGTCATGCTGTACTTAAAAAAGGGTGGGCGCCAGCCCGCTATCAAATGATTTCTGTTGAAATCTAAATTAACAGGCCGTCTCTTTTGTTATTCGAAAATATCGGCAAAAAAGATAACCTGAAAAAAGCACATACTTTGTTCTATTTATACTCAGAACCATTCTTGTTGCCATTCTGCTATACCTTACCGAATCATATATCCTAAAAACCGGTAACAGTCTGCATAAGTTTTCCCAATAAAGTGGTGTACCTCAGGGGGGCATCTAGAGCAACTAGGCATATGCAATCCTCATTACCACCCACTGCAGGCTCATGTTCTACCTGGTCATCAATATCGGCAATATCTCCTCTGGTAAAGCAGCCCACCACATCAGAGTAGGAGCCACGGAGTGTCAGTGTCAGTTCATTCCCCCGATGCCCATGGGGCAGAACAACCTTACCTGGCTCCAATTTGATAAGCCGACACATGCCTTTTGCATTTTTAATCACATCAAAGTAGTAGAGCCCCTGGCCAATACGCTTCCACTGAATATTGTCCAGCGAACCAATGTAGTCTCTTAACGGCTTTGGAATATCACTCCCCTGACAAGCTTCAACACCTTGAGAGATGGATGGCAAAGATTCAGTATGATCATCCAAACGAGCCAACGCTTGCTCAAGAGACGCGTCACTCATTTCTGCGTCCACCATTTGCTCCATCAATGCGCCACCTATGGTTTCCATATCAAAAACCCTGTCTTGGCAACTTTTGCAAAGAGAGATATGGCTCGCCACCACTAAAGCCATGCCTTGTGAAAGGGAACCCGCCACATAGCTGAATATTGTGGCTTCATCCAGATGATGATTAATCTTCACCCTTCACCTCTCAATGTCAATTTGAGTTTTTCCACCGCAAGTCGAATTCGAGATTTCACACTACCCAAAGGAATGGTTAATCTATCGGCAATTTCTGAATGAGATCGACCCTCAAAAAATGACATATATATAACTTGGGACTGACTCTCGGGAAGTTGGCTAATCGCTTGAGCCATGCGTTCGCACAGCACTGCTTTCTCTCCAAGATCTGATTCTGCTACACATTTTGAATATTCTGGCAGACTATCCAAAGAATATTCTGGATATTTTTGTTTGCGCATCCAGTCAATACTCTGATTTCGGGCCAGTGTAAAAAGCCATGTGCTTGCAGCAGATTTTTCAGGATTAAACAAATGTGCTTTTCGCCACATGTTTAACATGGCTTCCTGTACCAATTCCTCTGCTGCCGCGTCTGCAACACCAAGCCGGACAATGTACGCTTTCATCTTCGGGGCAAAATGTCTGTATAGCTTTATATACAGGGATTTATCCTGAGTCACAGCCATCTCTGCCAGGAGCTCAGACCAAACCTGTGTATTGGTCGACGTCATGCTAGCTTGCCCCCACGGAACAGCAACATGCACTTCACACCTGAAAGAGCCTTTATCAATTAACTTCCTTACGTTCTACAGCCTACTTTAGATCAGAATTTTCTGTTTACTCGTACAAGTCTTGTGGTCCTTTTTGGTGGATAACACAAACTGTCTGTCATAGAGCATCACCTTCACTCATCATAACGTCTTGTAAATATACCCACCCACTTGGCTTAATACTGAGCCAACAACACAATTTCTGTTATAGATTCAGAGATATCGAAATTAAGTTAGGGGCTGACCCAGATAACTAAGCCGTATTATCTTTAACCCATTGTTTTAGTT
>CAXBDQ010000014.1:0-58544 GCA_963974675.1 uncultured Porticoccus sp. | reverse complement strand
CAAACCAAGATTTTCTTAATGAAATCAATAAGCGAAGGACCTTTGCTATCATCTCTCACCCGGATGCTGGTAAAACTACTATCACTGAAAAACTGTTGTTGTTTGGTAACCTGATTCAGGTAGCAGGTACCGTAAAAGGAAAAAAGAGCGATCGTCACGCTACATCTGATTGGATGCAGATGGAGAAGGAGCGTGGTATTTCTGTCACTTCCTCAGTCATGCAATTTCCCTATAAAGGCCGTATGGTCAATTTGCTTGATACCCCAGGGCACGAAGATTTTTCTGAAGATACCTACCGCACCTTAACCGCGGTAGATTCAGCATTGATGGTAATTGATGGCGCGAAGGGTGTTGAGAAACGCACTATTAAACTGATGGATGTGTGTCGGTTGCGGGATACTCCTATTATATCGTTTGTTAATAAAATGGATCGCGATATACGTGATCCTATTGAACTGCTAGATGAGATTGAAGCCGTATTAAAAATTTCGGGTGCACCTATTAACTGGCCAATCGATATGGGGCAGAACTTTAAGGGTGTTTACAATCTCTATACAGATACCATCCATGTTTTCCAAAAGGGACAAGGGCATACCATTCCTGAAGATATCCAGATTAAGGGTTTGGATTCCGATGAAGCTACAGAGCTTTTGGGTTACTACGTCGATGATATTCGCGAACAAATTGAGTTGGTACGTGGCGCCACCAATGAATTTGATATGGAAATGTTTCTGGCAGGTCAACTAACACCGGTGTTCTTTGGTACAGCGCTCTCTAATTTTGGTATTAGAGAGATGCTGGATTACTTTGTGGAATGGGCACCCGAACCTCAATCACGCGGTGCTACAGAGAGAGAAGTAGCGGCAACAGAAGAAAAATTTTCTGGCTTTGTGTTCAAAATTCAAGCAAACATGGATCCGAAACATCGGGATCGAATTGCGTTTATGCGTATTTGCTCAGGTAAGTACACCAAGGGCATGAAGATGAAACATGTTCGCCAAGGTAAGGATGTACGCATTGCAGATGCTGTGGGTTTTAAGGCGGGCGAACGGGTGGCGGTGGAAGAGGCGCTGGCTGGAGATATTATTGGTTTACATAATCACGGAACGATTCAAATTGGTGATACGTTTACCGAGGGGGAAGTTTTAAAATATACCGGTATTCCGCACTTTGCTCCTGAAATGTTTCGACGTATTCGATTGCTCGATCCACTCAAAATGAAGCAGTTACAAAAAGGCATCCAGCAGCTTTCAGAAGAGGGCAGCACTCAGGTGTTTTTCCCATTAAATAACAACGACATTATTGTGGGGGCCGTGGGGCAACTGCAGTTTGATGTGGTCACATATCGTCTGAAGGATGAATACGGTGTTGAGGCTATTTATGAGCCAGTGAATGTTTATACAGCACGTTGGGTTGAATCTGAAGATAGTAGAAAAATTGAAGAATTGAAACGCAAGGTTCCCGATGGTGTTGCATTGGATGGAGGCGGACACTTAACTTATCTGGCTTCCACTCGGGTAAATTTATCACTGACAGAAGAACGTTACCCTGATCTTAAATTTAGATCTACCCGTGAGCTTTAATGACCTGATTAAAGGGCTGTTCCTGACGACAGACCGTCTGTAAGGAAAGCCCGTTATCATCAATATTTGATCATAGTTATACTGATGTAAAGCCAGTTTTGAAAGATAATTTGAGGTCATCTCTTTCCGCCACCCTACCTGACACATTTGGTACTTCCTCTTTATGGTGGAAAGGATTCATCATGAACGGCATTGTCTGTGCGCAGAGGTTGTAATAGTCTGAGCGGTGCTACAAAGAAGTTATGATGGGTGAAACTCAAAGTTAAGCCATTTTTCGTTGTAATGGACACGACAACAGTAGATTCATGCCGCACAATAATAATTAGTGAAAAAAGAGGGGCAGAAAATGGACAATCGACGAAATAGAATTGTTATCAATAGTCAGTTTCAATATCAATATGCCTTATTGGCCGCTACATCTTCGGTACTACTGGTTAACCTATTCCTTATTATTAGTGCGGTTTTGCCGGGTTCTCAGGGGTTTCTCCTCAGTACACAACATACCCTGTTAATAGCAGGCCTTGAGATTATATTGATGGGTGGCGTGTGGTGGGGCAGCTTGAAGGCTAGCCACAAAATTGCTGGGCCGGTTTATGTGATTGTTCAGCAGATGGAAAAACTGGCAGGGGGTGATTTGACAGTCAGTATTCGGCTTCGAAAAAAAGATATGTTTAAGCTCGAAGCTGTCGCTATTAATCAGTGTATCGAAGAGCTTCGGGAACATTTGCGCGAGGTAAAAACAATCGCCCGGGATTTAGAGTCACATGAGGCTGTGAGAGATGGAAATAAAGTCATGAGCGCAGCTGAATCGGATGCTTACAGCGTCTTGATTAAACAGTTAAACAAGAAGCTTTCGGTGTTTAATTGTCAGTAGTGGTGAATCCCTTGGTGGCATTATGAACTTCTTATTAACACTTTTTTTTACGTTTCTGATTGTGTTAATTGTAGTGATTTGTTTTGTTCGAATTGGAACGCCAGTTTATCGGCTGGAAACAAAAAATATTATTGTGTTACTGACGCTGGTGGTGGAGGGGAAGGCTACCGAGAATGACTGGGAAGTGTTTTTGGGAGTACCTATCAGACATAATGAACAGCTTGAGAGTATTCGCTTGCGTTGTCAGGGCATTAGTGAGTTTGAGTACATTGGTGGCACGGGTTATTTGCTGACGGACAAGGGAATAGAAGACGTGAAGAAAATACTAGCTGAGTTAACAGGGGCAGATGTATGAGTAGGGAATATTCACCCATGGCAAGAGGGCTCCTCGTAGCCGCAGCATTTGTGGTGGTGGTCGCAGGTATTAAAACAGCGGAAACGCTGTTAGTACCTTTTTTGTTATCAGTCTTTATTGCCCTCATATTTTCTCCACTATTGTCTTGGCTTAAAAAACAGAAGGTTCCGAATGGACTGGCTATTTGCCTGATCATTAGTTTGGTGATTCTGGTGGGCTGGCTGATTGGTATTTTAGTGGGTTCTTCCATTAATGATTTTGTCCAAAATCTTCCGGAATATCAGGTACGCCTGCAGGAGATGAGTAGTGGTTTGTTAGATTGGTTGAGCCATCGAGGCATGACCTTTGATATGGAGCAAATGAAGCAGAGCTTTAACCCCAGTGCGGTCATGCAGCTGGCGGGTAATACTCTGTCATCCTTTGGTAATGTGATGACCAATGCGTTTATGATTTTGTTAACGGTCGTTTTTATTCTGGCCGAAGAAGTGGGTTTCAGTGAAAAATTACAATCAGCTAGAAACCATGCCGGAACGCCCAATAATGGTTTAACTCGTTTTGCGGATAGCGTGCATAGCTACCTAGGTATTAAGTCGCTTCTAAGCCTGTTGACAGGCGTGTTGGTCATTATTTGGTTGTGGATACTCGGTGTGGATTACCCTGTGATGTGGGGGTTGATCGCGTTTCTACTTAATTTTATTCCAACGGTTGGTTCTATTATTGCAGCTGTACCTGCAATTTTGTTAGCGCTTATTCAATTAGGCCCATTATCCGCTGGATTTGTAGGCCTGGGTTATTTGGTTGTTAATGTTGTTGTTGGCAATCTATTGGAGCCCCGCTTGATGGGCAAGGGATTAAATTTGTCACCACTGGTGGTGTTCTTATCATTGGTTTTCTGGGGGTGGATTTTAGGACCTGTGGGCATGTTACTTTCAATACCATTGACCATTATGGTTAAAATTGCCCTAGAAAATGATGAAGATACCCGTTGGATTGGTGTCATGTTGGGCGCTGGAGAGCGCGGGCAGTAGATGTGACTAAGCGTGTGGCTAGACGAGGGTAGGTACTGATATGTCGAATAAAACACTTAATCTGACGGAACAGCTCCATCAATATTTACTTGATGTGTCACTTCGTGAGCCAGAGATCTTAAAAACGCTTCGAGAGGAAACGGCTAGTCTACCTTCGGCAAACATGCAGATATCTCCTGAACAAGGGCAGTTTATGGCGTTGTTAGTACAACTGATGGGGGCCAAAAACACCATCGAAGTTGGTGTCTACACGGGTTACAGTGCTTTAGCTGTTGCAATGGCTCTACCAGATAGCGGACAGATTATTGCCTGTGATATCAGTGAAGAATATACCTCCGTTGCTCGACGTTATTGGATGCAGGCTGGTATCTCGGAGAAAATTTGTTTGCGTTTGGCTCCCGCCACAGAAACCTTGAGTAGCTTGATCGAAGGAGGCAAAAGCTCAACCTTCGATTTTGCTTTTATCGATGCAGATAAAGAAAACTATGCCAGATATTTTGAGCTATGTTTTGAGCTGTTACGGCCAGGTGGATTGATCGCCGTGGATAATGTGCTTTGGAATGGTGCGGTTATAGATTCAGATAATCAGGATGTGGATACCTGTGCTATTCGGGCATTTAATCAGCAGTTGTTGTCCGATAATAGGGTGACTATCAGCATGGTACCGATTGCCGATGGTCTCACCTTGGCAAGAAAAAACTGAAACGCTTGTAGTAAAAAAATTGAGAACTAACGACGTTATCTTGTTGCTTTAAGCCACATCAGGTCTACAATTCACAGTGTTGGTGCTAGGTTTGTTTTTTTACTGATTTATCATCGATTTTGCTTAAACGCATGGCTTTTATTTTGAGATACTGTTGTTGAATCGTTCACTGATACTTTGCCTGTTTGTCGCTGTCATTTCACTGTCAAGTGCCACACACCTATCTGATCCATTTTTAAGTGATGTTGTCGACACTGAGCTATGCCAACTTAAAGCGTTTGATGTTGATGATGATTATGACGTATTTGATCTGCTATTCTCGGGTGAACTTGCTTTAGTTGGCCCCAACTCTTCTTCTCTCCCCACCTCTGCCGCTGGCGATAAAACCAATGGCTTTCCTCTTTTTTACACCATTCGAGCACCTCCAGCTTAAACGGATACTAACTTCTGTAAACCCTCTTCCTGCGTTAATCGTTGGATATGTTTATTGATTTGATTGACCCTCTGACGTCTAGTGTGTGTGAGGGTTGTTCAAATATTCAGTGTGAGGTGAAAACCGTGAATACTTTGAAATTGATGACCACAGATGCTGTTGATCATTTAGTCTGCCCTGAAGAATTTAATGATATTGATATAGATTCTCCGGCATTAACTATTTTTACTGATTTTAAAAAATACCCACCTTCTGTGATTGAAAGCTCGATGCCTGCGGTAGAGGCTGAGTCTCTCATGCGTAAATTCCACGTTCAGTTGGCTTTGGTGGTAGACAGCAGTAGAGAATTAGTTGGAACAATCAATCTTTCTCAGTTGAGTGACCAGCATCTTATTCCTCTTATATCGAAGGGTAATGGTAGAGCTGATATTTTAGTTGGCGAGTTGATGCTGGCTCGAGCTGAGATCAAGATATTGCAGTTGAAGGCACTAGAAAATGCCAGTATTGCTGATGTTGTTGAGGTGCTAAAGCAGCATGGAGAGCAGCACTGCATTGTCGTCGACGATGAAAAACATCATATCCGTGGGCTGATTTCTATCAGTGATATTGCTCGTAGATTGCACGCGCCCATATCCGTTATCAAACCCTTGACCTTTGCTGAGGTTTTTAGGGTGTTGAACCACTGAGAATGTTGGCATCAGGTGGAGGTTCTGCCTGATGCCATCTCAACCCCTTTCCACACATTTAAATTTAGAGATATTTTAATGATTGAATTAACAACCCCCATGATAGTTTCAGGCGCTATCTTGATCCTGACTTTTCTTGGCATTTTTACTGAACACCTGCACGGTTATAACCGTGCTAAATTTGCCATGGCTGGTGCTGGGGCAGTTATTATTGCTGGGCAGATCTACGGTTTCTATTCTCCTGAGCAAGCGTTACAGGCCATCGACTGGAATGTGGTCTTTCTACTGGCGATCATGATGATAGTCGTGTCCATTATGATTAGTACGGGTGGCTTTGAGCACATGGCTGAATACTTGGCCAAGAAAAGTGGTGGGTCGCCCACCCGACTGCTTGTCTTTATGGGCACGGCAGTCACCGTCATTTCTCTATTATTGGATAACGTGACCACGGTAATTATTTTTGGACCGTTGATCATCCTTATTTGCCAAGCTATGAAAATTTCGCCGATACCTTATTTGTTAGCTGCCGCATTGTTATCGGATACTGGCGGAGTGGCAACACTTGTTGGGGATCCACCCAATTTGATGATTGGCTCTGCCGCAGGGATTGATTTCAATACTTTTTTTATTCATATGGGTCCGCCTGTATTTCTTGCTTGGTTAGCCATATTGTTTGTAATGAAATATTTGTTTCCAAAAGAATTATCTAATCACCACACACTTAAATTTGAGTCAGTGGCACGTTACAAAAATAAACGTCTGTGGCAAAAATCCTTGGTAGTGATGGGTTTGATGGTTGTATTGTTTGTCTTCCATCAAAAGTTGGGCTGGGAGCCTTGGATGGTGGCTGCAACGGCATTGACTATTTTGGTCTTTCTCTCACGAAAGGTAGATTTGGATAGTGTGACCAGTCACTTGGAAACCCCGTTACTCATGTTTTTTATTTCGTTGTTTATTTTGATTGGCGGCGTGGAACAAAGTGGTTTATTAGAAATTATTGGCGAACAATTTAAACCACTGATTATTGAGCATCCATTGGGAGCCGCATTGTTGTTACTGTGGGTTGCCGCCATTCTTTCTGCGCTGATAGATAACATACCTTTTACTGCCGCAATGATTCCGGTACTGGCTGGTTTGCAACTTCAGGGCGTTAATGTCAGCGTTATGTGGTGGGCCTTGGCAATGGGTGTGGGTATGGGAGGTAATGGTTCACATATTGGTTCAACCGCGAATGTTTATATCGTCACTATTTCAGAACGTTTGGCCAAACAAACGGGTAATCCTGAACTCGCTATCACTCCTGCTCTGTGGTTTAGAAAAGGCACTCCGGCAATGCTCATTACCTTGTTTTTGTGCTCTATCTTTATTTGGCTGGGTTACGACTACCTTTACATTGAGAACTTAGGGCAAGGGTAGTTTTGGACCTATCTGCATCTGTTGATACTGTCTGTCTCTCCCTCCCTTAGAAAAGCCGTTAGCTTTTGCTAAAAATTTTCCCGAATAGAGGGGGAGGTAGATTTTCTGCCAGTTTTGGTGCCATTAAGCATGAAGCCCAATAATGTTACCTATAGAGAGTGAGCTTGTTTTAAGAAGAACAGCTGACACTAAGTTTTTGACTCCATGCTGGTGGGTGTTTGGCGTATTCTTCACATTCTGGATGTTCATCAAAAGGTGATTGCAATAAAGTGAGCATACGGGCTATTTCGCTGTAATCTTTTTCGTCCTCAGCTTTGCGAATGACGATTTCTGCCATGTAATTACGGAATATATATTTGGGGTTGGTTTTTAGCATGATGGCTTGGCGATCAACATTATTTTTAAGAATGCTATTTTGATCGTCCAGAATCAATCGGTGCCGATATTTTTCAGCCCAATGATCAAATACCTCGCGATTGAGAAAGAGACTCCTAAGGGCGGTGTTACTTTGATCTTCATCGAAATAGCAAAGATTCCGAAAGAAGATCGTGTAGTCCACCTGATTGTCAGCCAAGGTGTTTAGCAATTCATCGACAAGGGCTTGGTCATCGGGCAGTGGATGAAATAGCCCCAGTTTTTTCTGATACAGCTCGAGTAGTGTGGTAAAAAAGAGGGGCTCATACTCCTTTAAGACCATTGTCAGTTGCTCCACTGATAATAGGCTGGATAGTGCATTGGCCAAGGCATTGCAGTTCCATAGACCAATCATCGGTTGGCGCTTAAAGCTGTAGCGGCCGCTCGTGTCGGAATGATTGCAAATAAATTCAGGGTCATAGGCATCTAAAAAACCAAAAGGACCGTAGTCCATGGTTTCACCAATAATCGACATGTTGTCGGTATTCATGACCCCATGGGCAAAACCTACGGCCTGCCACTGAGCAATGAGTTTGGCGGTACTGTGTACCGAATGTCGGAACATTTCGAGGTATCTGTCATCGTTTTTTGATAAGTCTGGTACGTGTTGCTTAATCACATAATCGGCCAGTTGTTTGACATATTCTGGTTTGTTCGTGTGATGAAAATATTCAAAGGAGCCAAATCGTACATGGCTTCGTGCCAGACGAACTAACATGGCGGCAGGTTCTGCCGTCTCACGATAAACAGGTTCTTCGCCAGAAGTAATACTTAGTGCTCGACTGGAGGCTATACCTAATCCATGCATGGCTTCGCTACACAAGTACTCTCGAATAGTTGAGCGTAAAACAGCTCGGCCATCACCAAAACGGGAATAGGGGGTCTTTCCTGCGCCCTTAAGATGTACATCCCATTTGCCCTGAGGGCCTTCTACTTCGCCAAGTAATAACCCCCTGCCATCTCCCAGTTGTGGTGAATAGCCGCCAAATTGGTGACCGCTGTAAATCATGGCCAGTGGGTCACTTCCTTCGAGAAGGTTGTTGCCGCTACACCACGGTAAAAACCATGTAGGTATGGAGGTTTCCGAAGATTCAGGCGATGTAAGGCCGAGCAACTTCATCGCAGCAGGATTAACGCTGACGAGGGTTGGATTGGGTAACCCAGCGGGTAAAAGACGGGTGAAAAACGAATCGCCTAATTGTGCGAAGCTGTTGTTGAATTTGAGTTTACTCAAGATAACCTACTAAAGAGACATTAAGTGAATTTACAGGTTAACTGAAAACCTATCGCTTGAGGTTTAGTTTGCCCTGTACTTTGTCCTCAACTGTACCAGTTGTGGGGGTAAGTAGCAGTTTCCTTTGTCTCTATTTCTTCCTTATCCCTTGCCCTTGGATGAGTGGTTGGTCGTAAGGTTTCCGGATTTCTTTATGATATGGTCTCGATTAACATAAGCAGCTAGCGTGAAACGTACTTAGGCTATAGAAGAAAGAGATGTTCAATCAATGAAAAAAATATTTTCTGTGGTTTTCTATACTTGGTTGTTGATTGCTCTTGTTACAGCCTTGTACAACATCGTCACTGTATTCCACCTCGTCTGGTTGGGGGTGCTTTTGGTGGCATTGGCACCTTTATGTCAGGTTCTTTGGCCCTACGATACGGGCAATTCCATGAATGCCAAAGTTCAGTTACCCAAAGTTTCTTTGTTGGTCATGATTGGAGTGGCTTGGGTGTTATTAACACTTCCAGAGCGGGGTTGGTCATTGTGGTTGGTTTTAGGGGGGCTTGGCGGGTTTTTACTTCATAGCTATTGGGTCATGGATAAATCGGAATAATGGTGGGTAGTTTTGTGGTGCTCCCTTCTGATATCCCTTGGAATGATCCCATCTGTGATCGATTACGACTCTGGATGGGGCGCAATATGCACCAAAGTGGCATTGACAGACTCTAGAGCAATTACCGAAGGTGGCGCTCATCTTGTTGATAGGGCAAGATGCATAATCATACTATCTGACAACAGATACAAAACGCTCACGGAACGGGTGAAACACTGGCGAGGTTACTTGCCAGAGGATAACTTGCCTCTGGTTTGAAAAAGAGGTAGTACCTTTTTTGCAGTAACAGATAAAAAATCAGCTTCGCCAGTTTTGCTGATGATAGCTTTACTAATATAGACTCATTAAGTCTGCAATATTGGGTGTTGGTAGTTACTCCGTGACGTAGGGGCTTTCATGTGAATATGTTTGTCGACAAGTCTCATTACAAACGTGTGCCGGTTTCTGCACTTAAGCTGGGGATGTTTGTTGCAGAACTAGATCGTCCCTGGTTGGAAACGCCTTTTCTTTTGCAGGGGTTCTCCATTAAAACCTCAGCTGAAATCCGTAAACTTCGAGAATATTGTAAATTTGTTTATATCGATGAAGGTGGCAAAGACTGGGGAAGTAAAAAAAATCCATTTAATACTGGTTTTAAAGTCCAGAAACGTAAGCTTACTGGCGATGACAATGGTTTAAATACCCGGGCATACAGGTCTACGGATAAAAAACCGGCTGAAACTTCTGCGGTCAGGCTTAATCAGCCAGTACATACCATTCAAAAGCATGCTGAAGAGGAGCACCCGGTAGCTAACCGGGTTTATCGCGCAGCACACAACACAGTTTCCGGTCTATTAGAGCAAGCTCGTTTGGGTAATGCGCTGGAACAGATTCTGCTAAAGAGGCGGTTACCGACTGCGTAGACAGTATTTTGCGTAACCCCAGTGCACTTATGTGGATGGCAAAAATTAAGCATGTGGATTACTACACCATGGAGCATAGTCTCAATGTCTGTGTTTTAGCCATTGCGTTTGGTCGTCATTTGCGGATGGATAAAACAGACCTGGTTCGATTAGGAACAGGGGGGATGTTACATGATGTTGGCAAGATGCAAATTCCCGATGAAGTGCTTAATAAGCCTTCGCGGCTGACAGAGGAAGAGTTTGCCATCATGAGGCAACACCCTGAAATCGGCAGAAGCCTGTTGATGAAATCGCAGGGGAGCTTAAGTTATGCGGTAGACGTGGCGTTTAATCATCATGAAAAAATGGATGGTAACGGCTACCCCAGAGGGTTATTTGCCCGAGAGCTGTCTGAATATTCTCGCATTATTAGCATTGTTGACGCTTTCGATGCGATGACAAGTGACCGTTGTTACGCTAAAGCGCGATCAACCCTTGAGGCTTTGAAAATTATTTATGGTGAGCGTGGAGTTCATTTCGATGAAGAGTATGCTTTGGAGTTTATCCAATTAATGGGGCCATACCCCCCTGGGACTATTGTGGAATTGATGAATGGTGCGGTAGGTATTGTTTTGTCTTCAGAAGAGAAAAAACGTCATTTACCAAAAATTAAACTGGTGCTTGATCAGGAAAAACGTCCTCAGCCAGAACAAATTGTGGATTTACTGAATGTCGGGGGCGAAAATTTAGATAAAGACTGGTTGATTCGTAAGGTATTGAAAGATGGTGACCATGGTATTTATCTTGAGCAATACCCTGTAAGAAGAGCTTTGTCTGGCATGGAAAATATGAAGGATATTTAAAATATAGTAATTAAATTTTTTTAAATAGTTCGTATTTTTATTTATTTTTATGGTTAGTTATGGTGGCTCATATTTGGGGTTATTTTTAATAGCTTATTTTTACAATAATCCAACGGTGTTTGATTGTATCGTTACTATTTTCTATGGAGACGGTAACTTCATCATCTAGATGTCTGCCAATTAGCTGTCGTGCTAGGGGCGAGTCAACACTGATCTTCTGTTCCTTGGAGTCAATTTCATCGGCACCGACAATACGAAAGTTGTGTTCTTTGCCATGAGTGTCTTCAAGTGTTACTGAGGCACCAAAATATACTTTGTTTGTATCATCTGGAACACGGTCGACAATGGTGACTTCGTCTAAACGTTTGCTAAGATAGCGGACTCGTCGGTCAATCTCCCGCAATCTTTTTTTACCGTAAATATAATCACCATTTTCTGATCGGTCGCCATTTTTCGCCGCCTCATGAACGGTGGCAGTTATAGTTGGCCTCTCTACTTTCCAGAGATTTTTTAGCTCTTTTTCTAACGCTTTGGCGCCCTCTGGTGTGATATAAGGGGCGCTTTTAGGTGTTGGGGGCCGGTATCTACCCATTTAATTATTAAGCTCCAGGTACATTGTTTTCAGGCTATTCGGCCAGGTTGTCAATATGAACTTTAGGCAGATTTTCCGAGGGAATAAAGTCAAAAATTTTACTGTAAAAATACAATTCAGCTTCCAGTGACTGTTTGATCGTTTCGGCTTTGCGAAAGCCGTGGCCCTCGCCGGCAAAGGGCATATAGGCAACGGGCAGCTGTCTTTTTCGGATAGCTTGGGTCATAGCGATAGCCTGTTCGGGTGGTACCACTTTGTCATCTAGCCCCTGAAAGAAAATAACCGGACAATGTAATTGGTCGATATGGTGGATCGGAGACCTTTCTTGATAAATTGCACGCTTTTCAGGGTAGGGCCCGATGAGTGTATCCAAATACCGGGATTCAAATTTATGGGTGTCTTCGGCTAAGGTTTCAAGGTTGCCAATACCATAGAGGCAGGCGCCGGCCTTAAAGAGATCATGAAAGCAGAGAGCGGCCAAAACGGTGTAACCTCCAGCACTACTCCCTCGAATGGCTATTTTGTGCGGGTCTACAGATTGGTTTTTGATCAGGTAATGAGCACCGGCTACAACATCGGCTACATCGGCTATTCCCCACTGGCCATGAAGTTGTTTTCGGTAGTTTCGACCGTAGCCGGTACTTCCTCTGTAATTAACATCTAATACGGAAAAACCACGACTGGTCCAATACTGGATTTTCAAATTGAGTGCGGTCGTGGTTGCGCCCGTTGGTCCTCCGTGACACATCACAATCAGTGGTGGGAGGCTCTTCTCTTCACCCTGGCAGTTGAGGCTGCTGGGTTGATAGTGGAAAGCGTGTGCGGTGGTTTCTGTAGCGTGGAGTTCTGTATCGTTACTGGTGGTCTGAAAGCGAATAGGTACTGGTGTGGACAGAAAGTGTTTGTCAAAAGGGAGGGGTTTGCCTTGAGCGATCGTAGATAGCTGTCCGCTGATGATGTTGAATTCAGCCAGTTCTGCACTGATATTGGGTGCGGCACCCACGAACCATACTTGGTCACCCTGGCAATAGATATCAGAGATCTGGGTATAGCTTGTTTCGATGGCATGTAAGGGGGTGTTGTGTGTTTGTAGGGCTAATTGCCAGGTACCGTTTTGACTGTAACAGCAAGTGAGAGTGCCATCTTGGCAAAAGCCATAGGTGGACATACCGAGAACCCACAGTGGGGTGGCAAACTCTGCAGCCATTGGGTGGATGGACTCAACGCCAGATTCTGGTTGCCATCGATAGATGTTCCACCAATTATCTCTGTCGGAGACAAAATACAGTTGGTTGTCGGGTGACCATTGGGGTTGAAATATAGCTTCTTGACCATTTCCTGCAACGGCCACTGATTCGACTGTGTCGCCCTTTTTATCCAGATTTGCCAACCAGAGTACGGTGTTATCCCAAGGCATATTTGGATGATTCCAGCTGATCCAGCACAGCTGATCTCCAGTGTTATCCAATCGTGGGTAGGCATAGAAATCATCACCACGACAAAGTGGAATAACTGACATGGAGCCGTCTAAAGGTATTGCCACAATACTGTTTTCTGGTTCAGGTGTGTTGTTGTGGCTTTCTGCCACACATATCAACCGGTGGCGGTATTTGTCATAGCAAAAGTCTGCATACCGATGGTCGTTTGCTGGGGTAATGGGTGTTGGCAGTGCTTTATTATTTTCTAGGTCTGAGTTTTCTAGATCTAACTGATAGATTCTTTGGTCGTCATAAAGGCAGAAATACAGTACTTGGTTGATGACGATATAGGGTGTTCCACCATATTCGTGCACTTTGCTGCGTGCACTTAATGGTGCAGGTAAAACGTCACGGACATGACCGTTACTATTTCTTTGTACAACGACGGAGCGACCATTTTCCCAGGGGCGTGACTCTAGCCAATAAAGGTTTTCACTATCACAGCAAGGGTATGCATAAGCCGGTGAGGATGAGGCTAGCAGTTCTGGGGTAATGGGGGATGGCCAGCTGCCATAGGGTTTACTCTGAATCGAGAGGGAGGACTGAAACATGAGTTATCCTCCTGCCAGTTTGACAGTGTGGCCTTGTTGTTCTAGCTCTGTGCGTAGTTTTTCCCTGTGGTCCCCCTGAATCTCGATAATGCCATTTTTTACCGAGCCGCCTGTGCCACATAGTTGTTTAAGGGTTTTTGCCAATATTTTCAGTTCGGTATCCGCTAAATCTAGGCCTGAAATAGTGGTAACCCCTTTTCCTTTTCGGCCACTGACTTCACGACGAATTCTAATAATACCGTCGCCACTGGGTCGTTGTTCTGGTTTGTCGTTGGGTTTGATTCGGCCAGTTTCTGTGGAATAAACCAGTCTGGTTTCTTTCTTCATGATCGATAACTCGTTAATCAGTGGCTGACAAAAATTGATTGGTCGGATAGTTAGAGGTGACGCTGGTGCTATACCTCAGGCGCTATAAATCTGAACAGGAATGCTAGACTGTTTTATTCTCCATTCTATTTATCGTCGTTACGTTATCAATCGTTAAGACAATTTTCCCCATATGTTGATTGCTTTCCATTAGCTGGTGGGCACGTGAAGCATTGTCTAGTGAAAACGTGGTGTTTATTAATGGGGCTATGGCCTTATTTTCCAATAGCGGCCAGATGTTATCCAGTAGGGACTTAGCTATCTGGGCTTTTTCTTCAATTGGGCGAGAACGAAGTGTTGAACCTGTCATCACCAGTTGCTTGAGCATCATCGGCATTAAATCTATTTCGACCCTCGAGCCCCTCAAAAAAGCGATAGAAACTATTCTGCCTCGAAAGGCGGCGGCGCTAATATTTTTTTGTACATAGTCTCCGCCCACCATGTCCAGAATAACATCGACGCCATGACCATTGGTATGTTCCTTGATAGCAGTGACAAAATCCTGTGAGTGATAATTGATGGCGATCTCTGCACCTAACTTAAGACAGGTCTGACATTTTTGATCGCTGCCAGCAGTGGCAAATACTCGATGCCCCAGCGTGCTCGCCAGCTGAATAGCCGTGGAGCCAATACCACTGCAACCACCGTGTATCAGCAGTGTTTCATCAGGTTTCAGAGCCGCCCGATCAAACAGATTATGCCAAACGGTAAAAAAGGTTTCTGGTAGTGCTGCAGCCTGAATCAGACTTAATGATTCTGGAATGGGTAAGCAAAGAGCTTGGTGGGCGAGGGCATATTCAGCATAGCCGCCACCGGTTAATAACGCACAAACGGATTGTCCTATTTGCCAGTGGCCATTGGTATTAACGCCTATAGAGACAATCTTGCCGGCCACTTCCAATCCAGGAATATCAGAGGCTCCATCCGGTGGTGGATAGTGGCCTTGACGTTGAAAGACATCGGGCCGGTTAACACCCGCGGCAGCTACTTTGATGAGCACTTCCTGCGCCCCGGGTTTTGGTATCGGACGATGCCCAATCTTTAAAACCTCGTGAGTGCCGGGTTCTGTAATTTCGATACAACGCATTTTTGAGGGAAGATGCATGTTTAATTCCATAGCTGAAAAGCGAGAAAACTAGCACACAAACAGGCGCCTATAGCAGGAATAAATAGACCAGAGATGCCAGCTTTTTTTTCACGATAGTTTAAAACGAATAATGATAGGTTCACTAGCGTGAAGACAATAAGAATCAGTGAGCTGGTCGTTTTCGCGAGCGTACTAATGGGCAACCAAAGTGCAAAGCTCACAACAATAAAACCAGTGAGTACAGTCGCTTTAAGCGGTGTGTGGGTCTTTGGATGAATGGATTTTAGTGACAGTGGTGCAAGGTTTTTCTCTGCCATACCGTAGAGCACCCTAGAAACCATAATAATTTGGATCAGAGCACCATTAATGATAGCAACCACACTAATGGCTGCCATGAGCTCTACAGGAACAGCGCTGTTCTTTTCAATGATTAAAGCCAGTGGCGCATTGGAGTTGGCAAGCTCGGACAGTGGTAATGTTAAAATAGCGACAATGGAGACTGCGACGTAGAGCAGTGTTGATGTTATCAGTGCAATGGCAATTCCCAGCGGTAGGTTTCGCCGTGGATTTTTTACCTCCTCTGCCATGTTAACCATATCCTCAAAGCCAATAAAGGCAAAAAATGCGAGGAAAGCTCCGCTGATAACGGGGGCTAGAGTTTGGTCAGGAGTAGGTAAAAATTCTCGCCAGGGAATGTCCCTGCCATGGAGTTCGTCGCCACCTACAAACAAGACCAACAATAACCCCGCAATTTCTAATAACGTGGTGATGACGGCTATAGTGACTGACTGCTTTACCCCCCATGCTGCCAGTATCGTTAGTGTTGTTATCAGTAAAATGATGATAGCCCAGGGGGGCAGTTCCGAAAAAAAAGCAAAATAGCCAGTGAATCCTCGGGCAATAGTAGCGGCGGAGACAATACCTCCGAGGGATATAGCATAGCCTGCTAGCGCTGATAGGTGTCTGGAGTTTAAACCCTCCATAATATAGACCGCTTCGCCAGCGCTACAGGGAAAGTGACGTGACATTTGTGCGTAGGAGTAGGCGCTGAAGCTGACGACTAATGCTGAAAGCAAGAATGCCGAGGGCGTTGCCATGCCACTTTCATTGACCACTTCTCCCAGCAAAACATAGATACCTGCACCGAGAATAGTGCCGATACCATAAAAGCATATTTCAACCAGAGTCAGAGATCTGAGAAGTTGAGGCTGGTCTGTTTTGTGTCTCGGAGAATTTTCTTTCATTAGTGAAGAGTATATAGAGCCTCATTATTTTAGACAGCTATGTTCTGGTGCGGTGTGTCAGATGGACAGGGTTACCTGAAAAATTATCTGTCCGTGTATAAGCTCTTGTTAGCATTGATGAAATAAGCTTAATGTGGAGTTTCTAACTTATGCCTATAATGGGGCAGCTCACAAGGAATTACAGAACCCGTGTTATGACGAAACAACAATTACGATCAGAGTTATTCCGTATTATTTTTGGCACCGACACACCGGCGGGGCAGCGTTTTGATCTGGTTTTGATCTACGCTATTTTGATCAGTATTTTTGCTGTCATACTCGATACGGTGGATGCCCTAAGCGCTAGATTTGCCGTTGGTTTTCTTTTTATTGAATGGTTGTTTACGGGGTTGTTTACTCTGGAATATATTCTGCGTATTTATTGTTCGCCGAATAGACGTAAATACTTATTTAGCTTTTATGGCATCGTGGACCTAATTTCGATTGTGCCATCGTATTTGGGGTTAATTGTTGTCGGCGCTCAATATTTATTGATTGTTCGATTAGTCCGTGTACTTCGAATTTTCCGGGTTTTAAAGCTGGTTCGATATTTGTCTGAGGCGGATGTGCTTGTTCGTGCTCTCTATCAGTCCAGACGAAAAATACTCGTGTTTTTTCTTGTCGTGGTGATATTGAGTACGTTATTTGGTTGTTTGATGTATGTGGTGGAAGGACCGAGTCATGGTTTCAGTAGTATCCCTAAAAGTATTTACTGGACCATTGTGACAATTACTACCGTAGGGTATGGCGATATCACGCCACATACGGTGCTGGGGCAAGTGATCTCTACTTTGGCCATGCTGACCGGGTACTCCATTATTGCCATTCCTACTGGCATTATTACTGCAGAATTGGCGAATGAAATGAAGCGGGATAAGTCCATCTATCCCTGTTCCAACTGTGTAAAAGCAGGACATGATATGGATGCTGTGTTTTGTAAATGGTGTGGTGCCAGTTTGGGTAACATGCATGGACAAACGCCTGTTCTGGAAGAGGCGAGCCTAGTAGGGACATCCTCCTCAAAAAAGCCGGAGCAATAAATTATGTTTGAATGGTTGTCCCTGATGATCGATGTTCTTTCTCAGGGGTGGCGATTTCTCAGCCAGTTTTGGTTTCCCTTCTATATCGTTATGGAGGTCTTGGCCGTACTGCTGGCCATAGAATCCATTTTTAAATCACGAACGTCCCAAGGTGCTATTGCTTGGGCCCTTGGCCTTGTTTTTCTTCCTCCCTTGGTTGTTCCTGTTTACTTATTGTTCGGGCAGCGAAAATTTTATGGTTATATAGATGCGCGAAGAAAGGGTGATCTGGAAATCCAGCGCATTGCTAAAAATTTGTTGGCAGAACAGTCTGAGCACTTCAGTCCTGAAGAAGATAGTTCTCAGGGTGCTCAACTTTTGGAGAAGTTGGCTCTGATGCCTTACACCCGGGGTAATAGGGTAGGGCTGCTCATAAATGGGGAGCAAACGTTTAACCATATTTTTGAGGAAATAGAGCGGGCGGATGATTATATTTTACTGCAATTTTATATTCTCCGAGACGATAGGCTAGGCCGAAAACTTCAGTCAAAATTAATTGAAAAAGCACGCCAAGGAGTGAGGATCTATTTTCTCTATGATGGGATTGGCAGCTTTAGTTTGTCCCGTCGTTATATAAAGACTTTTCGGCAAGCAGGCGTTGTTATTGAGTCTTTTAGAACCTGGCGTTGGGGTAAGCGGCGCCGGTTTCAAATTAATTTTCGCAATCACCGAAAAATTGTCGTGGTGGATGGCCTTACAGCATTTATTGGTGGTGCCAATATCGGAGATGAGTACCTGAATGGTGATCGACGATTAAGCCCCTGGCGTGACACCCACATAGAGTTGCAAGGCCCTTCTGTGCAGGGCGCTCAACTTTCATTTCTCGAGGACTGGTATTGGGTGACAGGAAGTGTGCCTGATTTAAACTGGAGACCAGAAGGAGTAAGTAGTGATCAGCGTGTGTTAGTAGTACCCACTGGCCCTGCCGACAGATTAGAGTCCTGTCAGTTGATGTTTCTTCATGCCATTAATAGTGCAACAGAGCGCCTTTGGATTGTCAGCCCTTATTTTGTCCCTGATGACGCCATTTTAAAGGCGCTAAAGTTGGCCTCGTTGAGGGGTGTTGATGTGCGTCTGATGTTACCGGGAAAAACCGATAGCCGTATTGTCCAGCTTTCTTCCTATGCGGTGCTCTTGGATCTCAGAAATACTGACATCAAGGCATACCAGTACCAGAATGGCTTTATGCATCAGAAGGTGGTGTTAGTGGATAATGATAGAGCCTATGTGGGCACAGCTAATTTTGATAACCGCTCATTTCATCTAAATTTTGAAGTGACGGTGATGGTCAGGGGGCGACAATTTGCTTTGGAAGTTGAGTCAATGCTCAATGACGACTTTGAACATTGTTCCCCATTATTGAACGAAGAGCTGTCCCAGCGTGGTTTGTTGTTTAAATTTCTGGCAAAGCTATCTCAATTATTTTCCCCTATTCAATAGCTGCGATGTTGGTAGCGAAGCACGAGGTAGAACTGTAATAATGTAGGACAGTCAGTTTCTACTGTTAGAACACCATTTTGGCGTTCATTGTTAGTACATAGTAGAAATAATAAATAACAGGAAAAATTTATGACCCTCACCGCAAAACTGTTGGGAGATTGTTCTCCGTATATTTATAACCTTGTTTACGATATTGATGTACGTTTACTGTTCATCGAATGTCTAAATAACCCTTCAGACTCAGAGCCATCATTACGTATCGTTTTTCCCGATATTATTTCGTATGACGAGATCAACCAGAACGATGCTCTGGATGATGAGCTAATGGATGATCTAGTGAGTATGGATTGGTCCGGTGAAAATAAAGTTGACATTATTACCTGTAAAAAGGAAATAACCCTTGAGCTGACAGGTGAGCCCTTCGCAGAAAAGATTGTTTAATAAACCGCAGGTGAATCGGTGATTTAAAGCCTAGCTCAGTAATGAGCCGGGCTATTTTGTGCTGTGCCGTTTAAAATATATAAATAGGATCGGTTGGTATTATAAAAGAGGGCATTAAAGATGAGTCATATATTTGTTCTTTCCATGTTCTCTGGTCGAGCAGCTTCGCACGAATCCATCTTTTAATGATTTAATATCGTATTAAAAATTAAAACAGTTTTTTAGTTGTTGTTTTTTTAACGTGTATTTCGTGCAAAAAAAGCCCGCTTAAACACGGGCCTTATGATAAGTTCAATTAGTTAGAAGTTCAGTTAGCTAGATGTTCGCTCAGGTAAGAATTTACCCAGGAAATGCGTCATATTATTCCTGTATTTAATGATCTCAAGTTCTGTCATGCTCGAAATTTTGTATCACGTAATCTGGGTGATATCGATTGTGAGCATGGCATCAAAGCCGAACAAGATTCTTTCTTGTTTTTATACGGGCACGACTTGATATTTGCCATCCACTTCAACTAATTGAAGTGAGCATTCTAAATCTTCAAAATCTGGTACTTGGCCGGGGAGACCAGGTACAATATTTTTTCCTTTTGCACGCAGCTCCAAGGCTGCTTTGCGTTGTTCCATGTCTGTAGAGAAGGGTACATAAATCTTTTTGGCCGCCTCTCTATTTATCTTGCGTATACGTGCTCGTTGTTTTTCGAGGTCTTCTCTGCCTGCGGCAGATCCTCTAGGCATTAATAAGTTTGTGTATGGTTGGTCTTTTATTTTAGCTTTCTTCATCTTTGTGCTCAGTATCTGGTTTTTTTAAAATAAATTTGATGGAGCTCAGTGCAGAACTGAACCATTTCACCCAGTTATTTTGAATAACAAACTTAGAAAAATCAATACTTGGAATAAGTGTGGCTAGTTCTGAATATAGGTTATCACTTCACTGAATAATGATGTACTTGTGTACAGGGATGATATCACAGAACTTGAAACTTAACTTGAGATAACCGATAGCCGTTAAATGTTTAAAATTCATATGGTTAGAGCTAAAATAGTCAGAATCAACCCGGTTATAATACATAGCCAAGCTTGGGAATAAGTCGATGATTTCAACGCTACGTTAGGCTCCGGCCTTTCAGTGGTTAAAGGGACGGGGCCTGCAAATACACTGACTTTTTAGGTTGAGGACTTGGTAATGACGTCTTCGCCAGTTTGGTCGCGAATCGTTTCGTGTTGTTCTTGTTGAGCCAGTTCAGATTCTAGGCTTTGCTCGCCACCTATCCACTTGTCCATCAACTTAGCGGCAACCAAATCGCCTGTTACATTAATCGCGGTGCGACTCATGTCCAGAATACGATCTACACCCATAATGAGGGCAATACCTGCTGGTGGGACGCCAATAGTGGTGAGAGTGATGGATAAAATAACG
This sequence comes from uncultured Porticoccus sp., assembly GCA_963974675.1. Taxonomy (GTDB): domain Bacteria; phylum Pseudomonadota; class Gammaproteobacteria; order Pseudomonadales; family Porticoccaceae; genus Porticoccus. Next base: position 37,740 of record CAXBDQ010000014.1, on the reverse strand, counting down.
ATACCAACTCCCGGTGTTGCCGGCGAGCCAATGGATGCCCCAACGGCCATAACCACGACCAGCATCATACCGCTAAAGCCGATGTCAATATTAAAGACTTGTGCCAAAAAAACAGCTGCAACCGCCTGATAGAGCGCAGTGCCATTCATATTGATGGTAGCGCCGAGAGGTATCACAAACTGTGATATGGACGGCCGTACTTGTAACTTTTCTTCAGCTGTTTTAATGGATAGAGGCATTACGGCGGCCGAGCTGGAGGTAGAGAAGGCGAGCAGTACGACTTCACGCACCGCTTTAATAAAGCCCATCGGTGTTTCAGGGGTCAACAGGCTTACCAATGCCAGATACAGGGCAAACAGCAGCGCAAGTCCTATTAATACAGTTGCTACATAAACGGCTACGCCAAGTAATGCTTCGATGCCGGTCTGGCTGGTAAGCCTTGCCATTAATCCAAAAACAGCTATTGGTGCTAAGCGCATGGCCCACTGCACTACCGTCATACAAACCTGTTGTAATGAACCCAGTAGGTCCAGCATCGGTTTTGATTGCTCGGCGGCCATTGATATCAGTGCAATGCCAACAATGACGGCAAAGATCACGACTTGCAGCATTTCGCCTTTTACCATTGAATCCAGAGGGTTGCCGGGTAGCAGGCGCAGTAGGTGGTCGGGAACGCTGGCTAGAGACGGGGCTTGCATGGTGCCAACAGTATTTCCATCAACTGCAGCCTGCATCGTTAACAGGTCGGGTCTCAGAAAATCCCCCGGGTTGATAAGATTTGCAACACCTAAACCTATCATCGCGGCAATTGCCGTTGTGACGATGAAATATCCGGCTACGACCAATCCTAGACGACGTAACTGTTCAAGGCTTTCACTGGCTGCAAGGCCGCGAATAATAGATGCGAAGACCAGGGGGATGACGATCATTTGAATTGTGGCCAGAAATAACTGACCGGGAAAGGCTAACCAACTGCCAATCAACGTGCCGGTAGCCGGAGCTACCCAGCCAACGGAAGGGCCTATCATCATACCTACGAGCATGCCCGCAAACATGGCAACCAGCACTTTTAGCCAAAGTCGTCCTTCCACTAAATGCAGTAATGTATCGCTTAAGTGTTTGAGTGAGCGAGGATGTAGAACACCTAGTGTTGATGTCAGTAGAGTGTTGTTGCTCATTCTTTCATCCTCCCCCATTTTTCCTTCGCACCAATAGATTGGAGCTGTCGATAAAACTATTGATTGGGTTCATCGCTACCGTCGTACAACCGTAAGCGAAATTCGAATCCTGGTAGTCTTTTCATTTGAAGGCGAATGCCATAAGCCTCGCCATTATCGTTGTTCAGTATTTCTGGCTGTTTTTCCAGCTTGACGGGTTTGTTGGATTTTTTATCAATGACGTCAACAGTGCCATATTTTTTCAAATTATCTGTAGGGATATCAACATCGATACTCATGATATCGTCAACTTGTTTGACCTGGATCACCTCGGTGCCCAGTGTTGCGCCACTACTACCAGTTTTTGCTTCAAGCCAATCAGTGTTGATTTCGTCGTTGGCGTATAAGGCTATGGGTGTACAAAGCAGTATAAAAACACTGGCTCGCAAACTATTTTTTATAATATTCATGTTGATTCCTTGGTTGGCCCCGTCATTGTTGAATCCCCGCTCACGACAGTGATAGGGATGGGTTGTGTCGCCGAGCCTGTGTAGAGGCTGACATGTGGGAATGGGATTTCAATGCCTTCTCGGTCAAATGCCGTTTTAATGTTTTCATACATGCTGTTCTTCAGCTTTAAAAAGTTTTCTCGTTGTGCCCACACAGAAAATTGGATATCAATGGAAGAATTGCCAAAACCGCTAAAAATAAATAAGGGTGCCGGTTCTTCAAGGCATAACGGATTTTTACTGGCGATATCTAATAACAGGGTTTTTACTCGTTCAATATCTTCTTTATAGGCGACACCAATTTTCAGATCAGCTCGACGGATAGGGAATTTTGTGAGTGTTGTGACTTCGGTTTTAATCATCGTTTCGTTGGGTATACGTACAAATAAATTATCATACGTACGTAACTTGACGGACAAAAGATCAATTGAAATGACTTCTCCCGTTGTTTCGCCGACACGAATGATATCGGAGATGGAAAAAGGCCGTTCAATCATCAGAAATAAGCCACTAATTAAATTAGAGGCAGAGGTTTGCGAGGCAAAACCGATGGCGACGGTTAAAATGCCCGCAGCTCCAAGCAATACGGTGACATCAAAGCCTAATTGTTTGAGTGCCGAAAGAGTGAATAAACCAAAAATGCCATAAAATACCGACCTTTTTAGAAATTGTTGTCCATGCTCTGTCATTCGTTTGTGGAGAAACTTTACCAATGTGGCACTGGCGATACGTCCGGCCAGATAACCAAATACCAGTAACAGTAATGCGTGTCCAATTGGCAGCAAACGAGTCGTTTCCAGGAATTCAATGGTGTGTTTGATATCTTCCACAAATTTTTCCTTTAGTTAATGGTATGTCGTCATCCTTTAAGGGGTGAAATAGATAAAGCTAGGAGAACAAACTGCCCAGGCTGCGAATCAGGGTATGCCTTGCGCTGGCTATTCGAGGTCCTGCGACCAAAGTGGCGCGGCGTACTTCAGGTGGTGCTTGTTTTTCCAGCACCAGTTCCACCCTTTCATCATCTTCCTCACGGGTAACATTGACAGCCTCGGTCCAAAGGCCTTTGTCGGTGTGTTGATAAAGGCTCAGTAGGGGTACCGGTACATTCAGGCGCTCAATCAATAGTGTTTCTTTTTGTTTGTTGTGTATAAACACGGGTGTAACAGCTCGATGCGGGCGTTGCTCGAGTAGCTCCAATTGCAAGCGAGCCTCGGTGTATTTGGCATAACACATTTCTCCTTCTCGGGTAGATGGCCCGAACCAGGAGTCTGATGGCCGCCAAAAAGGAACATCAAGCAGACACAATTTTCCCGGTAATGTCAGCGCTTTAAACCATAGTGGTGTGCTGACATAAATCCGCGTTTTCTCACCACCCAACAGTCGCAAGGGGACATTGGGTCGGGCAACGACGGAGCGGTCAGCTAATGCAGGCATTACTCGAATACTTTCCATCGTGGCTGTTTGCAAATGCCGAGCTAGCAGTTCTTCCTCCAGCGGCTCGTGATGAGAAGATTCCCCATAGAGAATCAGGTCCTTGATTTCGGTCTCAGTGTCAATATTCCAAGTATTCCACTCACTAGGCAGACGCTGAATGACCAGTTTCCGTTCTCCTATGGACCAATAACGTCTTTGTTGCTCCGCAAATGAAAAATCCCCCCACCAAGGCTTACTATCGGGCATGTTAATGGTCTCTATTGCAAGGTGCTGTGATGAAATCATTGGTCAATCGTCGATGGGCCAAACTTATAGCTGTAAAGGAATTAGCTCTTATGGACTATAGTAAACCAAAAAAAGTCACACGGAATAAATGATCTGCCTGAAAGTGCTGTATCTTTACCTGGTTGCATTGGTCTCCGTCACAAACAATGTGACTTTGATGGCAGCAATGCAGTCAAACATAAACGGTTAAATAGAAAAGAACCACTAAACGTAAAAGAGGTTTGCTATGGAAGAAACTAAACAGGCCTTCGATTGGCAGGGGACACTGGTTGAAACTTATCAGGAGTTCACCCGTCAGGCGATTGATTATCTACCGCAGTTGCTAGGCGCGTTGGTTTTACTTCTTGCGGGTTGGGTCATCGCTTGGTTGTTGCGCCTGTTAGCGCGTAAATTGATTCGTGGGCTCGATGTACTGTTATTACGTACTGCTCAAAAACGGGGGTTGCAGCAATCGACAACCCGTTCCTATGCGCGGTTGGGTGGAGATATTGTATTCTGGAGCGTCTTGCTGTTTTTTATAGCGGCCAGCGCCAATATGTTGGATTGGAAGATCTTTGCTGGTGTGACTAACGGACTATTAACCTATCTCCCCAGTGTGCTCACAGGTTTGCTGATTATTCTGGCCGGTTTTGCTTTGAGTGGCGTCGCACGCTCGGCAGTGGCAAGCACCGCTGAATCCACGGGGATTGCTCAGGCTGACCTTCTGGCGCGTATTGCTCAGGTGACGGTGGTATTAACGGCCATGGTGATCGGTGTTGAGCAGTTGGGTATTAATGTCGCTTTTCTTACCACCACACTGATTGTTGTTGCAGGTGTATTACTTGGCGGCGCAGCACTGGCTTTTGGGCTCGGTGCTAAGCATTTTGTTGCCAATGTGATCGGTGTGCAGACAGCACGTAAGCATTATCAATTGGGTCAGTTGATCAAGGTTGGTGGGATAGAAGGGTATTTGTTAGAAATTACACCCACCCTGGTGATATTGGATACGCAGCAGGGTAGGGCCGCAGTCCCGGCAAAGCTATTTCATGAGCAAATTAGTGAGATCATTGCCGAGACCCCAGAGGGTGGCAGTTCAATGATAGGTAACTTCTTCAGAAAAAAAGGAGGACCTGATGAATCCGCGTGAATTGGATGTAGTCTTGACCTTTGTCCAGCAGCATCCTGAGGCTGCTGCGCGTGAGTTAGAGTTACAAACGCAGGAAACGACGGCCGAGCTGATTGAAGCTTTGCCGTTGCATCAAGGTCGTCAGTTGGTTGCCCATATGTTGCCACCCTATGCTGCAAGGCTATGTGCATATTTGTCTCTGGATACAGCGGCTGGGTTACTTGCGGAGTTTAGTGCTAATCAGGCCGCTGCTATTTTGAGAGGCATGCCCAAACCCAAACGAGACGATTTACTCAAGGTGTTGCCAGAAAAAACGACGATATTATGTCGTTTATTACTCAGTTATTCTGACGATTCCGTGGGTGCCTGGATGAGCGCCGATATTGTTATGTTGCCGTCGAACTGTTCGGTAACTGAAGCCTTGCAACGGTTCACTAGTACGAGCAGTTCCACTATGGGTGATGCACTACCTGTGGTCGATAATGACCGTTATTTGGTTGGGCTGGTTTGCCTAAGGGATTTATTACGCGCAAAAGGAGAGTCATCGATTTCTCATCTGCGTCAGGATGCACCTTCTACCTTATCAAGCAGAACGAGCTTGGCGGCAGCAGCCCATCATGACGGGTGGCAGCAACATGATATTTTGCCAGTACTTAACCGTAATAAACAGTTGGTGGGTTTGTTACGCCATGTTGATTTGCGTCGTAGTCTGGAGCAGTTCGGTGAAATATCCCGAGTGATACCTCAGGATGATTTTCTGGGCAGTATGGGTGAAGCCTATCTGGGTACACTGACGGCTCTGCTAGGTTTGGTCAACAAGCAGTCAGAGCCTAGCTCAATGTTGAGGGAACGCTAATGACAAATGAAGCAACCACATCTGAAGCAAAGGTACTCGAAGCGACAGAGACTGCAGTATCAAGATCAACAGAAATTTTGACGCAGGCGTTTTTCCGTGATTTTCCACGCGATGCTGCACGTAAATTAGAGTCCCTGATGCCAGAGGATGCGGCGCATATTCTGGCGTCACAGCCCCCAATGCTACGTCAGCGTGTCTGGGTTAACATCACTCCACCGGCAGCTAGTCAAATATTACCACTGACACCGGATGCTGTGGCCCTAGAGCTGTTGACCGCACTGGACGCTGGCCCCTGTGCCAGCCTGATCAGTCGCCTTGATGATAGCTCGCGTGATCGTTATCTAGCCTTAATGAGTGAAGCCCAAGCCCATGAGCTGCGCGAATTACTGGATTATCCCGCCAATTGTGCTGGCCATATGATGGATACTGGCGTGCTTACCTTTAGCATGGAAATTACGGTTGCAGAAGCCATGGCGCAGTTAACACAGCATCCCGCCACGATGCGGCGGCGAATTTATACCCTGAACAGTAATTTGCGTTTACATGGGCAGGTTGATTTGGTGGACATGGTCGCGGCGCAATCAACACAAACACTGGCAGAGCTCAGCACGTCAATTAGCGTATTTGTGGCGGCTTTGGACCCTAAAGAAGATGTTGCCGAAAAGCTCCAAAAAAATGCCATTGATATTCTTCCTGTTGTCGATATACACCATCGTTTATTGGGCATTATTCGCGGTGCCGACGCGATTGAAGTATTAAAAGAAAACATTGCCGCAGATTTACAAACTATGGTGGGTGCCAGCGCCGACGAAAGGGCATTGTCGAGTAGCTTTTTTGCTGTTCGTAAGCGCCAGCCCTGGTTGCAAATCAACCTGTTAACGGGATTTTTGGCGGCTTCGGTTGTTGGCTTGTTTGAGAACACCATTGCACAATTTACTGCGTTGGCAGTATTGATGCCAGTTGCTGCGGGACAGTCAGGTAATACCGGTGCCCAGGCGCTCGCTGTCACTATGCGGGGGTTGACCCTGCGAGAAATCACTATCCGCCACTGGTTTAGAGTGATGATGAAAGAGGCCGGGGCGGGTTTTATTAATGGTGTGGCCATTGCGCTGACCTGTGGTGCGGGCGTTTATTTGTGGAGTCGCAGTGTAGGGCTTGCCCTGGTACTAGCGATGGCAATGATTATTTCCATGACCATTGCTGGCATAGCGGGGGCATTGGTTCCTATTTGTTTAAAAAAGCTGGGGCAAGACCCGGCTCAGTCGTCCTCGATTATTCTGACAACCGTCACGGACGTTGCAGGCTTTATGTCTTTTTTGGGTATCGCCACGGTATTGTCCGGTATGTTGTCATGAGGGTCGTTATGCGTGCCCTCAGGCTGTGTACAAGGGGATTTTCGGTAATGTTGTTGTTGCTACTGCAAATGCCGCTAACCGCAGTAGCGGATGAACTTAGGTCGCCTGAGGTGACACTGAAAAATGTGGCGCTCGCGTCAATGAATTTTAATGTTGCTAATATTATTATTGATCTGGATGTCCATAATCCCAATCACACCAGTATTGTTGTCGAGGCGATTCGTTATCGGCTGTCGTTAAATCAAATCGATGTTAAGCAGGGTGTTATTCAGCAAGAGGAACACTTTCTGGCAGACACTGAACGTGCAGTTAGAGTCCCGGTGGCGTTGGCTTATGATAATCATCTACCGGGCATTCTCGCAGCACTCTCCAGTCCGGCATCACCGTCCTATGAAATCAGCGGGACGGTCAAAGTTAGGGGCAATACTGCCCTGTTCCCTTTTCATCATAAGGGCCAGTTGATTTCACCTCCCGCAAAAAATTAGGTTAATACATGCAACTAGCAAGTGTCACTGTGGTTCTGAAAATGGGAGTGATAGGGCTATATGCCCTGCGACTTTTTGCGTGTGACTTTTTGAATTTCACTCCAGTCTATTATCGCAATGAGAGGATTTGCTATGACCGATGAAGAAGAGCAATTACGCCGTCAGCTCCTAAAGGGGGAGGCAGTGCCGGAGCTACCCTCGGTGGATAAAATGATTACGGCAACGGTTCGGCAAGCCAATGTACAAACGGCTGGACGGGATTTATTAGTATTAGGGATTTCTTCGTTCTTTGCCTGCCTGTTAATGCTGTGTGCGCCGATGATGGCCGCCTCGGTGGCTAGAAAGAAAAGACGTACCGCCAGTAACATTGATACCCCTAGTCAAAATGAATACAGATAAAACAACGGCTACTGCTTGAATGACAACCTTACCCTGGAGGTACAGATCGTGGAAAAAGTGAATATTTGGAGTGAAACAGTACTTACTATAATGACGACGCTTTGGGGTAAGCTCGCTGGTTTTGTGCCTAATTTACTCGCTGCTATTTTACTGTTGGTTATTGGTTACTTCATCTCTCGAATGGTAGGTTTTATTTTGGCTCGAGGGCTGAACAAGGCAGGATTTAACACGCTCAGTGAAAAAGTAGGTGTTGCTGCGACCATGGCACGTGCCAACATCACTCTCAGCGCTGCTGATATTGTGGGCAAACTCGGATTTTGGATCATTATGCTGACCTTTTTGGTGACAGCCACCGAAACATTGGGCTTACCGAGGGTCTCGGAAACGATCGATGAGTTTGTCTTGTATCTGCCAAAAGTTATTGCCGCTGCATTAATTCTTATTATCGGCTTGTTCGTTGCCCACTTTGTTCGTGATCTGATTCGCAGTGGCGCTGAAGGTATCGGTGTCGAGTACGCAAAGCCACTGTCTTCGGCCGTCTATGGCATTTTGTTTGTCATGATTATCTCTCTTGCGGTTGGTCAGCTAGAGATTGATACGGGTTTGTTAAATAACGTTATCGCTATTTTTATGGCAACCATTGGCATTGCTGCTGCACTGTCACTTGGTTTTGGTTCGCGAGAGCTGTCATCTAAGATATTAGCGGGGGTCTACGCGCGCGATTTATATCGTGCCGGAGACCGTATAAAGTTGGAGGATATTGTGGACGGCACCTTGGTGAGTGTTGGTACGGTCAAAGCTCAAATAGAACAAGACGACGGAACCCTTGTTTCCGTTGCCAACACGATTCTTATTGATACCAAAGTCAGCGTAACGCGTTGAGTTGTATTCAAGCAGTTTACTTGCTGTAGCCACTCAAGGAGGCGGCATTAATCTATTGATACGGGGCGCACAGTGAACCGGAATAGACAAGGCGCTGACGCTGACGATGCTGTGTTAGTGGCCCAAGCTATTGAAGAACTGCCATATGTGACGAGGGCCTATGAAATATTGGTGCGACGTCACTATCGACTGATTTATCGTACCTGCCTGCATATATTAAAAGACCCCAGTGAAACTGAAGATGCTACTCAACTGATTTTGCTTAAGGTGTTCAATGGTTTGCCTCGGTTCCACGCTCGATCGACGTTCAAAACCTGGTTAGTGAAAATAGTGACTAATACTTGTTTTACTCGTTTTCAACAGCTTAAGCAGAGACGGCAGCGTTATAGGAGACTGGAAGAGAGCAGTTTGGAGCAGCTTAATACTGAAAGTGGTGACTCACCTGAGTCCTTATGGCTGGATAATTTTGAAACAATGGTCTGTTGTTTAAATGAGCAAGAGAAAAAAATTGTTAGTTTGCGGTTTGTCAGTGAATTGTCTCTGCCTGAAATAGCCGTCGTTATGGAGATGAAACTAAGTGCAACAAAAATGCGTTTTTATCGAGCATTGAAAAAACTGAAAAAACAGCTTTAACCAACATGTGGGCGATTAATAAATAAGCAGATATGCTAGATAAACTTGCTTGTCCGGAATTTCTACTGAACTAAAAATTAGTTCGATGAATGAGGCCTAGAATTTACACTGTACTTTTGAATATATTTTCAAAAACTTCCATTGCCAGTAATGCGACTAGCCCACCCATTAGCAGTGCGATTACAGCAACAAAAAGTCCGGCTACTATCATAATGCCATCTCGTTCCAAAAGACCTAGAGCCAGTAATAACAGTGAAATTGCCGGTAGGATATTACTAAAAGGTAACGGCATAGCGATTATGACAGCGAGTATAACAACAACCAGTCCAAGGGACATGACAGCCGGGGGGGATGTGAATAGCAACCACCTTGGTTTTACGAGTCGTTCTATGCGTTCAATCCAAGGTATCGCTTGGTCGCCAATAACTTTCAGTCGGTCAATACTGATTTCTCGCCCAGAGATTATTCTTGGAAACAGTGGGGAGCGAAAGCCAAGGAGCATTTGCAGTGCAGGCACAGTCATGACAATCCCCGTCAATATCGAAATGCCGGGTATTAAACTTAGCGCGCCAAAGAGCACGAATAAACCGCCAAATGAGCGACGACGCAAGCGATATAAAATCAGTCCTATCCGTACATTATTACCGGTTAATTCAGTCAGGTTTCGCTTTAGTAAGATCGACATTTTTTCGTTAACAAGAGATTCTTTGTTTTCCGTATGGCTAGTCATATTTTCCACTATAAAATATTGATAGAAACACATTACCCAATGTTCCAAGACATATCGCAGTCGACCTATGACGTATGGCTTGCTTGGTCTGCAACTTATCGCAGATATAGAGCCAAAGTACCCCAATAACGGCAAACCCCGCCAATAGTACAAAGCTATAGACCAATATTTCAGTGATCAACAGATAAATGGGTAAATGGTTTTTGGATATTTTACCTAGTGATTGTCAGTTGTCGCCGTGTCTTTTTTGCCCGGAGTATCGCGGTATACCCAGTTGCGCAAGACCAATGGCGCAAACACCGCGGTTAGCAAACTCATTAATACTATGGCGATATAAGCCTGCTGCTCAATAGCACCGGAATTGAGTGCGAATAAAGCCACCACCATAGCGATTTCACCACGCGGTGCCATGCCGACTCCCACTGTTATGGAATCTATACGGCTCATGCCCATTAGCCGTGCGGGTAAACCACAGCCGATCAACTTGCTGGCAATGGCCACCACCGTCAATGCAAGTAAAAATACTAGCATGCCTGAGGTAAAAGCTGAGAGATCGACCAAGATGCCGAGGGAGACGAAGAAAATTGCGCCAAAGACAATTCGTAAGTACTCGGCACCTTCATGAAAATTACGGCTGTGTTTAAGATGCACTCCCTCTAGGCTGACACCGGCAACAAAGGCCCCGACAATGGCAGACAGGCCGATCACTTCGGCGGCAATGGCATAAGCGAAAGCCAACATCATGGCTAGAATAAATACGGCCTCAGTATAGTGTTGGGCGAAGACGGTGCCATCGAGTTTGGTGACCCAATGACGGACATAACGTTGGCTTAAATAAACACCTATCACTAAAAATACGATGGCTTTTACTAACATAAATCCAATGTCAGGTAATGATAAGTCGCCTGAGCTTGCCTTTAGACTGATAGACAGTGCCAGTAATGCCAATACATCATCAATCACCGCCGCGCCAATAATGGCTTTTGCGGCTGTACTGTCCAGTTTGCCCAGCTCTCGTAATGTGTCAGCGGTAATCGCGATACTGGTTGCGGACAGTGCGACACCAATCAGTGACGCTCGCCCAGGCTCGAAATCAAATAGCAATGCCAAACCAAAGCCACAAACCCAGGGTACCAATACGCCAAAGAAACCAATGACCGCATAGCGTAGTTGTAGGAGATCTTTGACGTTAAATTCGAGGCCGATAGTAAACAGCAAAATAGCTGCGCCTAAATGACCGAGACTGGAGACAAAGTCGGTATAGGTGATCAAGCCTATGGCACTGGGGCCAATTAATATACCAGCGAGAATTTGTCCCACTACCGCAGGTTGTCGTAGTAACGATGCCAGTAAATAACCACTGAGTGCCACAAATAGCAGCACGCTCATTTGAAATTCTACGGAATGGAGTACATGCGTCATCATTACATCCCTCAAATAAACAAGAATTAAGTGGTGGCGTTAATGCCTTTCAATAATCGGCCAAGAATATCCGAACCGGTGATAACCCGGGGTTTGCTTGTCCACAATAAAACAATATCATGCTCAATCGCATCATCGCACAGCAGGTCTCGGTTCCTTTTCAAGTGTCCAATGACATCACCTAAAGGCATTAGTGGATCGGTGATTACGCTGGGACGATGGCAAAAATCATAGGCTGAAAACTCAGTCGATTGATTAAATAAGGCGGCTCGCAAAAACCCGTCGGCATCCAAGACCAACAGCGGTTGTTGTTGGTCGTTGACGAGCACAATCCATTTGTGCCCGGACCTTTGCACTTGCTGTAGAAAAGGATCATCTGCAGATGCCTCGAAGTCTGGCAGTGCAGGCAGGTCTAAACGGGTCGGCAGGACAATGATACTGGCTGGGTCAACTTCTTCACCCTCCTGGCCGACAGGAATATCATCAATTTGCAGGAAGTTGAGGGCACCAATACCCTCGATGGCATCAACTTCTGTCTCTTCAGCTTCGATGTGTTTCTTAATCACCTGGCGCAGGTCCCGTTCACGCATATAGATAATACCCTCTTTGCCCAGCCACAGATCCAGTATTAAAGCGCAGGGTTTTGCCACAGGAAATAATAAAAATTGATAGAAGCGCAATGCTGGCGCTAACAAGGAGGCGGTTTTAAGTGCATGACGGGAAAAATAGGCCTGTGGCGTAATCTCGCCGAAAACGGTAATAAAAACAGCTGAGAATGCAAAGGCACTGACTCCCGCCAACACGGAGTCAGATAATAAGGTTAATAAAACATTAATACCGACATTGCCCCACAAAATGGTAGTGAGTAAAAAGTTCGAGTCCTGACGCATCTTCAGCACTTTTGCCGCGGCTTTATCGTGGTCACTGGCTTTAACTTCGAGTTGCAGGCGATTCAGGCTGAAAAATGCCAAGTTTAAACCGGAGAACATTGCAGATTGGGATAAGCAAAATACAATACCCAGCCAGACCCAGAAATCCTGGGGTAATGTGTCAAACCACAGCGACATGCCGGTATTCTCCTTGTACTTGGAATAGGGTATTTAAAATTAAAACGACTTAAATAAGTGTATGGTCATCGAAGACAGGGTTGGGGGAATTTTCTGCCGTGGCTTGAAAGACTTCAACGGATGCAGCTGCCTCTTTAATATCCTCAAAACGGGCAATATGAAACAGGGCGTCCCCTTCATTTACCAGAGGAATGTTTGTCCTGCCGATCACTAGGCCACTATATTGTGCAGTGACGGGATATTCCGTTGGGTCAAACAGGTTAGAGGGATCTGATATCACGCCTAATAAATCGCCCTTGTTCACCCTTGAGCCAAGTGCAGCAACAGATCTCAATAGACCGCTCTCCGGTGCCCGTTCCCAACTGCTTGAGCGCGCAACAAATGGTTCATGGCGCTTACTTTGACTTTTTGTTGGTGCCAGCATAGCGAGCTTACGCATAACGGATAAAATACCGCGTACGCCAGCGCGAATGGATAGCTCATCAAAACGCAATGCTTCACCCGCTTCATAAAGCAACACTTTCACGCCATACTCGGCCGCCGATTGACGCAGTGATCCATCGCGCAAGTTTGCGTTGAGTAACACGGGGACTGAAAAAGCGTCAGCGAGCTCTTTGGTCTCAGGATCATCTAAGTTGGCGCGAATTTGTGGCAAATTGGAGCGATGTATCGCGCCGGTATGAAGGTCGATGCCATAGTCACATTGCTGTACCACTTCTTGTAAAAATATATGGGCCAGCCTTGCGGCTAGAGATCCTCGTTTCGATCCTGGGAAAGATCGATTCAGGTCTCGTCTATCCGGCAGGTAACGAGAGTGTTGGATAATGCCAAATATATTCACCACAGGAATGACAATCAGCGTACCGCGTAAACGCTTGAGTGCGCTGGTTGTGAGCAAGCGTCGCGTAATTTCAACGCCATTGAGTTCATCGCCATGAATAGCGGCACTGATAAACAACGTTGGGCCGCTGGTTTTCCCGCAAATAATTTGCAGCGGAATATTGACATCAATATGGGTATAGAGCTTGCCAATGGGCAGCTCAATCACGCGCCGCTCACCCGGTTGTATTGTGATTCCATTAATGGTGACGGGTTTATTTTTATTCGTCATAGGAATAATGGTTATCCTTTGCCACGAGTGCGGGTTTTATTAGGTTGCGCATTTTTTTCTATAAAGTCGATAATCATCCCAGCTACGTCCTTGTGAGTCGCGTCTTCAATACCCTTTAGGCCGGGAGAAGAATTCACTTCCATCACCAAAGGACCTCGGCTAGAACGCAATAAATCCACGCCACAGACATTAAGTCCCATGATAGTGGCGGCCTTAACGGCTGTTGCGCGTTCGGCCGGAGTCAGTTTGACCAGTTGCGCAGAGCCTCCTCGATGCAGATTGGAGCGAAACTCGCCCTCGGGTGCTGTTCTTTGCATGGCGGCAATGACCTTGCCTCCCACGACTAAACAGCGAATATCACTACCGCCAGCTTCTTTAATAAACTCCTGGATAAGGATATTACTTTTCACTCCCATAAAGGCTTCGATAACACTTTCTGCCGCTTTTTTGGTCTCGGCCAGTACTACGCCAATACCTTGAGTACCTTCTAACAATTTAATAACCAGGGGTGCTCCACCGACTTCACGAATTAAGCCGTCCACATCATCGGGTGAATTGGCGAAAGCGGTCACAGGAATGCCAACCCCTTTACGCGATAACAATTGGATGGAGCGCAACTTGTCCCTAGAGCGGGAAATGGCGACAGATTCGTTGACGCAATAGGTCCCCATCATTTCAAATTGACGTACCACAGCGGTGCCGTAAAATGATACTGAAGCACCAATGCGAGGGATGACCGCATCAAAGTCACCGGAATTAAATTCTTCATTTTTGAAATGCATGGATGGGTTTTCGGTGCCCATATCCATAAAGCAGCGAAGATGATCAATGACACGAACATCGTGACCGCGTTCTTTGGCCGCAGTGACTAAGCGGCTCGTAGAATACAGTTTGGGGTTCCTTGATAAAATAGCAATCTTCATGGGTTCTCCTGAGTTATTGGGATCGTGTCTTATGTAGTTTATTGGACTATTGGAAGTTCCAGAAAGTCACATTGAGGGCCGGCCTAAGAGATAAGATGCCGCTGGGTTGACACAATACACGTCGTTCAATGCGGTGCGCCCCAGTAACATACGAAATTTCATGGTGTCACGATTGGTCAGTGTTATCTCGATCATTCGGCTTGTACAGCCGATAATAATCGTTGTTTCTATGACAAACCGACGCTCTGCATGACCACCGGAATCGGTAATTATACGTTCTTCCAGTATTGCCGCATCACAGATAGTTTCGGTTTCGGTGTCATGTTGATTGGGGTGGATGCCAAACCTGACCCGGTGCTCGTCACCCTCATGATAAGGTTCTACAAAGTAGGCATGCAAAGCAGAAGTTCGTGCCCCAGTATCCACTTTTGCTTTGATCAGTGAAATACCTAAATCGGGTAAGCTGACCCACTCACGCCAACCCAGGGGGGTCAATACGGGTAGTGGTGTTGATGAGTGTGTTACATCGTTGTGCATGTTATTTGGCCTTTGAAAAGCAAGATCTGCTGATAAACGTAAGTGTTTCATGAAGAACGGTAAACGCAAACAGGTTTGTGACTTCGTGTCTCTATCAGATGTTGGCTTTCCTACCCTGTGAAGCAATAGATGTTATTCAGATAGAACTCTTTAATATCAATATTTTGATGCTTTGGTCTTAAACGACTAGCTCGAAAAATCAACGGATATGTTCTACAGGGTGCTTGAATCCAGTTTGAATTAAACAATGAGATGTTCACGACTTTGCGCCATTACTTGAGCGTACTATGACTAACATAGAGGATGTATGTCGAAAGTGGCTTTTAGTAATCTCGCTTCCATTTGATTTGTGCTCCCTCTATGCCAGAGGCTCCTCCCGTTGAGCTTTCTAGGTTCACATTCGGCGTCAACTCAATTTCAAGATTGCCTTTCCATGGCTGTGATGGGTTGGGTGTGCGTTCCAATTCGAAATAGACTTTTTCATTAAGGTATTTGCCAACTCCTACGTTAACACCGTTATCGCCTGCGTCAGTTTTTTCTGCCTCAACAGACAAGGTGTCCACGCCTAAAATATCTCTAGTTTTACCGATGGGGTCAAAAAACCCACTACCGCCGCGGCGTAGGGTCTGCACTGTATTGGCGAGCTGTATGGCTTCAAATGGCGTGATTTTTTGCAAAGATTTTCCAAAAATAATAAAAGCGAGTATTTCATCCTCTGGCATGATTGGAATGGCTGATAGCGATAAATCGATATTGTCATTGGTGCCAATAAGTTCTGCCCTGATCAGTCGGCCCTTTTTTTGGTAAACCCCGGGAATGGAGAGTGCGATCGTATTATTTGTGAAGGTGACTTGACCTTTTTCCAGTTTGAATTTTTTACCAAACACTTCAAAGACTCCGCGTACTGTTTCGAATTCCCCTTCATAGTGTGGGTTTTGCAGGTCGCCTTTGATCAGGATTTCACCTTGCAGCTCAGCATCAAGTCCATGACCCCGTAGGTAGGCTTGTCGGCTGACGGTTACCAGTAAGTCCAATGTTATTGAGGGTAATGCTATTGCTATTGCAGTTAATCCACTCTTGTTTGACGGTGGTTTATCTTCCCCCCTTTGCTCTCCGTAAACCTCTTCAACATCAATATGTGGCGTTCCATTTGTTAACGTGGAATCGAGAAGGGTGGTAAAAGGCGATACCTCCATTTTTCCGGAGGCGAGAAGCTCTTTGAAATTACCTGTCAAATTAATTTTTCCTGTTGCCTCACCTTCGATATTTGGTTGCCGTAAAATATTGGCACTGCTCGTTTGTAAGCCCAAGGTTATTCGGCCCAAACCGTCATCGAAGGGAAGTTGAACTTCACCGTCAATTGCATAGCTACCATCACTTCCATCGGTTGCCTGGCATGTGTCAATACGGAGCGTGGTTTGTTGAGTGATAACGCTACAGTTAATATCATTCACTGTTGTTCCAGTAATGGTGTTTTCGTAGCTTGCCTTGTCGGTTTTCAGGGAACCCTCTATCTTTGGATGTCGAAGAGTGCCGCTCAGCGTAAAGTCAGTGTATATACCGCCGCGGAGGCGATGCAAATCGGGGTCCAATAAAAAAGAGAGAGTTTGTAGGTCGAATGCACCATTAATCGTTGCCTGTAAGGGAATATTGCCTGGGTCCGATGAGACGTTATTGTGCAAAAAATAGTGAGCATAAAATGCTGTAGGGACTTTCAGTAGCAGTTCACCGGGAGTATTACTGTCTCGCTTGAATGTAGAGGCAATATTGAGGGAGTTTTCCACCGTGTTCATGTTGAGTTCCCAGCTAAACGTAATAGGCTTTTCTTCGCCTTGATCATCAATACCAGGTAGCACTGTTTTATAGGAAAGCACACCATCGATCAGTGGCTTTTCCAAAGCACCACGGACATGCACATTAGCGTTGAAATGGCCCGGTTGTATTTGCCAGCCGAGAGTGGAAATCAAGGTGGAGGGAAGCTGTTTGGCTTCTATGTTGGCTGTGATTTGCTGTGCCTGATAGCTACCTGAAGCCGTTAAAATTTCCTCATCAAAGGCATGTAATCTCAACTGTTCTAGCTGTATGTTACTTTCCTGGTAACTACCGGTTGCCTCGGTGTTGAAAGGAATATCCTGATAATGACCATTGATAGAAACTACTCCTTTGAGGGCAGGTTTAGCTAATGTGCCTTTAAGGCTTAACTGAGCGTTGACGGTAGCCGTTAATGTGTCGGGAAGTGACACACCTGCTAACTCCAGTAAAGTTAACTGAATAGCGTTAGCGTCAATGTTTAGAGTCCCTTTCAATGAGTCGGTGTGAAACTCGCCACGAACCTGGGCTTCACCATCCAAAGCACGCAACGTCAGTTTTTCTAACTGTAACGTGCTGTCCTGATAACTACCGATTGCCTCGGTGTTGAAAGGAATATCCTGATAATGGCCATGGATGGAAGCCACTCCTTTGAGGGCAGGTTTAGCTAATGTGCCCTCAAAGTTTAGCTGAGTGTCGACGGTGGCCTTCAATGTGTCGGGAAGTGAAATGCCCGCTAATTCCAGTAAAGTTAATGGAATAGCGTTAGCGTCAATGCTCAAATTTCCTTGCATTGAGTCGGTTTGAACCTGGCCATTTACCTGGGCTTTACCCTCCATTGCGGTTAGAAATGCATTTTTTATAATGACGGTATTCATCGTTTTGTTTAAGTCACCAGACAGCGCAAAGGGTTGCTGTTTATATTGACCGTTGGCAGAGAACTGCAACTTACCTTGAGGGTTTTTTATTGAGCCGTGAAGTGTTGCTTGTACCGTGGTGATAGTGGCCTGTAGTTCTTTTGGAATAGAGATATTGAGAAGTTTCAGTAGATCCACATCAACATGTTTGGCCGACAGTTCAAGCGTTGAGGTGTCTCCGTTTATATCGAGGCGTCCAACCGCTGTGATTTCTGCTTCGTCCCAAGAGGCGTTCAGTCGGTCGAAGGTAAGCTCATCCTTGTTTGCTGAGCCTATGAAGTCAACGGTGATAGGTATGTTGTTATAGCGGACATGACTGGTGATCTGTCCCCGAATTATCGGGTGGGTCATCGCTCCTTGAATCAGTATTTGAGCGGTTAAGTCTCCGCTGTATTGTGACGTTACCCAGGGATTAACCAGATCAAGAGGAAATTGATTTAAATCCAGATCAATATTGAGTTGCCCATCAACCAAGCTACCACTTGCAGTATGTTTTGTATCGTCAATGGCAAGATCGACCTTATCCAGGTAAAGGTCGCGCGTATTTTTTGTCAATGTAAACTGAGAGCTTAGGCTAACGTTCCGCTTTGCTAGGGGGAAATCAAAAGTTGCGATGTTAACGCTGAAGCGGTGCTCGTCCATCGTGATTAGGCTGTCGAAACTGGCCGCTATTTCCTGTTCTTTAGGTAACTGTAATAGTTGGCCGAAAAAACCACCGGCATCCTCCTGCAGTGACCCTTCAATGGTTACACTGTTCCAGTTGTTAGATCGGCTTCGAACTGTCAGTTTTGCCGGGGTTTCATTAAGCGCTTTGACTTCAATATTTAGTAATAAGGGCGTGTCTTGTTGCCATTTTGCGTCAGCGTTAATGGCGTAGTTATATGATTGTTTGTTTGACTCGTTGGGAATTAATCCGTGCAGGCTTAATGTGCCGATAGTCAGTGTTTTAAATTGGATAGCTTTGAGTGGAATACTGGCTAATGGGAATGATCTTTTGTGAGGAGAGTTGTCTTGTTGATCGCTGGTTTTATGCTCGTCTAATGGGCTGTAAAACGAAACGTTATTGGCACTTAGCGTTTCTATGACAAGGGCTTGATTAAGCAATGCGCTGGGTTGCCAGTGAAATTTGACATGGCGACTATCAATCCATATCTGACCATCGCGTTCAATAACCAACTTTTCTACTTGCCATTGTTCAATGCCGGGAATGGTCAGACCATCAATGGTAATGTGGATGTTACTGGAGGTATTGACTCTATTAACCAGAGTCTGCGTTAACTCTAACCGGACAGTCTCTGACGTTAGTAGCAGGGTGCTGAAGAGTAGTATCACAGCGACACTAAGACCCAGTACAAGTCCTGCAAACGTTACAACGCCTTGCAGTATTGTGAGGAGTCGAGTTTGGCTTAAAAAACGGCGTAGCATCAGAAAGCCTGCCCAATGCTGATATACAGTTGAAAATCGTCGTCTACTTCATCACGCTTATTGAGGGGCACACCGATATCAAAACGAATGGGTGCGAAACTGGTGTAGTAACGGAGGCCAAATCCAGCGCCCCAGCGTAAGTCCTGGCCTAGTTCAGGCCAGGCATCTTTGTAGGCGTAACCGCCATCCAGAAACACAACCCCCCCCCAATGGCTTCCCCAGCGAAGGCGAGTTTCCAGCGAAACTTCACTGAATGATAAGCCGCCGTCAGGGTCGTTATCAGTCAACGGCCCTAAGCTTTGAAAGGGATAGCCTCTCACCGAACCGCCGCCGCCGACATAATAACGGACTGTAGCGGGTACCTGGTCGTGTTCAATACCGCTGATGGCACCCAGTGCGCCACGAATGGCGAAGGTGGGTTGCCATGCCAAATCCTCAAAGGATAGATAGGCGCTGGCGGCCAGGGTCGATTTAATAAACTGTGTGTTGGTATCGTAGGTATCCCAATATGGTCGTACTTGGCCCGAGGCCACCCAGCCATGGCGTGGGTCTAAAGGGTCGTTGCGCTTATCATATTCCAGCGTGAGGGGCACAGAAAACAGGGCAAAAGTATCGGTTTGGAGGTCTTCCTTGACCTCGGAAAACTCCAATTCTGTACCGAGTGTGCCACGCAAATGACGATCCAATGACCGTGAAATTTCTATACCTACGGTGGCTAGTTTTGATTCGAAAGCGTCAGTATCCTCGTGTTCTAGATCTGTATAAAACGTGATGGATTGCTGGTTGCGACGAAAATGTGGGACTGTCAGGCTTGAGGACACTCTTTGTAGGTTCTGTGCTAGATAGGCGTCGACAGACATCTTTTGCGCGCGACCCTTGATATTGCGATGTTCCCAGCCAGCAGTTAGACCAAAACCTTCATCGGATCGAAAGCCTGCCCCGGTACTTACTGTACGGTGAAGCCGCTCGACGACATCGATTGAGATTGGCACATTGCCATCAGTAGGTTCGCCTATGTGGAAATCAGCGCGTGCTAGTAAGTTGCTTTGCATTAAACTCAGGTGGGCGGTATCAATGCGGTTACGTTTAAAGCAATCACCTTGTTTAATGGGTAGACGCTCTCGAAGATAGTCTTCATCCAGTGATTGCAGTCCTGTGAATGCAATATCACCAAGCGTAACGGCTTGGCTATCTTCAACACGCAGAATAACTTGGGCCGAATGAGTTTTATGGAAAACGATCACGCGGTAGTCGATGTCTATACGGTAGAGGCAAAAGTGCAGGGCAATATAATCAGCAAGCGCTTTTTTGGCGTTATGCACGGCTTGTGAACGAAGTGGGTCGCCTTCCTGGAGACCAAAATCATTGGTGGCTGGCAGGGTGATGGCTGCGGGGAGTTCTAAAACAAGCGGTTCGATATGATAGAGGGGGCCAGGGTTAATCGAGTAAATAATCCGATCACTTTGTAGGTTTGATCTGATCTCCCCAGCATAGTAACCCTCTGCACGTAGCCGCTCATTCAGTAGCTGACTTTCGTAACGGGCAATTTTACTGCGCTTTGAATACTGCTGTAATCGGCGGTTATTTTGCCGCTGTTGGACAAGCTCTCCCTCAAGCAAGGTGGATAATGTTTTGTGGGTTGAGGTTTTATTGCCCGTTAGCTCGATAGTAAAGTCGGCCTTGTTACCCCAAAACGGCGACTTTGGTAGGTCTAGCGCATTGCACGCAAAGCTAAGAAGCCAGCTAGCCAGTATAAAGCATAAAAACTTGAAGCTCATAAGGTATGGGTGCTGTGGGGTAGGGTTATATTGATCTTATCCCATAGGTTAACTGGAAACCCCACCGTGGTCATAGTGTTAATGTTGGAAAAAAGGTCAGGGGTGTCACCCTTAACAATCTACCGAGATGTCTACCTAGCTAAAAGTTTGATAAAAGGATCATAGTTTTTTAGCGGTTGTAGCGCTGGGTCGGTTGCTAGCTCTTCTCTATAAGCCTCGCTACGCTGCAATGTTTCGGCCAGATAATTGACGGCTTCTTCAAACTGATGCATTGCGGTATAAGCGCAAGCTAATTGGTAAAAGGCATGAGCATTATCGGGGTCAATAACCAATGCCTGATTACAGAGATTGACGGCCCATTGAGGTTCTTCCAACTCTAATGCCGCATCAGCCTTGTAGGTCAGTGCCTCAATATACTCGGGCTGTAATTTAAGGATTTGGTCATAAATAATAATCTTGTTGTGTGGACTGGTATCCTGTCCTGCACGTAACCACAGTGAGTGTATTTCTTGAGTGAGCGCAATTTCTTCGCGGTTTTCCTCGATCAATTCCGTTTTGTGGTTGAGCTGACTTTCTATACTGTGTAATCGCTTCTCATAGACTTCGATCAGCTTGGCAATCTCTTGGTCAGCGACGGAGTGGATTCGTTCTTTGATGTCGCGTATCGATGTCCAGCCGACCAATACCAGCACTGAGCTGGCCGCAGCGATTAAATAGAAAAAGTAGGTGATGGTGTCGGTAGCATACTGCACACCGCGGTCAATGGAGTTTATCTCTCGATCAACGACTTGCTGAATCAATTCATGCTTTTGGTTGGCCATGTCGGAGCGTAATTGTTTAAGTTCTTCGAGAACATAAAGTTCAACAAATGGAGACTCGGCAATGCGTTTGCCAAACGGGGGCTTGTTATCTGCGGTCTCACTGGCGATGCTGGTAATACTCAGCAACAAACAGATTGAGATAACAATAAATTTTAGGCTGCGCATATTGTTCTACCGTGGTCATGGACTTCAACAAGACAATGATGAAGGCTCTGGACAGCCAATTCATAATCGCGCTCATGGACAATAAATTGCATATCCACCTGACGCATCGACTGATGCATGGCCTGTACATTGATGCCCTGTTCAGACAGTGCTGTGACAGCTTTTGCAAGAATACCTGGGACCTGCATATCACTACCAATAGCAGACACGATAGCAGATTTCCGTTGATTGATTTCCGCGTCGGGGTAAATGCTTTCGAGTTCTTTACACAGACGTTTCATGGTTTTCAAATTGGCCGAAAGATAGTGCGCAATGGTATTGGCATTAATGTCTTTAGTGATAATTTTAACCTTAAATCGACGCAACATTGTCAGGATTTGTTGTTCATATAAATCAATTTGTCCCACCATGTCCTGGTCAAACAATTCTAATACATAAATGCCTTTGCTACCGGCAATGATTTCCACACAGGGCGAATCACTGATGTAGTCTTGAGTAATGATGGTGCCTTCGTGATCTGGCTCAAAGGTGTTTTTTATTCGGAGTGGGATCGAATTTTGCCGCAAGCCCTTAGCGGCCTTTGGATGAATTGCTTCCATGCCTAGACTAGCCAGCTGATCGGCGACATCGTAATTGGTGCGTCCAATGGGAATGGCATTATGCTCGCCAACCAGGCGGGGATCAGCACTACTCAAATGAAATTCCTTGTGGATAATGGCTTCGGCTGCTTGGGTTAGTACCGCAATCCGACTAAAAGTCATCTCACTATAACCGCGATTAAAACTTGCCATAAGACCGCTTTCGGTATGCGCATAACCGGTCACGATAGGGAGTTGTGTCGACAAATCAACGGATTTAAACGCTTGTACGATACGCTCATCTAATGAGAGACCACTGTTTTCCTTCCAGCCGCTAAGATCGACAAAACAGGCATTGATGCCGTCGCGCTTCAATAATGCTGCGGTACCCCAGGCGCTATGTACTTCACCGATACTCGCCAACATTTCTCTTACAGAGTCGAGGTGTTTGGCCAGTGAGAAATGACCGTGTTGGCAAAGTCGTTGTAAATCGGTCAAACAGGTTTGAGCAGCGTTGAGGCGCTCATCGATAAAATTATTGGCACTCTCTAGCTCCTCGCTATCAATGAACAGTTTTTCGTTAATTGCGTGTAGCTTCTCTTTAAGTAATTGCATGGCATCAAGCCAGCTTTCATCATTGTTTTCACCACCAGCAAAAAGACCATAGATTCCTGGCCGCCCAGATTTTTTGTGTTCTAGGATGTCGTTAGTCACACCGCCGTAAGCTGATACCACAAATATACGCTGGTAAAGTGTTTTCGAATTAGATGGTTTGAAGATGATATTATCGCGCACGGCACTATAGTCAGTCATTGAGGTGCCGCCAATTTTTTCGACGCTATGTTGTTTCATTGTTGTAAAATTCATTGCTTACCTTTTTCTTTTAAGCACGGGTTCTGTTGGGCATAGCTGGGGGGATAGTTTTTTTGCAGGAACAATTCTTTCAGGAAGAATTTCTATTGTGCACAGTTAATGCAAAGCCGGGTGATCGGCACAGCTTGCAACCGTGCGAAGGGAATGTCATTACCACATTTTTGACAATATCCAGCCTCATCACTTTCCAACCAGGGAAGATTCTGCTTTAGTCGTGCCAATTCCTTTTTCTCATTTACGGTGATTTGTGCGTTTACGGCAGAGATCATCATAGCATTTGCGTTGGATGAATCTGCGTTGGTATTTTTGCCACTGTCTGCCGGAGTTAGCAGTGTTTCCAGTGTTTCAATCCGTTTTTCAATTTGCAATTTAAGCGTATCGTGTTGACTGTTATTCATGAGTATTCCCTGTTATAACAGGTCGTATCTGTCGTCGCGTACAAATAAATTCAGGTCGTGGTGGCTGCTGGCAGAATGGTTGGCCAACTTGGTTGCTAATTGCGTTATAAACAAAAAATGCGTTAGAGCGGGGGAAGGGCGTAATGTTGCCATTGGAGCCATGTAGGGTATTACAATCAAAAATAATTACGCTGCCGGGCTTACCTGTCGCTGTGGTAATACCGCCTTCGGTTACTAGCTGACGTAGCTGGTCATCATTGGGTACGCCGAATTCCTGTTTTTTAAGGGACGATTTAAAGTGTTCGTCTGGGGTATCGCCTTCGCACACCACATATTTTTGGTGTGAGCCGGGAGTAAGCATCAGCGGGCCGTTGTTATTATGATTTTCGGTGAGTGTGATTGACATACTCAGTGCGCGCATCGCGGGCATACCATCTTCTACATGCCAGGTTTCAAAATCGGAATGCCAGAAAAACTCCTTGCCACGAAAGCCGGGTTTATAGTTGAGTCGCGACTGGTGAATATAAACATGGTCATCGAGTAAGAACTGAGCCAATCCTGCCAACCGAATATCGGCGGATAGCTTTTTAAATACGGTGCTTACTTCGTGAATTCTAAATATCGACCGAACCTCACCGCTGCCAGGTTCGGTAATGGTTTCGTCCGAGGCTTTAATAGCATTATCGTGACGCAATCGGTCCAGTTCTTGACGAAAGCCTATGATTTCCTGTTCGGTAAATACATTGTCTAAAACAACAAATCCTTGTTCTTTATACTGCTCTACAAGATGCTCATCGATGGGGGCGTCTAAATGGTTTGGTGCATAAACGACAGGATCTTTGCGTTCAACAAGCCGGGCTTTAAGCGCACCTCTCGAGGGGTAACGATCATGTTGCGCAAGGGGCTGGTTTGTTGCGGCAAGATTCATGTCACTTCCTTATGACGCGACAGCTTCTGCTTCAAGTTCATAGGCTCCCTCGGTATTATGGATTTCTTTGCCGTTTAAGGGCGGGTTGAAGACGCAGGCCATTTTCATTTCT
Source organism: uncultured Porticoccus sp. (assembly GCA_963974675.1). Taxonomy (GTDB): domain Bacteria; phylum Pseudomonadota; class Gammaproteobacteria; order Pseudomonadales; family Porticoccaceae; genus Porticoccus. The sequence goes on along the minus strand of CAXBDQ010000014.1, from coordinate 13,046 downwards.
TTAAAGGCCCGTAAAATATGTTTGTCATGTTTGTCCAAGTTATACAGTGTGCCCGGACTGATGGGATGTTTTTTGCCATCCTCTATTGTTTCGACTTCCCCCTCACCGCTAATACAGTACACAGATTCCAAGTGATTCTGGTAATGCATCTGGAAGTCGGCACCTTCGTAAATAGTGGTGATATGGAAGGAAAAGCCCATATTGTCGTCTTTTAATAACAATCGCGTGCTTTCCCAATTACCATCGGGAGAGACAATACGACGTTCGGTTTGTTCGGCTTGTTCTAAATGTCTAACAATCACTGATCTCATCCTTTTGAGCTAAATTTTTAATTTCAAATAACATGGTCTCAATGCCACTCAGTGTGGCCACTTCCCCGCCAGCGATGACAGGTTGATCGCCTGCCTTTAAAAGCTGTCGATGGGCTTGATTCATAACTCTTAGATACGCCTTGCCGCTAATGCAATGCAATAGCAGTTTTCGGCCATCGGGCACCAAGGGTAGTAACTGCCTTTCGCCCGGCCAAATGCGCATTTGTTCGCTACCTACTTTCATTTGTCGGATCAATCAAACGCCCACGGCTTGCTTTTCATCGAAGTAATAGATCTCTTCGGGGATTGATTCTTCATTAGCGCAAACCTCTTTGATCGCCTGCTCAACAATATCAATACCTTTTTTCAGGTTTTCATCACTGATAATCAAGGGGCATAGGAATTTGACCACATGATCGTCTGCGCCACTGGTTTCAATAATCAAGCCATTTTTAAACGCTTTTTGTGTAATCGCTCCGGCCAGCTCACCGCTAACGCAGTTAATACCTTGAAACATACCGCGGCCGCGGGTGGTAAAATTACCTTCACCATACTGAGCAACAATGGCGTCGAGTCGCTTAGTGATATACCTGCCTTTATGTTTAACGGCTTTGGAAAAACTATCGTCTGACCAATATTGATCAATGGCGGCTTTTGCTGTGACAAAAGCGAAATTGTTACCGCGAAAAGTCCCGTTATGTTCGCCTGGTTTCCATTGATCCAATTCCGGTTTCATCAGTACCACAGCGAAAGGTAGACCATAGCCACCTAGGGATTTGGACAGAGTAATAATATCTGGCTCAATACCGGCTTCTTCAAAACTGAAAAAATCACCAGTACGACCACAGCCTGCCTGAATATCATCAACGATAAGCAGAATGCCGTGCTTTCTACAGACGGTCTGTAAATTCCTTAACCACTCCGCGCTGGCTACATTAATACCGCCTTCACCCTGCACTGTTTCAACAATCACTGCTGCAGGTGAATTGATACCACTACTTGAGTCAGACAGCACTTTGTCCAGGTAAACAGTTGTATCAATATCATCGCCCAGATAACCATCAAAGGGGATGCGATGTGTACCGTTCAGACTTACCCCTGCGGCATCACGGTGATGGGAGTTACCCGTCGCTGCCAGCGCGCCAAGACTGACGCCATGGAAGCCATTGGTGAAGGTGACAATATTTTGCTGGCCAGTCACATTACGGGCAATTTTCATGGCAGCTTCGACAGCATTGGTTCCGGTTGGCCCGGTAAATTGAACCATGTATTCCATATTGCGCGGCTTGAGTATTTTCTCATTAAACGCTTCAAGAAATTCACCTTTAGCTTTGGTGTGCAGGTCTAGGCCGTGAGTGATGCCATCATCATGGATGTACTGAAGCAGTTTCTCTTTAAACAGTGGGTTGTTATGCCCATAGTTCAAGGTGCCAGCGCCGGCCAGAAAGTCTAGGTACTGAGTGCCATCTTCATCGTAGAGGAACTCACCCTGTGCCTTATTGAATATGCGGGGAAAGGACCGAGCATAACTTTGTACTTCTGATTCAATTTCTTCAAATATTTTCATCGTTTATCTCTTGTGAGCTGTATTCAGTTATATGAGTGGCTTTCACCTTGGACTTAAAGGCCCAATTCTCATCAGATATTCTGTGTTATGTTCGTTGTTGAAGTGTTTTTGTTTATCAAACATAACGGTTCGTTTGACCATGCCTCCGCGCGCTCTGGCTAGGCTTTCAAACAATGCCCATGAAGCTGCGTTGTCGGCAGTTATGGTTGTTTCCAGCCAAGTGATTTCGGCATTGTTAGGGCGGTCAATAATTTTTTGAAGCATTTGTGTGGCCAGCCCGTATCCCCGGGCATGTTCGGCGACGGCCACCTGCCATATAAATAATGTATTGGGTTTGTCCGGAATCAAATATCCGCTCACAAAACCCACCAGATCTTCCTCCTTTTTTGCCGCAACAGAGGTCTCAGCAAAATGATGGCATTGCAAGAGGTTGCAATAGGTCGAATTTCTGTCAAGAGGAGGGCAGGCCTTTATCAATTTGTAAACGGACAAGCCATCCTCTGAGGACGGTGCATGGAATGTGAATTTCTGTGTCATTTTAACGTCATTCATCCGTAAATATTGTTTATATAACTAACTAATATTCTGTAAAAATTGTAATTTTTTATAGTGTATAACCCTATTATTACTAATAAACCGCCATAATTAGGCGGTTTTAAAGTAATTTCCTTTTAAATTGTTTAGATTTGTAAGTATAGTACACTAATCATTAATATTGATCCACCTTGTCAGCCGAAGCTGGCAAGATACTGCCGTAAGATTTTCTCGGTTGTTCTTGCCTGTTGGCGATATAATCTCAAGCGAATACACTGCTGAGTTGGTTATTAGGAGAGTTATCTGAATAGCATTGAAGAAGTACTGGTTGCCTTGCGTCGTGTTATTCGAGCAACGGACTTACATTCTAGGCATCTGGTAAAAACCACAGGCTTAACCGCTCCTCAGATTTTGTTGTTGCAGACCATTCGCAATAAGGGAGAGGTCACTATCGGCGAGTTGGCAAGCGAAATCAGCTTAAGTCAGGCGACGGTTACGACCATATTAGATCGTCTGGAAAAACGAGACTTAGTGTTTCGAGTACGATCTAAGGAAGATAAGCGTAAGGTGCATGCTTATTTGACTGATCAGGCGATTGAAACGTTAAAAGAGGCTCCAATCCCACTTCAGGATCATTTTGCCCGAGAGTTCTCGGGTTTGAAGATGTGGGAGCAAACGATGATTATCGCATCGCTGCAGCGTATCGCCCATATGATGGATGCCCAAGACATTGATGCCTCTCCGGTATTAGATGTGGGGCTACTGGATCGGCAGCATATGGCTGTGGATCAACCGTTTTCTTCTCAGCATGCGGCATCTTTTCAAGATATAAACAATGAAAAACCAGAAGTCACATGATTGTCCATTCTGTTTTGGAAAAATATTTCACTAGAACGGGGTTTTACCGCACCTCTCTAGGCGGATAGTTTCAGAGTGGATCAAACATGTGTATCCAACACATAGCAGCTTGTATGCCTCTAGCACCATAGTGATAGTGGAGGATCAGTGACTGTGCATTTCAGAATATTCGTCCTGGAAACAATTCCCACCAAGCGTCTACTGTCTTCGACGACTGGAACGGCATCCAGATTTTTCTCTACCAGTAAGGTTGCAATGCGTCGAACATCTGTCACTGGGTCGGCACAGTAGATACGGCTATTGGGAGTGACAAAGCATTCTGCAACAGAGCTGGACGGGGTGCTGAGCAGAGCATCTTCGCTGAGTAAAAATTCGTAAAATTGCCTTCTCGATAGAAGCCCCACTAGTTGCTGACGGTCGTCGACGATGGGGAAGACTTGAAAGGCGCAAGAACGAAACTGTTCGATTGTCTGCGCTAGAAGCCAGTTAGAGGCAATACACTGGGCGGGCTGCGTCATTTTTGATACGCGTGATAGACAGCCTCTCGACTGCCTCGTTGTGCAAGCATATCGCCATACTGTTTGGCGTGCTTGCTTGAAACCATATAATCCGCAGTCTCACCACGTTGGAGGGAGCCACCTGATTGATTCTCAATATTAGAGGGGTCAGCTACCGTTCGTACTGAACGTATGGCTGATGTTTTTTCGACGCGACGGAGTGTCTCTAATGTACCGTCAAATATTCTTCCTGTGCTGTCGAATACATAGAACATAGTTTCTCTATGTCAGAGTGTTTACATTAAACTGCCTCTCAATCATACATATTGTTGAGGGGGAAGTGTGTCTAGATCAACCTTATGACGAGGTTTCAATACGCTAATAGTTATTTGTCTGAAGTCCACCTCAGGGCGAGATTCCGTTCTCAAGTAATTTGTCATAGCTAAGCTAGAAACGAAGTGGTTGCCCGAACAAATTCTTGTCTGGGTCAAACGCCTTTACCCGTTGGATTTGTGCCAAATCGGTCGTGTTATTCTCTGGGAGATTACAACAATGGTTGAGTTGCAGGGCTTGATAAGGTTTCACTCCGCTAGTCTGACGCCAGTGACGGCAACGCCAGAACGTGGGTCGACAGCAGGGCCTTCAGGGACGAAATTCGCATTCGTTGGCTGATTCCAAGAGAGGAAATAACCATCCTTTGATGCCTGGAGGTCAAGGGTGTCAGCGATGGCGGGTATCGCTCCCAATCGGCTCAAGTAGGCGGCAATGTTGGTGTATGCATAGATAAAGTTTTTGTTGAGGCGATACAGTGAGTGATAAATCGCGTCGAATCGTGACAGGTGTGGGTAGGCATGTATATCGGCAAGGGTCAATGTTTCACCGGCAATGAAAGGGCCTGTGTGCGCTAAATGCGAGTCAAGCTTGCTCAACGCTGTGAAGACTTTGTTAAAGTTCACGTCGTAGTCAGCTTGGTCGCTAGCAAAACCAGCACGGTAGATGGGACTGATAAGATCATCGTTCAGGGACCGAATGATCTCATCGATGTCGGTGCACTGTGATTTTGGGTACAGCGTATGGTGATCAGCAATCTCGACTGCAACTGAATCAAACATCTGAATGATTTCAGCGGACTCATTGTTGACGATGGTTTGCGTCTTCGTGTCGAATAGTACGGGGATGGATGCTTGACCAGTGTAATCAGGCGATGCCAGTGTGTAGATACCGGGAAGATGATCGATCTGAGCAACCGGGCAGGGACTATTCCCGTCACCTGTATAGATCTCAGATAGGTTCCAGCTCTTCTCTGTTTGCACTGAGCCGGCAATCGTCAAGCCAATGTGTCGGTCCAGTCCGGTAAGCTTTCGTGCAAGCTCGGTGCGGTGTGCAAACGGGCAGAGTTTTGAGGTGAACAACCAGTAACGCCCCGATTCAAACGGATACTTTGTGCTTCCCAGTGTATTGTGAAACGAAGTGGTCGTGACGTGGCAAAGTTCATTCGTACTCATGGTCAACTCCAAATTGGGTAGTTTTTCATCTGGTGAGCCCTGTCGATTGATGCATGCCATAGACCTCACCCTTTTAGTCGTATCTGCTAACCACTGTAGTTTGATAAATCGTAGTGTTGAGATGTATTTGTCTTTTGTTCGAAGGGATCGTATCAGTTCACTAAAACCAATAATAGAGCGTAAATCAACTGGAAGTTTCCAGCGAAAATAATAGGTATTTGTTCTTTTTAGTAGCAGAATCTAAATGTCATTTTTAGAATGCCAAATGAAGTAGTCAAGCTACCTGAGAATGCAGAAAATATAATGAGTAAAAGGTAGTAGTTGCTAACCTTTTTAAAATTTTGGTGCCCAGGAGAGGACTGTACACTATTTAAATATAACCTATTGATTCAACGACTTATTTTTTCAGTAAAAGTAATACTAATGGGTGCGCTAATGGGTTGTAAAGCCCAAGTTTACGACACCATTCTATCCAGTGGACTTAGTGTGCCTGTGTAATGTTGATCTAGCACACCAGTGTGGCCCAGAAATTCTTGTAAAGTTTGGGGCTCTGTGTCAGCCTCCAGTGAGAGTTCTACATTCTGTACGGTAAAATCGTTGCGGTTAGGGCCATGGCCATCGGCTTGCAGGCCTTCCCGTTCGTCATTATCCTCCTGCTGCGAATCCTATTTACAAAGGGTTGCCGGTGTCTTTAGGCGGTATTTGTGTGCGGGCAAGCGAGTCTTCTGTAGCAGGGACATCTTTTTCTTCCAGTTGCTTCAATCGCCGTTCGAGAAGGTCAAGCTGGGATTGATAACGGCGCTGTATTTGTAGTGTCTTTTTTTAACTCAATTAGTTTTTGCCGCAGGGCCTGACTGTTTTCTTCTGCTCTCGCGGGCAAGGAAACGGTAAGAGCACCAATGAACACAGTCATTGGCACAATTCGATAAAGGTGGCCAAACATAATGAATTTCCTAAGTCAATTTTTCGCAAATACACCACAGCGCCCACGAGTAGCTTGAGACTATTACTGGCGACTGTGACAGATAAAATGTGGGAGAAAATGACTGCAGGGGTGGCGCTCGCGCTTTTCAGAACCAGGAAATGGCTGGTTTTGCAGTGGGCCAAATAATAAAAGTGATGAGCGGCAGTAGGCCGAATAATAGAGGCGGCAGCGGTGGTGTCGATAACAGGGCCCCGGGCTGCTTGGAAAGTTGGCAGTCTGATGGCCTACTTCAGAGCCTGAATCGCCCCAATCATGCTGTGAGACATGTGCAGAGGCTCCGAGTGCGCCAATGTCAGGCAAGCACTATCAGTTGCTTAACTAACGGGCTTGTACTCTGTCTTGTTAGGTTTATCACCTTGAACCGACTGTGCTTTCTGTAATGCGTGTTGTGCAGATAAGCTCTACCAGGTTTCGATACCCTTACATCGTGCTTTTTGGTAGAACTGCTTATCGGTTAACGTTAGCCCGCATTTGGGCTAACCTTGGACAAGAAGGATTATAGAGACACAAAAACCCATTGACTATCGGTTTTTTTGCCTCTACCATTCACCACGAATTGATAGTGCAATAGAGCCGTATCGACCGATGGTAACAAAATCCATGCAACTGGGTGACCTTGAAAAATTGGTGCTTAATTATCTGTGGCGCGAGCACGTAGCGGATGCCAAACAGGTACATAGCTATTTTGAGCCACGCCGTGGTGGCACCTTAAACACCATTCAATCCACGTTGGACCGCCTGTATAAAAAGGGCCTGTTGACACGTGCAAAAAGTGGCCATGCGTTTAATTATGCACCAGCCGTGGAACGCAAAGCATTGTTGGGCTCTCTCATTCAAACCATCACAGAAGAGCTGTCCAAAAATGATGCCGACGCAGTGCTGGAAGCCTTCGTGGATATTTCCGTCAATCTTGACGAGGGAAGTTTGCAGCGCCTAGAGCATTTAATCGCCAGCAAAAAGGCGGAGCGCAAGGAAACCCAAAAACAATGAGTGCCAATATAAGCTTGGTGATGCATAGTTTATTTGTTGTTGCAGTCGCGACTCTGGGCTTTAGTCTTGCCTGTGCGTGCATTGCCAGTGCATTTTTGCGATGGTCTAATCGGTTTAATCCTTACTCACAATTATTCTTACTGCGTCTATTTGCTGCTTGGCCGCTGTTGGGTGGCTTGGCAATCGGGGTCATGGTGTCATTGCCATCAATCAATCATGCCTCTAAATTGCCATTCGATCATTGCCACAATTCCGGCGGCTGCGTGATGCAACCCGTATCACATATGCTTTCTATCGGTGAATTCACTCTTTTCATTGCGCTATTGGGATTTATCTTCTGGGCCGCCCTTAGTGCGCTATCACAGTGGCGTCGTGCTCATGCACTGGCCGACTCGATAGAAACCATGTCCCATGCAACGCTGGCACCAGATATCCATGTGGTGGAGGCGACGCAGCCTCTGGCGTTTTCAGTGGGTCTCTTTAAGCCGGTCGCAGCCCTGTCCACCGAACTTGTACGATTATTAACACCTCAACAGTTGGGCATTATCTGTGACCATGAACAAGTACACATGCGTCATTATGATAACGGGTACAAATGGGCCTTACGTTTACTATGCTCTTTTCATTGGCCCCACGTTAAACGAGGCCTTTTATCAGAACACGCCGTTACCTTGGAGCTGCGGGCGGACCAGCAAGTGGCACAACACATCCAAGACCCTATTGCTGTCGCCGAGACAATCGTTATCATGCAGCGGCTCATAAAACCGCTCAAAACTAGCGAGCCACTGTGTCAATTTACGGGCTCGGCTGTAGAGCAACGTGTGCGGTATTTATTAGCTCAGTCGTCAGGTTACCAACTTTCAAAATGTTCAGCGACACTTTGTTTGATAACGGCTATTGTCATTATCGCTAGCGGTGCCGTGCCGCTGCACAATGCCTTGGAATCTTTATTAACTTAACTGGATAAAATTGACCGATGGAATCTTATTCTAAATGTATAACTACGCACAAAATACCGACCAGCGGTCGGTATTTTGTGCGTAGTTCCTCGGAGTGGTTAGTCGAATTTATCGCATCGGCAGCCAATAGCAATAAGAAAACTATCGAGTAAAGAACAAACACTTTGACTGGAAAATGACTATTTCACTTTAATGAAAGGAAACCATTATGCGTTTAATGATTAAGATCGCCTCTATTTTTTTGTTGGGCCTGTCACTACTGACACCCAATTTAGCCTTAAGCCACTTGAGCCATGGTGCGCCGCTCAATGATCAGCAGGCGATAGAAAAAGCAATCGAATATACCGGGATGATCATTGAAAAACCTGAAGCCATAAAAGGCGTCACCCTGGATGATAGTTGGCAATCGGGGACCGAAACCAAAATTCATAAAAAAGACCTACGTTATTTTATCGTTTCTCTCTATAACGCTAGCCAGAATAAAACGCTATACCTACTTATCAACACAAATGGCGAGCTTTATGACGCAAATTTTGATGGAATTTTCGAAGGGTTGTGATGCCTGTTGACCGAGTTGTAGCTTAACTAAGCAAAACAGGAGTGAATTCGAATGTTATTTAGGTCAACACTGGCTTTCCAATTGTTGTTGTTCGTGTGTCTATATGGATTGTCAGGCAGTCTTTTTGCCCATGGTGTTGATGATAGCACTAAGCAATTTTTACTGGCCAATCAGGGCGTCGCCATCATCCCCTATATGTATATCGGGGCTAAGCATATGGTGACTGGATACGACCATTTACTCTTCTTAGTCGGCGTGATCTTTTTTCTCTATCGGCCAAAAGATGTGCTGGTGTATGTCACCTTTTTTACCATCGGACATAGCCTGACACTAATGCTGGGCGTTTTAAACAACATCGCAGTCAACCCTTACATCATCGATGCCATTATCGGTTTTTCTATTATCTATAAAGGCTTCGACAATTTGGGTGGGTTCAAGCGTCTGCTGGGTTATCAGCCCAATACCAAACTGGCGGTACTGATCTTCGGCTTATTTCATGGCTTTGGTTTGGCGACCAAAATCCAGGAATTTAACATTCCACAACAAGGTTTGGTCGAAAACTTGATCTCCTTTAATGTCGGTGTGGAGTTAGGTCAGTTTTTAGCGTTGATCTTAGTATTTATTGCCCTCAGCTTTTGGCGGCGTCATCGAAGCTTTCAGCATTTTTCAACGACAACCAATACACTGCTTATCAGTGGCGGCATGATGTTGATGGGCTTTCAGCTAACAGGCTTCTTCGTAACCACTTAGGGAAAAATTATGACTGAACTGACAGAACTAGAGCACACAGGCAAAGCCGAGCATGAGTTGGATCATACGGTTCAATCGACGGCGACCTTGTTAAAGGCCAGTGTCTGTGCGGGATTATTAGCAGTAGTAGTTTTGATAAGCACGATACTGCCTGCTGAATACGGCATCGACCCAACGGGTATAGGAAAGGTGATGGGGTTAATACCCTTGGCGAGTGCGGCAACCCCCGTGAAAGACACTCAAGCAGCGCAAGATCTGGCGTATCAAGAGAACAGCGTCGATATCACTGTCCCTGCTCGGACGGGACTGGAGTACAAATTTCACTTAGTGAAAGGCGATACCATGCGGTATACCTGGACTTCTACCGATGACGAACTTTTCTTTGATTTTCACGGTGAACCTGAAGGTGATACGAGCGGTTATTTCGAAAGTTACACGGTGAGTACGGCTGATAATGTACGCGGCTCATTGACGGCATCCTTCAATGGATCGCATGGTTGGTATTGGAAGAATGAGGGCCTATCTCCGATTGTTGTGACATTAAAAACAGAAGGCCGTTACAAAATAATTGGCATTAAATGATGAGCCCTTTTAATACGTAGCCTCTGAACTATTTTTACATTGTTTTGGTGGCCTCGTAACTTAGATTTTACGCATAGTAGGCTGGTGAAGGTCTCCCTGACTCACTGTCATTGATTGCTATTTTGCTTTTCGAGCCCAACGGCTCACACCTTCACAGGAGTAGTTCATGTTTAGTTTGGCTCAACCGCAACCGAGGTTCGTGCTCGTGGCAATATTATTGTTGCCCATAACCGTGCTAGCGCAACAAGAAGAGTCCAGCCTGCCTGACCTATGGACACTTGAAAATAGCATACAGCGTGTACTCGACATTGCGCCGGAAATAAAAACTGCCGAAGCGAAAGTGAATGCCCGCGAAGGTGCTTTGCAACAAGCGGGGGCGTGGCCCAATCCAACCATTTCTGTTCAAAATGATGAAAAACTGGGTATTGAAGATGGCTCGGGAGGCAACGATATAACCCAGTACGCATTCAGCCAGCCCTTGCCACTAAGTGGTCGCCTCTCTTACCAAAAAGCAATAGCGAGCGAAGCGCTACAGGGTGCAAAGGCCGAGCGTCGCTATCAGCACTTAATGCTTGAGCAACAGACGGTAATGCGATTTCGGCAGTTGCAATTGACGACGGCAAACTTTGAACTCGCGGAGCAACGCCTAAAACTGGCTGACGAACTACAAGCGGCTAGTTTGCGGCGTGAACAAGCCGGCGAATTATCCATGCTTGAACGCCTTCGTCTGGATCTTGTCCGTGAAGAGGCGCAACAGATTCTGGACAAGACAGAAGGTGAATACAACGAAGCGTTGAGTCAATATCGCGCTTATTTGGGACTGCCCTTAGACGTTAGTTTAGCCCTGGTGCCGTTGAACCCCGTGGAGTTAGTGCCACCACTAGCCAACTTTGAAGAGAGTTTAGCTGACCAACCGTTGTTAGTGGCAGCAAGGCATCGTATAGATGCTGCGCGATCTAACGTAAAGCTAACTCGGGCGAGTCGCTGGCCTGACCCGGTTCTCAGTGTGTTTCAAGAGGAAGATTTTTTAGGTGGGCGCCGTCAAGAATTTACCGGCATTGGCCTCAGTATTACGGTGCCACTTTGGGACAGAAAAAGCGGACAAGGACGTCAGTCCCTTGCCGAGGTAAGCGAAGCCCAATCAGAGCTAGATTCTTTACGACGAGATATCACCAGTCGGGTAAGACAAAGTTATCTTCACCTTAACCACCTGGTGCAACAGGGTGCGCATTATCGCGCTCGCGTATTTGAACCTGCACAACAAGTCCTGGACCTCACCAACAAAGCCTACTTGTCGGGTGAAGTGGAGATTCTGTCATTAATTGATGCTAACAGCACATATTTTAATGCACATACCCGGTACCTGGAATTACTTCAATTGGCATGGCTCGAGATGGCTGAGCTTCAACTGACCGCTGGGCGATCCTCCTTGAATACCGAACAGGAAAAATAACCATGAATTTCTTCATTAAAAGTCTACTGATCATTGTGCTCCCCCTCGCTTCGGTTCATGTGTACGGAGCCGAGCTAGAGTTGAGTCCTGAACAACTCAAGACAGCCAGTTTGGCTACGATTACCGTCACTTCCCGTGAGAATACTTCACGCGTAAAGCTGACGGGGAGTTTGACGGCTGATCAGCGTAAAAGCCATCGCATCGCGTCGGTCGTGGAAGGTATCGTGACTGAGCTACAGGTGGTGACGCACGATCGTGTACGCAAGGGGCAGGTACTGGCCAAGTTGCGCAGTAACACCTTGGGCCAGGCCCAGGCCGATTACCTGGAAGCCCTTTTCCTGTTCCAGCTCACACAGACCGAAAAAACCAGGATTGCAGGCTTAAGACGAGAAGGCATCGTCTCACAGAGTCGCCTGCTCAAGGTAAACAGCGACTATAAATCAGCTCGTGCCAACTTGGAACAACGGCGACGTCTTTTGTCTTTAGCCGGACTTTCTGACCAACAAATAAAGAGCTTAGAAGATAAACCCGACCTACTGGCTGAGTTTGAATTGACCAGCCCCATTGACGGCATTGTGTCAGTCTCAACGATCGAGTCGGGTCAATTGTTGTCGGCTGGTGAAGCTGCCTTTCATGTCGATGACCTGTCGAGTCTTTGGGTTGACGTTCAGATTCCAGTCGCGAGTTTATCGCTTGTTACCGTGGGGGCTGAGGCCTTGATTCAAGTCCAGTCCACTCCTGACCACTCCTTTCGTGGCAAGCTGCTATCACTCGGCGCAGAAGTCAACAGCCAAAACCAAACGCTAGCGGGCCGCATAGTCGTGGCAAATTCGGAGGGGTTACTCTACCCCGGTATGTATGCCGAAGTGAGCTTATCAGTCGCCGCCAATCAAAGCCTGATGGTACCTGCGAGTGCGGTGTTTAGGATTGGTGATCAAGCTTACGTATTCCAGGCCCTAGGCGCGGGACGTTTTGAGCCCACGCGAGTGGGCATTGGGTCTGAAACAGACAAGTTGATACCGATTTACAGCGGTCTGGACGTAGGTGCCACGATCGTTACCAATGGTGTTGCCGAGTTGAAATCTCATTGGCAATATCAGGGAGGCGAGTAACCTGATGATTGCTTCCCTTATTCGTTTTGCCTTGATACAGCGGTTAATGATACTGCTGTTAGCAGGAGCCCTTAGCGTTGCAGGCCTGTGGGCTTTTCGCACGCTTCCTATCGACGCATTTCCCGATATCGCATCGCCACAAGTATCGATTATTATCAAGGCGCCGGGGCTTGCTCCTACCGAAGTAGAAAGTCGAATTACTTTCCCGATTGAAGTGGAAATGCAAGGATTGCCGCGACAGACCGTATTACGCTCGATGACAAAGAATGCACTCAGCATTGTTACCATCGACTTCGAAGATGGTGTTGATATTTATTGGGCGCGTCAGCAGGTAGCTGAGCGTTTGAATCAAGTCTGGAGCGAACTACCGGATGGCGTTGAAGG
>CAXBDQ010000013.1:0-79606 GCA_963974675.1 uncultured Porticoccus sp. | reverse complement strand
GATTGATGATGGGTAGGGTTATAAGTAAAACTAAGCAGATAGTCATCACCTCCCCGCTGAAGATGGTGTCAGAAAGGGGAATTGTCGTTCCATTCATCAATGTACTCAGAACATCACCGTCGGAGAGTGCGATTTTCAATGGTATTGTGCCTGATAGCCCTGCGTGCCAGATCAACATACCAGAGTAAGCGGAGGCAACCAGAAGAGGGTAGTGAACACCTTTTACTTGCCTTGCAATTTCCCGTGCCATCAATGCGCTGGCGATTAGGCCAAACCCCCAGCTAATCCAACAGCAAATCAAGGCGATTGCGGTCATCAGGATAATCGCTTGGCCGGGGGTTTTAGCCAGAGATGCCAGTTTTCGAAGTCCTCGTTTTATGGTGGGGGTTTGGGCAAGGACACTACCCGTGACCAGAGTGATGATGACTTGCATGGAGAAAACCAAGAGATTCCATACCCCATCACCCCAAAATTGAGCCATTTTTGCTGGAGAGTGATCCTGACTAAGTACTCCCGCGATCATTACAACAAAGGTTAAAATGATCGCGATAATAAATGCATCGGGCAGCCACCGTTGCATGATTCTGGTAAAAAAATTAGAGAGAGATCGGATCATTTTTGTCCCCTATTTTATTTAGTTATCAGGGTTTTTGTGGTCTACATTTTTGGCTGTTTATGTCTGTGTTGTTAAGCCAGTAGAGGCATATGAATTTAGCATTTTTTACGTTGATTTGCAGAGGGTAATGAACGCTTTTTGTTTAAGTGGGCGAGATTTAAGAGGAGGTGTGAGGGGTTGTTTTGTGTGCCATCAATTTTGGTTGCCGTGATTGATGTTGGATATATTCCTTTGTTTCAAGATTCATTAGTCGCATAGGACCACCCCATATATAGCCGGTATCCAAAGGAAATAAGTTTTTACCACAAGCTTTACCTTCCAAGGCGGCCCAATGGCCAAAAATTATTTGGGTATCTTTGGTGAGGCGATTGTCGTACTGAAACCAAGGCTTATATCCATTAGGAGAATCTTCTGGCGAGGTTTTTTTGGAAAACTCCATGTGACCTTGCTCCGAACAAAAGCGCATGCGAGTAAAATAATTGGTGATGGCCCTCCAACGGATAGGGGGCGTAAGGTTCTCTTGCCAAAGGTCTGGTTCATTGCCGTACATCGCATTAAAAAATTGCTGTGATGTCGAATGGGAGCAGAGAGCAACATTTATTTCATTGGCATAGGTGCGAGCTTGCTCGAGTGACCATTGCGGTGGGATGCCAGCATGCACCATGACATAGCCATGGTCTTCAATCATTAGCGGTTGTCGTTGAAGCCAGTGTAGTAGCTCACTCTTGTCTGGTGCTTGAAGAATTTCATCTAGGGTGTCACTGCGGCTTGGTGGGCGGATGTCCTTAGATACCGCGAGTAAGTGAAGATCGTGATTGCCCAAGACCATACGGAAGCTATTACCCAAGTTGTAGCAAAAACGCAGAGTTTCCAGGGAATCCGGTCCACGGTTAACGAGATCGCCTACTGACCATAGACTGTCCGTGGCGGGGTCGAACTTTACTTTATCAAGAAGGTGCTTTAGTGGTTCAAGGCAGCCTTGGATGTCACCGATTGCATAGGTGGTCAATGAATAGCGCCAGGTACAGATAACAAAAAGGTGGGTATTGTTACATCGAACTCTTCTCCTGAATTACTGACCATCTGGTAACTGCCTTCCATGGTGCCTACTTGAGTTTCTAGGGTGACACCGCTGCTGTAGTGGTGGGCTTTGCCTGGAGCAATGAAGGGTTGCTCTCCTACAACACCGTCACCTTGTACTTCTTTAACGTGGGCATTGCCATCGGTAATGATCCATCGGCGGCTAATAAGTTGGGCAGGGTGGTTGCCATTATTCGCAATGCTGACATGGTAAGTAAAAGAGTACTGGTTCTTCTTTGGGTTTGACTGTTCTGGTAGGTAATTTGGGGTCACAGTCACAATAATATCGCTCACAGAAAGGCCTCCATCTGATTGCTGATCTGGACAAATTCTGCAACGCTCAGGTTTTCTGGGCGAAGCGTCAGGTCAATATCTAATTGGTTCATTTGGTCTGTAGAGAGAAAAAGTTTCAGTGAGTTGCGAATGGTCTTACGACGTTGCTGAAAACAGGTTCTCACCAGTTTAGATAGGGTTGGGATACTTTTGGCCACATGAGGTGGCTTGTTGTAGGGTCGCAGCTGAACAATAGCCGACTCCACTTTTGGGGCAGGCCTGAAAGCGGTGGGTGGAACTAAAAATAAAGGATGCACCTTACAATAATATTGCACCATAACACTTAATCGTCCATAGTTTTTTTCGCCGGGAGAGGCACAAAGGCGGTCCACCACTTCTTTTTGCAGCATAAAGTACATATCACAAATTTGTTCATTAAAGCTAAGTAAATGAAATAGTAGGGGGGTGGAAATATTGTAGGGTAAATTGCCAATAATTCGCAGTGGTTGTTCGTTGGTATAAAATTGGTTGAAGTCTGTTTTTAGTGCATCGCCTTGATGGATATGGAGGTTCGGGTATTGTTGGAATTTTTTCTCAAGAATTGGAATTAGGTCTCTATCCAGTTCAACCACATTTAATCGCGGACATCTTTCAAGTAGCGGCCCAGTAATGGCTCCTTGACCGGGTCCAATTTCTATCAAATTGTGTTCCGGTGCTGGCGCGATAGCAGAAACTATTTTTTCGATAATATTTTGATCAACCAAAAAATTTTGACCAAATCGTTTGCGAGGTTGATGTCCGCCCAGTTTTTTCGAAGATTTCAATTGCTGCTCCTGACCATTTTTTTGGCATATTCAATGGCGGTGACGAGGCTGCCGATATCTGCTGTGCCCGTACCTGCAAGATCCAACGCAGTGCCATGGTCAACAGAGGTGCGGATAATAGGTAGTCCTAACGTGATATTAACGGCCGCACCAAAGCCTTTGTACTTCAATACGGGTAACCCCTGGTCATGGTACATAGCCAATACGGCATCGCAGTTTTCCAAATATTTGGGTGTAAATAGGGTGTCGGCGGGAAGTGGCCCTTGTAGGGAAAATCCTTGAGCACGCAGTTCGTTGAGGCAGGGTTCTATTATTTCAATTTCTTCCCTTCCCATGTGACCACCTTCACCGGCATGGGGATTGAGTCCGCAAACTAGAATTTTAGGTTGTTTGATTCCAAATTTCTGTTGTAAGTCGTTATGTAAAATATGGATAACCTGTTTAAGTAGTTCGTTGGTTATCGCTGATGGAACCTCCGATAGAGGAAGGTGGGTGGTGGCAAGAGCGACTCTCAGTCCTTCAGTTGCCAGCATCATAACGACTTTGGGGGTGTGAGTATTTTCTGCCAGAAATTCAGTGTGGCCGCTAAAGCTGATACCTGCATCATTGATGACACCCTTGTGAACGGGCCCTGTCACCATTGCTTGGCAATGATTGTTTTGGCAGTCAGTTAGTGCTTGGGAAAGTGTGTCCAGAACATAAGTGGCATTCTCCGAATTTAGTGTCCCAGCTTTGGCCGGTGTTCTAAGGGAGATAGGCTGTATCGCCAGTTCACCAGGTTTGAGCGGCCTGGGTTGGTTTGGGGTGACTGAGCGAAGTGTGAGAGGGAGGCCTATTTGTTTGGCTCGAGCCAAAAGCAACTTGGGGTCCGCATAGGCAACCAGCTCTATATCCTGGGGCTGCTGGATGAGTTGTACGAGTAGATCCGGGCCAATACCAGAGGGCTCGCCAGGGGTAATGGCCAGTCTCATCACGATTTAATTTCTACAAAGGCCTCGTCGCGGATTTCTTGGAGCCAAATTTGTAATTCTTCCTGAAACTTGCGTTGTTTGAGGATATTCCTGGCTTGAGAGCGCTTTATATTTTCACTGAAATCCTGTTCGCGACGTTCGGTTACCTGCAAGATGTGCCAGCCAAACTGGCTATGAAAAGGCTTGCTGACCTGGCCTATATCAATGGTATTCATGGTCTCTTCAAACAGCGGGACAAATTGACCAGGGACAGACCAGCCCAAGTTTCCGCCTGACATAGCTGAACCAATATCTTCAGAATATTCTTTGGCCATAACCGCAAAGTCTTTGCCTTGTTGTATTTCTTCACGAAGTTTATTGATGGCGTCTAAGGTTTCTTCATCACTGCGAATTTCACTGGGTGCCAATAATATATGTCGAACATTATGTTGTTGTATCAGCGCTCCCCCACCACCTCTGCGGTCATAGAGTTTGATGAGGTGGTAGCCGGCATCACTGCGTATGGGCTCGCTGACCTGCCCCGGTGATAGGTTTTTAATGGCGGAAATAAACAAATCGGGTAGTTGGTTAGCTTTTCGCCAGCCTAGATCTCCCCCTTGAAGTGCTTTTTGGCCTGAAGAATGGGCGATGGCGAGGCTTTTAAAGTCTGTTCCATTTTGAGCTTGAAGGTAAATGTCACTGGCTTTTTCCTGAACCTTAGCGACTTCATCGCGAGGCGCACCAGCAGATAAAGCCAGTAGTATGTGTCCTAGCTCGACGTCGGGGGATGACCAGGAGCGTCCTTCTTCAGAATTAAGGAAATTGTCTATGGCTTGTTCGGAAATGGATATGCGCCGGTTAATAGAGCCTTCTTGTACTCGGCCAATAATTAACTGGTTGCGAATTTGTTGTCGAAGAGTGGATAGTTTGGTGCCACTGTTATGTGCTTGCTCTACCAGTTCCGTCATTGTCATATCTTGACGTTTAGCCATGTTCTCGATGGCCTGGTTGACCTCGGCATCACTGAAGCGAATACCGGCTTGCCTTCCCTTGAGTAGCTGTATGCGTTCGAGAATTAATCGTTCCAGTACCTGAGGAACAAAAACATCTCTGGGTGGTATTTCTGTACCATTTTCTTGTAACCGTTGAAAAATTTCAGCGGCTCTACTCTCTAGCTCACTGGCCATGACGACTTCATCATTAATCACAGCCACAATTTTATCTAATAAGATTTCTTCTGCCGTCATGGGTAGAGAAAATGCAACAAGCAGTGTAGCTACACTCAGGTGCTGAAAAATTTTTCTGCTTACATTCATCATTTTTGTCTTCAAGAATTAATTAGCGGGAGGCTCGTAGCCGTAGATGCCATCTTGGAGGATGGAATTTACTTTAGAGCCATAGCCGGCGAGACCTTTGAATTGGAACTGCAGGAATATACCTTTATCCTCGGTCAAATCGTCCTCTGGTAATATAATATTGTCATCGCGGTCGATCCACTTGCGAGCCAGTAGGCTTAAGCGCCAACAGCAACTCTCATATTGGAGCCCAGCAAAGGTTTCAAGATTCCGGTTGTTGGTCAAATCATAATTGTAGCGACCAATGAGATTCCAGTTTTTAGATACGGGCAAGATGGTTGAGAAGTCTGCCTGCTCTATATCGGCCTCATAATAGACAGAGTCGACCAGTCGTGGAATTTTATTGATAAAGCGATAACCAAGATTGAAAATGTGATTGTTTTGGCCCTTATAACGGAGGCTTGCACTGCCTCGATCCATTTCACTGTTATCTTCATCGTAGAGCATGTCAGCTTGAAGCCTCCAGTTAGCTCCCATTCTTAGAGCAAACTCTGCGGCATAGGCTGACTCATCTCTTAGCAACCCATCCGCAATTTCTTGTTGGTCAAGGTCTGTGAGATTGCTGGGATTGCTCAGGCTTTTTAATAAAGACTTAGTTAGCATGGTGTCGAGAGAAATGTAGCGATCATCCAAATAAAATATTTGACCAATACTGGCTCGTAATCGCTCAACGCCGGTGCTTTGCTCAATGAGCCGAGTGGTAAACCCTACAGAGATTTGTTCTGTATCGCCGATGCGGTCTCCACCGACAAAGCGGTCATCTCTGAATAACTGACTGTAACTGAAGGTCGTTTGTGATGTGTCAAAATCTGGAAGGTCGCTTTGATCTTCATATTTTGAATAGGCCATATACAAGCGAGGCTCAAATGTTTGGGTGTAGCCTCCAATCAATGTGGTGTCACGTTCAAAATAAATACCGGTGTCAATAACGCCTACCGGTACGGTGACAGAAGGGCTGTCGTCATTTTGACCCAGTAGCGGGTCGTCAAGATCATAGGTGATATGTTTAATTTTGGCAGAGGGGCGGAAATACCCCCAAGCCCACTGCTGATCCCAAGTCGCGGCATAATTCAGCCTGAGCCGGTCACCGGTCACAAAAGTATTCCTGTCATCAATGTCAAAAGTGTTGCCTGCTATCACCTTGTTATCATCATTGTGGTCAAAGCTGCTGAACTGATTGTTTAGTTCAAAATCAAAATCACCAACTCTGTAATAACCATTGGCTTCGACTCTAGGTAATAACTTGTACTGATCATTTGTGTTTTCAATAATGGTTTGATATTCGCGTCCTATCACATTGAAAAGCCAATGATCTGTGTTATAACTGATATAGCCTAATTGTGTGAGGTGTGTCTGGCTGCTGACCTCCAGGGTTGTATTGCCCAAGTCTCGGAAGTAATCGTCATCACTGACTCGGGTGTAGTCAATGCGCGTGGCCCAGCGCTGGCCTAAACCTCCGGTATGGTCAACACTGGCTACCCAGCGATCTTCTCCTTCGTGATCTTTGTCGCCGGTAATGACGTCGGGTGTTTCATCGCTGTCGTCACCGCCATCGTCGCTGGAGAGAAATGCACCACCAAGAATAGTATTGGATAAAAGCGAAAGGTGGCGAAATTCCACCTCTGCCATTGCACCTCTTTCTTGTACATAGCGAGGTGTAATCGTGGCGTCGTAATTGGGGGCAAGATTCAAGTAGATAGGCTGCGCGTAGTCAACGCCGTTATCCTGGCTAAGGTCAAAGCTTGGGAATAACAAGCCGCTGGCTCTACTGTCATCTATGGGGAATCGTATCCATGGCAAGTACATCACTGGAATGTCTTTAACTTCCAGTCGCACATGTTTGGCGTGGGCGATCCCTGTGCCGGGGTTAATATCGACTTCAGAGCTAACCAGTTGCCACGCATTACTTCCGGGTTCGCAGGTGGTATAGGTAGCATTGTCTATATAGAAAATGTCGCCACTTGGTCGTGTTAGCTTGTCAGCGGTACCTCGAACACCTGACTCATGAAATAAATAGGTGGCATCGTTAAGCTGGACATCTCGCGAGTCCATGTTGACATGTGCGGTGGAGCCCGTAAGTAGAAGTCCGGGTTCTCGAAGTTCAACATTGCCTTCCATGTCCACCGTGCGTTCACTTTGGTTGACGGTAGCGTTGTCACTGCGGGCCTGGCGGTAACCTTGTGTCAGATGTACGTTACCTTTCAGGTGGGCAATATTTTCCTGCAATACTTCCGTTGATGTGGATATTACCCTTAGAGATGCGTCTTCAGGTTCAAGATCCGACTCTGGGTAATCCCGTTTTGGCTCGATATAAGCACCACAGCAGCCAGAGCCCATTTTGTCGACATCTTCTGGCGCTAATGCTTCTTCTTCCACCCAGTCTAGATTTTTGACCAATTTGACCTGCGGCTCAGAATCAGAGGAAGGTGGTTCCGTGAAGAGCGCCTCGACCTTCTCTGGTCTTGGGTAGGCTTTACCCTGCGTGGCTTGCTCATTACAAACCCAGCCGCCATTTTCACCTGCACGACATTCCCACTGGGAGTGTGTATCCGTTGTTTTAGCTAAAACTGATGTAGACATTAACAGACCAAAGACGATTAACGTTGTCTTGGAAGGCAAGAAGCGTAGAGCTTGATAGAGTCTAGTGCAGGTATGACTCGTGGTTTTTATCATTCTTATGATCCGTGTTCTCTATGGCCAAGCTATCGTCAATATTAAGACGCTACATTTTACCCATTCTGAGGCATCATGCGAGGGTTTGGGGTAGAATCACGGGCCTTTTTTCCAATTGTTCACAAAATATGAGTGATTTCGTTTGCCTGCAAGAATGGACTGAGAAGTTTTTGCCGACCTCCGTTGTTTCTCAAGAGCGGCTGTTGCTCGAGCCGCTTAATGGGGATGCTGGTTTTCGGCAATATTTCAGGCTGAATACGGTGCCGTCATTGATTGCCGTTTCGGCACCTCCCGGCCAGGAGAATACTCCTGCGTTTGTCGATGTGTCGTTGTGCTTGCAGCAGAATGGTCTTCGTACACCGCTTATTTATGCGGTAGATTATCAGCGGGGATTTTTGTTGCTGGAAGATTTTGGTGACCAATTGTTATTGCCCTTGCTGACGCCGGACACAGCGGATCAATTTTATGACGCAGTTGAAACCGAACTGCTAAAAATTCAGCAAGTTCCAGTCAACTTAGATATATTCCCAAATTATGGCCGTCAGAAGCTGATGGAGGAAATGGAGCTTTTTCCCGAGTGGTTTGTTGAGCAATTGCTGGGAATTGAGCTACAGTCAGTTGATCGCCAATTGTTGAATGATACTTTTTCGGTGCTTGTGGAAAATGCATTGGCTCAGCCCCAAGTTGTGGTACATCGTGATTTTCATTCCAGAAACCTGATGAGCTTACCTGACGATTCCATTGGCGTGATCGATTTTCAGGATGCCGTCACCGGACCATTTACCTATGACATGGTTTCGCTGTTGCGGGACTGCTATATTCGTTGGCCCGCTGATTATGTTTCTAGGCGGGCATTAAGTTATTACCAGCGAGCTGTGGTGGCGGGCATTGTGCCGCCGGTGTCGGAGGCGCAAGTTCTTCGATGGTTTGATTTAATGGGTTTGCAACGACACATAAAAGTGTTGGGCATTTTTGCCAGGCTTTCTTTGCGGGATGGCAAGCAAGGTTATCTCAATGATTTACCTCTAGTGATTCATTATACCTTGGAGCAGTTAAAGCCTTCTCCGGAACTACAGGAATTTAAATCTTGGTTTGAGCAGCGACTGCTGCCACAGTTATCCCAGCACTCTTGGTATCAGCCCTAGGGGACAGTTGTATAAGTCGTGAAACACCATCATCAAAAGGATCGAATATGAAGGCGATGATTCTTGCCGCAGGTTTTGGAGAAAGGCTGCGCCCTCTCACGGAAACGACACCGAAGCCACTGCTTAAAGTGGGCAGTAAGCCCCTAATTCAATATCACGTCGAGCGGCTGGTGTCGGCGGGGATCCGTGAGCTAGTGATCAATACCTCGTGGTTGGGTGATCAGATAGAATCGTTTCTTGGTGATGGCTCTCGTTTTGGTGCCAGTATTTCCTGGTCAAGGGAAAGTGAACCCTTGGAAACCGGGGGCGGTATTCGCCGGGCGTTACCGCAGTTAGGTAGCGAGCCATTTCTGTTAATTAATGCCGATATCTGGACTGATTTTCCTCTGGAAACACTGGTAGATAAATCGTGGTCAGAAGAGATTGAAGCTCACTTGGTATTGGTGCCAAATCCGACTCACCATAGTGAAGGGGATTTCACCTTGGATGCCCATCAAGTCATAGGCTATCCGGAGCTAGGCGATAGCTCATATACTTTTGGTGGTTTGAGCGTTATGCGGCCTGAGATCTTTGCGATGTATTCTTCTGCCAGCCAAAAATTCCCTCTACGGGATGTTTTGGCAGGGGGGATCAGAATGGGTTATGTTCAAGGTGAAGTCTTTCGTGGTGTTTGGTGGGATGTAGGGACTCTTGAACGGCTGGAAGCATTGAATTCTTTAGTGACAGATCAGCCTGGTAAAAAAGCTGCGAGTTAGGTTGGGGTGGATTGATGAAGTTGTGCCTTCGTTTTAGTCTCTCTGCTTTTGTTGTTACCTCTTAGTAATGTAAATTTAGGAGTGTAAGTTGTCGAGAATCATAGCTTGGCGTATTTTTTTTATGTTGTCTCTTATGATCGTGATGACACTGGCGTTAATGCCAATGGGTGGCTCGGGCGGGTTTTCTGGTCAAGATAAGTTGGGTCATCTGGTTATCTTTACATCATTGTTTTTGATCGGTGTTCGGGCTTTTCCTTTTCAGTCTTACCCTTGGCTATCTTTATCTGTGGGCTTGTTTTTATATGGTGTATTGATGGAGTATCTGCAGGGGAAAACGGGTTATCGAAGTATGGAGGCTTTGGACTTGGTGGCTGATGTATTAGGTTTAATATTGGGTAATTTCTTGTTGGTATTTTATTCCAAGAAAACAACGAATTAGTTTTCGTTTGAATGTTTTTTGAGTTAGTACGTTGTTTCCTGCAAGGTTTGCCGGAGATTGTTGGGGTGAAGCGTTTGTGTGCCGCAGAGCGTCAGCACCAGAGTGGTGAGGTCATCCCAAGGTGAGGCTGTTCTCATTCCTTTGATAGCCCGATCAATTCCCCCTGCCAGTTTTAGCATTTGTCGTAACTGCCCTCGCGGGAGTCGTCGAATAGCGTTTTTTATTAAAGGTTTTCTTTTCTCCCACACCCCTAGATTTTTTAGTGCCCAGTCGAGATGATCACCTGCGGCAAGCGCGTCGCTTGCTTTAATCAAAATCCGTAACTCCCTGGTAATAGCCCAGAGAATAACGGTAGCTTCAGTGCCTTCATCACGTAAACCACGAAGGATGCGGCAAGCGCTTTGAGCTTCACCCTCCATCACTTTATCCACCAATGAAAAGACATTGAAACGCGCACTTTCAGCAACAATGGTAGACATGGTGTCTACGTCCACTTCTCCTTCAGGAGCCAGTAGTTTGAGTTTTTCGATTTCTTGAACGGCGGCGAGCAGGTTTCCTTCAACCCGTTCGGCAAGTATGGAGACAGCTTGGCGGCTGGCTTTGATGCCAGCCCGTTGTAATCGTTGGCTAATCCATTGTGGCAGTTGGTTGGTGGAGACTGGCCACAACTGTATAAAAACGCCTTGGCTTTCTATGGCTTTGACCCACTTGCTTCGGGTAGCAGAGCTTTCTAGCTTGGGCGTAGTAATAAGAGTTAGTGTGTCACTGTTGGGGTTGGCAACGTATTCCTGTAGTATTTTTGATCCCTTGTCCCCGGGTTTTCCTGATGGAATACGAATTTCGAGGATTTTTTTATCGGAGAAAAGTGACAGGCTGTTGGCTTCGATTAACACCACATTCCAGTCAAACCCGGTTTCTACATGTAGCAGTTCACGTTCGCTATAGCCTTGGATTTTTGCTTCTGCTCGAATAGCATCGACGGCTTCTTGTGCCAGCAGGGGTTCATCTCCACTGATAAGGTAAACAGGGGCCAATGGCCCCTGAGAAAGATGCGTCGTGAGTTGCTCAGCTTTCAGGCGCATCTTCTGTTTGCGTTGATGAGTGGGTGCGGTTGCTGACGGCACTGAGGCGGCGAATGATTTGGCGAACCAAGTCATCGGTCATTTCTCGTTTCAGCAGCTCGGCCTCCTCATTTTTTGATTGCACATCGTCTTCATCAAAGTCGAAGAATCTTTCAGTGCTGAGGGTTGTTTTTGGTAATAGTTGGGTCCCATCGGCAGCAATGATTAGAACATCCACAAACTCAGTGAGTTGATACTCAGATACTCTGGCACCTGAACTAACCGTGGCGGTGCGGCGAGTGCTTCTTTGGTTCATTGTTATGATGCTGAATTGTGCCTTGGCAGAACTATCAGCAATTGTGACATCATTGGCTTCTAATGATCGGACAAGGGAACGATAAAAATCACTTTGCTTGTTTTGTCCGCTGATATAGACGCTGGAGATATTGTTTTCTATCTGGCCGCCGCCCCGAAGATGCCAACCACAACCCGTGACCACTACAGACATAAGCAGGCCTGTAATAGCAATGTGGATCAGTTTTTTCATTATTTTTCCTTTCTCTTTGCCGGACAGTTTTCTGGTGTGGCGCCCGTACTTTACCTGTTTTTGACTGAAGTGCTTAGTCTTTAGTTGGCAACAATATTAACCAGTTTCTTGGGAACCACAATGACTTTACGGATGGTGAGTCCTTCCGTAAAGCGTTGAACGTTTTCATGTTCTCTTGCCATTTGTTCAACCGCGTCCTTGGCCGCTTCAACGGGCACATCAATTTGAGCACGGAGTTTACCATTTACCTGGATCGCCATTTGAATGGTGCTTTTTACTAAAGCAGATTCATCGACCTGAGGCCAGGGGGTGTTGATTAAATTCTCCCCATGACCCAGTTCATACCAAAGTTGATGGCAGATATGGGGTGCGATAGGAGATAGTACCAAGATAGCTGTTTCGAGAGCTTCCCTTTCTACCGCTAGACCATTTGGCGTGTCCCTGTCAGTATATTTTCCCACCTCGTTGAGCAGTTCCATTATTGCAGCGATGGCCGTATTAAAGGTCTGCCTGCGACCGAAATCATCACTGACCTTGGCAATGGTTTCATGGGTTTTGCGACGAAGATCTTTTTGTGCTGGCTTTAGTTCATCTGAGCCCAGTGGTGTAGTGCTTCCTGCCTGGACGTGTGTATGTACTACTTTCCAAAGTTTGCGCAAAAAACGATGAGCGCCGTCTACTGCACTGTCATTCCATTCCAGAGATTGCTCGGGGGGTGCCGCAAACATGGTAAATAAGCGTACGGTGTCTGCACCGTATTGTTCTATGAGCGTCTGGGGGTCGACGGTGTTGCCCTTGGACTTGGACATTTTGGTGCCGTCTTTTAATACCATGCCTTGGCAAAGTAATTTGGTGAATGGCTCGTCAGAATCCATCAGGCCTTCATCTCGCATTAACTTGTGGAAAAAACGGGCATAGAGAAGATGTAAGATTGCGTGTTCGATGCCACCCACATATTGGTCCACCGGTAGCCAATAATTGGCTGCGTCACTGTCGATCATGCCTTCACTGTAGTTGGCGCAGGTGTATCGGGCGTAATACCAGCTCGACTCCATAAAGGTATCGAAGGTATCGGTTTCGTGTTCAACAGCATCACCATTGAGTTCTGTTTTACGCCATTCAGGATCGGCTTTGATCGGTGATTGAACGCCGTCCATTTCCACATCTTCGGGCAGTAATACTGGCAGCCGGCCAGCGGGTACGGGAATTTCTCCACCATTGCGGTTAAACATGGGGATGGGTGAACCCCAGTAACGCTGTCGGGAGACCCCCCAGTCGCGGAGGCGGTAGTTGGTTTTGATTTCGCCACAACCGAGTTCGGTTAATTTGTTGGCGATAGCATCAAAACCCCCCTCAGGACTCAGGCCATTAAACTCCTCAGAGTTCACCATAGTGACTTCGTTGGCTGCTTTTGATGCATACCAGTCTTGCCATAAAGTACTACAAAATTTGGAGTCTTCGTTTGGCTTGATTTGCCCAAAGACCTGCTTGATAGCCAGGTCGTGTTTATTGGCAAACTCAAAGTCACGCTCATCGTGAGCGGGGACAGCCATAATAGCGCCGGTGCCATATTCCATTAATACGTAATTAGCGATCCAGACAGGAGTCTTTTCTCCGGTAATAGGGTGAATGGCTTCAAGTCCGGTGGCGATGCCCCGCTTCTCCATGGTGGCCATATCGGCTTCAGCGACTGACTGAGTTTTACATGACTGAATAAATGCCGCTATTTCTGGATTGTTTTTTGCCAGTGCAAGCGCGATTGGGTGTTCTGCCGCAAGACTGGTATAGGTGACACCCATTAGGGTATCTGGGCGAGTGGTATAGACGGCAAAGCTGTCTATAGCTTCAATGGTTTGAGTCAGCTTGAAGCTAAACTCTACGCCACGACTTTTGCCAATCCAGTTGCGCTGCATGGTACGAACTTGTTCGGGCCAGCCATCGAGTTTATCGAGATCGTTAAGCAGTTCTTCGGCATAGTCAGTGATTTTAATAAACCACTGGGGTATTTCTTTTTTCTCTACGGCGGTGTCGCAGCGCCAGCAGCAGCCATCGATGACCTGCTCATTGGCTAAAACAGTTTGGTCATTGGGACACCAGTTGACGGCAGCAG
Source organism: uncultured Porticoccus sp. (assembly GCA_963974675.1). Taxonomy (GTDB): domain Bacteria; phylum Pseudomonadota; class Gammaproteobacteria; order Pseudomonadales; family Porticoccaceae; genus Porticoccus. The sequence continues at coordinate 65,778 of CAXBDQ010000013.1, read as the reverse complement.
TTTTTTTGTAGACCAAGCCTTTTTCAAATAACCGGGTAAAGAACCATTGTTCCCAACGATAATATTCAGGTTTGCAGGTGGCCAGCTCTCGTGTCCAATCATAGCCAAAGCCGAGCTGTTTTAGCTGGCTTTTCATGTACTCAATGTTTTCGTAAGTCCACTTTGCCGGAGCTGTTTTATGCTTGATGGCAGCGTTTTCTGCAGGCAAGCCAAAGGCATCCCAGCCCATAGGTTGTAAAACGTTTTTGCCCAACATCCGTTGGTAGCGAGAGATGACATCTGCAATGGTGTAGTTACGCACATGGCCCATATGCAGCTTGCCACTGGGATAGGGGAACATAGCCAGGCAGTAGTATTTTTCTTTGCTAGCGTCTTCTGTTACGACGAAAGATTGATTTTTCGCCCAGAGTTCTTGAGCAGCACTTTCAATTTCCGCGGGATGGTATTGGTCTTTCATTAGTCTTCTTGATCAGGTTGGGGCTTCAATTACTACACTGTGGTAACAAATGTGCCGGAAAAGCTGGCAATTATAGGCTAAAGGTCTCTATAGACCCAGACAGATTTGCGTACTAATTTGAATGAGTTGCAGTATTTGGTTGTAGGTTTAGTGTTTTTTAAACTGGGGTGTTTTTACTTCGATAGGTTTGAAGCAGACCTATTAGAGCTAATAAAAATGACAGAGTCAGGATCGGGTAGGAACCAAACTTTCCAAAAGGCGTTAGCCCATTTCTTGGCTCTAGTGTTCCCTCAAGGGTGTTGCGTTGGAATGATGGAATGATGGCGGCTATTTGACCATCAGCAGTAATGAGAGCGCTGATGCCATCATTGGTGGCTCGAATCAGTGGTTTCCTGTTCTCTATAGCTCGCATACGGGCGATCTGAAAATGTTGTTTTGGTCCTATGGATTTTCCAAACCAGGTGTCGTTGCTTAGGGTGAGGAGTAGGTTGGCACCATTGGCCGATTTTCTGACAAGCTCTGAATAGGCTATCTCGTAACAGATGGCAGTGGCAATAATCGCGCCTTTGGCGGTTATATGCTGCTGGCCCTCTGGCCCTGGATTAAAAGCCGACATAGGTAAGTCAAAAAATGCGATGGTTCCGCGCAACCATTTTTCGAAAGGGACATATTCACCAAAAGGCACCAAGTGTTGTTTGTGGTAAACCCCGGAGGCTTGGCCTAAGCCAATCACCGAGTTGTAGTATTTTGAATAGAAACTATTGGGGTTGTTTGTATCATCTTCCTCAAGGTTTTCGGCTGTGGGTATACCTGTAATCAACGCGGTGTTGGTCTCGTTCGCTTCTGCTTCGATAGGTTCTAGATAGCCCGTAACCTCATGCAGGAACCTTGGGATAGCGGATTCTGGCCAGATGACCAAGTCATTGTGTAGTAGTTTTTTCGTATCAGCACGGTGTTGAGCGAAAATGGTGGGCAATTGGTGCGGGTCCCATTTGAGTGATAAGGGTAGGGCCGGTTGCACCAGTCCGATGGAAAGAGGATGGCCTGTCGGTTGAGTCCATGCAATTGTTTGGAGGTAGGCGCCGTTTAGCCAAAACAAAGCAGCGATTATCAATCCGCTACTGAGTGGCAAGGCAATATTTTTCTTTACAGTATTCATAACCTTGAGGCGCACGCAGAGTTTGAATGCAAGTCCTAACCATGCGCCACAGAAAGCAGTTATCCAGCTAATACCTAGTACGCCTGTAACGGGAGCCCAGCCAGATAGCCATGTGTCAGTATGACCATAGCCTAAATAGAGCCAGGGAAAACCACTGAACGCCCATCCACGAAACCATTCACTAATCGTCCAGAGGCTGGGAAATATTAGCAGCATGGTGATCGCGAGGGAGTAGGACGTATAGTTGTGAGTGTCCGCTGTTATTGTGCTTCGAAGTTTACTGAAGACAACAAAAGGTATCGTGAGCAAGAATGACAGGAAAACAATAAAGGGCGTAATAAGGAGTAACGACAAAGCAATACCGGCTTGACCGTAATCGTGGATGCTCACAAAGATCCACGATGCTCCGACAGCATAAACTCCCAGCCCATAACTGAGGCTGTGCAGGAAAACGAACTTGGCCGAAGACTGGTGAGTCGTATGTCCACAGATTAGTGCTGCGAACCCGGCTATGGATAATACGCCGGCGGGCCAGATATTAAAGGGTGCCATGGAGAGCGGTAGTAGCAATCCAAACAGCACGGATAAAAGGCAGGTTTTAATGTCCATTTTGGATGCGAGAAAATTCACGGTTAGAAGATATCCTGATGAATCAAGTTGCCTTAAGCTGAGACCCGATCAACATGATAGGTAGGCAAAGAGTGGTTAGTTGGTGTCTCGATTGATGTCTAAGTCGTCACTTGTATCTCAAGCAGTTTTACCTGTCGGCTATCCCCTTCGGCAATTCGGAAAGTAAAACCGTTTACATCTACTGTTTCATCTACTTCTGGCATTCTTCCAAAAGCTTGAATGATGACGCCTCCAATGGTGTCGAATTCTTCATCGCAGACACCGGCATTAAAATATTCATTAAAGTTTTCGATAGGTGTTAGTGCATCAATAAGGTGGCTGCCATCAGGCTGGAGGCGAATCATTGTGCCATCTTGATCTTCTTCATCAGTTTCGTCTTCGATTTCACCTACGATCTCTTCGAGAATGTCTTCGATGGTGATAAGTCCAGCGATACCACCGTATTCATCCACAACAATTGCCATGTGGTAGCGTTGCTCTCGAAACTCTCTTAGTAGTACGTTAAGGCGTTTACTTTCGGGGACAATCGCTGCAGGTCGTACGACATTGTTAATGTCGAAACTATCTTGTCCATTTAGCAGTAGAGGCAGTAACTCCTTCGCCAGTAGAATCCCGATGATATCGTCGGCGGATTCTCCGACGACAGGGAAGCGAGAATGGCTTGATTCAATGACTAACTTCAGGATGTCTTCTAGGCTGGAGCTTTGTTGTATCACCGCCATCTGTGAACGGGGAATCATGATTTCCCGAACCTGTTTGTCGCAAACGTCCAGGGCACCTTCAATAATTTCTAGAGCATCATGATCAATGATATTGTTTTCATGTGCGGCACGTAATATCAGTGCAAAATCGTCTTTTGATTGTGGCTCCGAGGAGAAAACATTAGCCAGTTTGTTCAGCCATGATTTTTCCTGGGAGCTACTCGAATCGTCATCTGTCATTGGGGGTCAATCTCTCGGGGTAGTTGTTCATAGGGTGGTGGGAAGTTAAGGCCTGTAAGAATTTTGGTTTCCAATCGTTCCATGTTCTCAGCATCTTCGTCATTAATATGATCGTAGCCAATCAAGTGTAGGCTACCGTGTACCAGCATGTGCGCCCAATGTGCTTTTGGCGATTTATGTTGTTGCTGTGCTTCACGCTCAACGACCGGCGCACAGATGACCAAATCTCCAAGTAAAGGCAATTGCAGTGATTCTGGCAAATCTGCTGGGAAGGATAGTACATTAGTGGGGCCGTGTTTGCTGCGATATCGCTGATTGAGCTCAGCACTTTCATCTTCGTTGACCACACGAATACTGAGCTCTACAGTATCTTTATAGCCCGACAAGGCTGCGGTTACCCATTGATGAATAGCATTTTCATCGGGGATGTCTTTGCAGCAGGAGGCGTTGTCCATATCTATAGTGAGATTCATGGTGGTAATGATTGATTCTTCGTTGTCTGATTATTCTTGGTTATTTTTCTCGTGAGCATCATAGGCATCGACAATGAGGGCCACCAATGGATGTCGTACGACATCTTTGGAGCTAAAGAAAGAAAAACTTATACCTTCAACATCTTTCAGTACATCGCAAACATGTAGCAGCCCAGATTGATCACGTCTAGGCAAATCAATTTGAGTCGTATCGCCAGTGATTACAGCGGTAGAGCTATAGCCGACTCGAGTCAAAAACATTTTCATTTGTTCTTTGGTCGTATTCTGACTTTCGTCCAGAATAATATAAGAATTATTGAGAGTGCGGCCACGCATAAAGGCAAGGGGTGCCACTTCAATAACATTGCGGTCAATCAGTTTTGCCACTGTTTCTACACCCAGCATTTCATAAAGGGCGTCGTAGAGCGGGCGCAGATAGGGGTCTACTTTTTGGCTTAAATCCCCGGGTAAAAAACCGAGTTTTTCTCCGGCTTCTACGGCTGGACGAACCAGTAAAATTCGTTCAACTTCATCTCTCAGTAAGGCTTCAACTGCACAGGCTACGGCTAAATAGGTTTTACCCGTGCCTGCCGGCCCAACACCAAAGTTAATATCATGGACTTGTATGGCACGAACATAACGCTGCTGGTTGACGCCCCTAGGTTTGATATTACCCTTTTTGGTACGGATGACCGGAAAATTTTCAACATTTTCAGTGTTGGGGGTGGATGCTGCGGTGCTCGTGCTAGATTTATCCATAGAAGGCTCGAAGCTCATTTGTTGAATGGCCAGGTGTATTTGGTCGGGTGTTAGCTCACTGTTGAGGGTGTGCTCTTGGTATAGATTATTAAGAAGTTTTCCTGCGGTAAATGCATTCCCCTGATCGCCGTAGAAAGCAAATACATTGCCACGACTTCGGATTTCGATATTTAAGCGTTGTTCAATTTGTCTGAGGTGTTCGTCGAACTGACCGCACAGAGAGGCTAAGCGCTTGGTATCACTCGGTTCAAGAGTAATGGTGTGAGCTGCTGGTTGTTTCTTCAAATTGTCCAATAGGCCGACCTCTGCGGCAATGCTTGATTGGATGCTCTTAGCATATAACCTTTAGTCATCACTGAACATACTTTTACAGGAGCTTTATATATCAAAATATGACAGGACATATTAATTTTTATCGTTAAATTTTATTAGTGCGTTGCTTTGGGCTGGGAGTGTCCATAACCTTTGTTAGGTGTTGGTTCTCAGGTGTTAGAAATCAGCTCGCCACGGAGTGAATTCGGCAGTGCTTCAGTAATAGTAACTTGGGTAAAATGACCAATTAATGTGTGGTCTACTGAGGAAAAATTGACCACGCGATTGTTTTCTGTACGGCCCTGAAGTTGTCCTGGATCTTTTTTTGAAATACCGGTAACCAGCACAGTTTCCGTGCCTCCAACCATGCGTCGACTGATAGATATGGCGTGTTGGCTGATACGATCTTGTAAAATTTTCAGGCGCTGTTTTTTTAACTCTTCTGGCGTGTTGTCCGGTAAATCTGCTGCGGGGGTGCCTGGTCGAGCGCTATAGATAAAGCTGAAGCTGTGATCAAAGCCAATATCATGAATAAGCTTCATGGTGTTGTCGAAGTCTTGTTCGGTCTCACCGGGGAATCCCACAATGAAATCAGAAGAAATGCTAATCTCGGGGCGAATTTGCCGTAACTTGCGAATTTTCGATTTGTATTCGAGAACGGTGTGCCCTCGTTTCATGGCTGCGAGCACGCGGTCAGAGCCGCTCTGAACGGGTAAATGCAAGTGACTGACCAGCTCAGGTACTTCTGCATAGGCGGCGATCAAGCTGTCAGAAAACTCTACTGGATGTGATGTGGTATAGCGAATGCGGTCAATACCTTCAATTTTAGCGACATAAGTAATGAGTTCTGCTAGGTCGCACACATTACCGTTTGGCATGTCGCCGCGGTAGGCATTTACATTTTGCCCCAATAAGTTGACTTCTCGAACGTTCTGACTGGCCAGGTGAGCGACTTCTGCTAGAACATCGGCAGCCGGGCGACTTACTTCCTCGCCTCGGGTGTAAGGGACCACGCAAAATGTACAATATTTAGAGCAGCCTTCCATGATAGAGACAAAGGCAGAAACACCATCGGCATCAGGTTGTGGTAGGCGGTCAAATTTTTCAATTTCAGGAAAGCTGATGTCAACAATCGTTGTGCCATCATTTTGTTTCCTTTCATTCATCATCTCAGGTAAGCGATGTAAGGTCTGTGGTCCGAAGACTAAATCTACATAAGGCGCTCGTTTGGCAATGGCGTCGCCCTCTTGACTGGCAACACAGCCACCCACGCCAATCATTAAGTTGGGGTTTTTGTCTTTTAGGTGCTTCCAGCGACCGAGCTGGTGGAAAACCTTTTCCTGTGCCTTTTCCCGGATAGAGCAGGTGTTAAGCAACAATACGTCAGCCTCTTCTGGGTTTTCTGTCACTTCCATCCGATGGCTGTCACCCAGCAAATCACGCATTCTAGCTGAATCATATTCATTCATTTGGCAGCCGTGGGTGACAATATGTAGTTTTTTAATGTTGTTTTCTGACATGTGTGGATTAGATTCTGAGTGTTTTTGGATTACTTGCAGGTCGGGCATTATAGCTGTAGTGGTCGTTAAAGCCCATCTTCGGTGGCCTATGTAGATAAATACTGTGAGGTTTATGGTACAATTTTGACTGATTCTTAACCCACCCTTACCAACTTAAGTGCCAGGCTATACGTATGTCTTCAAATGCGATTTATAAGATTATTTTTTTAAATCAAGGTGAGGTTTATGAGATGTATGCTCGCCAGGTTTATCAAAGTGATCTCTGGGGGTTTTTGGAGGTCGAGGAGTTTGTCTTTGACGAGCGCAGTCAAATGATCGTTGACCCTGCAGAAGAAAAACTCAAGAGTGAATTTTCCTCGATCAAGCGCAGTTTTATTCCGTTGCACTCGATCGTCCGCATTGATGAAGTGGAAAAAGAAGGTGCCTGTAAAATTACTGAGGTGAAGGGCGGCGGCAATATTGCACAATTCCCCTACCCAGGCGCAGTACCAAAACCAAAAGGATAATGGTTGTTGGTAAGATTAAATAAATTAAACAATAAAAAGGGCCGCTCATTAGCGGCCCTTTTTATTGTTTCAGCCTTCCTTCGTTATTTGACTTATTCAGCTAAGCGTTGCTGTACCGAAGCCAGTTTTACTGAATTACAAAATATGGCCATGGCGGCATCAATTTCGTCCACAGAAGGGAAAGATGGGGCTAGTCGAATGTTTTTGTTGTCAGGGTCTTTGCCGTAAGGGAATGTGGCTCCAGCTGGTGTGAGTTTTACACCGGCTTCAGCGGAAAGTTTGATGACGGCGCTGGCTAGCCCTGGTCGTGTATCGAAGGAGATAAAGTATCCACCTTCAGGTGAATTCCACTGTCCTAAGTCGGACTCCGTGAAATTCTTTTCCAAATGCTGCAAGACACAGTCAAATCTTGGGCGAAGTAATTCTGCGTGCTTCTTCATGTGGGTTCTAAGGTCGGCTAGATTTTTTATCACACTCAGGTGCCGTAATTGATTCACTTTGTCGGGACCAATACATGAAATACCCAGATGACGCTGGATTCTTTCTAGGTTTTCTTCTGACGCCGCCATAAAGGCAACACCTGCACCAGCAAAGGTTACCTTGGAGGTAGAGCTAAACTGCAGCACACTATTTTCGGTACCATGCTGACGGCAGTATTCCATAATATTGGGTAAGCTGGGCGCAGCATCGGATAAATCATGAACAGCGTAGGCGTTATCGTAAAAAACGCGGAAGTTCGATGGTGCAATGGTTCCCAATTTCGCCAGTCGATCGACAGTATCTTGGCTGTACACACACCCAGTGGGGTTGGAGTATTTGGGAACACACCATATACCTTTGATACTGGCATCATTTGCTATGAGAGCTTCCACTTGGTCCATATCGGGGCCATTCTCATCCATGGCGACATTGATCATTTCAATGCCAAACTCTTCGCAGATAGAAAAATGGCGATCATAGCCGGGTACGGGACAAAGAAATTTAACGGTACCTTCATCAAGCCAAGCAGAATCTTTGCCGTTGGGCCCAAACTGCCAAGCAAATAATATCGTTAGATACATTAGTGTGAGGCTGCTATTGCCTCCAACAAGAACCTCTTTTGGGGTGACGCCCAGTATTTCTGATCCGAGAGATCTCATCCCTGGCAGCCCCGCAAGGCCTCCATAGTTACGTGTGTCGGTGCCGTCATCTGCAATATAATTGCCTTTTAGGGCGCCATCCAGGATGTTTGCCAAATCGAGTTGGCTGGCAGAAGGTTTTCCTCGGGTTAAATCGAGATTAAGGCCGTTGGCTTTAAAAACATCATGTTGAGCCGCAAGTTCTTCTTGCCATTGTTGTAACTGCTCATGGCTTGCCTGGTCGACGTGCACGCTATATTCCTCGTTAACAGATTTGAGGGAAGATTTTACCCGTTAGGTGGAAGGGTACAATAGCTAAATAGACAGAATGGCGGGATATTCGTTTGTACGGTTGACCTAGACCCGGTTTTATCATTTTTTCCAAAAACGTCTCGGGTGTTTGAATGAGCCTTGGTCTTCTGTTCTCCGTCCAGGGTTTTGTCTCCGGTCTTTTTTGTGTGGCTCAAACCGGAGTTCTTTTCGTTGATCTTTTCCTGAGCGGCGCTCGCCTTTTCTTGTGTCGGGGCCTTGGTGTGGCTTGTCGATATTTGAAGAAGCGGTGTTGTAGAGTGTTTTATTTGATGGCGTGTTCGGACGTACTTTTTTCTGAGGGCTGTTGACTGATTTAATCAGGCTTTTTTTTTATCAGCGATTGTCTCAACTGAAGCGAGGTCTGTTTTTTCGTAGACGTCGGGGGTCTCAAAATCAATATCCGAAGGCATATTTTTTGATGTCAGTTGTTCATGCTGAATTTCAGTGAGGACAACTTTGGCATCATTGATGCTCAGCTGATGTCGTTCTTCTACGCAGCCATGTAAAAAGAGACGGCTGCAAATCATATTGATTCTACGCGGTATGCCATGACTTACTTTATGGATGACGGGGTAAACAGCTTCACTGATGGCCGGGTCATTTTTCCAGCCCACTTGGGTCAAGCGATGTTTAATAAAAGCTTTAGTTTCTTCTTCTTTGAGTGGTTCAAGATGACATGCAGCAACAAGGCGTTGATGTACCTGTTCCATATTGGGCTGTTGAACCATATCCCTGAGTTCTTCTTGTCCGAGCAAGAAAATTTGTAACAGTGGTTGTCTGTTAATCTGTAAATTAGTTAGGAGTCGTAACTCTTCTAGTGCAGAGGTAGATAAATCTTGTGCTTCATCAATAATGAGGAGTGCTCGTCGCCCCATTTTATAGGCGTCAGTAAACACCTTAGTGAGTTGTTGCAGAATGACAGACTTTCGATCTGTGTCCGAGTTGACGCCATAGGCGTCTGCGACCATTCTTAATAAGTCGTCAGCCTCCAGTTGAGTGCAGACGAGCATTGCAACATTGACCTGACTTTCCGGTAGGCTTTCAACTAAATCACTTACCAGTGTGGTCTTGCCTGTGCCGGGCCTGCCTGTAATCATGACAAACCCTTCCGCACGCTGAAAAGCATACTGCATATAAGCTTTTGCTTTTGCATAGCTGCGGTGGCTAAAGCAGAATCTGTGGTCAGGGCTTAATTTAAACGGCTCTGCTTTGAGGTTGTAGAATTTGTCGTACATAGGTGTCTATTCTATTAGCAGTGTTGGAAACGAGTATCAGTATAGATAGAGCTTGAAAACCGAGCAATTCATATACCGTGTCTTTGTCAGAGTATAAAGCCGTTTGTCCGATTCGGAGCTATATTTAAAGCTAGAGCGTCCGTTTTTGGAGGTTTGAATGTGATCAAGTAGCTTCTTTTCTTATATCGTCGGCATTATGAGCTTCCATTTTTGAGGTGTCGTTAGTTTCGTTAAATCGTCCTTTCCATGCTTTTCTTATAAGGTGGGGGATGAGCAAGTAAAACGGCATTTTTAGATGGTGCGATCTTATATATAACACCCATCGTGCAAAGCCCGAAAGGTATCTATCGCAGCTTGTATGGTTGGGGATCAGTGCTCGAGAAAATAAAAAGTCCATAAGGAGGCTGATGGAAGCAAATGGTTTGGCGTGATTTAGATGACGCTTCACTTCTCGAGGCACGGTGATACCAAGAATTTTTTCTGCATACCTAAGTGCATAATAAAGAGGTCTACTTAAATCTAATTCGCTGGCTCTCGGTGATAGTCGTACCCAAAATCTTGCATTTCTCTCACTGAGTTCATTAAGCAGTGTCGCTATATCTACAAGATCCCTTAATCCATGATTAAACTCACCCTCATGGAAGAGGTGTGTCGCGCTATGAATAACCATGTCTTCTGCAGAAAGGGTGTAGGAATTTTCCCCTTCGATTTTTATGGCGCAATCTAAAAGCTTTTTTGGGTCCGGTTGATATTTTGCTGTTGGTGGCAATATTGTGTGATGAACATCTAGTGATGATTGTCTCATTACGTGGGTAAGGGGGGGGATTTCATGCATCCACTGACGGTAATACCGTTCATCGTATTCATCGTGATGATGGCAGAACCAACCGTTCAGGGTGAGAGCTTTTTCTGCTACAGGCAATATATTTTGGGGGACTAGAATATCGATATCTGAAAGGAGTCGTCCTTCCCCCGCTTTGAGGTTGCTAGCAATATAAGCAGCCCCTTTAAGTAAAATTAGATTAATTTTACTTGTGTTAAATGTGGTGAGCAGATGATCAATTTCATTGAGTACAGCATTCTTCTGTCGGGAAGATACAATAAATGCTGAAGCCATATGGGCTAAAGCTTGAGGGGGAATGGTTGTTATGTCGCCTCTCTCTTTGGTGAGAAGGTAAAGGTGTGCGAGTAAGCCGGAGCTTCTCGCTTGGCGAATAATTAACTCCCACTCTTTTATTGTAAGTTGGTCAATCAGATTGTGATTTCTAAGTATTTGGATTAAAAGAATCTGATTATTCATGGGGACGGTTGTCTGACAAATTGTTAAAAACTTTAATGGCATCATCCAAGCTGCTATAGCTAAAATCAAAACAACGGCATTGGCGCATCATCTGAGACATGACCATAAAACCCTTTTCCCCCAGCAAACTATAGTTGAAAGAATTTTCAATCAACTTCATAAATTGTTGTCCTTTTGATACCTCAGTTAATTTAGCTTCACTTGATGGAATATATTTAGGGAAAATGACAAATTTAGCGGGTGCGGGATTATCAGAATTCAGCACGCTATCAGTAGGCGCTTGCATATGAGCTACAGTACCTTTTGCTGTGTCTTTAGTGACAGGGGTAAAGCTCGTTTCGGGAAATCGGTTTTTAATAATATTGATAGATTGGTTTTTTAGACTTACTGGTCTCCCCAGTGGGTAGACCATGCCATTTTCACAAGAAATTAATGTCAATTCATCAGAGAGAAGGCGCCAGCCCGAGTTGATGAGCGTGGCGCAGAGTGTGCTTTTACCGCTTCCAGATGGGCCGGGAAGAATAATGGCGGCACCATCTTTTTCTATGACGGCGGCATGAATTATTAAAAATTGATTGGCTGTTGAGGATACGCAGAGATTTAGCCCCCATTCCAGCATGGGGAAAGCCTGGTCGAAAGGCAGCGGTTTAAAGGGGGGTATTCCATCAAAATAAAATTGTACTTGAGGTTTTATAAAACATCTTAAATTTTTAGGTTTTTTTATGGCGACATGAAAGTCGATAAAACAACTATCATCGACTAAGCCATAGTCTTGATACATCCCCAAAATATTATCGGCAACAGATGTAACTGTTGAGTGAATGTTGAGAGAGAAAGGTCCTGTTTTAATATTTAGGCCTTGGTCACTCGCTAATTGTGATCGAACTTGATCCGGTGTTAGTTCAGAAAGAGTCATTCAGCTGCAGGTGCAATAAGCCCCATGTCCATTAGGTGATCCAAGTGTGGCTGGATATCCTCGAGGTAAAAGCTATTTAAATCAAGTTGTGCGGGGCCAGCTTCTGGCGTGTAGGTAAAATGGGGGGTGCTTAGGCTGTTAAGTATGCTCAATGAAACGGGGTCTAGTAATATGGTGTCGCCACTTTTTCTATCGAATAGAAGGTATTCGGTATCTAGGTTCGAGCAGACAAAGCTAAAGGTTCTTGTTAACTGATAAGCGTTGGCTAAAAACCTTACGTCTTTTGGCATAGTCACACTTAAGTGTCAGTAAAAAAGTATAAAATTTAGATGTTAATAGGTTGAATCAAAATGTGTTTTAACCTGCCCGCAGTTGAGCGTTATCCCTCCGCTAGTAGTGTGGAATCCCGTAGTCATGACGTCAAAAATGATGCCCTCTACTTCAGTGGTATTAAACACATAGTTGGGCACTAGTTGAGAGTTTAGCCAAGCTGCTATTGCATGAAAGGCAAAGCTGCCTCTGTAATTGCCTCGTCCCGTTGTTGTGATAATGGCCGCCATCGAAACGCCAGCATAGTCATAGCTCTCTCCTGGGCATTTAGTCGCTCCTCCGCCTAATGTAGTGGAGAAAATAAGGTCATGTTGCCCGCTCCAGCGTGGGAAGCCATTACGATTCCCCCAGTACCCAGGGCTATACCCTCCGACACAGTTCGTGTCATCTGGCCGTACAGATACATTGCCTGATACCATTCCCGAAAGCCCGCACCGGAATGTCGTGCCTGTCAGGTCTCCCCAAGCGGGCTTACTAACAGAGATCATGGCCAGCGGGGCCACGATTCCAGCCTTAGTTAAGAATTTACGACGACTGTTGCTAGCCCCTGGGTTGTCATCACCCTTTGTGATCGTTTCTGGTTGGTTTTCAGTGTTCTTTGTCATAGCGAGGACCATTCTTTGTTAATACCTGCATAGGTTACATACAAGCATGTTTTGTGCCATATAGTTTATAGCAATAAAAAACAATAAGTTAAATATTTTTTATTGCATCGTAATCAGTTTTTATTCTTGATCTGTAAAAAAAACTGACAGGTTAAATCCAACACCTTTTTATGTCACAGTCTCCAAATGTCAGCTTTACTGTTAGCAAAGGCATCCCGATCAAGAAGAGATTTTACATCGATCAGAACGGAGTCATTTGCCATGATTTTTTGTAAGTCAGAGGGGTGTAGCTGTCTATAGTGATTGTGAGCAACAGCTAGAATAACGGCTGATGCATTTTCTAGTTCCGCCCAAGGCGTTAGTGTAACCCCATACTCTTCAACAGCTTCCTCTGGGTCGGCCATTGGGTCGTGTACGATGACATTGCACTGATATTCACGAAGTTCCGTAATAATATCTTCGACTTTAGAATTTCTTAGGTCGGGACAATCTTCTTTAAAGGTTAAACCCAGTACCACAACATTGGCGCCGTTTATGGCATGTCCGCGTTTGACTAATTGTTTGATGGTTTGCTCGGCAATATATTTTCCCATGCCATCATTAGTTTTTCGACCCGCTAGAATGACCTCTGGGTGATAGCCTTCAGCTTCTGCTTTGTAGGTCAAATAGTAGGGGTCAACACCAATACAATGCCCGCCTACTAGCCCGGGGCGGAAAGGAAGAAAATTCCATTTAGTACCTGCTGTTTCAAGCACATCGAGGGTATCAATATCCAGTTTATGGAAAATAAGTGACAGCTCATTCATGAGCGCAATGTTTAGGTCACGTTGAGTGTTTTCTATCACCTTTGCTGCTTCGGCTACCTTGATACTGGTTGCGCGATAAACTCCGGCCGTAATAATGTTTTCATAGACATTAGCAACCTGCTCCAAGATATTAGGGGTGTCTCCGGATACGACCTTGACGATAGTTTCCAGTCTGCGCTCTTTGTCGCCTGGGTTAATTCGCTCGGGAGAATAGCCGATATAAAAGCCCGGAGTGGTGTCAATTTTTTCAGGGTTACCTGCCCACGGCATGCCAGAAATGGATTCTAAAATAGGTACGCAAACTTCTTCTGTGCAGCCCGGATATACGGTGGATTCAAATACCACAATGGTGTTTGGTGACAAATTTGAAGCAATGGTTTTACACGCGCCCTCTAAGGCTCTTAAATCAGGCCTGTGGGCTTTATCGATTGGTGTGGGAACGGCAACGATAATAACATCAGCATTCGATAGTTTGTTTGGATCATTGGTAAATTGAAGACCTGTGGCAGCTTTTAAGCCCTCTGGTTCAACCTCCCCACTTGGGTCAAAACCTTGGCGATAATGGGCCAGTTTTTTTTCATCGAGATCAAAGCCAATGGTTGGGCCCTTTTTGCCAAATGCGACAGCAAGTGGCAGTCCAACATATCCTAAACCTACAACAGCAATCGTTTTCACGGTAATCCCTTTGTTCGTCTAATCGGTGTATTTGTTATTCGTCATTAAAGCCATTTTTTATAAACCATTCGGCCGTTTCTTTTAAGCCTTGTTGGGCGTTATGACTTGGAGCATAGCCAAGCAGGGTAGCAGCTTTAGATATGTCAGCTAAAGAGTGTCGGACATCACCGGTACGAAAATCCTGATAAACGGGCTTTGCCTCTGCAATATTGCTATCACGCTCCGCAAGAATGGTACGCATGGACTCATAGAGTTCATTGAGTGTTGTGCGATCACCAAATGCAACGTTATAGACTTGGTTTGCGGCATCGGGGTGATCGCTGGTTGCGGCGAGAAGGTTAGCCTGCACGGTATTATCTATGTAACAAAAATCACGGGAGGTTTCGCCATCACCGTTAATATGGCATGGGTTGCCTAGTAAAAGATTATTGAGCCATTTGGGTATCACTGCGGCATAGGCACCATTTGGATCTTGTCTTGGCCCAAACACATTAAAATAACGTAGCCCAATTGTTTCCATTCCATAGGTCTTGGCAAATACATCTGCGTAGAGTTCATTCACGTACTTTGTGACAGCGTAGGGTGATAGTGGTTTGCCAATGATGTCTTCTTTTTTTGGTAAACCTGGGTGGTCACCGTAGGTAGAAGAGGAGGCTGCATAGATAAAGCGTTTTACTTTTGCATCTCTTGCTGCGATCAGCATATTTAGGAAGCCATTGATATTGGAATCATTGGTTAAAGCCGGGTCTGCAATGGATCTGGGTACACTGCCTAAGGCGGCTTGGTGAAGAACAATGTCAACGCCTTCGCAGATTTTTGAGCAATCCTCTAGGTCTCTGATATCTGTTTCATAAAAGGTGAAGTTGTTCCAATTTTCACCGACCTTCTCTTGCACGTCATCGAGGTTAGACTGATGACCTGTAGAAAAGTTATCGAGGCCTCTTACGGTTTGCCCTAGACTCAGTAATGTTTCGAGCAAGTTGGAACCTATAAATCCGGCTACTCCAGTAATGAGCCAGGTTTTAGGTTTTTGTGGGAGGGTTTCTTTTAGGCGATCGTAAGTAGACAACAGTCATTACCTTTAATTAATCAGAGTTTTTGGGCTATCCCGCTATGATAGGGTGGTTCGCGTGAGCTTGTATGTGACGCATATGTCATTCTAAGTGCCAAGCAGTTCTCGATGAAAAGAACAAGTGGTGCGAGAATGAAAGTGCGTTAAGTCTCGTTCGCAATAGCTGCTGAGTATAGTGTTAATATCTTGAGTGATCTAGGTCGTGTTGGTAGAAGATGCTATATCATCTAGCCCAATTTTGGGAAATAAAAATAAAGAGTGTGAGAATAATGTAAATGGATGTTTCTTCAAAATCTTTTAGCTGGGGTGCTGTGTCGTGAATATAGGTGGGGTGAGTTATCTTTTCGCCTTTATTGCATATTTTGTGTTGGCCATATTGTTGGTGTTTTCATGGCGTGGTCGCTCTCAGGGGGCATTAATTGTTGTTGCAAGTCTTGCCTCTGCGGTGTGGGCTGGGTTAATTAGTGCAGGAGAATGGGGTGTTTCTCTTTCTTTTGAGGTTATGCAAATTGCGGAGCTTGCAAGAAGTACGTCATGGTGTCTTTTTTTGCTGGGAGCTATGGATAAAAAGGCTGATGGGGGAGGCAAGCACTCGGACTTGTTCCGCTGGGCTGTAGGGGGCTCTTTATTTTTACTTGTGGTCTCAACATTATTTACAATCCCTGCATTTTCAGAATTTCTTGATTTTTCTGGTGTTGTGGTTAGAGATTCAGTACTGGTTATCTGGGTGGCTCTTTCAATTGCTGGACTGACCCTAATAGAGCAAATTTTTAGGAATTCCAGTGCAAATCAGCGCTGGGCAGCCAAGTTTATGTGTCTGGGGGTAGGCTGTATATTTGCCTACGACTTCTTTATGTATTCAGATGCGCTTTTGTTTAAGCGTATTAGTTTAAATCTCTGGGAGGCCAGAGGGATTGTTAACGGGATGGCGGCACCCCTTATTGCGATTGCTATTGCTCGAAACCCTAAATATGAACTAGATATTCACGTGTCGCGCCATGTGGTGTTCCATACAGCCACTATTATGGGAGCCGGCACCTATCTTTTGTTGATGGCTGTCGTCGGGTATTTTATCCGCTTTTATGGTGGGACTTGGGGTAGCTTTTTACAGATAGTATTCTTTTTTGGCGCAGGCCTTCTGCTGTTAACTCTATTGTTTTCTGACAAAATTAGGGCCAAGGTACGGGTTTTTCTCAGTAAACATTTTTTTTCCTACAAACATGACTATCGTGAGGAGTGGCTAAAGTTTACTCAAAACCTTGCGGGTAGCGTGGACAGTGTCCCCGAGAGGGTGATTCAGTCGATCATCTCGTTGACGGGTAGTTCTGGCGGGATGCTTTGGGAGAAAACAGAAACAGGTCATTACGCTTTGACGACAAGGTGGCATATGCCGGAGGTGGCGTTTGTTAATGCTGCATCGTTGTCTTCTTTGGCATCTTTTGTGGAGCGCACTCAATGGGTCATTGATTTCGATGAGTATGAGAGAGACCCAGGCCTTTATGAAGGGCTCGATATGCCGAGTTGGCTTTTGTCTATCCCTAACGCTTGGTTTATCGTGCCATTGATGTTCAAAAGTAAATGTATTGGGTTTATTTTAGTTAAGCGTTCTGAATTACAGGTGACAATAAATTGGGAAGATCGTGATTTATTGAAAACTGCGGGGCAGCAAGCTGCAAGTCATTTGGCCCAATACCAGGCAGATCAGGCGCTGATGCAATCGCGGCAATTTGAAGCGTTTAATCGCCTTTCTGCATATATTGTTCATGATCTAAAAAATATATTGGCGCAACAATCTTTAATTGTCACCAATGCTGAAAAACATAAACATAACCCAGCATTTGTTGATGACGTTATTGATACGGTTAAAAACTCGGTTGCTAGAATGACCGGGCTAATGGCCCAGATGAGAAGTGGCGAGAGAGGTGTCGCAGTTAGCTGCGTAAATTTGGGCGAGTTGTTGGCGCAGGTTGTTGATGAGGCAAAAAGGCGTGAGCCTGAGGTAGGGTTGGAGACAGTTGACGCTGAAATTCTAGTGAATGTTGATCCAGAGCAATTAGCAACAGTGTTTGGTCATATGATTCAAAATGCGCAGGATGCCACAGGCAAAAAAGGCTGTGTATCTGTACGAACCAAGCTTGATGAACATTGCGTCGTTGTGGTGGTAGAAGACTCCGGCGTAGGCATGGCGTCTGATTTTATACGAGAACGCTTGTTTAAACCGTTTGATTCTACGAAAGGATTGACGGGTATGGGAGTGGGTGCTTTTGAGAGCAGAGAGTATATTCGTTCCCTAGGCGGCGATATTTTGGTGGAAAGTGAACTTGGTGTTGGTTCCACGTTTAGTATAGTTTTGCCTCGAGTCCTGCCTGATGGGGACATTGGTCAGGATCCAGATTTGAAAGGAGTTAGCTGTGGCGGAGTCGAATAAGCGACTGTTGATTGTTGAAGATGATAAGGGCTTACAAAGCCAGTTGCGTTGGTGCTTTGATGATTATGAAGTCGTCGTGAGTGGTGACCGGGAAACGGCTATTGCTCAGTTACGGCGCCATCAGCCAGGTGTGGTTTTGTTGGATCTTGGACTTCCGCCTGACCCCGGTGGGGTCACTGAAGGTTTGGCTACGCTGGAGGCAATATTGTCCATGCAGCCAGAAACAAAAGTGATCATTGTTACTGGGGATAATGATCGGGCAAATGCTGTTAAAGCTATTGGATGCGGTGCTTATGATTTTTATCAAAAGCCAGTAGAGCCGGAAATTCTTAAGTTAATTGTTCAGCGGGCCTATCGGGTCTGTGAGTTGGAAACAGAAAATCGTAAACTTCAGGAAAGCGGCCTAAAGTCTCCATTGCAAGGAATTATTGCATCTAGCCCAGAGATGCTTAAGGTCTGCCGCACTGTTGAAAAAGTAGCACCTTCAGATATTACGACCTTGTTATTGGGTGCGAGTGGTACAGGTAAAGAGGTTATAGCTAAAGCATTACATGAGCTTAGTCCAAGGTCTGGTCAGAGAATGGTGGCTATTAATTGTGCTGCGATTCCCGACAACTTGCTGGAGAGCGAACTCTTTGGTTATGAAAAAGGTGCGTTTACCGGAGCGACAAAGCAAACCCCGGGTAAAATTGAGTATGCTCATGGGGGCACCTTATTTTTGGATGAGATTGGCGATTTGCCTCTGGAATTACAGGCCAAATTACTGCGTTTTCTGCAAGAGCGTGTTATTGAGCGTGTGGGGGGAAGAAAGGAAATCCCTATTGATGTTCGAATTATCTGTGCAACCCACCAAGATTTGACGCAGCATATTCAGGATGGACGATTTAGGGAGGATTTATATTATCGGATTAGTGAAATCACGATTCAGCTCCCAACGGTAAAGGAGCGGACAGGCGATGTTCTCTTGCTCGCAAAATCATTTTTAAATCGCTTTAATAACGAGTTGGGTAAATCCATGCGGGGGTTTGATAGGCAGGCCGTTGCTGCCATTGAATCTTATGATTGGCCTGGGAATGTGCGCGAGTTGGAGAGTCGTATTAAGCGCGCCATTATTATGGCTGATAATAATCATATCACCCTGGAAGACCTTGAGTTGTCACCTTCGGAGGAAGAGGCGATGCCCTTTAATTTAAGGCAGGTTCGGGAAAGCTCTGAGAGAAGGGCGATACAGAGGGCTTTGCTCAATACCGATGATAATATTTCGGAAGCAGCAAAGCTGCTTGGTGTCACGCGGCCAACGCTCTACAATTTTTTAGAAAAATATAATATCAGATCTTAAAGTGATTTTTGTGCGCAGGCCGGACAACTCCGGTTTGTGTATGATTTATTGCCCGGAATGAGTGAGAGATGTTAGGTACCTTGAGCCCCGTATTATGATTAGCGGCCTTTTCCAAAAAGAACGACTTCTACAGTTCTGACCAAAATATTTAGGTCCAGCAGAAAGCTCCGGTGCTTTATATAGTACAGGTCATACTTCAACTTTTCCTGCGCGTCTTCTTCTGTTGCTCCGTAGGGGTATTTAAGTTGTGCCCAGCCAGTGAGTCCCGGTGTCACGTTGTGCCTTTCATTGTAATAAGGGATAGCACGTATTAAATTTTGAACAAACTCTGGTCTTTCTGGCCTGGGTCCAACAAAGCCCATTTCTCCGCGCAGGACATTGTATATCTGTGGTAATTCATCGATGCGGTATTTGCGGATGAAGTGGCCAATTCGAGTGGTTCTTTTGTCGTTGGTGGTGGCCCAAACGGCACCATTGGTCTCCGCATCGGTACGCATGCTGCGAAATTTTACTATACGAAAAACCTTTCCATCGAGGCCTACTCGTTCCTGATAATAAAAAACAGGCGCTCGAATACCGTCTTCAATTTTGATGATTAAAGCGGTAAGCAGCATGATTGGCCAAAGGAAAAGCAAAACAATCGCTGCCATCGAGGCATTGAATACCCAATCGAGTGCATTTCTCAGGTAGTGAGAGGAGGCAAAACCATTGGAATAGATTACCCAGCTGGGATAGATCAAGTTTACCGCAACCTGCCCTGTTTCTCGTTCAATGAAATCAAGGATGTCAATGATGTTGATGCCTCGAATCTTGCAGGCAAAGAGTTCATCCAAAGGTAAATTATTGCGTCGCTCATCGCAGGCTACAATAATTTCATCAATTTCATTTTCAAGAACAAAGGAGAGTAGAGCTCCCTTTTCAATACTGATCTTCTTTTCTTTTTGTATGCCTGTATGGGAGTCGCCATCTATGACGGTAAATCCGAAAATATTGAAGCCGTGGCGGTCAACTTTTCGTCGCATCCTTCTTTCTATGATTGACGCCCTCTCCCCTGCGCCTAGGACAAGCACGTTGGATTTGTTAAAACCAAACAGGTCGAAAGCAATGATCAGGTATCTCAATATACCTGTCATCACAAAACCTAACAGTGCGGAGAATATCATGACTTCTGTTGTGAGAGGCTGGTCGACGAGAAACAAAGAGGTAACGATGACGAATTCTGCTGAGCCAAGTGCTATGGCAAGAACTAATCGGCGAAATATGCTGCGGTAATTTTCCCTCATTCTTGGGTTGTATAGCCCAAGAGATAATGATGTTAGAAGAACAAAGAGTGAAAATATAATGGCATATATGGCGGTAAAGTTGGTTGGTAGGGCGGGTTGGTCAGACCATTTAAACCAATTGTTGAGTTCTATGGCAAAAAATACAGCGCTAAAGTAAACGCAAAGCTCAATAAGAACTAAACCTTTGAAGCTTGGTGATAGGTCGCGAAAGTTCGTTGTTCTCATTATGTATCTTCAGCCATTTCTTTAGGTGTTCAGCTTTGCCGCGCTCAAAGAAAGGTTAAACTTTTGTTGCGGGGACGGTCTCTCTGTAGAGTGCTATGTTACTTTACTTGGCATTTTCTAGGTACTTTATCTTTAATCTGATTTAGCGTTGGTGATTGTATATTTTTAAGTAAAGATTAACAGTAAGTTCTGTTTTTCGGGAGGCCATGCTCTCTGGTTTGTTCTCAGTGGCTGATCGAGAGGTCTGAGTGGCAATAATTTTTTAAATATTGTTGATAAAATTACCACAAATTTAGGGTGCATATGCATCCGCTATGGTAGCTGGTCAATGGTTTCTGGTGCGTGGTACACTCGCTAGCAATTGGTAATCGAAGCACTCAATGGAGGGGCTGTATAGTGTCTGATTTGATCTCATTTTCATTAAAAACTTTGCGAGTAGTGGGCCTTGGTTCGCTAGTGGTTGGTCTTTTTGGTTGTGGTTCTAATCCACTACCTCAAATTCCTGATGAACAACGAAATATGGAAGCTGAGTATACTTATGTTATTGGTCCAGGAGACAGCATGGAAGTGTTTGTCTGGGGTAATGAGGAGTTGACTGTTAGTGGAGTTGAGGTGCGCCCAGATGGGAAAATCTCAACACGCCTTGTAGAAAATATTGAGGCGAGTGGTAAGACTCCATCGCAGCTTGCGAGGGATATTGAAGAAGCCTATTCCGAGTATGTGAAAAGTGCTGTTGTTAGCGTCATCGTGAATGAATTTGAAGGTGTGCCTTCTCAGCAGGTTCGAGTGGTTGGTGAGGCGGCCGAACCCCTTAAAGTTCCTTTCAGGAAGCATATGACGTTACTTGACCTTATGGTTGAGGTGGGCGGCTTGACGGAATTTGCTGATGGTAACAAAGCAGTACTTATTCGTAATTTTGATGATGTGCAAAGCACTTATAATATTCGCTTGGCGGACTTATTAAAAGATGGTGACATCTCTGCAAATGTGGCTCTTTTCCCTGGCGATATCGTTATTATTCCTGAAGCTTGGTTTTAATTAGCGGTCGTATGAAGTATTAGGGAAGAATAAATTATGCAAGATGTATTAGGTCAGCTATTTGCTTATCTTTCGGGCGTTTGGCGGTTTCGCTGGGTGGGGCTTCTAGCTGTCTGGGTTGTTGCAATTAGTGGGTGGCTCTGGGTTTCTCAAATGCCCCAGCAGTATTCTGCTTCTGCTCGAATTCACGTGGATACTAATAGCATCTTGCGTCCCTTGTTGAGGGGGTTGGCTGTGCAGCCTGATATTAATCAGAGAGTGGAGTTGATGAGCCGGACTTTGTTAAGTAGGCCAAATCTTGAGAAGTTGATACGAATGACTGATCTTGATCTTCGGGTGAAAACAGAAAAGGAAAAAGAGAAACTTTTTACAGAGTTAAAGCAGGCTATTTCGTTATCTGGTGATCGAAGAAACAGCTCCCTTTATTCCGTTTCTTATTACCATGCGGATAGGGATCTTGCAAAAAAAGTGGTACAAGCCTTAATTACTGTATTTATTGAAAGTGCAATGGGCGATAAGCGTGGTGATTCAAGTGATGCACAAAATTTTTTGGACCTGCAGATAAAAGATTATGAGCAGCGTTTGGTTGATGCTGAAACTAAATTAGCCAGCTTCAAACAAAAATATGCAGGAGTATTGCCTGGAAAAGCCGGTGGTTACTACCAGCGTCTAATTGAGGCAAAGGAGCAGTATAGTCAGGCTCATCTTCAGTTGAGTGAAATGCAGAACAGAAGGAATGAGCTAAAGCGTCAGTTATCAGGAGAGCAGCCCGTGTTCCTTTCGAGTGGTGCCGGTGAAGCGAGTCCCTCCTCTTTAGATGGGCGTATCCAAGGGCTAAATGCAAGGCTTGATGATCTTTTGACTCGATATACAGACCGGCACCCGGAAGTGGTTCAGATTAACAGTTTGATTGAAACGCTTGAGCAAGAGCGAAGTGCTGAACTTGAAAAAGTTGTTGCTGGTGGGGCCTCTGATTATTCAGGGCTTAACCAAAGCCCTGTTTATCAGCAGATGAGAGGTATGCTTGCTGAGGCTGAAGCAAGCGTTGCCGAGCTCTCTGTTCGTGTTGAGGAATACAGTCGTCGGGTGAAAGAGTTAGAGGGCATGGTGGATAAGATGCCTGTCATAGAGGCAGAGTTGACACAGCTGAACCGTGATTACGACGTTGTTTCACAGCAGCATACGGAATTGCTTGAGCGGCGAGAATCAGCTCATATTTCTGAAGATGTGGAGCAGCAAGCAAGCGATGTGATCTTTAAAGTGATTGACCCACCTTTTGTGCCGTTGAGACCGAACAAACCCAATAAGTTATTGCTTAATGCGGGAGTTTTGGTCGTATCGCTGGGAATAGGTGTTGGTTTGGCTCTGTTGTTGTCAATACTTAAACCTGTAATTTCTGATCGCAGAACGCTAGCCAGAGTAACCGGTCTTCCGGTTCTGGGTACTATTAGCTATACAGCGACAGCGGTAGAGTTGAGGGCATCCCTTGTTCGAAAATTTCAATTCTCTTTACTGACACTGTTGTTAATCGTTGTGTATGCCGGGTTTA
The DNA here is from genome assembly GCA_963974675.1 of uncultured Porticoccus sp. Lineage (GTDB taxonomy): Bacteria > Pseudomonadota > Gammaproteobacteria > Pseudomonadales > Porticoccaceae > Porticoccus. The sequence goes on along the minus strand of CAXBDQ010000013.1, from coordinate 42,790 downwards.
GTTTGGGGCAGCAGTGGGCGTTGGCTTAGGCCTAAAAGTGTGATTTTTTTGTATCGGAGGAACATACCTCCAATAAAGATTGCTAAAGGATTGTATGAGCACAATAGAAAAGGCAGTTGAAAAATTAGGGCGCCAGTCTCCACCTCCGGAGCAAGAGGCAGCCCCAACGATTTCTGTACACGAAGAATTACATTCCGATTTGGATGTTTTTCCAGAGTGTATAGAGGTTTCTGATGATTCCGGGATGCTTGAAAATAGATTGGAGGAGGCTGAGTCAGAATCGACGGAAGAGATTTTTCAGTTCCCTTTATCCAGATTGGAGTCTATGGGATTAGTGTCTACGAATAACCCTCGAAGTCATATTGCTGAAGAGTTTCGAGGAATAAAGCGCCCACTGTTAATGAATGTTGATAGGGAGAGCGCGGGATCAACAGAAAATGCCAATCTTATTATGATCACTAGCTCATATGAGGGCGAAGGAAAAACATTTACTGCTGTTAATCTTATGCTGAGCATTTCCATGGAAAAGAATAAAACGGTTCTTTTTGTGGATGCAGATATCGCCAAGGCTTCAGCAGGGATAATACTCGGTATTCCCGATGATGCGCTAGGTCTTGTTGATGTTATTGAGCATGAAGGTGTTGGTTTTGAGGATGTTATTTTAAAAACTAATATTCCAAATGTAAGGATAATTCCTGCGGGTAAACTCACCGATCATTCAACAGAGTTGCTTGCCAGTGACCGCATGGAATATTTAATGAAAGAGTTGTCGGGTCGTTATCCAGACAGGATTATTATCTTTGATTCTCCTCCCTTTCTGCAGACTAGTGAGGCTAGCGTTTTAGCCAATTTTATGGGGCAGGTCGTCTTTGTGGTGGAATCTGAGAAAACGTCACCTGATATGGTTAGTCAGGCGGTAAGTCAGATTGCGGACGATAAAATTATTGGTCTGGTATTAAATAAAACAAGAAAGTACCCATGGGATCGTCATCTTCACGGGTATGGCTACGGTTATGGCTACGGGGCTGACCCAGGTAGAGCCAGAGCAATAGCAGATAGTTAAGCAAGTTAGAGGCGGTGTCGATGTTTAAGCTTAAGCCACATGTTTTAATAGCCAAAGCTATGCTTGTAGTCCTGTCATGCTTTGTCTTGTCATTTGAGGTGGTGGCTGGAGAATGGATCGTTAAATCTGGTTTAAATGTTGGGCAAGTCTACACAGACAACGTTGATTTAGAGGAAAGTGATAAAGACAGTGAATTGATTACCGTGGTAACCCCGAAAATAGACGTAACAGGAAAGGGTAGACGCGGTAATGTCAAAGCATTGGCCACCTTTGAGATGAATAGTGCGGGGGGTGATGCAGATTCTTTTTCTCCGAGAATTCAAGCGGAGGCCGACGCAGAGTTATGGGAAGATCTTTTGTTTATCGAGGGTGATATATACGCCAACCAATCGCTGATTGACCCATTTTCTAAGGCGGGTAATAGCTCACTTAATAACAATGATAACGTTACCACCACCTATGATTACAGTATTAGCCCTTATATTCTAAAACACTTTGGGCGCACGGCAGATTTAACAGTACGGTACACCTATGACGAACAAATCAATACAGGTGATGAGCTATCTGATAGCACAAAGCAATCCGTGTTGGGCACATTAGCCAGTGGTGATAACTTCTCTCGCATTGACTGGACGCTGACCACCGAATACCAGGAAACGTCCTTTGATGGTGGTGGTTTCATGGGGCAGGATGGCGACAATGAACAGTTTACTACTAGTATTAAACTTGGCTATCAGTTATTTCGTCGATTAAATGTGAATGGCACAATAGGTCAGGAGTCAAATAGCTTTAGTACGGCCGACGGTGACGATCCTGATGATCAGTTTTGGGATATAGGCGTACGTTGGGAGCCCACGACAAGAACCTCTATCGATGCGGGTTACGGTAAGCATTTTTATAGTACAAACCCTCGTTTCAAATTTTCACATAGGATGCGTAAGCTGACCTTTGAGTCGAGCTATACTCGTTCACTTACCGATACTCGTTCCGAGCGAAGAAATACAAATCCTTTTGGTTTTTCGGAAGCCGAGCTCCAGCTGTTCGAGCAAGCTTCACCGGGTTTCAATCAATTTTTAACCGATAACTTCACTTTTCAGGATCAGGGTATTTTTGTCAATGAACGCTTTGATAACTCTCTGGCTTTAAAGGGAAAGCGAACGACGGCTAGCTTGTACTACAAAGAGTCCAAGCAAATACGTGAGGATATCGACGACGATTCTATTTTTACCTCCTTTGGTGTCACCTTGGAGAGAGAGCTGTCTTCCAAAAATACGCTGAATTCCCGTATTTCTTGGGATGAGAGAGAGGATGGTTCAGGTTTTGTAGTGGATACCTCCCGTTTCTTTGTCAGTTTGAAAAGAAAGATTGGCACCCGCACCTCCGTCAGTGTTGCTTATAGTTTTGCTGATCGGGATTCCGATAGAGCAAATGACGACTATAAAGAAAACCGGTTAAGCCTTAACTTCTCTATCGATCTATAAGGGAAATCCCAATGACCTTTTCGAATAGGCCTCCACAGATTCTCTGTGTTGTTGGGGCTAGGCCTAACTTTATGAAAATTGCCCCGATAATGAGGGCATTGAATAACCCTACCTTCGGTCTTGAGGCTTGCCTGTTGCATACAGGGCAGCATTACGATGTGGCCATGAAAAAGTCATTCTTTGACCAACTGCAAATCCCTGAGCCAGATATTGATCTTGGTGTAGGTTCTGGAACTCATGCTGAACAGACAGCAGAAATCATGAAGCGATTCGAGCCGGTTTTGGATGACATAAAGCCAACGGCCGTTTTAGTCGTGGGCGACGTGAATTCTACGATTGCTTGTGCATTGGTAGCTGTGAAGAAAAATATACCGGTTATCCATGTAGAGGCTGGCCTGCGTAGTGGTGACCGAGCTATGCCAGAGGAAATTAATCGAGTTTTAACCGATCAAATATCTGACATATTGTTTACCACAGAGAAAACTGCTGAGCCTAATTTGGTCAGAGAGGGTATCGCGCCAGAGCGTATCCATTTTTCTGGGAACGTGATGATTGATACCCTGTTATATAATCTGGATCGTGCGACCCCCGCGGAACAAACGCTTGCAACGTTCTGTGGTACCCAGGGGGGTGCCACTTCATCCTCCCCCGATTTATCAAAAGGTTATGGCCTTGTCACGCTGCATCGTCCATCTAATGTAGATGATCCTATTGTTCTTGAACGACTATTAACCGTATTGGGCAAGGTGAGTAGAGATCTTCCTTTGATCTTCCCTATACATCCAAGAACAAAGGGCAAGATTGCTGAAGCTGGATTAGAGTCGCTGATAGCCGATGCAAATTTTTATTGTCTTCCGCCCCTTGGCTATTTGGAAATGTTGGGTGTGATGAAAGATGCCAGACTGGTTTTGACGGACTCCGGGGGTATTCAGGAAGAGACAACGGCACTGGGTGTTCCCTGTATTACCTTGCGAGAAAACACCGAGAGACCCATTACGGTAGAGCAAGGCACCAATACTATTGTTGGCAGTGATCCAGAGAAAATTCTTGCCTGTGTCGCCGATACCATAAGGTCAGGGGGAAAGTCTGGAATGGTACCTGACCTGTGGGATGGCAAAGCCGCTGAACGTATTGCTCAAACGATCAGTGATTGGGTTAAAACCCTATCATGAAGAAGCAAAACTCAATGCGTAATGCCATGTCTGTTGATGTGGAAGACTATTTTCAAGTGTCAGCTTTTGAAAAGCATATTGAGAAGTCTGATTGGAATAGTATTCCTTGCCGGGTAGAAGCAAATATTGAACGAATTTTAGCGTTATTCGAACAAAAAGGGATCAAGGCAACTTTTTTTACTTTGGGTTGGGTTGCTGAGCGATACCCGAGTATGGTGAAAAAAATTGTTGAGCATGGCCATGAGCTTGCTAGTCATGGTTGGGAGCACACTCGAGTCACTCAACAGCAACAGCAAGAATTCAGTCAGGATATTATTCGAACTAGGCATTTACTGGAAGATTTGTCAGGCCTTCAAATTAAGGGATATCGCGCAGCCAGTTATTCTATTTGTAGAGAAAACCTTTGGGCACTGGATTGCCTCGCTGATGCGGGTTATCTGTATAGCTCCAGCATTGTACCTATTAAGCATGATCTTTATGGCATTCCTGATGCGCCAAGGTTTGCTTTTTCTTCTGCAGAAGACAGGCTGTTGGAAATACCTATCTCTACGATCAATATTGCCGGGCGTAACATAAACTGTGGTGGCGGCGGTTGGTTTAGGCTTTTCCCTTATCGTTTTTCGCGTTGGGCAATTAATAGCGTCAATACTAAAGACCGGCAGCCCTGTATTTTTTATTTTCACCCATGGGAAGTGGATCCTGATCAACCACGAGTTGAATCTGCCAGTAGAAAGTCAAAGTTTAGGCACTACTTAAATCTCGACAAGATGCATGACCGGTTAGCCAACCTTATTGATGATTTCCATTGGGGTCGCGTTGATGAGGTGTTTTTGAGTGAAGAAACAAAAGCCCCCATAATTAATATCCGGAGTCATAATTAGTGCTTACCATTCATCAGCTTTCAGAAGACAAGTTTCCTCTGTGGGATGCGTTTGTTTCCAAGTCGGCAGAGGCTACATTCTTTCATCGGGCTGGGTGGAAAACGGTATTGGAAAGTGCATTTGGCCACAGAGGTTATTTTCTCTATGCAGAGCGCAATGGTGAAATAGAGGGGATCCTCCCCTTGGCTCACAATAAAAGCGTACTGTTTGGGAATGTTCTGGTTTCAACGCCTTTTTGTGTTTATGGCGGCATTGTTGCTGACGACCCAGAAGTTGCATCAGCTCTTAGGCAGGCGGCTTGTGACCTCTCTCATAGTTTGAAAGTAGATGCTTTAGAGTTGAGGAATATGAAAGCGTCTAATGAAGGTTGGCCAGAAAAGAGTCTTTATTCCACATTTCGAAAAAGCATTGATAGTGATTCCGATGTCAATATGAAGGCTATTCCCAGCAAGCAGCGGGCCATGATAAGGAAAGGGCTCAAAAATGGTTTGGTGAGTGAGGTGGGGGATCATTGGGACCGCGCGTATCGTGTGTACTCTGAGAGTGTACGAAATCTGGGAACCCCCGTTTTCACCAATAAATATTTTAAAATCTTGAAGCAAGTTTTTACTGATGATTGTGGTGTGATGATGATTTCACACCAGGGCAAAGATGTTGCGGGTGTGGTCAGCTTTTACTTTCGTGATGAAGTTTTACCTTACTATGGCGGTAGTATTGCCTCTGCTCGAACAATTAAAGGCGTAAATGATTTTATGTACTGGGAGCTCATGAGGCGTTCGGCAGAGCAGGGCATCAAAATCTTTGATTTTGGACGAAGCAAAAATGATACCGGACCATATCACTTTAAAAAACATTGGGGTTTTACGCCAGAGCCGCTGCATTATGAGTATTCATTGATAGCAGCGGATAGTGCGCCAGACATTAATCCGCTAAACCCTAAATATCAGTTATTTATAAAAGCTTGGAAAAAGCTCCCTCTTTTCGCGGCTAATTTAATAGGGCCAATCTTGGCTAAAAATCTTGGCTAATAAGGTCATGGATATATGAAACCGCCCCTGCTTTTTCTTTGTCATCGCATTCCCTATCCGCCCAATAAGGGCGATAAGATACGTTCATATCACCTTTTAAAGTACCTTTGTCAGCATTATCAAGTTTACCTGGGTACGTTTGTTGATGATCCTGAAGATTGGCAATATCAGCCGTTGATTGCGGATATGTGTGTAGAGAGCTGCTTCATTAAGCTGGAACCGCACAGAGCCAAATTGAAAAGTATGATCGGCTTCATTTCTGGCCAAGCCCTAACATTACCCTATTACAAAAATAGGGAGCTTAATAGTTGGGTTAAAGAGAAAACAGCGCAGCATAAAATAGAAAAATTGGTAGTGTACTCTTCGGCCATGGCGCAGTACACCATGACACGAGATTTTGGCTTTGAAAACACCGTGATCGATTTTGTCGATATTGATTCTGACAAATGGCAGCAGTACTCGACTCGTAAAAAATGGCCACTGAGTTGGGTGTACCGCAGAGAAGGAAAAAAGCTGTTAACTTTTGAGCAAAAAGTTGCGGCCAGCTTTGATAGTAGCTTGTTTGTTTCTTCTGCAGAGGCTGACATGTTTAAGCAGTTGTGTCCTCGGTCAGCTAACAAGATCAGTTTTTATAACAATGGTGTGGATACAGGCTATTTTTCTCCAGACATTGATACGCATATTCCCTACCAGTCGACAGAACAAGTGTTGGTCTTTACCGGTGCCATGGACTATTGGCCTAACATGGATGCTGTGACCTGGTTTGCAAAAAAAGTGTTTCCCAGTCTCCAAAAGAAGAATCCTGACCTTAGATTTTATATTGTAGGCAGCAACCCAACGGAAGAGGTTCAGCGGCTTGGTAATGGGATGGATATTGTCGTTACAGGTCGTGTTACTGATGTGCGCCCGTACCTTAAGCATGCAATAGCAGCAGTAGCGCCAATGAGAATAGCTCGTGGAATACAGAATAAAGTTTTAGAGGCGATGGCGATGGCTAAGCCGACTATTGTGACGAGCCAGGCATTAGAGGGTATTCGGGCAATCCATGGCCAGGAGGTTCTGTTGGGTGATAACGAGCAGGCATTGCAGGTGTTGATTCAAAGCGTTATTAACGGCGAGCATGTGGAAATTGGTGCTAGAGCTAGGCAAAAAGTCATGAGTGACTTCAGTTGGGAGGAGAATTTGCCGATAGTCGGATCTCACCTAGAAGATGTTACTGATTAATCAGGATGAATCATTCGATGGAAGAGAATCAATCTCCTCAAGCTCTGCCTCAGGTAAGAGACAATAGAGTGCTCTTTGGCATTCTTTCTATGTTTCTATTTGTTTCTATTTTAGGTGTTTTTTACCAAACAACATTTTCCATGGTTTCTACCTGGCTTCGCTCGGAAACCTATACTCATGGGTTTTTGATAATACCCATTACCATTTGGTTGGTGTGGCAAAAGAGAGCGCTGATTTCGTCTTGCCCCCTAACTCCTAACTACCTTGCCCTGATCCCTTTATCCCTTGCCGGTATTGCTTGGATGCTGGGATACCTAGTGGATGTTTTGGTAGTACAACAATTGGCGTTAGTGTCCATGCTGATCGCGAGTTTTCTGGTCGTTATGGGTTGGCGTCTCTTTAAAATTTTATTGTTTCCTCTTATGTTTTTATTTTTTGCAGTACCCATGGGAGAGGGGCTTGTTCCTGCACTGATGGAATATACCGCAACAGTGACGGTCACTTTGGTCAAGTTGACTGGGATTCCTGTATATCGAGATGGTATGTTTATCTCATTGCCTAGTGGCAATTGGTCTGTGGTTGAAGCCTGTAGTGGGGTTCGCTATCTCATTGCTTCTGTGACACTGGGCTGTCTTTTTGCCTACATTAATTACTCCAGTTATAAGAAGCGGCTTATTTTTATCGTTGTTTCTATGATTGTCCCCATTGTGGCCAATGGCTTGAGAGCCTACATGATCGTGATGTTAGGACACCTCAGTGGGATGGAGCTTGCCGTGGGCGTAGACCACCTGATTTACGGCTGGATATTTTTTGGTTTGGTGATGCTGGTTTTGTTTTCTATTGGATCGATATGGCGAGATCCGGAACCCCAAGGCCAGGAATCCCAAGACAAAGATGTCCTGAATGGTTTGGGGTATGGCCAAAATTTCTCAGCTACCAGACCCTTTGAATATAAACATTTAGTGGCTTCTCTAATCGTAACATTGATGACGATTTCACTCTGGCCAGCTTGGGTCTATGCCCTTAACCAGCTTCAGTACATGGACTCATATACCGAAATACATATTCCTGAAGGCCAAAAGAATTGGCAGGCAATCGAAGAAAAATCCTGGGAGTGGACGCCGCGTATTACCCGTGCCGACAGGGAAATTAATCAGTTTTATTCCTCTACGCAAAATAATTCGGAGACCATTGGATTACACCTTGCCCAATATCTTGAACAAAAACAGGGCGCAGAGGTAGTGAATAGTGAGAACAAGCTCTTCAATAATAAAATGTCGCAATGGCGAGTGTCAGAAAAGAGAAAAAAACAGGTCAAGTTGAATGATCGTGAGATTGAGGTTGTTTCGGCTGTGGTGAAAGGACCTAGAAAAAGTTTGTTGGTTTGGTACTGGTATCGAGTTGGTCGTCACCATACCGCAAATAATTACATCGCCAAACTTAGGGAGGTTGAAGCAAGGCTGATCGATGGTAGGAGGGATGCCTCGATACTTTCTCTTTCAGCCTCTATTGGTTCTGGTGAGACAGCAGAAGACATCGCTGTTGCGAACGAATTGCTACAGGGGTTTTTAACTAAAATGATGGCAGAGCTTGAGCATTCTCTCGATCAATCGGTGGGTAAAGCGGGTGATAACTAGTGTCTTTGCCGCCCAAAGTTGTTCATATTATCTATGCGCTGGGAACGGGTGGGTTAGAGAATGGTTTGGTCAATATTATTAACCGTACACCGGCTGACCGATACCGTCATGTCATCATTTGTCTTACTGATGCCACGGATTTTGCCAAACGTATTACCGCACCCGATGTTGAGGTGATTCAGCTTCATAAAAAGCCAGGGCAGGATTGGGGTTTATACTTTCGATTGTTAAAGACACTTTTTTCACTTCGTCCTGATATTGTTCATACCCGAAACTTGGCCAGTCTGGAGATGCAGGCGCTAACATTATTGTTGCCTGGTGTGAAACGTGTACATGGTGAACATGGCAGAGATATCTATGACCTGGATGGTACTAATAAAAAATATAATGCTCTTCGAAAAGTTTTGCGTTTATTTATTCATCAATATATTGCCGTGAGTAAAGACCTAGAGTCTTGGTTGAGAGACACCATCAATGTACCGCAGCAAAAGCTTAGGCAGATCTATAATGGTGTCGATAGCGAAAAGTTTCATCCGGGCACACTGGATGCTAAGAATGCCTTGCGAGGACAAATAACACCGCCCGGTTTTTTGCCAGACAATTCTATTGTTGTTGGGTCTGTGGGACGAATCGCAGAGGTTAAAAATCATAAATTATTGGTGGATGGCGTAAAGAGCCTTATCGATAACAGGCCTGAGTTAAAAAATAATCTGAGATTGGTTTTAGTAGGAGGTGGCCCTTTATCCGAATCACTACAAGCACATATTGCCGAGCAGGGATTGTCAGATTTAGTTTGGATGGCTGGGGACAGGAATGATATTCCTCAACTGATGCAATTAATGGATATCTTTGTTTTACCTTCCCTTGCAGAAGGTATTTCCAACACAGTCCTTGAAGCAATGGCCACTAAATTGCCTGTGATCGCAACAAACGTGGGCGGCAACCCTGAGCTTATTAGTGAAGGGGAAAATGGCTGCCTGGTAACGGTAGGCGATGTGGAGGGCTTGGCAACAGCCATTGGCGAGTTGGTAGATCATTCAGATGACAGGACATTGATGGGCCAAAATGGTTTGAATAGAGTGAGCTCAACGTTTAATTGGCCAAAAACAGTCAACGAATATTTGAATGTTTACGATGATTTGCTCGATATTTCTCAAAGGGCACAATAAATAAACAACACTAACAAATGATAACAAGTGAGCGGAAAAATAATTCATGTGTGGCATAGCAGGTATTTTTGACCTTCAAGGGCAGCAGTCGTTTGATGAAGGCTTGATTTCAGCAATGAATCAAATGCAGTTCCATCGTGGTCCAGATGAAGGTGGGCTTCATCTAGAGCCTGGTGTCGCTTTGGCGCATCGACGTTTGTCTATTATTGATCTGTCGTCAGGTCAGCAACCGATGCTGAATGCAGATGGCTCGGTGTGTGTTGTCTACAATGGTGAAATTTACAATTTCATGGAATTGGCTGAGCAGCTTAAAGCGAAGGGTTATAGTTTTCGCACACGATGTGATACCGAAGTCATTCTGTATGCCTGGATGGAATGGGGTGAACAATGCGTGGAGCATTTCCGCGGTATGTTTGCCTTTGCTATTTATGACCAAAAACAACAATCACTATTTTTAGCCCGAGACCGATTAGGCATAAAGCCACTTTTTTATTCCATTCTTCCCGATAATCAATTGGTCTTTGGGTCAGAGCTTAAGGTGCTTAAAGCACATCCTGACTTGCCCAGAAAATTGAACCCTCAGGCAGTAGAAGATTATTTTGCTTTGGGTTATATCCCCGAGCCGAAAACCATCTATAGCAATGTTTTCAAATTGTCCCCCGGGCATACATTATTACTAACAAGGGGACAACCTGTACCTGAGCCTCATGAGTATTGGGATGTACCCTTCAAGGTTACCGACGTTGTCTCAGAAGAATCATTACAGCAAGACTTACTGAAAAATCTGAAAGAAGCTGTCGGCATACGTATGGTCGCCGAGGTGCCGTTGGGTGCTTTCCTTTCTGGTGGGGTTGATTCCAGTGCAGTGGTTGCCATGATGGCAGAGCTGCAAGATGATCCAGTGAATACTTGTGCGATTGGTTTTGATGTAAAGCAATTTAACGAAACGGAATTTGCTTTAAAGGTGGCTGAGCGTTACAAGACTAATCATTTTGAGGAGACGGTAGACAGTGATGACTTCGACCTGATTGATGAGTTGGCAGCACTGTATGATGAACCCTATGCAGACAGTTCTGCGATTCCCACATATCGCGTTTGTCAGTTGGCCAAAAAGCGTGTGACGGTTGCACTATCCGGTGATGGTGGCGATGAAAATTTTGCGGGTTACCGGCGTTACCGCTGGCATATGAATGAAGAAAAGTTGCGCTCTCGTTTGCCCTTATGGTTCCGTCGTTTGGTTTTTGGCTTTTTAGGTCGGATTTACCCCAAGGCAGATTGGGCGCCTAAGTTTCTTCGCGCCAAAAGCACTTTTCAGTCATTGGCTAGAAACTCTGTAGAAGCCTATATGCATTCGGTGTCGCTGGCGAAAGAAGATCAGCGAGAGGCCCTATTTAGTAATAACTTAAAGCAACAGCTGAAGGGTTATAGTGCCATGGATACCTTTAACCGATATGCCGAGCGCGCGCCCACAGATGATGCGATGTCGCTGATCCAATACATTGATATAAAGACCTATCTGGTAGGCGATATCCTTACCAAAGTGGATAGAGCCAGCATGGCTCATTCTCTTGAAGTCAGAGTGCCATTGTTGGATCACAAATTTGTAGAGTGGGTTTCCAGTCTGCCGCCTAAATACAAGTTAAAAGGGAAGGAAGGAAAATACGTACTCAAAAAATCATTGGAGTCACATCTGCCACATGATGTTTTATACCGGCCCAAAATGGGATTTGGTGTTCCTTTAGCAAATTGGTTCCGAGGCCCATTAAAAGAACGGTTGCGCTCACGAATTGTAGAAGGTGGGTTGGCCAATACCGGCTTATTTAACCAACAGTATCTTGAAAAATTGGTGAATCAACATCAGTCTGGTGTACGTGATCACAGCGCTGTTCTCTGGTCGCTATTGATGTTTGAGGCGGCCACTAAAAATGACAATATTCAGTTGAATTGATGCCATGAAAATTCTCCATATTCTTGACCATTCGATACCGCTGCAAAGCGGTTATACCTTCCGTACCCGGAATATTTTGCGGCATCAGCGAGAGCTTGGTTGGTACACCACCCATGTGACGGGGCTAAAACATAAAGCAGAAACCTCGGCACTATCTGAAGAGGTTGATGGGCTGCATTTTTATCGCACTCCTGTTACTGACGGAGCTTTTTTCAAATTGCCAGTGTTGAATCAATGGCATGTGGTACGGACGCTGGCAAAGCGCATTGCAGAAGTGATTGAAGAAGAAAAGCCAGATATATTGCATGCCCATTCGCCTGCACTCAACGGCTTAGCTGCGCTACAGGCCAATAAGAAATTCAATTTACCCGTAGTGTATGAATGTCGTGCCTTTTGGGAAGATGCGGCGGTGGATCATGGTACCAGTAAAGAAAAGGGGCTTCGTTATCGACTGACCCGCGCTTTGGAAAGTAAAGTTTTTCGGGAAGTCTCTGCTGTCACCACCATTTGTGAAGGGTTGCGCCAAGATATTGTTGCCCGTGGCATTCCGGATAATAAAGTGACAGTTATTCCTAATGCCGTAGATATAGAGCATTTTAGTGTTGGAGGCGAAGCTGACCCGGGAATGGAGCAAGAGTTAGGTTTGTCGGGTAAAACGGTACTGGGTTTTATTGGCTCATTTTATGCTTATGAAGGTCTACCGCTGTTGTTGGAAGCTTTACCTCAGATGGTCGCTAATGATTCTAATATCCGACTGTTGCTTGTTGGTGGTGGCCCCCAGGAAGCACTCATTAAATCAAAAATTACTGAATTGAAATTACAAGATATTGTGGTAATGACAGGCCGGGTACCTCATACGGAGGTACAAAATTACTATAATTTAGTGGATGTTTTTATCTATCCTCGTCTTTCCATGCGCTTAACCGATTTGGTGACACCCTTAAAGCCACTGGAAGCTATGGCACAGGGTAAGTTGGTTGTAGCCTCTGATGTGGGTGGACATAAAGAGCTGATTACACACGGTCAAAATGGCTGTTTGTTTCAAGCAGATAATGCCAATGATTTAGCGAGAGTAGTGACTGAATTACTAGGTGCTAAAAATAGTTGGCCCGAGATGAAGATCAATGGCCGTCAGTTTGTAGAACAGGATAGAAACTGGGCTAACAGTGTCGGTCGGTACCAGCAGGTCTATGGTGATTTCAGGCATGATAGATGAATAGCGCTAAGGAAACTTTGCATTTAGGTGTTGTTGGCCCACTGCCGCCCCCAGCAGGTGGCATGGCAACTCAAACTCGTCAGCTCGTTAATTTACTGGGTGATGAGCAAGTTGATGTTACTTTGGTGCAGAACAATAAACCTTATCGCCCGAAATTGATTGAAAATGTAAAAGGCTTTAGAGCCTTGTTTCGATTGATTCCTTATCTATTTGATGTTTGGACACTGGCGGGCAAAGTAAACGTTATTCATTTGATGGCGAATTCTGGCTGGTCTTGGCAGTTATTTTCTGCACCAGTGATATGGATAGGTTGGTTTAAAAAAACGCCGGTCATCGTCAATTATCGGGGCGGCGAAGCACAAAGCTATTTTGAACGGTCTTTTCAATGGGTTTCTCCAACCTTAAAAAAGGCGAGTCTTATTGTTGTGCCTTCGGGCTACTTAAAAAAAGTATTTGCTGATTTTGGGCTGGAAACTCATGTAATTCCTAATATTGTTGATCTTGAGCGTTTTAAGCCTGCCAGTACAAAGCCGTTGACGCCGGTATTCAAGTTAATTATTACCCGAAATCTTGAGATTATTTATGGTATTGAGACGGCTATAAAAGCGACCGCTATTGCCAAGGAGCAAGTGCCGGACATCTGCTTAGAGGTTGCAGGCACAGGCCCACAGCAAGAGGTATTGGAAGAACTGGTTGAAAAATTAGGGTTGCAGCAACATGTCACATTTGTAGGGCGACTCGATGCACAACAAATTGTCGAGTTTTATCAATCGGCCGATATCATGCTGAACCCTACTACCGTCGATAATATGCCCAACTCAGTTTTGGAAGCACTAGCCTGCGGTGTGCCGGTTATTACCACTGATGTGGGGGGTATCCCCTTTATTGTTGAACATGAAAAGACGGCAATGATGGTGCCTGTTGGAGATGAAGTGGCGATGGCTAGCCAGATCGTATCGCTCTATCAGCGTGGTGATATCAGAGAAAACCTTGTTTTAAATGGATTGGCTGCGGTGCAGCCTTATGCCTGGCCTTGTGTGAAAGGCCTTTGGATAGATGTGTATCACGAGTTAAAGGTAATCAAATGAGCTTGTATACGAAGCTGGTGTCTGGAGTGGTTTTTCCCCTACACGAAAAATTAAAAAAGCACAGCACTGTTCGGGTTCGAAAAGACATGGAACGGAATCAGTGGCTATCATCAACTGAACTTGAAAAAATACAGTTAGATAATTTACGTACTTTTCTCTCTGATATCGGTACGAATGTTCCCTATTATAGAGAACTTTTTTTGTCTCTTGAGTTTGATCCAAAAAATCTCTTTTCTTTAGAGCAGCTGGAACAATTGCCTCTGACGGGAAAGCCGGGAATTAGAGAAAACCAGGATCGGTTAAAGGCGGATGATGCCGTTGGTTTAGCCCGATTTAATACGGGTGGATCCAGTGGTGAACCACTAATTTTCTACATAGGATCTAAAAGGGTGAGCCACGATGTGGCGGCTAAATGGCGCGCTACTCGGTGGTGGAATGTAGATATTGGTGACCCAGAGATTGTTGTGTGGGGCTCCCCCATTGAACTGGGTGCTCAGGATCGTGTACGGCAAATTAGGGATAAATTGTTTAGAACGCAATTGTTGCCAGCCTTTGAAATGTCTGAAGAAAAACTGGATGGGTTTATCGGCACCATACAAGATGTGAGGCCCTCGATGCTGTTTGGTTATCCTTCGGCATTGGCTCATATTGCTGGGCATGCGCAAAAAAGAGGGGTAGACCTGAGCAATATTGGTATACGTGTTGCTTTTGTTACCTCAGAACGATTGTACGATCACCAGCGGGGAAAAATAGAACAGGTGTTTGGTTGTCCGGTGGCCAATGGTTATGGTGGACGTGATGCAGGTTTTATTGCCCATCAATGTCCAGAGGGCAGCATGCATATCACCTCTGAAGACATTATTGTTGAAATCGTTGATGGCGATGGGCAAGTGCTTCCTGTGGGAGAGTCGGGTGAAATAGTTGTTACACACCTGTCTACCCGAGATTTTCCTTTTGTTCGTTACCGTACGGGTGATATGGGTATTCTCAACAGTGAGCTATGTTCCTGTGGCCGGGGTCTGCCAGTACTAAAAGAAGTACAAGGGCGCTCAACCGATTTTCTTGTGGCCCAGGATGGAACCGTGCTCCATGGATTAGCACTGATTTACATTTTACGAGATTTGCCGGGTATAGCAGCCTTTAAAATCACTCAGGAATCGCTTGATCTGACGTGTGTCGATATTGTGCGTAATGATGACTATGAAATCACCAATGAGTCCGCCATTACCTCGGTATTTAAGCAAAGGCTTGGTGATGTTGTTGAGGTTAAGTTTTCCTATTGTGATGAAATAAAACCAGAGAAGTCTGGTAAGTTTCGTTATGTGATTAGCAAGGTAGCATCATCATGAAAACTCAGTTAATTATGAACGTGTGTCGGTAAGCAGAAAATATGCGCGATATTATTATAACGTTGTTGGTCTTAGGCACATTGCCATTTATTTTGCGTAATGCCTATATCGGTGTTTTAGTGTGGTCGTGGCTAAGTTATATGAACCCCCACCGGTTGGCATGGGGGTTTGCTTACAGTATGCCCTTTGCTCAGATTGTGGCCATTACTTTATTTGCATCACTTCTGTTTAGTAAAGACAAGAAGCAAATACCGATGAATGGTACGGTATTTATTTGGATACTGTTTATTCTATGGATGTTAGTGACGACCTTGTCTGGTTTTTTTCCAGATGCAGCCATGACCATGTATACCAAAATATTTAAAATACAGATTGTCACCTTTTTAACATTAATGTTGATTACTGATCAAAAACGTCTTGACCAACTTCTATGGGTGATTGTGGGCTCAATTGGTTTTTTCAGTATTAAAGGAGGGATTTTTACCCTTATGACGGGTGGTGGATTTAGGGTCTATGGTCCTCCGACCAGCTATATTTCTGAAAATAATGCACTTGCAGTTGCGACGTTAATGATCATCCCTCTTATGCTTTATCTCCATCGTATTTCTACGCAGAAATGGCTGCGCTATGGGTTGATTTTTGGGGCTATTATGAGTCTGGTCTCTGTTGTTGGATCACAGTCCAGAGGTGGGCTGTTGGCTATTTTGGCAGTAGCTGTATTTTTCTGGCTTAAGACCAAAACAAAAGTTGCCAGTGGGATAGCTATTATTTTATTGGGCACGCTGGGCTTCGCGTTCATGCCAGATAGCTGGCATGAACGTATGGATACCATACAAAATTATCAAGAAGATGAGTCTGCAATGGCTCGAATTAATTCTTGGCAATACAGTATCAATGTGGCAAGTGACCGTCTTACGGGTGCTGGCCTTGCTTCTTGGTCGTCTGAAACATTTGCGATATATGCTCCTGACCCTAATATAGTTTTCGCAGCACACAGTATTTATTTTTCAATTCTCGCCGATCATGGTTGGCCCGGATTGGTTATGTTTCTTTTGATCCTGTGGTTGACTTGGCGTAACTTGTCTAAAGTGATTCAGCGAACTCAAAAAGAACCAAGCTCAGCTCAAAATTTTTTGGCGAGAATGCTTCAAGTTAGTCTGATTGCTTATATGTCAGGAGGTGCTTTCTTAAGTATCGCTTATTTCGATTTGCCTTGGCATCTAGTAGCAATTGTTGTTCTACTTAACTCTCCGTCCTTCGTTAAAGGGGAGCAAGAGAATGCGGCAGAACGTGATCCTGATAATCATAGGATACCTGTAAAACTTAAAGGTAATAACGGTTAATTTTTTGACTGAACTGACCCTATATATCATTAGGTATGGCTAAGTTGCCCGCACTGTTGGATTAATATTTTTTTATATTGGATTATTAGAGCATGCCTGAATCTCAACCATTTATTAGTATTGTTGTTCCGACCCGTGATCGGATTGATTGGCTGCGGCGCTGTCTTAACGGAATTGTGGAGCAAGATTTTCTCCATTACGAAGTTGTGGTAGTCGATGACGGGTCTACAGAAAAAGTCATATCTGCCTATCAGGCAATGATGGGGGAGTTTGGTCCTAGGTATCATTTGGTTCGTGCAAATTGCGATAGCAATCGCCGACTGGGACCTTCAGTAGTACGTAATATAGGTATCACCCACTCGAAGGGCGAATATGTGGCTTTTTGTGATGATGATGATTACTGGTGTCGGTCAGATTTACTTTCCGTTGCAGTGGAAAGTTTAAAGCAAACTGGAGCAGAATTATTTTTTTCTAATCAGAAAATTCTTCATGATGAGACGGTAGTCTCTAAGACCAGCTTTAAACATGTTGAGGCCACTTTGAAGGCGGAGCAATGCTTGAAAAACCTTAACGTTTATCAGATTGATCGGCAGCAAATTCTTAGTTTCCCTGATTATGCGCATTTAAATATTACTATTGCAAAAGCGCATCTATTGGACAAAGTCGGTGGCTTTTGGGAAGAGACCCGTTACGCTGAAGACGTAGATTTATTTGTTCGACTTTGTGACAAAGCCAATGGTATTTTATTCCGGCCCGACGTGTGTTCTGCTCACAATGCCCCAGTTAAGCATGACCGCGAGTCCGCTTCAAAAATTGTAGGCGATGTGAATCGAAGGCTACTGGAGAGCTCTGTTTATTGGCATTTGCTAGCGAGCTGTCAAACAGAGGAGGCTATTCGCTATGCCAATAGCTCTCTATCCTCTAACTCAAAGCTTCTTTCTCATGAGTTGGAAGGTAGGGGATCACTTAAGGCTGCGGCATCTGTTGCCCGAATGGCTTTTGGTGCTAGGCCAACCATTAAATGGGGATTGTATGCACTATTTTTGTCGATTAAAGCATTGCTCATAAAGGATAGGGGGCATACGGTTGAATAAGAATATACCCTTATATGCCTAAGGGTTTGAGGACTATAATGTCTAAATGACGATAAGACGGATTTTATGTGCAGGACTGTTCCTGTTGGTTTTCCTATTGCTGAACCCGGCATTAGGTTCATGGGATGATTATAAAGACGCGAAATTAAGAACGCGTACAAATCAACCCACTTCTAAACTAGAAACAGCAAAGCTTTCTGATTCAGATAAAAAAACACAAGCAGATACATTCTCGCTGGTATATACCCGTGTACCAAGAACACATGGTCAGCATGACGTTACGTTAAAAAATGGATCCAGCTATAGATTAGAGAGCCCTGATATTTGGGATAAGCTTCCTGATTCAGCTAACATGTTTGATGGCTTTAATGCTCCAGGCCAACTTGTCCTTCGTTTCTCCGATGGATCAGAAAAAATATTATATGATTGCGTTACGGATAAACTTCCTTGTGTTCCATTGGATCCTTCAATTTCTTTTGATGGAAAAAAATTGCTGTTCTCGCTATATAAAGGCTCAAGTTTTAGGAAGGGTTGGTGGGCTGGAACAACATTGCCTAATCTTTATTTAGGGGTATCGGTAGAGGCCCAGTTGCATGTAATAGACTTGGCATCGGGGGATGTGACGCCACTTACACACAGCCCAGGAAATATGGATGTAAGCCCAGCTTGGTTGCCCGATGGACGCATTATATTTGCTTCAACTAGAGCGGGTAACTATCGTCCTTGGTTGGATCGTATTACTCCTCGGGGGAAGCCAGAACCACAGCTTTTTATAGCTAATGCCGATGGTTCAGATGCAAAAAATATAACACCTCATGAATTATCTACGGCTATGCACCCCTTTGTTCTTAAAAATGGCCGCGTGGCTTATAGCTCACTATGGATGAGCCATAATTTGGCCTATGGCGGTACCAATGGCGGCGTTAACTGGCCAAACACCATTGATAATATGTGGATGGTCAGTGATGTTGATTCCAATGGCGGTGATATGACAGCACTTCTTGGCGCACACCGAGCGTCAATCAAGGATGCTAACGGACGCAGAAAAACCATGAAAGCACTTCATTTTCTTGGGCAAAGAAAGAATGGGGATATTTGTGTTGATAACTACTACAGGGGTAACAATTTAGGGCTGGGAGATATTTTTTGCTGGACTCCTGAGCCAAAAGGGATTGAAGGAAAACTCCCACACTTTTTGCCACGTAATATCTACAGCGTGGCAACCTGGTCAAAGTCAAATGATGAGCCGTCATGGAAAATTGATGGTATCTATCAAGGTAAAATTGGTTATCCAGAAGGGTTGGATAATAACGAATTAATGCTCACTGTTGGTCGAGGTTACTGTACTGATGTAACGGGTACTGTGGTTGGCTTTCAAAAAGCAGTTGAAAACCAACCTGAAAAGAGAGCCTGCGATACTGGTATTTACCAGACGACCCAAATTCCAAGTGTATCCATGAGTGATCTTAGTGTCGTTGTGGACCGTCCAGAATGGCATGAGTTTGGGGCTCGAATTGTTCGTGGCCGAGCCGCCCAGACGTCGAAAATGATAACGACAGGAAATGATACGTGTCAATTGGCCAGCTCTGATGCTGGTACGGCTGAAACTTCGCCTAGCCAACCGTATCAATTCAATAAGAACTATAAAGCCAGTGCAAACCATGGAGGTGAAATTGATGGCTTATCTCATAGTGAATTAGCAGGCATACGGTTCTATGAGATTGTACCCAATCATTCTCGAAAGCGTGGCTTCAAGAACTCCATTGGAAACAAGCTGAAACTATTGGGGGACGTTCCATTACTGAAAGACAAATCGTTTAAAGTAGAATTGCCCTGTGATACGCCGTATCTCATGGCTGGCATAGATACACAGGGTCTTATTATCAAGCGGGATCAAGTGCCTCAGTCGCTTCGCCCAGGGGAAAAAAGAGTTTGTACCGGTTGTCATCTACATTCAAAGGCGGGCCGGTCTTATGAAAAGTCAAAGGCATTTACTGCTCTACCCATATCGTTATCTGAACCGAGTCCCGTACCTTCTTACGAAAAAGACATTAAACCGATATTTATACGACACTGCGTAGCTTGTCATACCGGGGACGTGCCATTAATGGATTACAGTAAGCTGGTGTGGGATTATGCTCAGGAATTTGTCCCTGATGATCGAAAGTTAAAAGTTAGAGAGTCTAAAAATCCTCGTCGGCGTTATGGTTTACAGCGACCCTATAGTAGTCGTTATGTCAACACGATGTTTGCTCGCGAAAGCCTACTTTATTGGAAAGCCGCTAATCAACGTATGGATGGGCGTGCAGATGAAACCTATCCAAATGATATCGATTTTGGTGCTAATCACCCTTCAGGGATTAGTGCTACAGAGTTGAAAGTATTGGGAAACTGGTTAGATTCTGGTGCTGGTAGTGTGCAGGCAAGTCCTTGACTAAATGTATCTTCCCTTAGTTGTTAATAAATCATTAGTTTGAGAAATACATGAGTAAACTAATAAAAATATATGGTGAAAGAAACACCAATACTAATTACATGAGTGAATTAATTCGGTTGAACCTGGATATAGAAGAAATTGAGGGCGTGGTACCTTACCGTCTACTTCAGATGCAAAATATTCTTCCGGGTGAAGAGTGGTTAAGAGATGCTTATTTTTATTTCACTTGTGGTCAAAATCTTGGTTGGAAGCATACTTGCGTGAAATCAGTTGATAAACTACGTCGGTATAGCGTGGTACAAAAAAATCAACCAGCCTTTCTGACAATTACTAAAAATCCATATTCCTGGTTACTCTCGCTACATAGACGACCTTATCACCAGTATTATTCGAAACAGCCAGACTTAGAAACATTTCTGGGTTTGCCGTGGAAAACTGTAGGGCGAGACAATACTAAAAAATGGCTACAAAATCCCGTTGAACTGTGGAATCTGAAAAATCGCTCTTATCAACAATTGTTAGAATTGAACGCCATGAATATCACAACCGAGCAGATATTTGAAAATCCTGAGGCTATTGTGGATAAGGTAAGCGCTAGATTTTCAGTAGGGAAAAAGAGCGATAAGTTTATAAACTTTGAACGATCAACCAAAGATAAAAGCAAAGATAGTAATTATTATCGTGATTATTATCTAAATGAGAGGTGGCGAGAGAAGCTCTCTGACCAAGCCATTACGATGATTAATGATCGTGTGGATAAGGACCTAATGGCTCACTTTGGTTATCAAGTATTGTCATAAGAGTTTGTAATGTTGGGCGTTGGGGGTGAATTCTTTTAAAAAATTGATAACTCTGCATTACTGATCGATTCTTCGGGTGGTAGGGGATCGCCAGACAAGTGCCCCGTCTCTATTAAGAAATTGTCCAAGGCTAAGGTTGTGGCACTGCGCCAAGGTTCCTTATTAAAAAACCCATGTTTTTGGTCTGCTGCAATAACTGTTTTTACCATCACGCCATATTCAAGTGCCTTCCTTCTAAACTCATCTCCTTGTTGTCGTAGAGGGTCTTTGTCGCCAAAAATGAGTAAAGATGATGGTAGATGGCTATCTATATGTTGATTGGGAGAGATAGTGTTAACCACATGGTTCGGCATCATTTTAATGAGTTCTAACTCCCGTCGGCTAAATTCAAGCTCTGGGCTGGCATTGGTTAAATCTAAAACTGGGTTAAATAGCGCGAGTAAACTAGGTCGTATATTTGCTGTTAATTCGTGGGGTGGTTGAAGATTACAGAGTGAAAGGCAAGCAGCAATATGGCCTCCAGCTGAGTTGCCTGAGGAGACAATTTTTTGCGGGTTTATGCCCAGTTCATCTCCATGATGATTTAGCCACTTCAATGCATCAATACCATCTTCAACCGCTGTGTTTGGTGTTGTGTGATGACGACTGTCAACGCGATAGTTAGCTCTTATCGCAACCATTCCTCGCTTGGCTAGATAATTTGATAGCCACAGGAATTGATTTAATTCTCCACTGACCCAGCCTCCACCAAAAAAGAAAAGAATAGCCGGACGACGATCATTTTTTGTCCAATTGCGTGGGAAATGTACTTGTAGTTGTAATTTTCCCTGTGGCGTAGCTTTGTAGATGTAGTGTTTGACGATGGGTTTACTAGAAAAAAATTTTAGATAAACAATAAAAATTAGTGAGAGTATAGCTAGAATGCCTAACACCCACGGGGCGTACTCTTTGAGCCAAATCATCAGTGACACTCAATTCTCAGTTATTTTTTAATCGACAACGTGTATAAGTTTTCTATACAGGTATTTATTTCGGCGTATACAGATTCATAAACAGGTAGAGGCTTGTTGTATGGGTCTGAAATTTCAAAGGCTTTTCCTTGGGTGGTTAGCCCTCCAAGGAGAAATGTTTTTCCTGCTGCTGATTCAGATATGTCTGATAATTTGCTCAAATGTTCTGCCTCCATGACGAAAATCATGTCGGCCCAGTTGATAATCTCTTCAGAGATGACGGTAGAGCGGATATCTTTCATATCGAGGCCTTTGTTTTCTGCAATTTTTACCATTCTGGGATCAGAAGGTCTGCCTCCTTGGGGGTGAAAGCCTGCAGATTTAAACTGGTGGCGTATATCTTTTCTTTCAATATGTTCCGCCATTACATGGGCAAGTGCACTACGGTTTATATTGCCATAACAAAGGAAGAGTATATTTTTGGAGGTCTTTAATCGAGGTAAAATCTTTGAGCAATGGCTATGCTTGATGAAAACATTTCTGGATAAATTTCCCTTGAATAAAGAAAAAAATCGGTTGGTGTATGAGCAGATTATTAGCTTGATATCTATCAGGCCAGGTTTCAGGTCTGAAAATGATTGAACATCAAAAAAATGTCTGGAGGAGAATATATGTAGCAGATCTTTAAGTGCGCTACCAAGGCTGGGGATTTTTATTAACTTTGTGTCTGCATCTTTTCTTGCTACAGCTTCTAACCATCGAAGATCACTGGAGAGTTTTCGGCAAGTAATATTACGGCGATAAGGGGTCTTATAGTCTACATTTCCGTCTGTGTAGAGTTGGTAGAGCATATAGGGGAAGTCTGCTCCAGCAGCAGTGGCTAGGGGAAGGGATCCCCAAAAACGACCATTGATCTCAATGAGAATAAAGTCTCCGGAAGATAAGTTCTTTTTGAACTCGACCATAGCGACACCATGCCAGTTTAGAGCCTTGATCAGCTTTTCACTGGCTTCCAGTAATATGGGATCAATATCAACGCTTTTCCTATAACTGCTTCCTCCACCTGATAGTGGCATTTCATGCAAACGCTGATGTTGGAAGGAATATAGAATTTCCCCATGGTCTGCAATTATCTCAATCCCTATACCGGTACCGGTAAAATAACTTTGGAGTACTAGGTGAGTGTGTTGCAGTAGTTGTGTGCAGATTTTAAGTAATTGCTCTTGTGTATGTGCGTAGCAGACCGTGAGACTTGTTCGTTCCGGGTTATCTGAGATAGAACGCCCAGGTTTGATCACTATAGGGTAGGTGAATTCTTTTCGGTGAGAATCAAGGTCAGAAATTTTGGTAATGTCCCATGATTTGGGGAGAGGGACATGGGATTGATTTGCCAGTAGTGTTGTTTTTGATTTATCTAACACTCGCTCAAGGGCATCCAGATCTGGCATTGTGATTTTATGAGCGTATTCACTGTTATGAAACTGGCGAGCAATGGGTACAAGTGTGCGCTCTGTCGCAGGAATGATAAGTTGATATTTATTGCTTTCTAGCTGGTATCTAAGCCAGCTGAGAAAAGCCTCTGTTTCCTCCAGAGGGTGGGGGTATAACAGTACTGTTGCTGTGTATTTAGAATATCGACTAATTGGATCGTGTTGGTGGGATGAGGCTGTTACATTGATTTTTTTTCGCCCAAGGGAGCGAATGATGGCAAGCGCAGGTAGAGTGTCTCCGTCCAGCACCAGTACATTTTTCTCTTGGTGTGAGGGATCACTCATAGATACTCTCCAGAGCTTTCTGGAATTGATATCTGGTTATCTTTAAGAAAGCTGATGAAGTTATGTAGCATTTTTTGAGTTTGCTCATCAGGTAAGGGAGGAACCTTTTTTTGATGAGATCTAGCATGGCTTCTTAGGTTGACAACATTTTTAACAAAATTGTCTGGAACGGGTATGTCTAGTTGTTTAAACAGAGTGGCCAATTTGGCTGTATCGTTGAAACTTTCTGTTTTAAAGAAAATGAAGGGTATATTTGGTAATTTTTTTTGCCATGCAGCTACACGGCTTTCAGTTTCGAACCAATACCACAGTGCTTTGTAATAAGGATGCTTAAACTCTAAATCGTTATCTAGTGCGTCAGCGATAGAAATAAGGTTTGTAGGTGCACGGTAATCCAGCCACCACCGATTGCCTTCAATAGTGCCGGGTTGATCTTGGAGTGCGTAAATAGAATTTGCCACATTGGTAGGATTTCTTACTAAGTGAAGGACTTTGATCTTGTCACCAAAATCTTCTACGGCATATTCTATAAATGTTTTTATAAACAAGTGGTTAGCTTCTAAGTAGTACTCTTTTCCGATAGCCTCTCGACGGATGTTGACAGATTTTCTGATTTTATAAAATTCTTCGACAGCGCTTTCGTTGCCATAGACTGCAGCATGAAGAATATTGTCATGCATGGCGGGGTAGGGCTCATGTAACGCAACACAGTTCTCTAGTTGATTAAATATATCAACCAAGGTGAGCGTGCCACTTCGACCGGTCGTTGCAACAAAAATCAAACTTTTCAGTTTTCGTAGTTTTAGATCGTAATAGCGGTTCACCACGGTGGCAGCTTGCTTGTTATAAAGTAGCTTGCCAAGCATATTAAACATACCCAATGACCTTTGAATCTTGTTTTCCATAGGATGTTTCCTAAGCCTTGATCATTCTCGAATGCCTTACAAGGACGATGATCTTAGACCTACAAATTGTCAGTGATGATAACAGATGAGCGTTCGATAACGTACGGCCCTTGGTGTTACCTTTCAAGCTTGAAAGTATATAGGTATTACGTTGTTTTTGAGGGTGACAGTCGGCTATAGAGTAATTTTATTTCTAAGAAAAAGGGGTGTTTTGATATCGCTAGGCCAGCAAGCCATCCGATGAAAGCGGTGAGCATAAGTAAAATGAAGCGAAACAACAGGTCCGTGGTAAAACCTTGTATGGCTATATTTGCAATGATAGTGGGGGTGATTGTAAAAAGTAGTGGTATCAGGGCTTGTCTGGCCAAAGCAAACAGTTTCGTTATATCTATTGATAGTATTTGTTTGGTATAGATTAAAGAGATGAAAAATTTAATGACAAAAAAACCAACCAAGGCAAGACACACGGCTTCTAGCCCAAAAAAGCTGGCAATAGTAACCATAGCCAGTTTTGCTAAGTTTGCAATTATTCGAATTTTTAAGGTGATGTCGGGGCGGCCGTATGCGATAAAAAGGTTGTCAGCAAACAATATAGGTGGCAGGAAAATACCAGCTGTACAGAGAATTTTTACCAGGGGAATTGCTGCATCCCATTGGGTGCCATACAGTACCTGGATGACCTCTTCTGTATAGAGAAAGAGGAAAGTGAAAAAAGGCCAAGCAAAAACAAATGAATAGGCAATCGCTTTTAGGTAGCCATCGGTTAATTTTGTTAAGTCGTTATTATCCCTAGAAAAAAGAGGAAGAATTGTCGGGCGGATACTGCTGACAAAAATATTGTCGAATAACGAGAATGTGCTAAAAGCACGGGAGAAAAACCCAAGTGCTGATAGTCCAAGTAAGCGCGCGATTAAGGCATCAGTAGCACTGGTAGCAAACTGGGTAATAATGTTACCCAGCCCGACTATTGAGCCAAATCGAAAAATATTTCTAGCACCATGAAGGCTTGGGCTGATTTTCATTCCTTTGGGGCGAAAGAAGCATGAGAGAAAAACAATGCATGATGTTTCTGTAATGGCTCCATAGGCAAGACAAAGGTAATGAGCCCCATCATATGCAGCCCATACGGCTACTAAAATCCCAAGAAGCGTTGCGATAAACGCAATACATGATGTTATATGGAAGCGTAGATTTTTCCTGAGAAGTGCTAATGTGACAGAGCCGAAAGGGATTAAGAAGAAATTAATGGACAATAACTGTAATAGTTTATTAACACCCTCTTCGTGAAAAAAATCAGCTGCAAGTCCCGACATGAAAAACAGTAGTGTTCCAAGGGACCACGCTATGATGAGGCTGAGTGTAAAGGTTGTGCGGAGTTTAGCTTCATTGAGATTTTTTTCCTGAATAATGTATTGGTTCAGTCCAAAATCGCGAAAAAGGTGGGCAAGAGCAACGATAGAAAAACCGGCACTGTAAATGCCAATGTCTTCTGGCGTTAGGAGCCTAGCCAGTATCATGGTTGAAATAAATTGAAGTACTAGCGTTAAATAACGCCCTGTGGCGCTATATACGATAGCGGAGCGAGTGGTCATCGTCATTTTTGGGTTGTTCCTTTCCGAAGCTCTCTCATTGTGTGGGGAGTTTAACTTATCTGCTTTCTATGTGCGGCCCTCGTTTTAGCCATTTTTTAAGCGGGGCTGAAGTTAAGTTTATATGGCTTGGTATCAGTTTAGTGCATCTATTGTGTTTCTATGGACGGTTTTTGCGTAAAAAAAACCGACAGTTGAGTCAAGCTTGGTTGGCTGGCAAAATTACACCAACATAAATTTAGGGGTAGGGCATAATGAAAAATCTGTTGCATGGCTCCGTTGCAACGATATTGCCCCTTCTGCTACAAACCAGAAAAAAGCAGTATGTGTCTATTTTGACCTACCATCAGGTACTCCCTGAATTTGATTATATGAGACCGAGGGAACCTACTGTCTCTGATTTTGAGTGGCAAATGGAATTGCTGGCTAAATACTTTAACCCGATATCGTTATCTGATGCCCTGACTGCATTGGAATATGGTGAATTACCAGAGAGAGCAGTTTGTGTGACCTTTGATGACGGTTATGCAAACAATGAAGAGCTAGCCATGCCCATTTTGACAAGGCTTGGTATACCGGCAACTGTTTTCGTGTCGACTAATTTTTTAAATGGTGGGCGGATGTGGAATGATTCAGTGATAGAGGCATTGAGAATCGCTGAAGGAGAAGAGTTGGACCTGAGGTTGTCGGGCTTGGGCTTGGGTTGCTATCCGATTAGGACTGTAGAAGAAAAGCGTAAGGCGGCGGGTGTTATCATTCGTGAGATAAAACATTGGCCTCCGGAGAAAAGGGCTGAAGCCGCTACCTCAATTGAGTCCATGGTTGATTCATTGCCAACCAATATAATGATGACGGATGACCAAGTAAGGTCGTTGAAAAAAAATGGTGTTGCTATTGGTGCACATACTAAAAGCCACCCCATTCTATCAACATTGGATCTTGATCTGGTACGGCAAGAAGTGATGGGCTCGAAACAGTATCTTGAATCGATACTGGGTAGTGAGGTTCGTTATTTTGCCTATCCTAATGGCCGCCCTGGAGTTGACTACCTTATTGAGCACCGAGATATCGTTGAAATAGCTGGTTTTGATGCGGCTGTTTCGACCAGTTGGGGGGTTGCCTCAAGTTTAAGTGACAAGTGGCAGCTTCCAAGATTTACTCCTTGGGATAGAACACCTTTACGCTTTATGGTCCGCCTATTACTCAACTTTAGGAATCCCGCTTGATTCAGAGTGGAGTTTTTTTTCATCCTCTTTATTCCATTGCCCTACACTTTTTAGATTGTCTTTTAGCCCTGGTAGTGGATATCCTTTAGTATAAAGTTCTAGTGCATACTTTTTGGCCTCAGCATACTCTTTCATATCAATTAAAAGTAAAGCAAGATTGTATTTGGTTTGCGCATTTTGTGGCTGTATCTCTAAGGCTTTTCTATAGTTTTCTAGGGCCATAGTCCTATGATTGATTTGGTGAAGCAGAATTCCATAAAGCATATAAGTGGTACCGTCTTTAGGACTAAAGTGGATAGCCCTTTGGAGAAAGCATTCGGCCTCTGTATACCTAGATTTTTTTGGCGACTTCCACGTGTTAAGTCTGTCTCTAATTGCGCTGTATAATGCCCGGTGATGATTAGGCCATGCGGTCAAAGTGTATGAAACATCCCCCATGGGAGACACGGTGGTTTGTCCTTCGATGAGTTGTTCTACGCTGGGAGCGAAATGGTATTTTTCTACAACCTTAAGTTCTTTTGAGAATTGGTGCCGTTGTAAGTAATCATAAGGGCCAAAATTAATTTCTGGCCCCCTGCAGGGAACACCTTGTAACGTGTCGCCAACCCATGGTGCATGTCCTTTATAGGTGGCGGTTTGAGCATAAGAATATGTGCCTAAGAGAAGAGCACACAGAAAAAATTTGATAGAAAATGAGTGGAACATCTTTCCAACCGCAGTAGAGTTTTAGCTAGTATGTCTTACCAGCAGGTGTTAGTTAAGGGGTAATTGAACTACAAAATGCTTTGAAATCAAAATTTGCTATACAGTAGTGTTTTTATGATAGCTGAGTCGGTGGTTCTGGGCATTCTATTAGTAGGCCATTAGGCGTTTCTTTACAATTTTCCGATGTTGAGTAATCAAAAACATGTTGGGACTTAAAGATATAAAGACTGGGTGTTATGAAGCAGGTAATTTATAAAGTTTCTAAATATATGGGCTTGTTTGCCGTCTGTAGATGGTTCACCCGTAAAAATATACGAATTCTTGGCTATCACGGAATATGGCTGGGAGAAGGCCATTTTGGCAATTTTTTATTCATGAGTCCTGAAAAGTTTGCGTGCAGAATGCAAAAACTCAAAGACATGGGTTTTCCTGTTCTCTCTCTGGATGATGCGTTAAGGCAGCAATCTAAAGGTGAACACCCGAACTTTACGACAGTGATTACTATTGATGACGGTTGGTACAGCTCGTTCCTGTATATGTTGCCTGAGCTGGAGAGGCAGAAATTTACAGCCACCATGTATGTGACAACCTATTACAGTGAAAAACAGGTACCTGTTTTTAATGTGATGCTGCAGTACCTATTTTCTGCGACGAAAGTAGAAACACTGAATACAAAAAAATTAGGTTTGTTGGTAGAAAAGGTTGTTGACTTGCGAGAGTCTTTACAAAAAGATCAGGTGGTGGCTTTGCTACAGCAGCATGCAGATCAGTTACCCTCAGAATCTGAGCGCCAAAGTCTTTTGTCTTTGTTGAGTGAACATCTGGAAATTAGTTATTCCTCTCTTTTTGAAAACAAGTTGTTTCATTTGGCGAGCGCTGATCAATTACAAGATATGGCTCATCGAGGTATTGATATTCAATTACATACTCATCGTCACAGAATTTCCCTGAAGGGCGTTGATTGTACTGAGCAAGAGCTGGTGGATAATAAGGATGAATTGAGCAAAGTTGCCCAAGAATCCCTAGTACATTTCTGTTATCCAAGTGGTATTTATGACAAAACAGTTTGGCCTACCCTTGAGAAACTGAATATTGTATCTGCAACGACGACAGAAACAGGGTTAGTGGATAATCAATCACATAGGTATGCGTTACCAAGAATTTTGGATGGCGAGGAAATCTCTGATATCGAGTTTGAGGCGGAATTATCTGGATTTGGTGAGTTGAAGCGCAAACTACTTAGCTTTGTTAGGCATTAAAAAGAGATAACATTATGGGTGGAAAGCTCAGAGAGTACTTTGATCTTGTTCAGCGTACGGCCAAAAATCCGGCCAATAAGCCTGTCGCTAGGCAGCTTGTTGAGTTGGTTGCACTGTTTGTGCGATCCCGGCTTGGTCCCGGTTATTATTTTAAAGCTCAGATGTGCAGTCGAAACTATGCCTTTTCTGAGGTGATGGGGTTTCTTAGTCTCCGACAGTATAAGCGGCAAGTTTATCGCTTAAATAATCGGTTATATCATAAATGCTCTCAAAACAAGTCGATTGAAAAGGCTATTTTGTCTACGTATGGAATTCCTACCCCGGAACTATTGGGGCATTTTCATGGTGTCCGAGGTTTAACTGTTCAGGGTGAAATGTTTAGAACAAAAGCACAGCTGCAAGAATTACTCTATCAACAATCAGTTGGTAATAAGTTGTGCTTTAAATTAATTGATGGTTGGGGTGGTATGGGATTTAGGGCGATAGAATGCTTACCAGAAAAGCGTTTTTTAGACCTTCAGCGTCAAGAAGAAAGTAGTTTTGATGAGTTTTTCCAAAGTTTATGTAACCCTGAAAAAGATGGCCTTATTGTTGAGCGTTACCTTGAGCAGCATCCCGCATTCGCTTCTTTTAACACAAGTAGTGTGAACACCTGTCGTGTATTACTGAGAGTGAAGGGCGATGATGTTATATGTTTGTCTGTTTACCTTCGCGTAGGCAGAACAGGCTCTCTGGTGGATAACAGTGCATCCGGGGGTGTCATTTTTCCTATAGATAAAATGACGGGCACCATGAGCCAGGGCTTCACCAAACACGATAGGGGGAGTTTCTATGACGCTCATCCTGATAGCGGTGTTCGAATGAGTGGTAAAAAGTTACCCTGTTTTGATGAAGGTATGACGTTGGCAAAAAAAGCCATATTGGCCTTTCCTAATATTAATTTCGCGGGTATTGATGTGGCATTTTCAACAGATGGGCCAGTTATTCTTGAGATTAATATCCAGCCAGACTATAACGATTTCGCTGATACAAGCTTGCCGTCTCGAAAAGCGTTAATGTAAGTGGCTTTGGAGCAATATTTGGCTATTTTTTAGCTCATACCTCTTATAGGTTTTTTTATTAAATACAACTGTTGTCAACGGTATTCATATGAATGAGACGTTTATAATTTCAAATATAAAAGTGCTGTCTGAAAAGGGGTATAAAGAACTCAGTGGATTAATGAATGGCGAAAAAGTTTATTTTCGTGTTCCAGATAAATTTGACCTTTACCCTATGGCTGAATGTTTTCTTGGTATTGCCCTTTTGGAGGCAATGGCTTCGAATAGGACGATCATTTTTGATGATGAAGTCACTCTATCTAAAGAGCTTTATGATCGTTTTCATGAGATTCAAGCTATTTATTCATGTTGGAATACAGGCCTCAATATTGTGGAGTTAGAGGCAAATGTGAGTGGTGAGTCCATTGTTTTTGATTCGGTAGGAAGTTTTTTTTCGGCAGGTGTAGATAGCTCCCATACACTGTTAAGGAATAAAGAAGATATTTCCCACTTGATTCTGTTCCGTGCTTTTGACTCCGGTAATGATGAAATTTCATGGCAGCAGCGAGTTGTTAAGCAGACTAATTTTGCTGAATCGCTAGGGAAAACGCTCATTCCTGTAGATACTAATGCAAGAGAATGGGTGGATAGCCGAAAAATTTCCTGGTCGTTTGCGCATGGTTTATTTTTATCTTCCATTGGAGGAATTTTTGGCATGAAGCGTATTTATGTGCCTTCGTCACATACGTACGCAGAATTATTTCCTTGGGGGTCACACCCTCTTAGTGACCCTATGTGGAGTACGGAATCAACAACAGTTATCCATGATGGAGCAGGTTATCGCCGGGGGGATAAAATGAGAGATCTCCTTAAGGAGTCAATCTTGGCGGATAACCTACAAGTTTGCTGGAGCAGTACGCTTGAAAATTGTGGAGAGTGCTCGAAGTGTATTAGAACTATGGTTGCTGTCAATTTACTTGGGGGGGAAATAAAGTCTCTGCCTGCTTTGAGAGAGATTAAAAATCTTAAGACCTTAAAAGCTACCGATGAAAGCGGCGCCACTTTTTTGGAAGATGCTATGATTTTAGCTAAAAATAGCGGCAATATAGAAATCTATAAAATCTTAAAACATTATTATCGTCGTTATCAGATAGGACTTATATTGCCGCTGCTGGACCGTTATTTGCTTGGAAATTTTTTGCGCTGTCTATATAGAAAAATAAAAAAACCTGACTGGCTCAATTATCGTGTGACGTTGCGGGAATCAAACGGGAGAGACAGGTAAGTCATGTTTCTTTCTCATATACATAATTTTCGAGCCTATGCCATCATAGGCATTGTTGGTGCCCACTCTTTACATGCTTTTCAGTGGGTAGATAATCCAGCAGCATTCAGGCTTTTTGACACCATTTTCAACCAATCATCTGTATTGTTCTTTTTTATCGCTGGGTTCATGTTTCAGTATCTGAGTCAGCGTTTTGAAAAGTGGAATTACTGGGGGAAGAAGATAAAAAATGTCATCATCCCCTATCTCTTGTTGTCAATTCCTGCAATTTATTATTACACCCAGATAGGTGTTCAGGATAATACATGGAGCGGGTTTTATGATTACCCCCTTTATAAGCAGATTTTTTTCTTTCTTATTACGGGTAAACATTTAGCACCTTTTTGGTTTGTTCCCACAATCGCGATATTTTATTTGTTTGCACCTTTACTGATAAAGGCAGATAGAGATCGTCGTATCTATTGGTTGTTACCCATCTTTATGTTGATTTCTCTCTATCTTGGAAGAAGCGGCCAATATGGGCCTATCAACAAGGCTGTATACCTTTTTTCTGTGTATTTGTTGGGGATGTTCGCGTCTGTGCATCACGATCAAATGCTCGATTTAGTTAAACGCTTTCAATGGTTGTTGTTGGCTTTTATTGTTGGCCTTATTTTTGTGAACATGGTATCGACAGGATACGAGCAATATGTCCAATATACGTTGAAGGTGGCAATGTGCCCTCTGCTTTTATTCTATTTTTACAGGGCTGAAAAAGTTGTTGATGGTCGATTGGATTATCTTGGGCATGTTAGCTTTGGGATTTTTTTTATACATGCCTATGTATTGCCGGCAATAAAGATTATTTACTTGAAGGCTTCAGGTCTGAGTACTTTTCCTGAAGGTGATATTCTGTCCTACGGATCGTTGACGGTTTCTGTTACGTTAGGATGTATGTTGGTGATATATCTCAGTCAAAAAATTACAGGCAGATACAGCCGTATGCTGTTGGGTGCTTAATAGTATGAGTGATGTTTTAGTTGTGAAGGTTACAAAGCCAAAATTATAGTTGTTGCCTTTATACTGTATTAAAAAATTTTACTTTGTTATTAACTACTAGAAGAGCAACAAATGGAACATAAGGTTTTAATCGTTGATGTAAATGCTGTTGGTATGGTTGGGGTATTGCGTTCTCTTGGTAGAGCGGGATATGACACCTTTGCAATAGCGGATAAGCCGAATGCTCTAGGTTTGTACTCAAAGTTTGCAAAGCATGCAGAACGTTGTCCCTCCATGAACTCTTTAGATTTTGTGCCATGGTTGCGGGATTACCTAAAAGATAATTGTATTGAGGCTATTATTCCTAGCGAAGGCTTTCTCCATGCGATTAGCAATGATTATCAAGAATTTTCTCATTTTCTGCCTGATGCTGTAGTGCTAAATATTTGGCAGCGCTGTCTAAGTAAGGTGGCTACTCAACAGACAATTACAGAACTACTTCCGGAAGTTTCTTGGCATTTACCTGTTGCTGGTATTGTGAAAGACAGCTCGACAATGCCTAAACTGGATGACTTGACGGCATGTCCGGGCCCTTTTTATGTGAAGGCGGATGCTGGTCTGGCTAATGGCTTAAAAAATGCACATGTCATTCGTTGTGAAACGGCTGTTGAGATGGTTGAGTCTATTGAGAGGCTGCTTCCTGAGTATGAAGCTGTTCTATGGCAACACTATGTACCAGGAAAAAAAGTGGGTGTAAGTTTATGGCGTCATGACGGAGTAATACTTGCTGAAAACATGACCTTAGGAATACATATGCAGCCTTGGACCGGTGGAATGATGTCGCTGCGAGAAAGTTTTTGGCATGATCGTCTTTTAGCTGATGCAAAGGAAAAAATGGAAACTCTGGATTGGCAGGGTGTTGCCATGATGGAATATAAGTGGGATCCAGAGACAGATGAATTTTGGTTTATAGAAATCAATGCTCGTTATTGGGGTTATTTACATCTTGATCTTTACGCTGGAAAAGACTTTCCAAAGTTACAGGTAGCAGCCTTTTTTGGTGAAAAAGAAGAAGATATGGGGCCACCATTGTCTCAGCTGGCTTGTAGGCATACCGTCCCGGGTGAAATTGGTTATGTTGTTTCAAAGCTGAAATCAGATGAGGTTAGTTGGTTAGAAAAGATTTCTACGGTTGTGGGGTTTTTTCTGAGATTTTTTGATTTCCGTACTAAGTCTGACCTATGGTTTCCCGGTGATAGATATCTTTATATAAAATCCTGGAGCAATTTTTTAACAGCCTTAGTTTCAAAAAAATAAAACAACCCAAGTTAATAATCTATTTTTTTAAATGAATTTTTTAGAGAAAAGACCAGTTTATGGGGTGGTTGAAAGATGAGCCTCCATCCACATTTCTAATACCATTAATATCCAAATTAACTCACCGTAGTAGGCTGAATGTTGGTTGCGGTGAAGTTCGATAGTGTGGTCGATAAATTCAGGTTTGAAATAGGGTCGTTTTTTAAGTTTCAAGAGGTTGTCATAGGCCATCTCTTGCAAAGGCTTATGGGTTTCCATCCAGACGCCAAAGGGTAGGCCAAAGCCCTGTTTTTTCTTATTGATGGTCGCGTCAGGAAGCCACCCTGATAATGATTGCTTATAAAAGTGTCGCAGATTACGATTTTTTATTTTCCAGTTACTCGGTACATGGCAAGAAAAATTGACCAGATTGTCATCCAGCATGGGATAAACCACCTCAACGCCCGCCAATGCGCACATATGGCTAACTTTTCTTAAATCGTTATCCGCCAAGGTATATTGCCAGTCTAGGTATAACATTCGGTTTAATGTCGATGCATTATTTGGTTGCTTATAGGTGTTCCCTAAAATTGCTAGTGGTGCATGGGTGTCTGTGCAGTTTAAAAAGTCCTCATTAAATATTTCTGAGGGATTGTGTTGGTGAAGAAAGTTGTACGTTTGTAAACGGTCGGGCAGAGGGATATTGGCCTGTTCAATATAGCTGCGTGCTTTAGAGGAAAGAGGAAGAGCTGAAGGCAGTTTATTAATAATGGGCTCTATCATTGCTTTGCGGAAACCGTTAGGGATTTTCCCGTAAGCTTCAAAAATATCCTGTTTAACGTATCTTTCGTTACCACCGAATAATTCGTCCCCACCATCACCGGCTAGCAGCCGCTCTACACCATTTTCTGCTGCTACTTTGGCGCAAAAATAAGCCGGCAATGCCGATGAGTTACCAAAGGGTTCGTCGTAGCTGGCAGCAACGATTGGCAAGGCGTCAACCACATCTTCCGGAGTGACATAGTATTCGTTTAGCTTCACCCCAAAATGTTTGGCGGTGATGCGAGCAAACGCCATTTCGTCATAGCCTTCAGCAGAAAACCCAATGGAATAGGCTTCTGCTCTGGTTTCGCTGACTTCCGACAGCATGCCAGCAACCGTAGAGCTATCGAGACCACCGCTGAGGAATGCTGCTGTTTTGAGCGTAGGTTCATAGCAGTGGCTGACAGCGTCTTTTAACTCCCGTTTTAGTTGTTTCCCCATTTCCTCAAAACTGTTGGGGGCCATTTCATTAAAAATAGGTTGGTAGTAGTTGCTG
Source organism: uncultured Porticoccus sp. (assembly GCA_963974675.1). Classification (GTDB taxonomy): domain Bacteria; phylum Pseudomonadota; class Gammaproteobacteria; order Pseudomonadales; family Porticoccaceae; genus Porticoccus. The sequence continues at coordinate 7,534 of CAXBDQ010000013.1, read as the reverse complement.
ATTTGAACACTGTCATTTGCATAATTCAGCCAATGTCCCGCGGGTAATTTTTTAATGTCTTTATAAATTGAATGGGGGCTGGGGACCATATGAAAATACAGGTAATCGTAAATACCTTGTTCTTGCACTGAGCGAGGCACCATTGTGTGGGCAAGTATAGTGGAGACTGATGAGCCAAAGATGATGCCGTCATCTATTTTTGTATAGTAAAGGGGAAATTGTCCTAATCTGTCTACGCCAGCCAATAGCTGGTTGGTGTCTGTATCGATGATGGCAAATGAGAAAGCGCCGTTTAGGTGCTCTATAAACTTACTGCCATATTGATGGTAGGCAAGACTGAGGGCGTAGGCATGACTTTTTTCTATAGCTGCTTTTGCGAAGGTGCTTTCTGTCCATCGTGGATAGCCCGTAATAGCAGTAATGCAGGATTGCTCGTGGGAAATTGAGTTAGTAGAAGCACAGGCATAGTGATCTGCGCACAGCTGTTCCATTGGCAGTGAAGTGTTTATGGCCTGTTGCATTGCTTGGATATTGGTTTCAGCGTCAAAGCTGTGGTTGGTATTACAAAACCAACCGGCAATATGGGGCGTTAACATCTGCTTAGGTGACTGTGAGCTTGCTTGTGTCTTTTCAGGTTGCATCATTGCTGTGGCTCTATTGCTGTAGTTTCTTTGTGGTTTCTTGGTTGGTTCAAAGTACTACTGATTAATCACAGAGCTTGTTTTGTATCCATTGTTCTGTGTCGTGAAACAGCGCTTCACGCCATTCGGGTCTAGAGAATGTATGGTCAGCGTCTGTCATTTTATTGAATAATATTTTTTCATCTAATTCGGAAGACTTCCATTCTGTAGAGCTGGAAATGAAGTCATTGAATTCTTGAGCAATATAATCATTTCCACTGGTAAGAATGCAGAGTTCTCCACTAAATAGCTTGAGACTTCGGGTAAGCCTTAGGGGCAAGGGGAGAGCTGAAAGGTCTTGGTGCTCTGTCTTGTGTTCTTGATGTTTAGTGTCTTTTCTTGCATGAAGTAAAAGTTGTAAATAGGCTTTTATTGAACGGAAGAATGAAAATTCACCCGATCGAACTTTCCTCCAAAGCTTGGGGTCTCGCAGTCGATTCCAGTAATAATGTTTGAGATAGGTTTTAGCTTGTCCAGCCTCTGTTCTGATCCAGGGGTTGACCATAAATACTCCACATACTCGCGGGTCAGTATGGGCATAGAACCCTCCGGCAGAGGCAGATTCACACTCTCCCCATAGAGCGACTTTTTCTAGGTATGGAAATGTTTCAAAGAGGGTATCTATGGCAGCAGAAATATCATCTTTCATATCCAAGAAGCCTCGGTAATCACCACCACTATCGCCGGTTCCTCGGTGATCAAACCGCAGTACGGGTATACCCAATGCGGCCATGCGTCGGCTAAGTGTAACAAATTGGCGGTGTGCCCCCACTCGAAACTGGGGTCCTCCAGCAACAATGATGAGAACACCAGTTTTTATTGGGATGGTAGGTTTATGGATAATGCCAACTAGCTGATCATTATCTTTCCCGCAATTAAAGACAATAGCTTGTTCATCCATGGATATCGCTTCCTTTTATATAATCCATCGTGGCTGTTATCAGGTTGGGCGCAAGTGTGCGTTCGTGGGCTTGCCAAAAGGCTGGGCCAATAACTGTTTGATGGTTAATTTCGGCGCCCTGGTTCCGCCATTTTTCTATGGTTTGTACGTCGCCGCGAGGGGTGTTTCTTTCTTCACTCGCGAGCACAGTAAACCAGGTGATGGGTATCGAGGTTGTCTCCAGATGGTTGTTGATGTGGGCGGACTGAATACCTTGGAATAAAGGGGGAGAAACATCATATCCCGCGACCTCTATATTCTTCCCCTGACTCAACAGTTTTTCAAGATGCGCGGTTGTTTCTGCCTTTTCATCACGACCCATAGCGGCAGCTATTTTTATCCGAAGGAATTGATTGAGTGTTGCTTTACCGTTCGTTACTGGTTGCCAAAAAATGATACGTTCTAGGTTGTTAATAGAGGGTGCGGCGGCCATTGCTAATAAGGCGCCGAGTCTTACGGCGAGAAAGGAGATGCGTTTATAGCCTAATTGTTCGGCATAGTTAGCGGCAGAAATTGTATCCTCTACCCACTGATTCCAGCTTGCTTCAGAAAAGTCACCTGCACTATCTCCAGTGCCGAAGGGGTCTACGGAGAGTAAAGCATGGTTCTGTTTGCGGAGTTCCTGAGCAAGGAGTGTTTGCATGTAACGGCATCGATTCATCTCTTCTGCAAAAGAGGGGACAACAACAATACACTCTGTTGTGTCATTAACCAGCGCAGGAGGGTGATGTAGTGCAAACAAGGGGCCTCTGCTGCCTTCTATAAAGGCAGGGTCTATACGAGAGAGGGTGTTCATTAGTTGAGTTTTTGCTCAAGTACTTTAATCAGACTACCTATGGTAGCAAACACGTCTGCATTGAGTTCATCATCGTCAAAGGCGCAGCCAAATTCTTCTTCTAATGCGGTTACTAGCGAGACGACGGCGACAGAATCAAATTCTGGGATAGATCCAAGTAGCCCTGTGTCTGCATCGAAGTGGTCGACTTGTCCCTCCAGCATTAATACATCATCAATAATCTGAATAGTATCTTGTTGTAAACTCATAAATCGTCTTCCATTTTTAATCGGTGTTTGCATTTACTATCATCAAATTTATGCGGCATTTTGCCACCTCTTTAGACAATTGAGTAGCTTGGTCTTAATGAGAAAAAATATTATGTATTTCCGTTTTCCAATAAGCGGGTTAAATTAATATTTCTACGGGTGCTGGGTGGCTTAAAAATTGATGTGGGCTGGCAGTAAACCCGTAAGCGCCAGATTGGAAAACAACAATCAAATCCCCATTTTGTATTGGCGGTAGCTCATATTTGTCGGCCAGTATGTCTAACGGCGTACAGAGGGGGCCAACCACGTTAATAGATGACAGTTCATTGCCGTTGACCCTGTTGCCAATGCATACCGGATAATTTTTTCGGATAACCTGACCAAAATTTCCGGATGCAGCAAGATGGTGATGAAGTCCACCGTTCGTGATGGCGTAGGTTTCTCCCCTAGATTCCTTGATGTCTACAACTTCACAGACATAAATACCGGCTTCGCCAACCAAGTAGCGCCCCAGTTCCATCACTATTTCTGCTTGCGGGAATTTGGGTCTATATTCATCAAGGAGTTGTTTAAGGTTGTCTGCAATAGGTTGTAGATCCAGACGTTGTTCCCCAGGAAAATAGGGAATACCAAAACCACCACCGATATTGAGCCATTTGATAGGTGATGGTGCATGTTCGGCTAATTGTAGGGCTAGGGCAAAAGTCTTTGTTTGGGCTTCTATTAGTGCTTCTGGTTTGAGGTTTTGCGAGCCACTGAAGATGTGGAAGCCCTGGAAGTTTAAGTTCAGTTCGCCTATGCGTTTTAGCATGGCAGGAACACGTTCAGCATCAACGCCAAAGGGTTTGGGGCCGCCAGCCATTTTCATGCCGGAAGTCTTGAGTTCAAAGTCAGGATTAACCCTTATGGCAACGTTGGGTAGAATGCCAAGGTCAGCGGCAATATTAGCCAACCGCTCCATTTCGCCCTCTGACTCCATATTGATAATAATGCCGGCTTCTGCGGCCATTTTTAGTTCAGCATTGGATTTTCCGGGTCCGGCAAAACTAATATTTTTAGGTTCAATACCTGTTGCTAGCGCCACTTTTAGCTCACCGCCAGATGCGACATCTAAACCATCAGTTAGGGTGGAGAGGTGTTGAACAACCTCAGGCATAGGGTTGGATTTCATGGCGTAATGAAGATGAATACCTTTGGGTAGAATCGCTTTTAGGCTGCGGACTCGTTCGCTCATCAGTTGTCGGTCATAGGCATAAAAAGGTGTTTGCCCTGCTTGGCCGACCAGTTCTGTAATGGGAATGCCGCCAACCTCAAGGCAGTTGTTGTGGACAGTAAATTGATCCATGGATACATGTTGAGGGCGTTTTTTAATCATGCTTTCATCTCCTGAAATAGATCACCGTATTCAGCCGCCAGGAGTTTTCTGTCAATTTTTCCGTTTTGGTTATGGGGCATCTCATCAAGAAGAATAATCTCGTGGGGTACCATAAAATTAGGTAGCTCTTTCTTGCTGTGTTTCAGAATGGCCTGTGGTGTCAGATTGTCTGTGACTGTCGCCACTAGAAGTATGGCTTGTCCCAGTGTTGGATGGGGAATACCAATAGCCGCGGCCTCTTTAATGGCCTCCATAGCATAGATTACTTCTTCTACTTCAGAAGGGCTGACTCTGTAACCTGAGGTTTTGATCATGTCATCCATGCGACTGATAAAGTAGAGAAAGCCTTCTTCGTCTCTTTTAACCTGATCACCTGACCATACGGCAATTTCACTAATAGGTATGCCTTTGGGTTGTGACGGGCTGGGTTTGAATCGCTGGGATGTCTTTTCTGTGTCATTCCAGTAACCCATGGCCACCAGCGATCCTCGGTGTACTAATTCCCCAGGTTCACCGGGGGCACATTCTGTGCCATCTGGTCGCACTACCAACACTTGGGCATTGGGTATGGCTTTGCCCATGGAGGTGGGACGTATGTCGATTTGGTCTGGAGGTAAGTAGGTGGACCGGAATGCCTCGGTCAGCCCATACATCAAAAATACTTGGGTGCCAGGTAACGCAGCTCTTAATTTTTCAGTGGTAGCCTGTGGCATAGATCCACCGCTGTTGGTCAGATATCGAAGTGATCCTGCGGCTTCCTCTGGCCATTCAAGTTGAGCCAGTTGATTCCAGAGAGGCGGTACCGCCGCAAGCCCTGTGATCTTATATTTTTGAATAGCACGAATGACATCCCGTGGAAGTAGGTAATCCATCAGGGCTACCGAGGCTCCCACTGAAAAGGCTGTGGTGAGCTGGCTTAAACCGTAGTCAAAGCTGAAGGGTAAAGCCGCAAGAAGACGATCATCCGGTGTGTTGGCCAGATACGAAGCGACACTTTTGGCTCCGGTTGCCATGTTTTTGTGTGACAGCACCACCCCTTTTGGGTTGCCGGTGCTACCGGAGGTGTAAAGGATAGCCGCCATATCGCTATCAATGCGTATATGTGATTGATGGCTATTGCTTACTGAGGTGAATTCGTCCCATGATAATCGTTGATACTGTGATTTTTTCTCAAGTAATGGGAGTTCATCTTCTACCACGACGACAGTGTTTAAGTTGGGGCAACATTCTAGGGTTTCTGCCAAAACCTGTAGCCGCTGCGAGGAGGTAATTAATACCTTTACATCACAGTCATCAAGTATATAGGCCACTTGCTTTGGTTTTAGCAGCGGGTTGATGGGAACAAACGCACCGCCAGCTTGAGTTGTGCCAAATAGGCTAAAAACGGTTTGGGGTATCTTCGGCAAATAGGTGGCGACCCTGTCATTGGGGTTTAGACCCAGTGACATCAGTCCATGGGCGACAGCTTCAATCTGATACTGTAATTCAGAATAACTATATTGATCATCTTTGAATAGAAGGGCTGTAGCATCAGGGGTTTGAATCGCTTGACGAGTGATCAATTGGTGGATGAGTTCTGACATAGAAGGTACAGTCCATTTATTACATTTGGCATGGCTGAGTTGGTTGCCGATTATAGCGATTTTTTTTTAATCAACGTAACCTGTTCTGATGAATGGATCCAGAGGCAGACGAGTGTCGCTATGAGGTTACCACAGAAATTTTTATTGGTTTTTATTTTGGCCGCTGTCCCGGGAGGACAATTGCTGGCGGGATTGCCTGATATTATTGATCAAGTCCGAGGTAGTGTCGTGGGTATTGGGTCAGTGTTTCCAGATAAGCGATTGGGGGGTGGTTCCTCGCCACTGACATTTAAGGGGACCGGGTTTGTCGTCGGTAACGGACGTCAGGTGATAACAAACTATCATGTGATAGAAAAACCACTGGATACCAAGCAAAAAGAATTGCTTGCGGTCTTTGCCGGGAGAGGAACGTCATCATCAGTGCGGTTGGCTAAAATACTAGCTTCTGACCCAGAGCATGATTTGGCTCTTCTTGAATTTATTGGCCCAGAACTTCCCCCTTTGACATTAGGAGATGGCTCGCTGTTGAGGGAAGGCGAAGAGGTTGCTTTTACTGGCTTTCCGATTGGGCTCGTGTTGGGTTTAACTCAAGTGACTCATCGAGGCATTATTTCTGCTGTCACGCCAATGGTTATTCCTGCCTTGTCATCAAAAACACTCACAGCTGAGCAAATAAAACGTACCAGAAAACCGTTTAATGTTTATCAATTGGATGCCACGGCTTACCCAGGTAATAGTGGTAGCCCTGTGTATGAGATTGACACCGGTGTCATTGTTGGCGTGATAAACAGTGTCTTTGTGAAAAAGACGAAGGAAGCTATGTTGAAAGATCCTTCTGATATTAGTTATGCCATTCCGGTGAAATACATAAAAGATTTGTTAGATAACGATAGCTAAAGTCTTTCTTCATAGGGAGAGGCTAACCAGGTTTTAAGGCTTTTGACATGAGCAACACCGCAATAAAAGGTAGGGATAAAACAAGGAAGGAAAGGTCGTCTTCTCGTCGGGGATCATTTGTTCCCGTGAAAATTATGATGAAGTTGGTTGGGTTGGTGTTGCTGCTGGTGACATTTAACGTTTTCCGCGACTTTCCTGGGTTTGGTTTTTGGTTGATAGCCACTGGGATGCTGTATCTGATAGCCCTGTTTTTTCTCCCTTATCTTTGGTTGGCTATACTTCCCGTGGTGACAGTAAGTTTAGATTTAGCCACCTATACAGGACGATTTTTGTTTAATGAGTTTGACTTAGTATTTCTGATTACCATAGGGTTTGGGCTATTGTCGGGAAAGTTTTCGTTGGGTTTTTTGAGACCTAGCTGGGCTATGTTGTTGGTCGGTAGTTATTTAGCGGTAGTGCTGTCAGGTTTTTCTGCCTGGGAGGTATTTCTGTCACCTCCAGGAGCTATTGATGGCAATCCGTACTATTTGCCGGAATATGGTTATCGCGTTATTAAAGGAATGCTGTGGGCATTCTTATTAGTTCCGATATGGATTCATTTGCAGAAAGAAGATCAAGATAAAGCCATTAATTGGTTGGTTGTTGGTCTGTGTGCTGCGGCATTGCTTCTCGGGTTAGTCATTCTTTGGGAGCGAGGCACTTTGGGTGTCATTTTGTCAGGCAGTGCCTGGTATCACACGGCGTCCTCTCTTTTTGATCTTTCCTCATCCTATAGAACCACCGGTATTTTTTCAGATATGCACACTGGAGGAGAGGTAATTGATGGGGTCATTTTACTCTTACTTCCCATGGCTCTTTACGGTATTTTTCAGGGTTCAAACAATGTTATCCGAGCATTGGCTTTACTGGCTTTCGGATCCTTGGCCTATTGCACGACCGTTGGCTTTACCCGTGCAACTTATGTCAGTTTTTTTATGGGCATTGCTGCATTTTTGGTTCTTTATGTTATTGCCCA
>CAXBDQ010000012.1:0-81657 GCA_963974675.1 uncultured Porticoccus sp. | reverse complement strand
AAAACAATGGGTTAAAGATAATACGGCTTAGTTATCTGGGTCAGCCCCATAATTTAATATAATATTTTTAGTTTTTGGGGCTAATTTGGGGCAACTAAGGTCTGCTATTCCAGTTGGACTTCTATTTTTGGGGCTAGTATTTGGGGCGTATAGATCAGTTTTCTAGCCATTTCTGCATGGCTTTTAGAATACTTATAGGCCATAGCAGGGCTTCTTTGTAGCCACTCTGGCCGAAAGGGTGTTTATAGGAGTCACGGTATTGCTTCTCTAGGGTCTTAGAGAGATTATCAAGGGCTTGTCTTAAATCTGTTGAAAATGCTATAAGCGATGATTCTTTGTCTGTATCTGGTTGTGAGCCATATAAAAAATCGGCTCCTAATATTTTTCTTAAGGCATTCATTTCGTCTGCCGCACTAAACTTTTCATTTCTTTGGCTAACTTGATTTAAGGCTATACCTAGGTGTGTCAATTTTGACTGAATTTTTAAAGCGCCTCGACGCTTAAGAAGTTCCTTTGAAGGGTTGTCAAAAATGAGCTGTGTTGCGTCTTCAATTTCATTGGTAAGCCCAAGAATTGAGTCAAGTAGTCCTCTTGCCTCAGTTTTGGCTGAAATAAAATGAGCATTTTTTCTAATGAATTCCCAGCCAGATATAATAAAGTACCATGTGATAAATATCTGATTATTTATAATTATATCTATCATATGGGAGCCATAATCTATATTGGTTATGCTTCGTTAATATAAGACCAAATGGTGTCTTCTAGCCCGTATTGTTCGGTTACAAGGGTAACGTTTGCCTGCAAATATTCAGAGGAAAATCCTTCTGTACGAACAAGCCCCCCAAAAGCCTCTTCTAGAAAAGATGACCCATATCCAATAGCGTCATCTAGCTCGATCACAAGCGTATGACGGGCTTGTAGGTGTTCAATAAGGATCTTACGAAACTCTTCACCACTACCCGGGCCGTCAGCTTCATATCTAGCACCAGGGAATTCGTTAAAATCTTTGCCGATGTTAATGGTTGTTTCCATAATCAATAACCTAAACTGTTTGATCTTGAGTATGTTGAGAGTTCTTTAATTGGAATGCTCCACACAATCATAGTTCCATTTATAGAGTTACTATAATTTACAGTAGATTCTGTTCCATTTGGCTTATAAGAATAGCACCCTTTGTTGCTCATAACTCTCAGTGAGCCTTTGCCTATTATGTCTATGGCGTCGTGCATATTTTTAAACCCTTTGCCACGATAAGATTTTTTAGTTCGAGTTTGACTAAGCTCTGTGGCTACTTTGATGATGTTGGCGTCATTCAAATTATCACTGCCTATAACGGATTTAAATATACCGATAAACTGTGCCCCAAGTTTTTTCGGCATAGTTTGTGGAATTCCAGCCCCAAGGTCACAGATCATAATGAATAGAGCTCCTGTGTGGTCTATTCCTGTGTGCATCCACCAAGTATGATTTAAACAGCAGGTTGAGTTTTCTCTAGACATTATATACGCGTGGTAGTGGACATTACCTATTGCTTCAATAATCGCTCCGTATAGAAAAGACTGACAGCTTGCGTTTAGGTGACCCCTAAATTCATCAAAAAATGGTTTTGTTAGGCTTCCATCTACTTCCGTGCCTGAGCATATGGGGATGAACCGAATGAAGCCTTTTTCCGGGGCTGTATTCCTGAGGGCTAGTCTTTCGGGCATGTTGATAATTTTAAAAAACCCTGATTGCTGTAGCGCGATCTCTATTTTTTGGTTTTTAGGGTAAGTGCACTTAATCCAGTCAGGACCTTTTTCTTTAACTATCCTATCGACCTCGGCTAATAGCAATGTTCCGGCTGTTGCGACAACTAGCTTTGTCGAATTAAATCGGATTCTTATTTTTTTCCCGCTGACAAAAATAGCGTTATTTATGTCAGCTATAAACCCAAGGGTTTTGTCTCTGTACTCTGCTTTTTCAATATCAATAATATGTGGGGCGGTGATGGAGGCTCTGGGTATGCGAGTATGTGTTGAATGGGTTGGTCTGAAGCTTTTCCTTCTATTTAACTTCTTGCGTTTTTCCTTTGAGGTGAGTCGTCTCTGCCAGCGGTGGTTGTCCCTATTTTTTAGGATAGCCCTCTTTGATGAATTCCTTTTCATGTGAGGTTTAGCTCATATATTTCTATAAGTGACATAAGTGCCCCTTAAGTGTCCCATTTGAAAATGGGTTGAAGTGTTATTTTCTTAACTCCTTGATTTGTATGGTGGGCCCAGAAGGACTTGAACCTTCGACCAATCGATTATGAGTCGACTGCTCTAACCAGCTGAGCTATGGGCCCTTAACTTATTTTTTGATTGATCGCTCTGTTGCGCTAAGCCAAAAAAAGGGTAAAACATTTGTTTGTTTTTTCTTACTCGTCTAGGAAGCTACGCAAATGATCTGACCGGGTAGGGTGGCGCAGTTTGCGTAGGGCTTTAGCTTCAATCTGACGAATCCGCTCGCGGGTCACATCAAACTGTTTGCCCACTTCTTCGAGAGTATGGTCAGTGTTCATATCAATACCGAAGCGCATTCTCAGTACTTTGGCTTCTCTTACTGTGAGGCCGTTTAGTACATCCCTAGTGGCTTCTGTGAGGCTTTCACCCGTAGCACTATCCACTGGTGATTGGATATTAACGTCTTCGATAAAATCGCCCAAGTGTGAGTCTTCATCATCACCAATTGGGGTCTCCATAGAGATCGGCTCTTTGGCAATTTTCAGTACTTTGCGAATTTTGTCTTCGGGCATTTCCATACGCTCGCCGAGTTCTTCTGGTGTTGGTTCGCGGCCAATTTCCTGAAGCATTTGACGAGATATGCGATTGAGCTTGTTGATTGTCTCAATCATATGAACGGGGATACGAATAGTCCGCGCCTGATCTGCAATAGAGCGGGTAATGGCCTGACGGATCCACCAAGTCGCATAAGTAGAGAATTTGTACCCGCGACGGTATTCAAACTTATCAACGGCTTTCATTAGGCCGATATTACCTTCCTGAATCAGATCGAGGAATTGCAGCCCGCGGTTGGTATATTTTTTGGCAATGGAGATAACTAGACGCAAGTTAGCCTCGACCATTTCTTTCTTGGCACGGCGAGCCTTAGCTTCGCCAATGGACATGCGTCGATTGATGTCTTTAATTTCGCTGACTTTCAATCCGGTCTTGTTGGAAATATGTTTCAGGCGACGTTGTATGCGTTGAATTTCTGGCTCAAGGTGCTTTAACGCCTCAGTGTAAGGATTGCTTTTTTTACAGAGTTCTGGAATCCAGTCTTCGTTAACCTCATTGCTGGGGAAGCTGCGAATAAAGTCGGCACGAGGCATTTTGGCTTTGCGAACAGTGAGCTTCATGATGTTGCGCTCTCCTACTCGAACAATACCCAGCGCTTCACGGACAAGAACAATGAGAGGTTCGAATTTACGCGGAGCCAGTTTCAGGTATTTGAAATGCTCGCTGAGTTCGAATAAGGCACTTTTCGTCGTTTTATGGTCACGTCCATGTTTTTCCAGCGCTTTTTTCGCTTTATTGTTTAGGTCTCGCAGGGTGTCAAAGCGTTCTTTAGCTTCGATGGGATCGAGACCAGTAGGCTCGTCATCGTCATCGTCATCCTCTTCAGTACCATCTTCTTTCTTTGCCGCTTCTGCTTGAGCAAGGGCGGATGGCACATGCTCCATAGGATTGAGGTAGCCAATAAGAATATCAGCAAGTTTGCGCTCGTCGGTTTCGATAAGGTCGTATTCGGAGATGATGTAGTCTACAACGGCGGGCCATTCGGCCATCGCGGCCATTAGCTCACGAATACCTTCCTCGATACGCTTAGCGATGGCAATTTCGCCTTCGCGGGTCAGAAGCTCAACAGAGCCCATTTCACGCATGTACATACGCACCGGGTCAGTGGTGCGATGCTGTTCTGTTTCTACCGCAGCAAGGGCAGCAGCAGCTTCTGCGGCAGCAATTTCGTCAGTTGTTGACTCGGTTGTGCTTAGAAGTTGTTCTGCATCAGGCGCATTTTCAAAGACACTAATGCCTATGTCATTAATCATTTGAATGATGTCTTCAACCTGATCCGGGTCAGAAATATCCTCAGGTAGGTGGTCATTCACTTCGGCGTAGGTCAGGTATCCCTGTTCACGGCCTCTGGCGATTAATTCTTTGATACGTGATTGTTGCTGTGCGTTACCGCTCATATACGATCTGCTATGACTAGAATTAGGGGCGAAATAAAACGCGCGATTATACTGGAATAAACCGGTTTTGTCTTATCTAAGTGGATTAATATCCCGTAAGTTTACAAGTTTAAATTATTGAAGTCTTGGCTTTCCAACAATTTGATTAAATAGGGCTTTTGTTTCAGAATTTCTCTGGTCTTCAGGAAGTTCAAGCCATGCACAGTTAAGGTTTTTTAAATCATGGTCATCAATGGCTTCTTTCGTGGCCAAATAATAAAAAAGCTCCAGCGGAGCCAAGTTGGTTGCCGAGTGACGCATTAGCCGGTCTAGAATTTCCTGAAACTCCCTCGCATTGTCTCTGTTGCTGTTGGCTACAGGGCGGAGTAGGTCGGTGGCGGCAATTTCTGTAAGTCGTTTGGCCTGGTCTATATCGTGTATTCCTCGCCAGTATCCAAGAATATGGTTGAGTGTGTAGTTGGGGTTTTCGCGGATAACTTCTATCAGGGGAACGAGAAGATCTAATCCTTCTATTTCCAAGTGACGTAGGGTTTCCAGATCAGTAACGAGTTTAACCAGCTCAGGGTGGTTAGCTAATAGGGCTATAAGGGTCTGTGTAGGGGGCATTTTCACCCGTTTTTGCTGGAGGCTGATTTTTTTAGGTGCGTAGGTTTTTCGCTGCCTTGGTTTGCTGTCATCGTAATGATGGGCGGTTCGGTTTTCTCCGTAATATTCCGGATATTCCTCTTGGTTGGGAGTAAGAGGTGGTTCTTGGTCATATTCGGGTGGAGCTGGGGGCTCAATGGGTTTAATCAATCCAGTCAGTGTTTCTGTATCTAGCCCTGTACGTTGTGACAGGGTTTTGAGCATAAGGGTTTTAAATACCCCTTTTGGCATGCTGTTGATCATCGGTGCCGCAAGCTTGCTTAGTCGAGCTTTGCCGTCGAGCGCTTCGGTATCAATGCCTTTTGATAGTGATTCAAACAAAAAATCTGAAATTGGTGTGGCGGATTGTATTAATTTAAGAAATTGTTCACTACCGATCGCTTGAACGAGGGAGTCGGGGTCTTCTCCGTCGGGTAAGAATAGAAACTTTGCTGTGCGGCCATCAAGCATGACGGGGAGGCTGGTTTCAAGTGCGCGGCGAGCAGCTTTTCGTCCCGCTTCATCACCATCGAAGCAAAAAACTACTTCGGAGGTGTAACGAAACAACTTGTCTAAGTGTTCAGCTGTGGCAGCTGTTCCCAGTGTTGCGACCACATTGTGAATGCCGTGTTGAGACAGTGCAGCGACATCCATGTAGCCTTCTACCACAAGAAGGTTTTGGATATCGCGAAGTTGGCGGTTTACTTCATAAAGGCCGTAGAGTTCCCGGCCTTTATGAAACAAGGGGGTCTCGGGTGAGTTGAGATATTTTGGTTTGTCGACACCGAGTACTCGTCCACCAAAACCGATGGTGCGACCACGGACATCACGGATGGGAAACATAATGCGATGGCGGAAGCGGTCATAGAGCTTATTTTCTTCCTCACGATCGATGAGAAGTCCCGATTCTTTGAGCTGTCGAATATCTTCGTCCGTTTTACCCAGGCTCTGGAGTAGGTTGTCCCATCCGGGAGGGGCAAAGCCTATACCAAAAAGACGGGCTGTTTCACCGTTCAGGGTGCGGGCTTTCAAGTAGTTGACGGCTTCGTGGGCACTGGAATGATTTCGGAGACTATTGCGGTAAAAATGATCCGCTTTCTCCATCATGGTATAGAGCGCTTTTCGATATTGGCTGGCGCCATCGTTGTGGTTGGCTTCACGGGGGACTTCCAGTCCCACATGTTTTGCTAATGTCTCTACTGCTTCAGGAAATGATACTCGTTCAAAATCAATGACAAAGCCGATGGCATTGCCGCCCGCGCCGCAACCAAAACAGTAGAAGAATTGTTTATCCTGGCTGACGGTAAAGGAGGGGGTTTTTTCGTCGTGAAATGGACAGCAGGCCGAATGATTTTTTCCGGACTTTCGCAAGTCGAGACGGCTGCCCACCACATCGACAATATCTACCCGATCAAGGACATCGTCGATAAAGCTTTGAGGGATTCTTCCGGCCATTTATGTAATAGGGCTTCGCTGTTTGTCGGTTGCTTCGATACTATTAATTGGTGCTGGTATTGATGTTTAGTGTTGATGCTTTTTTGGGCGGTTTCAAATACTAGGGCGCTGTGCATTTGAGGCCGACAAGCTGATTGTAATAACCATAAGCCGTTTAACACCAACACACAACTTAATACTAGCCGGTTTTTTGCTGTGAGTGGTGTGACTAAAATTAGTTTGAGTGGTATAAATTTAGCTGGGGCAATTAGCTCAACTTGCTTTTAATTATTCCGCTTACAGCACCGACATCGGCACGGCCTTGGATTTTGGGTTTGATTATACCCATCACTTTGCCCATATCCTTCATCGCTTCAGCGCCTGTGGCTGCAATGGCCGCATCGATCATTGACGCAAGCTCATCATTACTCAGTGCTTCTGGCAAAAACTCCTGAATCACTTCGATTTCTGCCTGCTCTACATCGGCGAGCTCTTGGCGACCCGCGCTCTCAAACTGGCTGATGGAGTCACGGCGCTGTTTAACCATTTTGTCGAGTATGGCCAAGACGCGTGCATCATCAACTTCGATGCGTTCATCTACTTCTATACGTTTGATATCAGCTTGAATGAGACGAATAGTGCCTAGTCTCACTTTGGCTTTGGCTCGCATGGCATCTTTCATGGCTTCGGTGATTTGGTTTTTCAGTGTTTTGCTCATGTTGCACTCCCTCACATTGCTTGCTTCAAGCTAAGATTTTTTCAAACGCAAAAAGCGCCGACATTGCGGCGCTTAAAGAATAGATATTTTGACTTAGAAAGTCAGTAAAAGCTTAGTACAGGCGCTCGAACTTGCGGTTTTCGCGAGACTGCTTCTTAGCATGACGTTTCACGGCAGCAGCAGCTTTGCGCTTACGTTCCCAAGTGGGTTTCTCGTAAAACTCACGGCGACGAACTTCTGCCAGTACACCAGCTTTTTCACAAGAACGCTTGAAACGACGCAGAGCCACATCAAAAGGCTCATTTTCTTTAATACGAACGAAAGGCATGTATCCTCTATCCTGTATATTTTATTAATTGTTTAGTACCGAGTTTCTTGTCTTTCAAGAAGTACCTTTTCTAAGTAATGCTTAGAAAGAGTTACCCTGTACTCCTGCAAGGGCGCGTATTCTATACATATCCTGTGCCAGTTGCAAAGATTTTGTGGGTGTCCGTTGGGGGCTTTTGAGTAACGCTAAGCACATGAATTTGCGGCGGTTTTGGCGTATGATTTCCTGCTTTCTTTAATTTAATCTTGTTTTAATAAGGTCGTCGGTCCTAACTAATGCGCGTACTGGGTATAGAAACTTCGTGTGATGAGACGGGTGTTGCTGTTTACGACAGTGAACAGGGGCTGCTTGCTCATACACTGTTTAGTCAGGTAGCAGTCCATGCCGAATACGGTGGAGTGGTGCCAGAACTGGCATCGCGAGACCATGTGCGCAAGCTATTACCATTGATCCGCCAGGTCTTGGCAGATGCCCATTGTTCCGCCAGTGATGTCACGGGTATTGCCTATACTTCGGGGCCGGGACTTATTGGTGCGCTGATGGTGGGGGCAAGTGTCGGCCGCGCTCTGGCTTATGCCTGGCAGGTGCCTGCAGTCGGTGTCCATCATATGGAGGGTCATTTGCTGGCCCCTATGTTAGAGGACAATCCGCCAGCCTTTCCTTTTGTGGCGTTACTCGTTTCGGGTGGGCATACCCAGTTAGTCGAAGTCACTAACATTGGGCAGTACCGTATTCTGGGTGAATCTCTTGATGATGCGGCCGGTGAAGCCTTTGATAAAGCGGCCAAAATGCTTGATTTGGATTACCCGGGTGGCCCTGAGATAGCAAAGCTTGCAGCGTTAGGTGATGTTGGTCGATTTAAATTTCCAAGGCCTATGACGGATCGCCCCGGTCTCGACTTTAGTTTTTCCGGGTTGAAAACCTTTACCCTGAATACCATTGCTAAACATCGTGGAGAAGACGTTTTGCCCGATGACCAGACTATGGCGGATATCGCCTGTGCTTTTCAGGAAGCGGTGGTCGATACATTGGCGATTAAATGTCGTCGTGCACTTGAACAGACGGGTTTAACGCGATTAATTATAGCGGGTGGTGTATCCGCCAATACGAGACTGAGAGAGCGGCTCTCAGAGAGTTTGCGTAAGGTTCAGGGGGAGGTTTTCTACGCTCGCCATGAATTCTGTACCGATAACGGCGCAATGATTGCCTATGCGGGTTGTCAGCGCTTGTTAGCTGGACAGCATGATGGACTCTCCATTACGGCAATGCCACGTTGGCCCATGGATACATTACTGCCTTTAGGCGAGAGATAACGGGTTTATGGATATCGTTTATATCAATGATCTTAAGATTGAGACCATTATTGGCATCTATGATTGGGAGCGTCAGGTTCGGCAGATCATTAGTTTGGATCTAGAAATGGGCACAGATATTCGCCAAGCAGCTGAAACTGATGATATTCAGTTCGCCCTCAATTACAAAGCGGTGTCAAAGCGAATAATAGATTTTATTGGTGGCAGTGAGTTTCTCTTAGTGGAAACCATGGCGGAGCAAGTGGCAGAGATTATTCGCCAAGAATTTAATGTTCCTTGGTTGCGGTTGCGTATTGGTAAGCCTGGTGCTGTTCGCGGAGCCCGTGATGTGGGTGTCATTATTGAACGGGGGACTCGTAGCTAATGGGCGATATTACACGAGCCAGAGTGTTACTCAGTCTGGGTAGCAATATATCGCAACAACGCTATATCACGGCGGGGTTAGATGCCCTCGCTGGTGAGTTTGGGCCAATGCGTATTTCTTCTGTCTACGAAAGTGCTGCCGTGGGGTTTGATGGTGATAACTTTTATAACTTGGTGGTCGGTATTGAAACCGAGTTGAGTGTTGGTGATTTGTCACGATATTTGAAAACACTAGAAGATAACAATGGCCGTCGTCGTGATTGTCCTCGCTTTAGTGCGCGTACGTTGGATATCGATATTCTGACCTATGACAATGCAGTTGGAGACTTAGAGGGTGTGGTATTGCCCCGTCAGGAAATTTTGGAAAACGCCTTTGTCTTGTGGCCGCTGGCAGAATTAGTTCCTGATGAAAAGCATCCCTCTTTGGGTGTGAGTTATAAGGCGCTTTGGCGAGAGTATGATCAAAAAAGCCAGTCTTTATGGCCTATAAGTTTTGTCTGGTGCGGACAAGAGCTGTCCGACATTGCCTTCCTCTCTGTCAATCATGTCGAGGAACATTAAACAATGATCATGTCTCGACGGTTGTCTCGTTGTTTTAATGTGAATGACCTCCGTAAAGCAGCTAAACGTCGTTTGCCGGAATCATTGTTTGCCTATATTGATGGTGGCTCAGATGATGAGCGAACCTTGCGGGGTAATACCTCGGCATTTGATCAATATGACCTTCTTCAGCGCGCACTGGTGGATGTGTCTACTATCGACTTATCGACAACAGTCTTGGGTCAAAAAATTGATTGGCCGGTTCTTTGTGCGCCCACGGGTATGACCCGAATGTTTCACTATCAGGGTGAAAAAGCAGTGGCCAGAGAGGCTGCATTAAGTGGTACGTTTTATTCACTATCTACGCTGGCAACCACCAGTATTGAAGCTGTTGGCGCTGAAACAAATGGCCCCAAGATGTTTCAGGTATATGTACACAAGGACCGGGAGCTAAGCCGGGAATTTGTTCAGCGAGCGAAAACATCAGGTTTTGATGCGCTTTGTCTAACCGTTGATTTGCCTGCCCATGGTAACCGGGAGCGTGATTTGCGAACCGGTATGACCTTACCGCCAAAATTAACCCTTAAAAGTATGCTGGATGTATTGATTCATCCGGCTTGGATGTACCGGTATTTGACGAGCGATCCTATCGTGCTGGCCAACGTTGAGCACAAAATTAGTGAGGGCACGGGAGAGACATCAAACTTGTTGAAGTATGTGGCTAATCAGTTCGATCCTACCGTGAGTTGGAAAGATGCTGAGTGGCTAATGTCCGAATGGGGTGGGCCCTTTGCATTGAAGGGGATTATGTCCGTTGACGACGCTAAAAAGGCGGTAGAAATAGGGGCGTCAGCCATTATTATTTCGAATCACGGTGGCCGCCAGCTGGACAGTTCTCCCGCCCCTTTTGATGTATTGCCAGAGATTGTTGACGCGGTGGGCGGGCAGATTGAAATTATTCTTGATGGGGGCATTCGTCGCGGAACCCATGTGCTGAAAGCGATGGCGTTGGGTGCTACGGCATGCATGATTGGCCGGCCTTATTTGTATGGACTGGCCGCCGGTGGCCAACCTGGGGTGGCAAGGGCATTGGATTTATTGCGTAGTGAGATAGTGTTGGATATGAAGCTGATGGGGTGTCGATATTTATCTGAAGTGACCCCTGCCTGTTTGCGAAAGCGTTAATGTTGTTGGGGTCTCAGTTATTCAGCGCAATGGATACAGAGGTGGGTATAGGGGATGGCCTCTAGTCGCTTCAGGGAAATCTCTTTCCCACAGGTTGTGCAGTTGGCATAGTCTCCGGATTTTATCCGTTCTAGTGCAATATTGATTTCTTTGAGTTCGTGCTGAGATTCATTGCCGATAGCCTCAAGCACTTCATCATTTTGGCGCTCCTGCGCCTGTTCAGACCAGTCGGCAGAGTGCTCCTGTGTCATCCCTTGCTTTACACGCGATAGTCGCTGCAATAGAACGTCTTTGTGCTCTTCCAGTGTTTTCTTAATTCGAGAGAGTTCTGGTGTCATAACGTTATCCTGAAATAAAAAGGCTATGGTAACTATGATAGTCGTTATGAAAAAATTAACCGGGCTTAGATCAAGCCCGGTTGGTTTGACAGTAAATTTTCTGCCTATTTGAGGGATTGGTTATTGAATATCAATTTGCCGTTGTTGAGGTGTTTTCTCGGCAACTTTTGGTGCCGTCAGTTTTAATACACCATCCTCGAACGAAGCTTTAATATCCTCTTCGTGGATATTTCCACCCAAGTCAAAACTACGAACGTACTTGCCGTAGCGACGTTCTTGGCGAATGATCTTGCCCTCTTTTTCTTCTTTATCTTCCATATGACTTTCTGCTTCAAGGCGAAGTACGCCATTTTCCAGAGTGATCTTGATATCCTCTTTTTTCATGCCAGGCATTTCTGCGGTTATTTCATAATGGCCGTCACGTTCCACAATATCTACATGGGGCGCAAAGAATGAGCCTTTAGCGTTCATTTGAGTGCGAGAAGGTGACAAAAAATCATCAACAAAACGGTCCACATCAAAGAAGTTTCCTCTGGGTATTAAGGTCATGTTACACCTCCGTAAAATGAGAGTTTTTAAGTTGTTTCAGATAAATACATGAACACCCATGTGCTCAATAATCTGCACTAATTACATGGGATTTGACGTGGAGGATTTCAAGTGTTTGAGAGAAAAAATTGTTGAGTTATTGACCGGTATCAATTGATTAGGTGAGGGAGCTGCCTCCGTCTACGGCAATAACCTGGCCTGTCATATAGCTGGCGGAGGTTGCAAGGAAAAGGGCTGTTTGTGCTATATCTTCAGGGCTTCCCGTGCGTTTAAGGGGCACGTTATCTATCACGGTTTGTTTTGTAGTTTCACTCATTTGGTCGTCAGTGTTGGGCCATAAAATAACACCCGGTGCAATACCGTTTACTCTCACGTTTGGCGCTAGTTCTTTAGCCAGCGATTTGGTGAGCATGGCATTTCCTGCTTTGGCTATGCAGTAGATGCTATAGCCTTTTAAAGGGTTTCTGGCATAGATGTCGGCAATGGTAATAATACTTCCACCGCTTTCTTGTAGTTTAGGCGCCGCGGCCTGACAGAGAAAGTAGGGGCCTTTGAGATTACTGCCCATGAGCTCATCCCATTGCTCTTCATTGGCCTGGTCCAATGGGGTGGGGTAAAAACTTGAAGCGTTGTTGATGAGTACATTCAGCTTGCCTTTCCAGCTCATTACATCCTCCACCAGAGCGTTAATGGCAGAAATATTTGTTAGTTGTGCTTGATAGATTGAGGCAGAATTTTCCCGAAGAGTATTTAACTCATGGGAGAGCGCTTCAACATCCTGGATGGATTTATTGTAGTGGAGTGCGACATCAAAACCATTTTTGTGAAAGGTACGGGAGATTTCAGCGCCAATACGGCGAGCAGCGCCTGTGATCAGCACAACAGGATTTTTGTGAGTGGTTACAAGGCTCAATGTTGTTGCTCTTTCAATTCAGCAATAAGCTGTTGGCGTCGTCTATCGATCGCTTCGCCCAATTGTTGACCGCTGAGACCCTGCTGAATAAATTCCTTATTGTCGATGGTTTGAATGGCTTCAAAAGCTTTTGTTAGCCACGCGCCTGATTCGTAAGGCTTATTTTCGAACCCCAGGCGACCTTTGGCATCAGACTCGCAACAACGAACAAATTGTGCCAGTTTTTCGGGTTGTCTCAGTGCGCCAATACCTTTGAGCACTTTGAGAATGGTCGAGGGTCTCAGATGAGGTGCTTTGTGACATAACAGGTGATAACGCGTTACAGCCACGGCCAGTTCACGATAACGATTGGGCGCTTTTAATCGATCACAGAGATTATTGACCAACTGAACGCCCCTTTCTTCGTGACCACTATGTTTAGGCAAAATATTTTCTGGGGTAGTGCCTTTGCCCAAGTCATGGACGAGTACGGCAAAACGGGTAGCCGTGTCTTCGTCAAGTACCGTCGCTTGATCTAACGACATCAAAACATGAAGACCGGTGTCTATTTCGGGATGATAATCGGCGCGCTGAGCGACGCCAAATAGGCGGTCTATCTCGGGGAATAGCACGCTGAGAGCATTACATTGACGTAAAACTTCTATATAGGTGCGGGGTGACCGTTCTGAAAGAGCTTTTTCCGTTTCTACCCAGACACGCTCTGCGGTGAGGTGTTGTAATTCCCCGCTGGCGACAATATCAGTCATCAGGGCGAGAGTTTCCTCGGCAATTGTAAATCCCAGATGGTGGTAGCGGGCAGCAAATCGTGCCACGCGGAGAACACGTAAGGGATCTTCCACAAAGGCATTGGAAACATGACGAAGAATTTTATTTGAGAGATCTTTTTGACCGTGATAGGGGTCTATGATCTGGCCATTAATATCTTCTGCCATGGCATTGATGGTGAGGTCACGCCTCGATAAATCCTCTTCCAATGTAACGCTGGTGTCGGAAAAAACTTGAAAGCCTTTATAGCCCGTACCAGATTTTCGTTCGGTTCGTGCCAAGGCGTATTCTTCTTTGGTTTCCGGGTGAAGAAAGACAGGGAAGTCACTGCCAACTTGCTGAAAGCCTTGGTTTAGTAACTCTTCGGGGGTAGCGCCAACCACCACCCAATCCCGCTCTATAAACGGATAGTTGAGTAATTTATCGCGTACAGCGCCACCAACTAAATATTGTTTCATATGGTTTCATGAATTATTTCCACCGAATGTGTATGTTAACAGTACCTGTTAGGGCAGACATCGTTTAGATGAAAGATTTTATGGGCCAGGCAGCGCACTGTATCCAGCTTTGAAGAGCCGAGGGGGAGGGCTTAGGCTAGATTAAGTCTTTAGCCTGCTGGGTTGCCCTCCATCCCATAATTAATTCGTATCGGGGCATACAACCCCAGGCACTTTTAGATCGATTGCGTAACCGAGTCATTCATCCTTGTTTGGAGCATGATCCAAACATCTTCATCTGATTGCCGGTATGCCCCCCTCCTGCAAGATTAAAACCCGAACGCCCAATACCTGTGTCGAGAGTGAAACCATGAGAATTTCGATTATATGTGAAAACTGTAGTGTCGTTGGTGGCAGTAATGCCACGTCCCGACTTTGAATGTAGTTTTAATGTTACAGCCGCGCCTGTGCTTTGAATGACCGCGTCCTGCTCATTAATGGTCATTCGCAATATCCCTCCATTCGTTTTGACGGACGATGCTGTTGAGACTTTATAGGCATATTCCAATATACAGGAGTAATTTCCTTTCAAATTTTCAAAGGTTATCGGTGGTGTTGGTTTGTCCGTGTTGGCGATAGGCTTCTCAATTTTGGGTTGAGGAGGCTTTTTGGCACTTTCATCTCGTGGTGCTTCTGCCTTGGTTAACACAACCTGTTTTTGTACTTCTTGTACTTCTTGTACTTCTTGTACTTCTTGTACTTCTTGTACTTCTTGTACTTTTGGTATTTCTTTTACTGTAGGAGCTTGTTGTTGATTATGTTGAGTGGCACATCCGGATAAAACCAGTAATAGGGTAATGACTACATACTTCATAGGTGGATTCCATTGTGAATTTTTTGTGCTCTTATAAATATCAGGTTATAGGTGTATTGGGCGGAGTACAACGATGTTGTGATTAATGGACCTTTTTAAGGTTTCAGTTGGAGATAGACCTGATAAAAGTCTTAAGGTTTCAATTGGAGATAGACCTGATAAATGTCTATGGGTAGGGGATAGGTCACCCAACTTTTCTGAGGAGGTGGTTTGTGGTTAGGCTTTTTGCGTGGTTGGTGACAGTTAGAAGTATAAGCTGACTCAACTTTAACTCAGGTGCGAACACGTTCATTGTTTGCGACATAGGTAAAGAATCGGCTGAGTTGTTCCGGGCCGAGTGTCACGGGATGTGGGTTGTGTTGAAAGGGGTTGAGGGTTTGTTGATAACGAGCAAATCGAATACGTGAACGCAATATGTCAATGAATTTGGATACCAATGTACTCAACATGTTTCTTCTCCCGCCTGTTTCTTAAATGTAGTGACAGTTGTATGTTTTTTTAAACAGTATGTGTTTATGTACAGTATATTAACAGTGTTTGATAAAATGGCAATAGCGAATTAATTGAAAAAATCGTGGGTCTGTTGAGCGTGTTTGAGATTGTTGATTAAAGACCGGCTACTCTCTATTAGAAAGCCTGCGGAGTTTTTTCTTCTTTGATCGTTTCTAGTAATGATGTGATACAGATGTTGGTGATTGCGATAGGGGTGATACCAAACAAAATATTTTCATTGCTACTCTCTGACTCGTAAATAGGATTCAGAGAGTAGGTGCCCTTGTTTTTAATCAAGTTTTTAGACGAATACCTTTAACTGCTGACTTTTAAATATATTATTTCAACAATTTATTTAAAAAGTACCCAGTATGGGAGTGGGTAATTTTTGCGACATCCTCTGGTGTGCCGGTGGCAATGATTTCTCCGCCCCCGGAGCCTCCTTCCGGGCCCAGGTCCACAATCCAGTCAGCAGTTTTTATGACATCCAGGTTGTGCTCAATGACGACAACGGTATTGCCGTGGTCACGCAGGTGGTGTAACACGGTGAGCAGTTGTTGAATATCGTGAAAGTGTAAACCGGTGGTGGGTTCGTCCAATATGTAAAGAGTATTACCTGTATCACGTTTAGATAGCTCTCGTGAGAGTTTAACCCTTTGGGCTTCGCCTCCAGATAGGGTCGTGGCTGCTTGCCCCAGTTTGATATAAGAGAGACCCACATCCATTAGGGTTTGTAGTTTTCTTGAGATAGTGGGTACTGCGTCAAAAAATTCTCTAGCATCTTCCACTGTTAATTCCAGTACTTCGTGGATGCTTTTGCCCTTGTAACGAACCTCCAGAGTTTCTCGGTTATAGCGTTTGCTTTTACATACATCACAGGGCACATAGACATCGGGTAGGAAGTGCATTTCTACTTTGGTGACACCATCGCCCTGGCAGGCTTCACAGCGCCCACCTTTAACATTAAAACTGAAGCGTCCGGGTTTATAACCGCGTGACCGAGATTCCTGTGTGCCGGCAAATAATTCACGGATGGGGGTAAAGATACCTGTATAGGTTGCAGGGTTAGAGCGTGGGGTTCGGCCGATAGGACTCTGATCAATATCCACGCATTTATCAAAATGCTCCATGCCAGATATAGATTCATAGGCGGCAGGATTAAGGGTTGTCGCCTTATTTAATTCTGTCGCGGCAATGGGATATAAGGTTTCATTGATGAGGGTAGATTTACCTGAGCCTGAAACACCCGTAATACAGGTAAGCAACCCCACTGAAAGTTCTAAATCGACCTGTTGTAAATTATTACCACTGGCGCCATTGAGCAGCAATTTTTTACTGGTGGCTGGGGTGCGGTTTTTAGGGATAACAATGGATTTTCGGCCAGAGAGGTAATCGCCAGTCAGGGAGCGTGGTTCATTGAGAATATCCTGATAGGAACCTTGGGCGATAATTTCCCCTCCATGCACTCCTGCGCCGGGGCCGATGTCGACAATGTAATCTGCTTCGCGAATGGCGTCTTCATCATGCTCAACCACAATCACCGTATTACCAAGATCTCTTAGGCGGGTGAGGGTGGCCAATAGCCGTGCATTATCTCGCTGATGCAGTCCAATTGAAGGTTCATCGAGTATGTACATAACCCCCACAAGTCCAGCACCAATCTGACTGGCCAGACGAATACGCTGCGCTTCACCACCGGAGAGGGTGTCGGCACTGCGGTTTAGATTGAGGTAGTTAAGGCCGACATCCACCAAGAAGCGAAGTCGGTCTCGGATTTCCTTAAGGACTTTTTCGGCAATTTCTCCTCTACTTCCATCTAAATGAAGGTTTTCGTAGTAGTCCGCCAGTTCTCCCACGGGAATATTACCCACTTCGGGTAGGGGTTTTTCATCAATAAACACATGCCGTGCGGATTTTCTCAATCGGGCACCACCGCATTCCGGGCAGTGCTGGGTATTCATGTATTTAGTGAGATCTTCTCGTACACCTTGAGATTCAGTCTCGCGGAAGCGTCGCTCCATGTTGGGTACAATCCCCTCAAATTGATGGGAGCGTTTGAACACGGTGCCTTTGTCATTCACATAATTAAAATCAATCACCTCTTGGCCGCTGCCAAATAGAACCACTTGCTGGTGTTGCGGGGCTAAGTCTTGAAAGGGGTGGTCAATATTAAACCCATAATGGTCTGCTATAGACGTCAACATATTGAAGTAAAAAAGATTTTTTCTATCCCAGCTGCGAATAGCACCTTCAGAAATGGAGCACTCCGGATATTGAACGACTCTGTCAATATCAAAAAATTGCTTAACGCCCAAGCCATCGCAACCGGGGCAGGCTCCTGCGGGATTGTTAAAAGAGAACATCCTGGGCTCAAGTTCATCAATACTGTAGTTACATACCGGGCAGGCAAATCGAGCAGAGAACAGCATTTCTGATGTGCTGTTGTTTGTTGATGAGTCACATGCGGTAATAGCTGATGCTGTAGTAAATGAAGAATGAATTGGCGAGCCATCCATACTTGTCACAATGGCGAGTCCTTCGGAAAGATTCAGAGTCGCTTCAAAGGATTCGGATAGCCTAAGTTGTAAGTCGGGTTTCACCTTAAAGCGGTCGACCACCACTTCAATATTGTGTTTTTTGTTCTTTTCCAGTTCAGGTACATCATCAAGATCCACCACCAAGCCATCAACTCGGACCCGGATAAACCCCTGTGCCCGAAGGCTTTGAAAAATATGGGCATGTTCACCTTTTCTACCCCGTATTACAGGTGCCAGCAGCATCAACTTAGAGTCTTCGGGTAACGCCAATACTTGGTCGACCATTTGACTAATGGTTTGTGCCTTTAAGGGTTCGTTGTGATCAGGGCAGCGAGGTTCACCAACACGTGCATATAAAAGGCGCAGGTAATCGTGAATTTCAGTAATGGTTCCCACCGTAGACCGTGGGTTGTGGGAGGTAGATTTTTGCTCAATGGAAATGGCGGGAGACAGCCCCTCAATATGATCTACATCCGGTTTTTCCATCATAGAAAGGAACTGACGGGCATAGGCTGAGAGCGATTCGACATAGCGGCGTTGCCCCTCGGCATAGAGGGTGTCGAAGGCCAGCGATGATTTCCCCGATCCTGATAAACCTGTCACTACAATGAGCTTATCACGGGGCAGATCAAGGTCTACCGACTTCAAATTATGGGTTCTTGCACCGCGAATCGAGATGTTTTCCATGGAGAGAATTTTTCCAAAAGCAAACGGGCAATGATGGGTAAGTAGGGAGGAGAAAGCAAGGGGGAGAAGGCCAGTTTTGCATGTAAGCGCTGTCTAATTATTTAGTAAGTGAGCCGTCGTGACGAAAGATTGAAGTAATGGAGTCTGATTCTTATTTTGCCAAAAGAGAGGGGTATTATGTTCTGTGTGAAGTTGTTACTTAGCAGGCTTATGCATTTACTTAAAATTCGCCTAGATCTTTTCTTGCTGGGAAAAATTTTCTCGCTGTATAGCAGAATTCCTCAGTTGCTGCGGTATGATCAAAAACTAGGTCCTGGTTCATTCTCTCGGCCATAGAGGTAGACCAATGTCCGTATCGAGGTAATAACCTCAAACATGTAACAGCTAATCTAAACAAAGGTAACGGGATAGGAATGAAATAGGGGCGTTTCCCTAGTGCATCGAAGATCCTTGAAACCATTTTACGATAGGTAATGGTTTCTCCTCCAGATATGTTGTACGAGCGGTTGAGCGCAGAGGGTGATTCTAGAGCCGAAATACAAGCATTCGCTACATCTTCAGCATGTACTGGTTGTCGTAACCCAAGAGCTTTTCCAAATAACGGGAAAAAGCCAAATTTTTTGATAAAGCGTGTTATTTCAGCGATATTTTTATCTCGACCAAGGCCATATATTAGGGTGGGACGTAAAATGACCCATTCAATATTATTTTCCTTTGCCCATGTTTTTATCAATTCCTCCGATTCTTTCAGGCGGAGTGCGGTTGATTGTTCTTCGGCATCTTTAGAAACGGCTTTTGTGTAAAGGCTTGTAGAAGAAAGTAGGACTATCCGTTTAATACCCTTTTGTATTAAAAAATTAAAATATTGAGGTGCTACCCATATTGGCGCAACACAAATCCACAGGGGGGTAGCTTCTTGTTGTATCGAAGAGCTGGGTATGAAGGGGGGCTCTTTTGGAAGACCCAATTGGTGCCAATTTACTGGGCCTTTTTGAACTAGAGAGGGCTGGCGGGTGTAGGCATTAATTTTATAATTCTTCTCAGTTAGAAGTGATAGTGTAAAGCCTCCTACTAGACTAGTTGCACCAATGATTCCAACAGGTTGATCCGTCATTTAGTAAGCCCAGTTTTCGCTAGAGTTAGCTTGACTAAATGGTAGCTTGATACCACTACAAAACGAAACCAAACACCAAAGACAACTCCGCACCAAAGTACATGTGGATACTGCTGCCTGAAAAATTTCCGATAAAACCGAAGCATTCCTTTGTGTTTGTGCCATTCGACAAAGAAGGGCCTACTTTTGCTGCAAGCACCGTGTTCGTGCACAACTTTTGCTTGAGGTAAAAACATTATTTTCCAGCCGTTTTTTCGAAAGCGCATGCAATAGTCTAAATCTTCACAATGTAAAAAATAGCCTTCATCCCAAAGCCCTACATCGTCTAATGCCTTTCGTTTTATTAGCATGCATGCCCCTGAAATAGCTTCCACCTCAACAGGTTCAGTGGGTAACGGTTGTTTGTGCAAATGAAAATCTGTGAACAAGTTTGGCCAACGGTTCGAAAATCGAGTTAATCCCAATGCTCTCACCAAGGTTCTCCATGGGGTTGGAATAGATCTACGTCCACCACCTTGCTCAGTTCCATCGGGATATACGAGTAACCCTCCGACCATTCCAGCTTGATCATGGGCTTGTAAATAGTCCAACAATTGCATAATCGTATCGCGTGAAACAGTACAGTCCGGGTTCAAAAATAATAAATAATTTGCGCTTGAAGCTTTTATTCCGATATTACATCCGGTAGAAAAACCTAAGTTTTTATCATTTGGAATAATAGTTACTTGGGGCATGGCATCGATGGTATTAAGGCTTCCATCCGAAGAGGCATTGTCAACGACAATGACTTCCATTTCTATAGGAGAGGGAAACAAAGAATTGATACAGTCGCGCAAAAACTCCCCTGAATTGTAATTAACAATAATAATTGAAATACTAATACCCATGGACATTTGTTACCTTTTTATATCCTTAATTTACAAATAGGTATTACGTACCCTGTTGATAGGAGAATCCTAGATATATAGTTTAACAAGACAATATATCTTTCATTTTACCTGCTTAAATCTGACTATTCGAGGGTGGAGTTCTTAGTTTAAATATAGTTCTTACAAGTAACTAAATAAGAGAGATTTTAGTTTACAATCGGGACCTTATTTTTCTAAGTATGCGGTAAACTATTTTTGAGAGCATGGTTTTAATGTTTAATTGACTTTCTACCCACATAGCCCATTCATCTCTTTCTACAGAAAATGTACTTTCCGTATCTTTGTGGATAGTGGTTCCATGGTTCTTATTGTTAAGCATCTCATATAGGTTGCTATTGGTATGATATTTTTCATATTGAATACGAGCTAGCTGCCCTAATTGTTCAAGGTGCTCCGAGGTTAATGAAGCACAATAGCTAAACAGTTCATTCGGGTGCTTCCAGCTAAAAGCTTTAGGATATGCGAGATCAATACCGCTTAAAATACGAGAAAAAATATGTTTATGCACTGCTACTGGAACCCCTGCGCCCATGGCCTCAATCAAAGTAAGTCCACCTCCGTATGGAAAGGATGCAATATATAAGTCTACTTGATATTTGTGTAAAGCTTCCCACACACTTGGAACCCAGGGTATGTATATAAATCGTTCGTTAGGAATAGCATTATTCTTAAGCTCTCTACAGAGTTTTAATCGAGCCCAAAGCGACAGCTTCCCAATATGGACATGTTTGCCGCCTGTAGCCTTCAAAATTTTAGGTACCACCTTAACGTAACTTATAAAGTAGGGCTGTTCAATTTTATTAGATCTGGCTGCTGTACAGGTGGTGAGCTTTCCATTTTGTAGAAATTGCCTGTCAGCAGGTCTTTTTCCTTGATCATCGATGGTTAAAGGAATGTAAGTATTTTTTATACCAAGTAGACCCCGGCAATTGTGATAACCCATAGGGTGTGGGTCGATATGTTCAATATTTCGCAGATAAACACCTAAACACAAATGGTGATCACCATGATGATAAAAGCTGGTATTGATGTTCATTTCGGGCTGTATGGCAGATACGGCAACACTATCTTGGTGATGATTAAACAAATACACTCTTTTCGGCTGGATTTTAAGTAGACGTTTTTGCAGCCATGTTAATCGTTTCTGAAAATTTCCTTTTGGCGCCTGCTCGAAGGTGGTGTCAATTTTTTTGTCTAATTTCTCAAGCAGATAGTCAGAATCTGATTTTCCGGCCAAACCTGTCGATAGTATGAAATGTCGATCTTGTGGCCTAGATTTAATGAAGTCCTCAATAACCCTTGTGTGGCCGCCAGAATTTTGTAGTTTAGTGACAATATAAACATATGCCTGCTTATCTAATTGAGGATGGTTTATTTCATCAATTTCAGGTTTGATTTTTTCTAGGTTAATTTGACCTATACGCTGACATAATGCATCTAGCGTTTTAGAACCAAAAACCTGAGAGACATAAAGAGGCTCAGTTAAAATATATTCAACAAAATCATGTATTAATCGTAGTGCCTTATCCGTGTCACCTTTATCTATTAATAGAATTATGTTTTCTTTGAGAGAGCATATAGACTTATGGCCCTTAAATTTCACTTGCAATGTCCTCACGATATAGGCTATTCAATTTGCAGGGCCTTGACTAACTTTGTGCCCAGTTTCAATCCACCTAAAATAGCTTCTGGTGAGTTCCACATCATTACATCTAATATGGATAAATTGGGTTCGAAATTATATGGGGATGTATTATATGAGAATTCTGAAAACTCAGAAAAATAAAGTTGTATGCCTCGTGATTGGAAATCAGATATATCAAAAATACTTTTTCCAGAAGACGGGTTTATATACTCAGTCGCACATAGTGCTTCACAGATATAGGGTGCCCAGCCTCCGGGGCCAATATTTTCTGGATAGTTAAGGTCAAGCTCTGAGCATATCTGATATGAAAAGGTAATCCCCAAATAATTACAAACTTCAGTCATAGCACTAACATTTAAGCTAACAAGTTTATCATCCAAAGAGTTATCGAAAGCTTGCTGAACCAGCTTGGTAACTTCGTGGAAATATGGAGCCGTTTTTTTATAGTGTGAAAGTTTTCCGATGATTGATTTTTTCGCGTCAGTTAGATTGAATACTCTTGCCTCTGAGGTTTTAGTTGAAATCGAAGAATTAGAAAGAGGGATTGTCACATACTGCCAACCTGTTTTTGGATGTAAAATACGGTTTCTATTCATCCATGTTTTTGGTGTATATTGCGTAACGTCGAATACAATCCATTTATCTACAGAAGAGATTAGCGAGAAATGCCCTAAATATGGAAAAAAATAAGGTTGCATGATGCCTAATCTCATTTTTTATTCTCGATTAAAAAAGACTGTAGGTAATCTGCATTGCGGTGGCTGTTCTCAATGATTTTACAAATCGAAGCTACAGCATTAGTATCAACCATTGCACCAATCGGTAGCTGTATACATGCATCACAAAGGTAGTCTGTAACTGGCAAACTATATTCATATAAAGATAAACTATCATTGTATCCTGTAGTGCGGTGAGCACCAGGATAAAAGTACCTCCTGGCCATTACATTTTCTGCATTGAGAACTTTGACTAATGAATCCCGAGACAACCCAAAAGTTGTTTTTTGAATTTCGCAAACAACATATTGATAATTTGAGAATGTAACGCCAGCGGGTTTTACCAGTTTAATTCCAGGTATATGTTTCAATCTTTCCATATAGGTACGAAATAGATTTTCGTTGTTTTTTTGATTGTCAGGGAAGTCATCAAGGCTCATTAAGGCTATTGCTGCCTGAGCTTCTGACATTCGACCATTGGAGGTTTTGACAACCGGAACTATCTTTCCTGCTCCATAACTACTACGTATATTTCTCAAGCGAGAAGCAAGCACATCATCATTAGTGCAAATACAGCCCCCTTCGGTGGCACTTAAAACCTTTGTGGCATGAAAAGAAAAGACCTCAATGCTGCCAAAATTAGCAATCTTTTTTTCATCAACCACACAACCAAAAGCATGGGCGGAATCGAAATATAGTTTCAAGTTTTTTGATTTAGCATAATTTTCTAATGCCAACACATCGCAGGCCCCTCCCCACAAATTGACACCCATAATTCCAGAAACATGCGGATCAATTAATGAGTCTAATTTGTCAATTGCTATCTGATGGGTACTTGGGTCAACATCACAAAAAACGGGCTCGATACCGGCCCAGCTTAATGATTGCGGTGATGCTATAAATGTATAGGAAGGGACTATCACTTTTCCAGAAAGCTCTAAGGCTTCGGCCGCCATCATCAAGCCTATAGTCGCATTTGTGATACAAATGGCATGTTTAACGCCAAGGTAGTCCTGAAGTCTCCCCTCTAGCTGTTGAACAAGCGGTCCCTGATTCGTATAGTAGCGCCGTTCAAAAATCCCACGCATTGCAGCTTTGTAACGATCCCATGATGGAAAGTAAAGCTGCCCAACTGGAAGGGCTTGCGGGAAAAAGGCATCTCCGCCAGACAATGCAAATTTATTATTTTTCATGCTATTTTTCTTCACTTTCAGCTAAGCGATGTGCAATCACAAAACCATTAGAACAGATAAATTTGAGTATTTTCACAATCTGATCAATATCATTACACGTTACGAAATCGCCACATGGGAGGAGCATAAAGCGCTGGGATAGGATATCCGTTACCTCAAGGGAGGCTGGGATATATGGATAGCGCATGTTTTTGCTATGTAAGGGTGGAGAGTAGTAGGCACGGGCAAGAATATTTTCAGCATTAAGGATATCTACAGTGTCATCTCTCATCAACGGCCAATCATCGAGCAACTCGACCACAATATTTTTGTAGCTCGTACTGAAGCCTTCATCAAATTCGAGTAGCCTGATGCTAGGAATTTCTGAAAGCCCAGTCTGATAACAGCGATAACGCACCCTGTTATCTACAACTTGTTGATCTAATCCATCTAAGTTTGCTAAAGCCATTGCTGCGTGTATCTCATTAAGCTTTGCATTAGTTCCCCCTGAGACCACACAGTTGTCCTGCCCTTGAAAACCAAAGCTACGCAATAATGCCAGCTTGTGGGCCAATGCTTCATTGTTAGTCGTAACATAACCACCTTCAAAGCCATTCAGTAATTTACTGGCATGCATTGAGAAGCATTCGGCATCGCCAAACCCTCCAACTTTTCCATTGTGGGATGATTCATAAACAGACTCAACCGAATCAAAAAGCACAGGTATACCATACTCTTGGCCAAGACTAACAAGTCCCTCAATATCACAGCAATTAACAATAGGGTGAACAGCTAAAATCAAGGCTGTCTCGCTATTGATACATTCGCTAGCTGTTTGACGATTTACAGATAGGGTGTTTGTGTCCACCTCACAAAATCGCGGCTTTAATTTAGCCCAAGCTGCAAGATCCGCCATTCGACGGTAGGTTAGAGAGGGCATTATGACTTCACTCTTATCCGTAAGTGCAAGTGAGCTCATTGCAAGCACAAGACCCCAAAATCCGTTGCAGAAAGCAATGCAAAAATTTGAATCATGAAATCTAGCAAGGCGCTGTTCAAGTAACTTAACCAGCGGTCCATTATTGGTATAGTGGCTTTTGTCAAAGAACTCTTTTGAGTAACGCAGGAAATTATCAAAATTTGGCTGAACCAAGCTTGATGTTGATTTTGGTTCAGTAAATAACATTGTGCCCCCGAAATAGCTCAAATCTCGAACCTGTTTTTTGATAGCTACTTTTACATTCATAAAATTCCCATGAGATAAAACCACTCCAGCACAGCCTGCTCAACTTTTGTATAACAAACCTGACCCTTGCAGATTTTTTATTATATAAACTAAACATTGTAGATTTTAGGAAAAAATTTTCTAACAAGGCGATATTTATTGTTTTGTAAAGTACTCCAATTCTGTACCTCTAATTTCGTCCAAACATGCCGAAATGATTGTAGGATCCAGCATTTTTTCCCATTTGTCCTTCAAGTTAGGATCTTTGAATACAGAATGTTTATGATCGTCATGTCTACTATGCGATAGTTTAATAAATTCATCACTTTGGTTTTCATATGGTAATTGGAAAAAATCAAAGAGTTCTCTAGTCAGGGACTCAGTATTTTTTACAAGATTCTCATAACGTATTATTTTATATCTATCAGGATACTGCTTGCTAAGCCTTAGGGCCTCAAGAGTAACTTTCTTCCAATCATCAAAACCCCAATATTCACCAGGGCCCATTTTTCTACATTTCCCCATTCTCCACTCTTTCATAGGATCCGCGTGTGAAGGAAACTCGCTTGTGTTAGTAAGCCAAGAATGAATTGTTGCACAGGGGTGTCGCACGATATGTATAAAACGAATTTGGTCATTTGATTTCATAATATGAGGTGTTAAATTATGAAAGCGGTTAGATTTAATAATTAAATGCTGAGGATGTTTATGTTTCTCTTCAAAGAATGGAACCAGTCCATGCTTGCGAAGATGGTCTTGATCTAGAAATTCTGAATTTGTTTGATACACTTTCGTTAATAAATTAATCCATTGTTCAGAAGTACTAGATTCGTCCAAAGCATTCTTAAACTTATATGAAAACAAGGGGCAATACTTCAATCTAACGTCAGGAGAAGAAGCAAAAATTTGCGCTAGCCAGGTCGTTCCAGAGCGAGGCATGCCTGAAATCCATCCAATTTGTATTTTATCTGAAAGAATATTACTCATGGCTTAAAACAATATCGTAACGATAGTGAGCGGAATAATATTGGCTGGGCATTTTATGAATAATCGCTTTCCAGCCACAGCGTTTAGCTAATGAGATGAAATCATCTTGTGTTCGCCAGATACCAATAGGGGAATCGGGGTCATTTTCAATGCCGTGTTCAACTTTTTTATTGTTAAAAAAATCAGATAGTAAATCTTTGTCAGGACAGTTGCCGATAAAAATACGCTGTAAATTGGGGAAGTTTGTTTTGAGTAGTCTAAGAAGTTCTTCCGCCCTGTCTTGCTCTATGTATGAAAAGGAACCATAGCAAATCACTTTTGAAAATTTATCTAACCCTACAGTATTTTTACAAAAATCTACTACGTCATGAAGCTCATAATTTACCGTTGGAGAGTCGATGAAGTTTTCAACGGCAACAGATATAAGATGCTTGGAAAAATCTACTCCCAAGCCACCATTGCAAAATTTGAAGAGCAGCGTACTTAATGCACCGTTACCACAGCATAAATCAAGAAGGGTGTCCTTCTTGCTTAATTCAAGCCCTACTGCAACAGCATTGACAATCATATCAATCTGATCCTGAGAAACAGGAACGCCATTAACTGTACGCTTAACCTGTCCCCAAAAGTCATCAGGGGCGCAGGTTTTTGGGTACTCCTTATAGAAAGAATTTTTTTCTTTATTCATTTATTTATTGGTCCGGGAATAAGGGCGGTGATAAACTTGAGTCTTGAAAAATATTTATGTATAAAAACGTAGATTTTAATTCGTATTGAAATTGCTCGATTCAAGTTAATTTGCAAATCATTGTTGAGGTTTTTCTGTTCTTCTTCTG
Organism: uncultured Porticoccus sp.; assembly: GCA_963974675.1. Lineage (GTDB taxonomy): Bacteria > Pseudomonadota > Gammaproteobacteria > Pseudomonadales > Porticoccaceae > Porticoccus. Next base: position 54,723 of record CAXBDQ010000012.1, on the reverse strand, counting down.
TTTTGCTCGTCCACACACCCTTTCCGGTCATTCGGTAACAACTCATTACTTCAGGTATGTTTTTCACCTTGCCGCCTTTTCCCAGCATCATATGCATCAGAATTACATCGCCACGAGCGAATTTATTTTTAAAGGCAGGAGGTAGAAAAAATCCTTTGTTAATATAAATATTTCTCCATATTATGCTTGTTGTATGAACATAAAATAAATATTTGTGTTTCAATAAAATCAAATCAAAAAGGTTGAATTCGTTTTTACTGGGTTTGATAAAGCTATTTTTACCTGTTATTTCATTTTTTACTATTGTATCGCAACTTACTCCAGTAAATTCAGGATTAGCATCAAGAAATACAATCTGCTTAGCTAGTTTGTCGGGGCTTGTCCAAAAATCATCTCCAGCTAGTAAACACCAATACCTTCCATTGGCGGGAGGCTGATGATACAAAAAAGACTGTTTGCCAGATCCCAAATTTTTGGGGCTCGTATAAACTTTGATTCTATCGGGATATTTACTTGCGTAATTACTTAATATTTCGCCGCTTCTATCCGTTGAGGCGTCATTCAAACAATAGATAACACTGCTATAAGGCATTTCTTGCATCAGTGCACTTTCAAGTGCTTCTGCCACGGTAGCTTCGTGGTTATATACCGCCATTACAATACTAATATCTTCCGGCAAAAGTATGCTCCTATTGATGTATGAATTTTGTTTATGTGTATAGGTCAAATGCATTAATAAACATGAATGTTAGCTAGTACGGCTTTGAGAAGAGTTCAGAAAACCATGAATGCTCTTTGTGACGTGCTCTAACTCTACTGGATCTAGGACAGGAGACATCGGTAAACTTAACACCTCATTTGCTAACATTTCCGCAATGGGTAAATGTTGCCCCCGGAAACTCTGATAACAGGCTTGTAGGTGGGGTGGGGTGGGATAATGAATAACGGTGGACACCCCTTGTTGTTCCAAATGTTCTTTTAATGTATCACGTTGTTTGTTGCGAATAACATAAAGGTGCCAAACAGGTTCTGCAAATTCAGCTACAAAGGGTAAGCCAATATTTGTATTTGCTAATAGTTTTGAGTACTGACAGGCGACCTCTCTACGAAGAACGTTCCATGCATCTAACTTAGCTAATTTAACACGAAGAAATGCTGCCTGCAGTTCATCAAGTCGACTGTTGTAACCGGGAAGATCATGCTGATATTTGACTTTTGACCCGTAATTACGAAGCTGCTTGACTTTGTTAGCAATAGTTTCATCGTTTGTAAGCACCGCACCCCCGTCACCAAGCGCACCCAAGTTCTTTCCAGGGTAGAAGCTGGTTGCAGCAGCATGTCCTAACGACCCTACACGCCGATTTTTGTAACGGGCCCCTTGTGCTTGGGCTGCATCTTCAATGACTATCAGACCATGTTTTTCAGCGAGAGCATTAATTGGATCCATGTCTGCTGGTTGACCATACAGATGTACTGGCATGATCGCACGAGTACGATTAGTGATAACGGCGCTAATTAACGTCGTATCAATATTGTGAGTATCTGTATTTGGCTCAACAGGAACAGGCGTTGCGCCACATTCACTCACGGCTAGCCAGGTTGCAATAAAGGTGTTCGATGGGACGATCACCTCATCTCCAGCGCCAATGCCATAAGCTCGTAGAAGAAGGTGAAGTGCTTCGAGGCCATTTCCAACCCCTATACAGTGTTTAACTTCGCAATAATCTGCAAACTCGCTTTCAAAGGCTTCTAACTCTGGCCCCATACTGAACCACCCTGAATCGACAACTCGATGGTAGGCTCTATCGAGAGGCACCCGAATAGTCTGATGAATTTTTGCAAGGTCAAGAAATGGAATAGACTTCATTTGGTGTTCTTTTGGACATCAATGATGAATTGTTGATAGTCTCGGTAGTAGTCAAGCTCATCATAATACTCAGATGCCAATGCCATACATACAGCCCCAGAAGAGAAGTTATCAATGTCTCGCCAAATCATTGGGCAAACATAGAGTCCCTGATAGCTACGATTGAGGTGTACAGTTTTCTTTGTATGCCCATCATCAAGATGAATGTCAAATGATCCAGACATAGCAATAATTAATTGGTGAAGCTCTTTATGAGCATGACCGCCTCGCTCAGCGCCTCCAGGGACATCATAAAGGTAGTAAACACGACTAATATCAAAGGGAATGTGATTACCTCCTTCAACAAAAGTTAAATTTCCACGTGGGTCATTTACCCTAGGCAGATTAATAATAGAACATTGCTCAATCACTGATCCTCTCCTTCTCCATCCGACCAAGTGATAGTTTCCACGCCTGGATATCCGCGAGTGAAGTGATTCGTCCATGGGTATGCAGAACGATCTGAACCGTCTCGTAATTTAATTTCTTTTGTTTCTCCGATCACACGTGCTGGCACACCAGCTACCACCATATTGGGTGGCACATTTTTTGTAACGCACGCTTGAGCTCCGACAAGAGCATGATGCCCAACTGTCACACCAGGAAGAATTACCGACGCAGCAGCAATACTTGCATAATCCTCAATTGTACAACCTAATAGAACATTACTTGGCGGAGTGGGGTCATTAGTAAATACAACGTGAGGTAGCACCCAAACAAAGTTACCAATTGTGGTTTCTTTTCCAACAAAGATATTTGACTGAAATCTCACGTAATCTCCGATAGAGCAATCGCCCTGAATTTCGCTCGACGTGCCAATTTGAAAATTTTTGCCTGCTATGGTCTTCTCTCGTACAATTACATGGTGGCCTGTAGTCAGTTTTGGGCCAAAACAAGAAGATTCATAAAAAACTGAATGTGATCTAATTAGAGACATCTCTCCAATGGTTAATCGTGTTCCATCATTTAAAGGCGTTTCTATTCCTAACTCACAATAAGCCTCAACTTTAACTCTATCACCAATTGTTACATTGTCATGTATGATACAAAAAGGACCTATTTCAGTTCCTTCGCCCAATATCGCTTTGGGTGAAACAATTGCCGATGAGTGTATTTTAGCCATTATTCCTCCATCTCTTGTAACAAATTTAGTACGTCTTTAGGGTCAATAAAAAAATTGCCATGAATGCCTAAATCACGATTTTTAACGATTGCACCTAATACGTAAGAAATTTCTAACTGGAGCGGCGCTAATATATTCAACCAATACCTATATATCATGTCTTTATGCTTTCCCATCAACACCGCAACCTTGGTCCCTGGCTTACAAAAAATCGCATTGGCTAGCGCCGCCCCAGTTGGTGAAATAATTTGTTTTGCATTGTTAAATAAGTTGACCTGCTCTAAAAAACTTAACTTATCAGTCTCAATAATAACAAAACCTTTCTCGATCAATAACTCTTCAATCTCTCTAGAATTAACCATCGTTCTTGTATCTGAGTTTCGTCGCAAAAATATTTTTTGATGTCTAACTGCTTTGTTCTCTTCAACAACATTACACATACTAAGCATATGATTTTTTAATACCGCTAGCGAGCCCGGGCTAAATGCACCATGAGAATGCTCTAAACATTCTTTCCTTCGACCAAATGGGACATAACCTGCTACAGATGTAATAAAAAGTTTATTAATAGTTATTGCCCTTCCAATAGGTAGGGCAATAACTTTACGTTCTGAGCCTATAACTTCAAATAAAGAATTTAATATGTTCTCGTGAAGTCCGTCATTAATGACGATAGGTATTTCATTATAACATTCTTGGGTACAAAAAAGTGCTATACGTGGTAGAACTTCTGTAAGCCAATGAGCATAATTTGGGGCGCAGGCATCAACGAATGTCGCTGCTGTTGATAATTTGGCTGGTTCCTTATCATACGATAACCACCTGATACGCTTTCGTTTGGGATCAATTAATGCTCTACCATGGAGTTCTTCACTGGTCAAATCATGGGTCGCATCAAATAGATCATGGCAGACTACTTTATTATCAACGAGAGTTAGATTGCTACCACCGTATATCGTTGCATTTTCAACCATTACAACCGATATCTCTGGGAAGACATACTGATCGTGGGGCGACACTAAATAGCTTTGGTCAGCAGCTGGAGTGACTGTCGGTACTGGAGTATTAACGACCTCAGTATTAGTTATTTTGTGAGTCATTAAATTTCTTTTTTTAGAAAATTCACTCAGGTTGATTAGTGGACGCCATTTTTTTTCTTTTCTGGACGTGGAGTTGAAAAGATGAATTGATTTAAAGTTTAAATAGATAGGGCGGAAATTTTTCCATGCCCATATAGCTGTCGAGCGTACAGGAGAATAATGTTTTAAATATTTTCGATATAGATTACGTAAGTATATAAAGAGAAAGCGACTTCCTGACGGGTAAGGTTCAATTCGACTTCCTGACGGGTAAGGTTCAATTCGACTTCCTAACGGGTAAGGTTCAATTCGTTGGATTTTTGAAATAGAGCTAAGGTGCCCTTTGTCATTGATTTTTAAAGGCGTATATACATCAGAGATTGTTGGAGAGTTTATCTGTAGGGTATTATTGTTCATTGATTTTTCCTAACAAATAACGCGGCACTATCTCCTCAGGTGAGCCATCTCCTACCAGTTTGCCGTGATCCAGCCATATCACACGATTACAAAGTGCTTTAATTAATTCATGATCATGTGACACCATAATCATGATGTTGGCCTTATCAATCATTTCATGCATACGAGCCTTTGCCTTTGCCATAAAGGCTGCATCACCACCCGCAAAAACCTCATCTAAGATTAGTATATCGGTATGCATTGCTGTGGCGAGAGAGAATGCTAGGCGCATGTACATCCCTGTCGAGTAGTACTTAACAGGGGTGTCTATAAATTCTTCTAACTCGGAAAAAGCAATGACTTCTGGTTCAATTTTCTTTAGCTGTTGCTTGGTGTAACCCAGAATCGCACCATTAAGATAGATATTTTCTCTTCCAGTAAACTCTGGGTGGAAGCCGGCCCCAATTTCTAGGAGTGGAGCAAGACGCCCGTTTACAGTAATTGAGCCATACGAAGATTCATAAATGCGACACAATGTCTTGAGTAGTGTACTTTTTCCAGCACCATTATGGCCAATGATACCTACTCTATCACCTGCTTTTATTTCAAATGAAACATCCTTTACCGCCCAGAAATCAGAATAAGCTGATTGTTTTTTTCTACGAAAAAGATTGGCGAAATAATCCTTTAGTGACGGCGAACTATCGTGATAAATACGAAACTTAATCGATAGATTTTCAACGCTAATATTTGACATGTTTACCTATAATCTAAAAACAATTTTTTTCTCTTGCCAGAGAAAAATTATCAAGCCAACGGTAATGCTAGCCAAGGAAAAAAGTATCGAAAGTACGATGGTACTTTGGCTTGGTAGACTTCCTAAATAAAGCGGTGCTCGAAAGAGGTCAATAAATGGTACGACTGGGTTTAATGTTATAAGCCAGGCTACCTTTCCCTTTAGAGCCTCAGGTTTATATAAGATGGGCGTCAAAAAAAACAATGCCTGCATGATAATCAAAATTACATACTGAAGATCTCGAAAATATACTGTTGCTATTGAAGTAATTAGACCTATTCCTAATGTAAAAACAAATAGTAATAAAAAGGCGATAGGAATAAATAAGAGAGCCCATGATAAAGGGCTGTCTAGAATCAAGATAATAATAAATAAGGCAAAAAATGAAAAAATAGTATCTATCAGCAAGGCAGAGGTTATGCTTAATGGAAAAATTATTTTTGGAAGATAAATTTTCTTAATAAGTCCTTCATTGTTGATAAAAGATGTGCCAGATTGGGTGACGACGGAGCTAAAAAAATTCCAAGGAATCATGCCAGTGAATAAAAAAACTGCGAAGGTTTTTAAGTCTGCATTAAATAACGTGGAAAATACCAATGCCATGATAGACATCATTAATAGAGGGTTGATTAGAGTCCACAAATATCCAAGTGCTGTGCGCCTATAACGCAATATTAATTGCTGGGCAACGAGTTGCCACAGGACATTTCTACTGGAAGATAATTCGCCAAAAAATGAATATGTACGGGGTTTCATTGGAATATTGACTCTCTCAAAGGGCTCAGTAGGCCTGCTTTAGGGGTATATTTTTGTGTTAATATTTTTTTAATTTGTGAGGGAGAGAGAGAGAATCCCATTGGTAGGAGTATCATAAAAAATACTCCAAATTTGCTAGAAGTTCGCCCTGGCTATCTTTTTCGGACAAAATAGGTTTGCTTGAAATAGGCCAATGAATACCGATAGTTGTATCGTTCCAAGCAAGACAGCGCTCATGTTGTGGGGCATAGTAATTTGTTGTTTTATATAAAAGGTCGGCATTTTCACTCAGCACGAAAAATCCATGAGCAAAGCCTGCAGGTATCCAAATCTGCCGATGATTATCATCACTTAGCTCAGTTCCCACCCACTGTCCAAATGTGGAGGAAGATTTACGTAAATCAACGGCCACATCATATACTGCGCCTTGAATAACACGAATAAGTTTTCCTTGTGGCTGTTGAATTTGATAATGAAGACCACGCAATACGCCTTTTGTAGAATGACTGTGGTTGTCCTGTACGAACAGCACTTCTTGGCCAACGGCGTCATTAAAAGCTTGTTGATTGAAGCTTTCAAAGAAAAAACCACGGTTATCATCAAACACTTTGGGTTCAAGGATAAGAATGTCGGGGATATTGGTTGATGTAACCTTCATACAAGGCCTCCTTCTTTAAGCAAAGCAAATAAATACTGCCCATAGCCCGTCTTCTTTAAGCGCTCAGCCTGTTCTGCTAGTTGATCTGCCTTGAGCCAGCCATTGTTGTAGGCGATTTCTTCCAGGCAGGCCACCTTGAATCCTTGGCGACGCTCTATGGTATGAACAAACTGACTCGCTTCCATAAGTGATTCATGTGTCCCTGTGTCTAACCATGCAAAGCCACGACCAAGTATTTCTACATTGAGGCTTTGTTCCTCGAGATAGAAGCGATTTATATCAGTGATTTCAAGTTCTCCTCGGGCCGAAGGCTGGATGGTTTTTGCAATATCGACTACGCGGTTATCGTAAAAATATAAGCCGGTAACCGCATAACTTGATTTTGGTCGGGAGGGTTTTTCTTCAATGCTGATGGCTTTGCCATGATTGTCGAATTCTACTACACCGAACCGTTCTGGATCGGAGACGTGGTAGCCAAAGACTGTTGCGCCATGTTCAATAGTATTCGCTGCACGCAGGTTGTCAGAGAAATGCTGTCCGTAATAAATATTATCTCCAAGAATCAGGCAGCAGTTGTCAGTTCCAATAAATTCTTGGCCAATTATAAAAGCTTGCGCCAATCCATCTGGGGATGGCTGTTCAGCGTAGCTTAGTTCAATTCCAAATCTACTGCCGCTTCCTAGCAGCTTGCGGTAACTCGGTAAATCGTCTGGTGTTGAAATAATGAGGATTTCACGCATGCCTGCCAACATTAATACTGATAATGAATAGTAAATCATTGGTTTATCGTAGATAGGCAGCAATTGTTTGGATACACCAAGAGTAATTGGATGTAATCGAGTGCCGGAGCCGCCAGCAAGGATAATTCCTTTTCTTTTATTCATGATTCTTTCTCTAAAATTTCTGTCAGCATCCGGGTAACACCTATCTGCCAATGAGGAATTGTAAGGCCAAAGTTAGCTTGTAATTTCTCGGTATCCAGTCGCGAATTCTTTGGCCGTCGCGCTGCAGTGGGAAATACATGGCTGGGTACCGGTTCGATTGAATTGGGTGACGTTTTGAGTTTACAGCCTGTATTAAGGGCATGATTTATGACGAAATGTGCATAACCGTGCCACGATGTTTCGCCTCCCGCTACGAGGTGATATAGCCCACCTAATTCGGGCTGATTCTGCACACTGCGTATCGTATGGGCAGTGATATCTGCCAGTAGGTCAGCCCCGGTGGGCGCGCCGATTTGATCGTGGATCACAGTAAGGTTGTCACATTCCATGGCAAGGCGCAGCATTGTTTTGGCGAAATTATTCCCTCTAGTGCTATAAACCCAACTAGTGCGAAAAATTAGGTAGTTGCACCCCGATTCTTGAATCTCCTGCTCACCGGCAAGTTTTGTGGCACCATAGATGCTCAGAGGTCCGGTGGCGTCAGTTTCCAGCCAAGGCGTAGCCCCACTGCCATCAAACACATAGTCGGTAGAATAATGTATCAGCCAGGCGCCCAGTAACTCAGCTTCACGTCCCAATACAGCGGGAGCATCTGTATTAAGAATTCGTGCAAGTTCTGGTTCGCCTTCAGCCTGATCAACCGCCGTGTAAGCTGCAGCATTAACGATAATATTCGGTTTAATTTGCCGTACAGTCTCGGCTAAACCTTGTAGATTAGTGAGATCACCACAATAGTTTTGGCTGTCACGGCTGAGCGCAACAATTTCACCTAAGGGTGTGAGGCTGCGCTGCAGCTCCCAGCCCACTTGTCCTCGTTTACCGAGTAATAGAATTTTCACTGGTTTTTATACCGTATAGTTTTCTTCAACCCATTCGAGATAGGCTCCCGACTGTACGTTAGCCACCCAGTCTTGATTATCCAGATACCACTGTACGGTTTTTCGAATACCTGTTTCAAAGGTTTCTACAGGTTTCCAGTTAAGTTCACGTTCAATTTTTCCAGCATCAATGGCATAGCGTTGATCATGGCCGGGCCGATCTGCTACGAAAGCAATTTGTTCGTTGTATTTTTTTCCGTCACTACGAGGTCTTAATTCATCCAGTAAGGCGCAAATGGTATGAACAATCTCGATATTAGTTTTTTCGTTCCAACCACCAATATTATAGGTTTCTCCTAACTTTCCTATTTTCAGTACGGACCGAATAGCAGTGCAGTGGTCTTTTACAAATAGCCAGTCCCTAATCTGCTGACCATCTCCATAGATTGGCAGTGCTTTATTGGCCAATGCATTGATGATCACTAGAGGGATTAGTTTTTCTGGAAAATGATAGGGACCATAATTATTTGAGCAGTTGGTGGTGAGTACTGGTAGTCCATAGGTGTGGTGATAGGATCGGACTAAATGGTCACTAGCAGCTTTACTCGCTGAGTAGGGGCTATTAGGTTTATAGGGATGGGTTTCACTGAAGGCTGGTTCGTCCTTAGTTAAGGAGCCATACACCTCATCAGTGGAGACGTGCAAAAATCGAAAATTAGTCTTTGAGCCTTCCTTTAGTTTGTCCCAGTAGGTGCGAACAGATTCTAAAAGATGGAATGTTCCCACTACATTTGTTTGCACAAAAGCTTCTGGTCCATGTATGGAGCGATCAACATGCGATTCTGCTGCAAAATTGAGAACAGCACGCGGTTGGTATTTCTCTAGGAGTTCAGTTGTTAGGTTTTTATCACCAATATCACCCCTAACAAAGATATGACGGTCATCATCCTGCAGGGAGGAAAGGCTTTTAAGATTTCCCGCATAGGTCAGGGCATCAATGTTAACAATGTGTTCATCATTCTGTCGTAACCAGTCCATCACAAAGTTGGCGCCAATAAAACCTGCACCGCCAGTTACAAAGATCATACGAAGTCCTTGTCAAGTCAATCAGAGGGCCCACCAGTTATATCCAAAATACCATGGAGAACCGGAGCACTAAAAAGAAGCGTATTGTAATTTATTTCAGTAGTTATTGGTATTTAGGGTGATGATTATGGCCATTTTTTGAGAAAGCCTGTGTATTGGATGTCAATTGTCCCCGTCCCAAGTGGATAGCTGATTATGTGGGTATGACTTTGGGATTTGTCTGTTACCTCCGCCTCCCAAGACGACGTTATTATACCAAAAGCCAACATTTGTATTGTTTGTTACTGACTTGGTTGATAGTTCAGGGAGAGTAGGGGGTATTGTTAAGGGAGCTGTAGTGGCGATAGAAAGAGATATTAACTGGTATTTTTTTGCACAGATGTGCTTACTTTATGCTTTATTACCCGGTCTCCGAGACCTTGTCCAAGAAGCGTGTTAATTATCAGTTTAACGTATAACTTTATACTCATACGGTTGATCATTAGCGCGTCGTAGCGGGCCAGTTTGCGTGGCGTTGACATATCTACGTCATTAACCTGGGCTAAACCAGTAATGCCTGGGCAGACCTTATATACCCCTCGCCTGTCTCTTTCTTCTACTAGTTCAGTCTGGTTGGATAGGCAAGGTCTTGGGCCAACTAGGCTCATGTCCCCGAGTAGTACATTGAATAATTGTGGCAATTCATCTAGTTTGGTTTTTCGCAAGAAACTACCGATCTTGGTTATGGATGTAGTGTCTACTAAGTGGGTTCCGACAGAATCGGTATTAATGGACATGGTCCGAAATTTTACCAGGGTAAATAATTTCCTGTTTCTGCCGACACGTTGCTGGAAAAATAAGGGTGAGCCGGTGTCGAAAAGGCCAACGATATAAATGGCGAAAATTATCGGTAGGCCACAAATAATACCGACGAGTGAAGTCAGTATATCGATAATTCTGAACAGAAAAGGTTGCATCTTGTATAGGTTATCTAGTGGTCTGGAATTCGAGGAGCTATCCGTCAGCTCAGCGTGAACGGCTGTATGAAAATACTAAATTGTTCCAAGTTTGATTACATTATTATCTGATTTCGTAGGCTGTTTTGGCTTGGATAACCATACTCTATCATGTAATTCTTTAATGGAGGGTGTGTAGTCAGTAGGGGCTCTTAATAGCAGGTTCTGTACGGAATCACATTTAAACTCATCGCAGGCGTTATACAATTCATTCAATAATATTTGGGTTTCTTGCCAGCTAAGTGAAGTTTCTTCAGCCCTCATGATACGGGAATGATCTGTACCGCTCACGTTATTGCCAATGAGTAACTCTTCGAATAGTTTTTCCCCTGGTCTAAGGCCGGTAAACTGGATTTCAACATCACCATTGGGGTGTTTCTCATCTTTGATTTCCAGTCCAGAGAGGTGAATCATTCTTGTGGCAAGGTCGATAATTTTTACAGGTTCCCCCATATCTAACACAAACACATCACCGCCTTCTCCCATAGATCCTGCTTGTATCACTAGTTCTGCAGCTTCTGAAGTCGTCATAAAGTAGCGAATAATGTCGGGGTGAGTAACGGTTACAGGTCCCCCTTGTTTAATCTGTTCTCTAAATAATGGAACAACAGATCCAGAAGACCCTAGGACATTGCCAAAACGTACCATAGTAAAACGAGTTATGTCCTGGTGTTCTGCCAATCCCTGTAGGACGAGCTCAGCCATCCGTTTGGATGCCCCCATGATATTAGTAGGCCTAACGGCTTTGTCGGTGGATACAAGAACAAATGATTCAACGCCTGTTTTAATGGCCGCCTCTGCACAATACCAAGTACCCAATACATTATTACTGACACCTTCAACAATATTGTGCTCAACAAGTGGTACATGCTTGTAGGCTGCCGCGTGGTAAATCGTCTGTACACCAAATGTGCTCATTACAGATTCAAGCCGACGTTGATTTTGGACTGATCCAATCAGTGAAACTATTTCAGTTTTTTCCAAAGAGTCTTTTAATATATGTTGTAGTTCCTGTTCAATTTTGTAGAGGCCGTATTCGTTGAGTTCGAATAAAATAAGATGAGAGGGTTTCTGGCGGAGTATTTGGCGACAAAGTTCGCTGCCTATGGAACCTCCGGCTCCAGTGACCATAACAACTTTATTTGTGATGCAGGCGTGCAATAGGTCATCGTTGGGAGCAATAGGATCTCGCCCAAGCAAATCATCGATTTCAACATCTTTGATGTCTTCTATTCTGGCCTTGCCGGTGAGAATATCATTCAGGTCTGGAATGGTTTGTACTGTAATGGTGCAAGGCTCAAGTTTTTTAATGACTTCTTTTCGTTGTGTACGAGAGGCATTTCCTAGAGCTAAAAGTACTTTTTTGGCAGAGTGACTCTTGGCTAGTTCCATTATTTTTTTAGGGCGATGCACCAATAATCCGGCGACCAAGCTTCCTTTAAGCTTTGGATTGTCGTCCACAAAAGCAATAGGTTTGAAGGGTGTATTTTGCAGGGACAGGGCAAGTTGATGTCCGGTGTAGCCAGCGCCATAAATAATCACAGCTTCTCGAAGATGACCTTTATCTTGATAGAGTAAAGTAATGATGCTGCGTATCAGGAAACGCGGTGTTCCTATAAAAAGCAAGGCTGTAAAGATATAAATTAATGGAACCGAGCGGGGAATAAACGAGTGGGTGAAAAAACTACTGGTAGCAAGGGCAATACTAGAAATACATACACCCGTCATAATTGAGGTCATAGCGGGAACGGTCATATATCGAAGGATGGCTCGATAAAGGCCGAGTTTAATAAAGACTATTATTGATACCATAATAGTGATGCCAAGGCTGGTAAGCTCTTTACTGGTCACCTCAAAGGTGAATGAACCTAGCCTAAGGCAGACGGCAAAATAGAGTGCGAGAGTAATAGCGCAGACATCATAAAGTAGAGATATGATGCGTTTTGTTGATCTTTTTGATTCAAGTAAGGTTTTTAACATTTAGATTCCCTGCCTGTAACTAGAGTGCATCCTGCATGGCAATCGGTGGTTACCCATATTAGTAGAACGTTGAGCCTATTTTGCATGATTCTACAGCCAGCAGCAGGCGTAATCAATTGCACTGAAGTTTTAAATGTAATTAACCGTTTGATTTTTATATACAAATATTTATATTTTTTGAGAGGTTCTGGCTTGAGCTATTTTGATGCAAAAAAAGATAATCTTTTGCGTACTATAGAGCTTTATGTTTTAGTCGACCCTCAAATGGTAAGCAACTTAGTTCAGGGATAATGGGTTAATGGTGGTGTCGAAAATAGTACCTGTAATTATGGCTGGTGGTTCGGGCACGCGTCTGTGGCCTCTTTCTAGGCAGCTCCACCCAAAACAGTTTTTACCCCTTGTTAGTGAGCAGACAATGTTGCAGGAAACCTGTGGTCGTTTGGATGGTATAGATCATCTGCCGCCACTATTTATCTGTGGTGAAGAGCATCGTTTTACTGTTGCTGAACAGCTGCGTCTTGGTCAATTTGAGTTCGGTCATATTATTCTTGAGCCAGAGGGCAGGAATACCGCACCCGCAGTGGCCTTGGCGGCCTTGCAGGCGATGAAAGATAATCCGCACAGCGAGCCGGTATTACTGGTATTGGCTGCAGATCATGTAATCCGGGATAAGCAGGCCTTTGAAGAGGCTGTAACTTCCGCGTTGCCCTTTGCTGAGCAGGGACGGTTGGTTACCTTTGGGATTGTGCCAAAGTCCCCAGAAACCGGCTATGGCTATATAAGAACAGGCGATATTTTGAATGATGGCGCAGCCATGGTTGTGGACAGATTCGTTGAAAAACCGGATCAAGCGACAGCTGAAGACTACCTGTCCTGCGGTGAATATTTGTGGAACAGTGGCATGTTCATGTTTAAGGCCCGCCAGTTTTTATCGGAGTTGGAGGCGCAGCGCCCTGATATTTTGGCGGTGTGTCGGCAAGCGATGTCTAAAGCCTCTGTAGATATTGATTTTATTCGTCCAGATAGTGACACCTTTATGAGCTGTCCTGAGGATTCTATTGATTATGCGGTGATGGAAAAAACGAAAGATGCTGTCGTTGTGCCTATAGATTGTGGCTGGAGTGATGTGGGTTCCTGGTTAGCCTTGTGGGAGGTGTCTGATAAAGATGCCAATGGGAATGCCATAAAGGGGGATGTGTTGGCACTAGATAGTCGAAACTGTTTTATACAGAGTGACAAAAAATTGATAGCCACGGTGGGGTTGGACGGTGTGGTGATTGTAGAAAGTGACGATGCCATTATGGTGGCTGATAAGGGAAGAGTGCAGGATGTAAAAGCGATAGTGGCTCAACTGAAGGAGCAGGGGCGATCTGAAGTGAGCCTTCATAGAAAGGTTTACCGACCTTGGGGTTCTTATGATTCTATTGATTTTGGAGAACGATTTCAGGTCAAGCGGATTGTGGTAAAACCGGGAGGCAAGCTATCACTACAAATGCACCACCATCGGGCTGAGCATTGGATTGTAGTGAGCGGTACAGCTAGGGTTACTAAGGGTGCGGAAGAATTTATTCTTTCAGAAAATGAATCAACCTATATTCCCATTGGTGAGACACATAGATTAGAGAATCCTGGTGCTATTCCACTGGAGATGATTGAGGTTCAATCCGGTTCTTACTTGGGAGAGGATGATATTGTCAGGATGGAAGATAGTTATGGTCGTTCATAGTCGGCATTTAATGAAGTTAAAGATCGATAATTCTATTGGGCAATAGCCTAAATACTAAAGATCTATAACTTTAGATCTACATTCTGGGTCGATGGCATTTATAATGTGCTCCTCTTGGATGTAGCGCTGTATTTCCCATGAATTCATTGGAACGAAAAAGCCTTGTTGGTTTGGCTTCTCTTTATGCCTTTCGTATGCTTGGCCTGTTTATGTTGTTGCCGGTCTTGTCGCTTTACGCCCAAGAGTATTCCGGCAGTTCAGCAATCCTCATTGGTGTAGCTCTCGGTATCTACGGCCTGACCCAGGGGCTGTTTCAGATTCCTCTTGGTTTTTTATCGGACAAAGTGGGTCGAAAACCCGTCATTGTTGGCGGGATGTTACTTTTTCTATGCGGTAGCATCGTAGCTGCTATGTCCGATTCTATGTGGGGGTTAATAGTCGGGCGAGCCTTGCAGGGAACAGGGGCTGTTGCCAGTACTATTATGGCGCTTTTGTCCGATCTGACAACGGAGCAAAACCGTACCAAAGCGATGGCCGTTGTGGGGGGGAGTATTGGTATTGCTTTTGCTATTTCCATGGTGTCTGGTCCAGTCTTGGCCAGTCTGTGGGGACTTTCTGGATTGTTTTGGCTAATAGCTGGCTTAGCTGTTTGTGGCATTTTGGTTTTGATAGTGATCGTTCCTACACCGGTTGTTACTGTTCAAAATGCTGAATCTCAGGCTATCCCCGCAATGTTTGGAACATTATTGCGAGATGGTGAGTTGTTGCGCCTAAATTTGGGTATCGGAATTTTACATTTTGCCCAGATGGCGAGTTGGGTCTCAGTACCTTTAATTTTGGAGCAAACACTGGCCTACAGTCGCGATCAACACTGGATAATTTATCTGGGCGCTATGGGGCTCTCATTCCTTTGTATGTTGCCTTTTATTATCGTGGCTGAATCCAAGCGGAAAATGAAGCCAGTGTTTGTTGGGGCTGTGGTATTACTTGCTGTAGGCGAAGTCTTGCTAGGTAGCGGTTCGGAAAGTCGAAGTTGGTTTTTGTTGGGTTTGTTTGTGTTCTTTATGGCATTTAATTTGCTGGAGGCTACATTACCATCGCTTGTCAGCAAAATTGCGCCTGCTGGGGGCAGGGGAACGGCGATGGGGATATATTCTACCAGCCAGTTCCTCGGGGCCTTTTTAGGTGGTGTTACTGGCGGGTTGGTGGCTCATCATTTTGGTTATGCGCAGGTTTTTTTAATGGTGGCCGGATTAATTGTGGTATGGATTGTTGCTGCTGTAACGATGAAAAAGCCTCGTCATTTGAAAAGTTTGGTTGTTCAACTTTTACCTAGTGATCTCATAGTAGTTGACGATTATGTGGGTCCAGTTCCTGGGGTCTGTGATGTCGTTGTTATTCCAGAGCAACAGCTGGCGTATTTCAAAATTGATATTGATGAGTTTTGTTCCGAAACAATGGAAGAAGTACTTGGGCGCCCCGTTTGATCTTGGCTTAGTCTGACCTTAACTCATAAGCATCAATGTCTGATTGTGTAAAAAACTAAAAAGCCCCTTAAATAAGGGGCTTCAGCGTATATTTTTACAAATAAAATCTAAGGTCTTTTTTAGAAGGGGATATCGTCATCAAAACTGTTGAAGCCGCTGTCGGAAGCTGCCGGCGCTTCTTTTTGTTGATTGGCTTGTTGGCTAGGTTGTGATGGTTGGTTCTGGGGCGCATTTTGTTGCATGGAATCACTGTCATAGTTGCCAGCTGAACCGCCGCGGCTATCCAGCATTTGCATTTCACTGGCGACGATCTCGGTTGTGTAACGATCTTGCCCATCCTGCCCTTGCCACTTACGCGTACGTAGTGAGCCTTCAACATACACTTTTGAGCCTTTCTTTAAATACTCACTGGCAATCTCTGCCAGTCTGTTAAAGAAGACAACTCTGTGCCATTCGGTACGTTCTTGCTGTTGACCTGTTTGTTTGTCTTTCCAGCTTTCACTGGTGGCTATTGTAATATTGGTGACAGCATTGCCACTGGGCATGAATTTAGCCTCAGGATCTTTACCCAAATTGCCTACTAGAATTACTTTGTTGATACCCCGAGCCATACTTTGCCCCAATGTCAGTGTTGATCAATTAGTGTTACTTAATAATTTTAACAAGTTTACCTTGGAATTTTTATGCTGTCTGCTGTCACGGCCTCTTATTATGTTTGCGGTGTGCTTCGTGGTTTGTAGGAAGGCTGATATCAGTAACTCTGTTGTTTTGAATGTCTAGCTGTTCGCTTGGACGCTAGGACGTTCTGATACCAATGCATGCCAGTGAAGCAGGTTTTTGTGATGACTGGGAATTTTTACCTTTGCCCATTGAGCAAAATCTACGGTGACTAGCGCAGTAATGTCCGCGACTGAAAAGTGATTCCCAGAAAAGTAACATTGGGTCGCTAAATGGCGGTCAATATCATCATAAAAATGCAGGATGCGTTGATGGCCACGGTCTACCAGTTGCGGTATTTTTTCGTAGTCGTGGGGCCCGATTAATGCCCTGCCATCAAACCAATCGGGTCCATTTCGGAATAAATCTGCTGCGGCTTGAAAGCCGTTGGTAAAGCAAATTTGATTCCACATTTCAATAAGACCAATTTCTTTTGGTGTTGTGCCGTATAAGAGTGGCTCCGGATGTAATGTTTCCAAGTAACGGCAAATGGCATTGGTTTGGGATATACAGGTTCCATCGTCCAATTCTAGTGTGGGTACATCGCAGTTAGGGCTTTTTTTTCTAAACGCAGGTTCAAACTGCTCACCTTTTAGTAAGTCAATGTTGACTCGTGGTATATGAATGTCTTTTTCGGACATAAAGATGTTTAAGCGGCGAGGGTTTGGGACGCCAGGATAGTCATAAAGCTTCATTGTATTTGCCCTATTTAAGCGTGTAGTTAGATGTTAAGAATAGCGTGTTTTGGTGGGGCGTGTGAAATCTTCATTGCGTATTATTAGGTAGAATTATTTTTTTTGAATGTTTCAGAATGGAATAGTCGAATAAAAAAAGGGAGAGCTAAAACTCTCCCTTTTTTTGTGCCACTTTGCGTCCAGCCGAGCGAGTTAACTATATTTTTGTAAAACCAACGATGCATTTGTGCCACCAAAACCAAAGCTATTGGACATAACTCGCTGCAAGTTGGCGTTGTCTATACGCTTGGCAACGATGGGTAAATCCGCGGCCTCTGGGTCAATTGTATCAAGATTGGCTGATGCGCAGATAAAGTCATTCTGCATCATCAGCAGGCTAAAAATAGCTTCTTGAGCACCCGCTGCACCTAAACCATGCCCTGAAAGTGATTTGGTGGAGCTGATGGGGGGGGCCTTATCGCCAAAAACAGCCCTTATTGCTTTCAGTTCTGCTAGGTCACCCACTGGTGTGCTGGTGCCATGAGTGTTGATGTAGTCAATACTGCCATCTGTGGTTTCCATGGCCATTTCCATACAGCGCGCTGCTCCTTCACCGGAGGGCGCTACCATGTCATAGCCATCTGATGTAGCACCATAACCAACAATCTCTGCGTAAATCGTCGCGCCACGTGCAAGCGCATGTTCCAATTCTTCTACGACCAAGCAGCCAGCGCCAACACCAGGAACGAAACCGTCACGATCAGCATCATAAGCGCGGGAGGCCAGCTCTGGGGTGTCATTGTATTTACTGGATAGGGCACCCATTGCATCAAACATACCAGCCATTGACCAGTGCATATCTTCTGCGCCGCCAGCAAAAACCATATCTTGCTTGCCCATTTGGATTAATTCCATAGCGTGGCCAATACAGTGGGCACTTGTCGCGCAGGCTGACGAGATAGAATAGTTGGTTCCCTTGATTTTGTAAGGGGTTGCGAGACAAGCAGAAACAGTACTTGCCATGATTTGTGTCACCCTATAAGGGCCCGCTCGCTTGATACCGCGTTCGCGCATGACATCAATGGTTTCAGTGAACATTTCACCTGAAACGCCACCAGAGCCCATAACCAGCCCGGTGCGTACATTGGAGACCTGATCTTCGGTTAGCCCTGCATCAGCAATGGCCTGGCCCATAGCAATGTAACCATAGGCAGCAGAAGGCCCCATGAAGCGCAGAACTTTGCGATCAATATGTTCTGCCACATCGAGATCCAGTTTGGCTGCTACGTTGCAACGTAGCCCCATTTCCTTGAAGTCTTCTCTGAAGGCTATGCCTGATTTACATTCTCGCAAAGACTCAGTGACAGTTTCTTTGTCATTACCTAAGCAGGAGACAATCCCCATTCCGGTAATTACCACGCGTTTCATTGCCTACCCCTATGCCGGTAAAAAATCCGGTCATTGTCATCTAAAGGATTAATTATAATCGAAAGTATTAAAAGTTGTCAGTTGATTCAAATAAGCCAACCCTGAGGTCTTTGGCGGTATAAATTTCACGGCCATCGACAGAGACAGTGCCGTTAGCGATCACCATTTTTAGCTTGCGTTCAACAATCCGTGAAACATCAATACGGTAAGTGATCAGTTTGGCTTCTGGCAGGACCTGGCCAAAGAATTTTACTTCTCCCGATCCTAATGCGCGTCCGCGTCCAGGGTTGCCCTTCCATGCCAGAAAAAAACCAGTGAGCTGCCACATGGCATCGAGACCAAGGCATCCCGGCATCACTGGATCACCTTCAAAGTGGCATCCGAAGAACCAGAGGTCTGGTCGGATGTCTAGCTCAGCAGTCATGACTCCCTTGCCAAATTTACCTTCACCCGCATGAATATGGGTAATTCTGTCCACCATCAGCATATTATCGCCGGGTAGCTGGGCATTACCTTCGCCAAACAGTTTTCCTTGGCTACAAGCAATAATTTCCTCACGGGTGTATGAGTTCTGCGATTGTGGAATGAAGGTCGTCATTGATTAATTGGCCTCTGCTATCTAACTCGTTACCCTGAGCTTTTCAGATTTTATGATTTTGGGTCGAAGGGCGGGATTTTATCTGATCTGAGTGTTAAGTCCAGAAAATAAGGGGTTGTACCTCCATTGTGGAGAGGTGGGCTAAAGTTAGGCGGGTTTTCAGGCAAGGTGAACTGTTCTCAAACAGAGTTAGGACGTCCGTTGAATGGAAAAGTCGGCAAGTTCAAGGAGTGCTTTTTGTTCGCGGGAGTTAGGCAGATCCTTCAGGCAGATTTTAGCTTGTAGGGCATGCTTCTTCGCACAATTCATCGTGTAAGCTAGGGCGCCGGTAGTATTGATGGCCTCTAGAATAGCATCCATTTTTTCGATCCCGCCTTCTTCTATAGTTTGACGAATAAGGGTTGCTTGCTCTTGCGTCCCGTTTTTCATGGCATAGATGAGTGGTAGTGTTGGTTTTCCTTCGGCAAGGTCATCACCAATATTTTTGCCTAAGTCTTTGGTGTTGCCGTTATAGTCTAGCGCGTCATCTACTAGCTGGAATGCCATGCCTAGGTGGTGGCCATAGCGACCCATAGCGGCCTGCTGTTTTGGTGAGGCTCCAGCGAGTAGAGCTCCGGTTTCTGCCGCGGCGTCAAACAGCTGGGCTGTTTTCTTGCGAATCACTTCATTGTAGGCAGCTTCGCTGGTGTCAGGATTGCCGGCATTAATAAGTTGCTGAACTTCTCCTTCAGAAATAATGTTGGTAGTGTCGGCAATAATTTTCATGATATTCATGTTGCCGATTTCAACAAGCATCTGAAATGCGCGGGAATAGAGGAAGTCACCGACTAGTACGCTCGGCGCATTGCCAAATTTGGCATTTGCTGTTGCTCTGCCACGTCGGAGGTCTGAGGTGTCGACGACATCATCATGGAGTAGTGTGGCTGTGTGAATGAACTCGATGATTGCTGCCAGCGCGGCATGTTGAGAGCCCTGATAGCCACAGCTATTGGCGCTAAGCAGGACTAATAGCGGCCTTAGACGTTTGCCGCCTGCATCAATAATGTACTGGCCTATGTTTTCTACCAATCCTACTTCAGAGTTAAGTCGGTTAATGATCAATTCGTTGACTTGGTCAAACTCAGATTTAACCACTTGGTGAAACGGCAACATGCCAAAGCCCTGTACGTTTGTTTTATTGATTTTGTCCCTAAATATGGACGCGTTGGCATCCTAGGGTTGGGTGGGAGAGCTGTCAAGTGAATGGCGCATTATTGCTGGATTTTAAGCCAATTTTTCCTTGCGATAGTGGGGGGTTTGACTTAGAATTGCCGCCCTCGCAAAACCGGCCTAGAGAAATCGTTCTCAGGGCGTCGAACTGGCATACGCGAATATGGAGTTGATGATATGTACGCAGTAATTAAAAGTGGTGGCAAGCAGCATCGTGTGCAGGAAGGTGAATTCCTGCGTCTCGAGAAGCTGGATGTGGCTACAGGTGAAAGTATTAATTTTGATGAAGTGCTGATGGTCGCAGATGGCGACAATATAAAAATTGGCGCACCTCTTGTTGAGGGTGGCAAGGTGACAGGCGAAATATTGAGCCATGGTCGTGCTGATAAAGTAAAAATTATCAAGTTTAATCGTCGTAAGCACAGCCGCAAACAAATGGGCCACCGCCAGTGGTTCACCGAAGTTAAAATTACTAGCATTAGCGCTGGTTAAGGTTAGATAGGAGAACGACATGGCTCATAAGAAAGCTGGTGGTAGTACCCGTAACGGTCGCGATTCGGAAAGTAAACGCCTAGGCGTTAAGCGTTTCGGTGGTGAGCAAGTAGCATCTGGGAACATTATTGTTCGTCAGCGTGGCACTAAATTCCATCCCGGCAATAATGTGGGTATTGGTCGTGATCACACGATTTTTGCTACAGCCCCTGGAGAAGTAAAATTCACTGTTAAGGGTCCAAAAAACCGTAAATATGTGAATATTGTTACTGCGTAAGGCAATAAATTAGAACACTTCTTTTTTTTGAAGTTAAAGCCCCGCATTGCGGGGCTTTTTTGTTGTTAAAGTTTATATTTGTTTTGTTGTTCGGCTTTTGCGTGTGTTTTGCTGAATATCTGCCCGATGGGTGGCTGATAACGCACTATCAGACACTGTATACTCTATTTTTTGAAGTCGATTTAAGACTTTAACCCCTAAACTATATTGATGGCCCTACTCCAATGAAATTTGTTGATGAAACACCTATTCACGTACAAGCCGGCCGCGGTGGCAATGGTTGCTTGAGCTTTCGGCGCGAAAAATTTATTGCTAAAGGTGGTCCTGATGGCGGTGATGGTGGAGATGGCGGTAGTATCTATCTGGAAGGGGACGATAACCTTAATACCTTGGTCGATTATCGTTTTCAGCGTAATTTTAATGCCCAGAGTGGACAGGCCGGTGGCTCTAAAAATTGTACAGGTAGGGGAGGAGAAGATCTTGTTTTAAAGGTGCCTGTTGGCACCACTATCATTGATGAAGACACGGAAGAGGTTCTGGGGGATATTACGGCGAATGGCCAGCGCTTGATGGTAGCGAAGGCTGGTTACCATGGTCTAGGAAATACCCGATTTAAATCCAGTGTCAATCGTGCGCCTCGCCAAACGACATCTGGGACAGAAGGTGAACTTCGACATTTGCGGTTAGAGCTGAAAGTATTGGCTGATGTGGGATTGGTTGGGTTGCCAAATGCTGGTAAGTCTACCTTTATCCGCGCTGTTTCTGCCGCTCGTCCAAAGGTGGCAGACTATCCCTTTACTACGTTAGTGCCAAATTTGGGTGTGGTTCAGCCACACAAATATCGTAGTTTTGTCATTGCAGATGTTCCTGGGTTGGTCGAGGGTGCTGCGGAAGGGGCAGGTTTGGGCATTCGCTTCTTAAAGCATTTAACCAGAACACGGTTATTGTTACATTTGGTTGATATGTTACCGCCGGATGGTTCTGATCCAGCCGCCAATATTAATGTTATTGAGAATGAACTTGATCAATTTAGTCCTACTTTATGGGGGCGTGATCGCTGGTTAGTATTAAATAAGATCGACTTGTTGCCCGAGAGTGAGAGGGAACAACTTTGCCAAGAAGTGGTGGAAAAATTACAGTGGGAAGGCCCTGTATATTATGTGTCTGCATCGGGTTCTGTCGGCACTTTGTTGTTATGCCAAGATATTATGGAACACTTGGAAGAATGTTGGGAAGCTGAGCGAGAGGACCCCGAGGTTGCTGAGCATGAGCGAGAGTTGCAGGCTAAGATGCAATCTGAAGCGAGAGACCGGATTGAGGCATTGCGTGCGCGTCCAAAATCCACTGATCAGGATGACGATGATGATTGGGATGACGACGATGATCATGATGTGGAAATTATTTATAGCCCATAAGTGAGGAAGCATCTCTAAGTTTATGAAAAATTAAGCGTTATACTGAAAATTAGTGTTTTATTGAAAGTTTAAAAGAACCAAAAGAACTATAAAAAATAATAGTGCGAGCATCTGAATAGATATGGCCGAGCAAGATAAGGTAAGTGACCGGCATAAGGTGAAAAATGCCAAGCGGTGGGTCATAAAAATTGGTAGCGCATTGTTGACGGCTGATGGCCGTGGTCTTGATCGCGAGGCTATTGCCGGCTGGGTGGGGCAGGTGGCGGCCTTGCTTGAGCAGGGCATTGAAGTCGTGATGGTGTCTTCTGGTGCGGTCGCCGAGGGAATGTCTAGGCTAGGCTGGAGTCAGCGTCCTTCGTCAATTCATGGCCTGCAAGCGGCGGCGGCTGTTGGGCAAATGGGGCTGGTGCAAGCCTATGAATTCCAGTTCCAGCAATATGAGCGGCACACAGCGCAGGTTCTTTTGGATCACGATGATATTTCAAATCGTGAGCGTTACCTTAATGCCCGCAATACACTGCAAACACTACTTGAACTGGGCGTGGTGCCCATCATTAATGAAAATGACACCGTGGTAACGGATCAAATTCGTTTTGGTGACAACGATACTCTGGCTGCCATGGTGGCAAATCTCATTGATGCTGATTTGTTGGTGATTCTTACGGACCAAGATGGTCTTTTCGATGCAGACCCCAGAAACAATCCAAAAGCGCAGTTAATTTCCCAAGGCAATGCTGGGGATCCAGCGCTTGATTTGCTGGCTGGCGGCGGCGGTAGTTTGGGGCGTGGAGGTATGATTACCAAGCTCAAAGCCGCAAAGTTGGCGGCTCGTTCCGGTGCAAATACCATAATTGTTGGTGGTCGCTTAGATCATTCGATCCTTCGATTGTTTGAGGGTGAAATTCTAGGCACATTGCTGGTGGCTGAGAAGGAACCCATTGCGGCTAGAAAGCAATGGTTGGCCGGTAGGTTGCAAGCCTGCGGTTCGTTGGTGCTGGATCCAGGGGCTGTTCGCGTGTTGAAGGATCAGGGGAAGAGTTTACTTCCCGTCGGTGTGCGATCCGTTGGGGGTGATTTTCATCGAGGCGATATGGTTCGTTGTGTCGATGAGTCTGGTGCAGAAGTGGGCCGTGGATTGGTTAATTATAGCGCTTCAGAAAGTCGGCAGATTATTGGTAAAAGCAGCAGTAGGATTACAGAAATATTAGGTTATTGTGATGATAAGGAATTGATTCATCGTGATAACTTGGTGCTAAGTTAAGTGGTTGCAATTGTGTTAGATGGTGAGGCGGCTTAAGTAGAATGGCTGGCCGGGTGTGCCAAGTTTTCATCTGGGCTAATACATAGCTTTACCTATTGTTACCTTCCTACAGAAATCGATGGCTCATTTAGATGGGTCGTTTAATAGGCGCACAAAAAAACCGGCAGAACGCCGGTTTTTTTTCAAGAGCTTCAATTGTCGGAAGCAGAATACTTTTAGCTAGCGGCAAGAGCCTTAACTTGAGCATTCAGGCGGCTTTTGTGACGGGCAGCCTTATTCTTGTGGATAATACCTTTGTCGGCGATGCGGTCAAGTATAGGTACAACCGCGTTGTAAGCCGCTTGCGCTGCTTCTGCTTCACCTGATTCTATGGCCGCATAAGTCTTTTTAAGGTAAGTGCGTACCATGGAGCGCAGGCTGGCATTGTGCTTGCGACTTTTTTCGTTCTGGCGCGCTCTTTTGCGTGCTTGGGGTGAGTTAGCCACCTAAGTACTCCTTTTTATACCAATGAGTCTGAATTCAAGGCGCGGGAATATACAACGTTTACCCCTATTGATCAACATGCATTGTGCTGAAAAAATAATATAAAGGGGTTAGATATTGATTAGGGTGATATTGAGGTTTTTCGTAATAATTCCTAGTAGTTGCGGCAACGCGACTATGATCATAGTGTTAAAGCCACTATATGTTAAAGTCGCTACGATCGATTTTGGTACAACTTATTTTAAGGCAAGGCAGAGACTTCGAGTTTGCATCATCAAGACATGGATAGAGAGAAAGAACCAAAACCCCCGCCAGTAAAATCATCAAAACTATTGCGCTCCAGCGGTGTGGTCAGCTCCATGACGATGCTATCCAGGGTGTTGGGTTTGCTGCGCGATATCGTTTTTGCCCGGGTGATTGGCGCCGATGCGATGGCTGATGCCTTTTTTGTGGCATTTAAAATTCCCAATTTTTTTCGACGTTTATTTGCTGAAGGGGCGTTTTCACAGGCATTTGTTCCTGTCTTGGCAGAGTACCGAGAGACTGGCAGCCAAGCGGCAGTTAAGGTCCTAGTAGATAAAGTCGCTGGTGCTTTGGGTTCTATATTGATAGCCGTCACGGTGTTGGTGGTTATTGCGTCCCCTCTGATGACGGGGATTTTTGCCTTCGGTTTTTGGCTGGATTACCCCGATAAGTTTGCTGCTGCCAGCGGCATGTTGCGAATTACTTTTCCTTACCTGATGTTGATTTCTCTTACCGGTTTGGCTGGCGCTATTCTCAATAGCTATGATCGCTTTGCAATTCCCGCGGTTACGCCGGTATTTTTAAATATTTCATTGATCGTTGCGGCAATTTTTGTCTCACCGTGGTTTGAAGAGCCTGTATATGCTTTGGCGTGGGGGGTGTTGGCAGCAGGTGTTGTTCAGTTGCTCTTTCAATTGCCATTTTTGGCGAAGATTCATATGGTGCCATCGCCGACGCTAGATTGGCGAGATGAGGGTGTGGCCCGAATTTTACGGTTAATGGCGCCTGCAATTTTTGGTGTCTCCGTGAGCCAGATAAACTTGTTGCTGGACACCATGATTGCTTCATTTCTTCCCACGGGGAGTATTTCATGGCTTTACTATTCTGATCGTTTGTCTGAATTGCCGTTGGGTGTTTTTGGTGTTGCCATTGCCACCGTAGTCTTACCCAGCCTATCTAGGCAGCATGCGGCAGACACCCTTGAGAGATTTAGCGCCACTATGGATTGGGCGTTACGGATGATATTGCTTATCGCCATACCCGCTGCACTGGCACTGATTATTTTGGCCGAACCCATATTGCTCACATTGTTTTACTATGGGGATGCCATGACCGCTCGTGATATAGCAATGGCGACACTGAGTTTGCGTGCTTATGCAGCTGGACTCGTTGCCTTTATGTTGATTAAGGTTTTGGCGCCGGGATATTTTGCTCGCCAAGATATGAGAACCCCTGTGCGTATAGGCGTTATAGCTCTTGTGACGAACATGGTGCTTAATATTGTTTTAGCGGTACCGTTGCATTTCTATTGGGGGGTTGGTCATGTGGGTTTGGCCTTGGCCACCTCCTTATCCGCCATACTAAACGCCATTTTGTTATTCCGTGGTTTGCGAACAGGGCGTGTTTACACGCCAGAACCTGGGTGGCGTAAATTTATTTTGATGTCGCTAATGGCGAATACTGCCATGTGTGTTGCTCTCTATGGGTTGACTTTAAACCTTAATGATTGGGCGGAATGGCTATGGTGGCAGAGAGCCGGCTGGATGGGCTTGATCTGTGGGGCAGGTGTTGTGGCTTATGTGCTATTTCTTCTGGTGGGAGGCTTTAGACCTTCACACCTTAAACATCACTAAGCGAGCCAAGACATCTATAAAATTCCAAACATCAATATAATCAGACCCTAATCTGTTTTTAATCCCTATGGGTAGGTATAATTTCGCCTTCGTTTTTGCGATGTCGGCAGCAAGTGATCGAAGAAAAGAAACAGTTTATTCGTGGCTTGCATAATTTGAAGCCTAGCCAGGGTGGTTGTGTTGCAACCATTGGCTCTTTTGATGGTGTTCATCGTGGGCATCGGGCAATCCTTCAACAGTTGATTGATAAGGCTGCTGAGCTTGGTTTGCCATCAGTGGTGATGATCTTTGAGCCGCAGCCCCAAGAGTTTTTCTCTGGTGAGCAAGCGCCAGCTCGATTGATGCGTTTGCGGGAAAAGGTTGAAGCGTTTATTGAAGCAGGAGTTGATCAGGTTTTTTGCCTTCAATTCAACCGCTCACTACGCAGTCTGTCGGCCATGGATTTTATTGATCAAGTACTGATTTCTGGTTTGGCTATTCGTTGCCTAGTGGTGGGCGATGATTTCCGATTTGGCCATGATCGTAGCGGTAATCACCAGTTATTAGAGCGGGTTGGTAAGCAGCAGGGTTTTGAGGTACTGGATACCCATACTTTGGAATATCAGGGCGAGCGTATTAGCAGTACACGTATTCGCCATGCGCTAGAGCAGGCTGACTTTTCATTAGCTGAGACATTGTTAGGTAAGCCATTCAGGATTACAGGCCGCGTGGTTTATGGCCAACAACTTGGTAGGCAGTTGGGTATTCCCACTGCTAATGTCCAGTTGAACCGATACCGGGCACCATTGAGTGGTGTCTATGTGGTAGAAGTGTTGCTGGGTGACCGCTGTTTGCCCGGTGTGGCAAACGTGGGTGTTCGGCCCACGGTGGGCGATTTGATTAAGCCTGTTCTTGAGGTCCATTTGCTGGACTTTGACGAGCAGCTCTATGGACGGAGAATCCAGGTGGAGTTTAAAGCCAAAGTTCGGGAGGAGGCCAAGTTTGCTTCTCTGGATATGATGGTAGAAGAAATTCATAACGATATTACAGTGGCCCGGGAATATTTTGCCGAGCAAATAAAAGATGTTTGAGAGAAATGACTGACTACAAATCAACCCTGAATTTACCCTTTACAGAGTTCCCTATGAAGGCCAACTTGGCCCAGCGGGAACCGGGCATGCTGAAGAAATGGCAGGAAGATAAAGTCTACGAACAGTTGCGTGGGCAGCGTAAAGGTAGAGAGAAATTTATCCTGCACGATGGCCCTCCCTATGCCAACGGTAATATTCATATCGGCCATTCCGTTAACAAAGTGTTGAAGGACATTGTAGTTAAGTCTCGAAGCCTCAGTGGTTACGATGCGCCTTATGTGCCGGGGTGGGATTGTCATGGATTGCCCATTGAGCATCAGGTCGAAAAGAAAATTGGTAAAGCGGGCGTTAAGGTAGACCATAAAACCTTTCGTCAGAAATGTCGTGAATATGCTCGTCGTCAGGTCGATGGCCAGATGAAGGACTTTATCCGTCTTGGCGTCATGGGTGAATGGGATAACCCTTATCTCACCATGGATAATAATTTCGAAGCGAATATTATTCGTGCGCTGGGTAAAGTGGTTGAAAATGGCCACTTGGTCAAAGGTTATAAGCCAGTGTACTGGAGCGTGGTCGGGGCGTCGGCACTGGCTGAAGCCGAAGTGGAGTATCAGGACAAAACCTCTTTCTCGATTGATGTGGCTTTTCTCGTTGCTGATGTGGATGCTTTTGTAAATGCAATGGGTGGCGTGACCGGTGAGGGTGATATTTCGGTCGTTATTTGGACCACAACCCCTTGGACGTTGCCTTCAAATCAGGCGGTTAGTCTGAATGCAGAACTGGATTATGTGTTAGTGCAGTGTGAGCCTGAAGGGCTGGGTGCTGGTCGATACCTAATGGCTGAGGCATTGGTTGAATCTGTTCTAGCGCGTTGGGGTATAGCTGAATCTCAAGTAGTAGGCCGAGTAAAAGGCGAAAAACTTGATCGAGTGTTGCTACAACATCCTTTCTATCATCGACAGGTCCCTGTCATTCTGGGCGATCATGTCACCACTGAGGCTGGAACAGGTTGTGTTCATACGGCACCGGATCACGGTGTGGATGACTTTGTAGTCGCTGCTAAGTATGACATTGGTACTCTCAATTATATTGATGATAACGGCGTGTTCCGTGAAGATGTGGAACGGTTTGCAGGGGAGCATGTTTACAAGGTCGATGAGCAGGTAGTTGCTCTGTTAAAAGACAATGGCCGATTACTGTCCAATAACAAAATCACTCATAGCTATGCCCATTGCTGGCGGACCAAAACGCCACTAATTTATCGGGCAACACCCCAGTGGTTTATCAGCATGAGTCAAAATGGTTTGTTGGCAAAGGCTAAGCAAGCCATTAAAGGCGTGTCCTGGCACCCAGAATGGGGTCAGGCTCGGATTGAAGGGATGTTGGAGAATAGTCCGGATTGGTGTATCTCTCGTCAGCGTACCTGGGGTGTCCCCATTGCTTTGTTTGTTCATAAAATAACAGGAGAAATTCACCCTGATACCCCGACATTGGTTGAGGCCGTAGCATCCCGCGTGGAGCAAGGTGGAATAGATGCCTGGTATGAACTGGATGCCACCGAGTTGCTTGGCGATGACGCGGACCAGTACAGTAAAGTGACG
The DNA here is from genome assembly GCA_963974675.1 of uncultured Porticoccus sp. Lineage (GTDB taxonomy): Bacteria > Pseudomonadota > Gammaproteobacteria > Pseudomonadales > Porticoccaceae > Porticoccus. The sequence continues at coordinate 25,871 of CAXBDQ010000012.1, read as the reverse complement.
GATACGCTAGATGTTTGGTTTGACTCTGGTATCACCCATGCAGCGGTATTGGATGTTCGAGAACAATTACAGTATCCAGCCGACTTATATCTGGAAGGTTCCGATCAACATCGTGGATGGTTTCAGTCCTCGCTGAAAACAGCGATAGCTATCAAAGGTAATGCGCCCTACAAGGCAGTACTGACTCATGGCTTTGTGGTGGATGCTGATGGCCGTAAAATGTCTAAATCCATCGGTAATGTCATGTCACCACAGAAGGTGGTGAATGATCAGGGTGCCGATGTACTGCGTTTGTGGGTGGCTGCAACAGATTTCAGTGGTGAGATGAGTGTTTCCGATGAAATTCTTAAGCGAACTGGAGATTCCTATCGCAGAATTCGCAATACGGCACGCTTCTTCCTTTCGAACTTAAATGGCTTTGATCCTGCCAAAAACTTGGTGCCCATGGACGAGATGTTGGCATTGGATCGCTGGGCGGTGGATTGTGTCGCTAATATGCAACGAGACATTCTAGCTGCTTATGAAAACTACCAGTTCCATCATATTTATCAGAAGCTACATAACTTCTGTGTGACGGATATGGGTGGATTTTATTTGAACATCATCAAAGACCGCCAATACACCTGTCAGGAAAATTCACTGGCTCGACGTTCTGCACAAACCGCTATTTATTATATTGTCGATTCATTTGCCCGTTGGATTGCACCGATACTGAGCTTTACGGCAGAAGAAATTTGGTCGTTTATCCCAGGAGATCGGGAAGCCTCGGTATTCTTTGCTGAATGGAAAGAGTTGCCCTCTGTGGAAGGATCGGTGATTACAGCAAGTGATTGGGCATTGATTGCTGAAGCACGACACGCCGTCAACAAAGTACTGGAGGGCAAGAAGGATGTCGGTATTCAGAAATCACTTGAAGCGGAAGTGACGGTTTATGCCGATGGTGAATTGCGGAAGGCACTGGGCAAACTGGGTGATGAATTAAAATTTGTATTGATAACCTCTGCGGCTGAAATCAAACCTATTACGGAAGCTGTTGATACAGAGTCAACGGAAATCGAAGGGCTACAGGTGAGTGTCGTTAAAACAATGCATGCTAAATGTGATCGTTGTTGGCACCATCGTGAAGATGTGGGTGCTGATACTGAACACCCTGAGCTTTGTGGCCGTTGTATTGAGAATGTAGAGGGTGAAGGTGAGCAGCGTTTCTATGCTTAAAACTAGCACTTATTTATCTGAAGTTTATTTGTTTGGTAAGTTGTTGTGAGTTGGCAGCTAGGCCGTTGGTACTTGTTGGCGTTGTTTATCATTGTTATTGATCAACTAACCAAGTATTGGGTTACTCAAATATTTGTTTATGGTGAAACTCTTGAGCTATTGCCCGTTCTAAATTTGACCTTAGTACACAATATGGGAGCAGCTTTTAGCTTTCTAAGTGATGCGGGAGGTTGGCAGCGTTGGTTTTTTGCCATCATTTCAATGGTGGTGAGCACAGTTTTGGTGGTTTGGTTGTACCGATTGCCAAGCCGTCAGTGTTTGTTGGCGATGGCTATAGCTTTAATTTTGGGTGGCGCACTCGGTAATTTATGTGATCGAATTTTGTTGGGTTATGTGGTCGATTTTGTCGATGCTCATTATCAACAGCATCATTGGCCCGCGTTTAATGTGGCTGATGCCGCGATTACTTTGGGTGCTGTGTTATTGATTTTGGAAAGCCTGTTGGCACCAAAACAGCGTAAAATGGATTGATACCATGACTGATTTATCTGATTCTTCTTCATCTGACGCCCATTTTTCTGAGATGGATTCACTTCCTGTTGGGCCAGACACAAAAATAACCCTGCATTTTTCACTTTCGTTGGAAGATGGCTCCTTAGTGGACTCTAATTTCGGGGCCGATCCTGCTACCTGTACGTTTGGTGACGGTAGTTTATTGCCAGGGTTTGAGACTGTCTTGACTGGACTGAAGTCTGGTGCAGAAGAAGTATTTTCTATACAGCCTGAAAAAGGTTTTGGGCAACATAATCCAAGCAATATTCAGCAGTTTTCCCGCAAAGAGTTCGATGAAGAATTAGGTGTGGAGCCAGGGTTAATGCTCTCCTTTGCTGATGCAAACCGAGCCGAACTGCCTGGTGTAGTCATTGAAGCTGATGAAGAAACAGTAACGATTGATTTCAATCACCCACTAGCGGGTCATACTATTAGCTTCAAAGTAAAAATTCTTTCCGTGGTGCCAGCGGTTACCCATTGATGGATATTAGGCTAGCTAATCCACGGGGGTTTTGCGCAGGGGTTGATCGTGCCATTGATATCGTCAATCGTGCACTGGATATTTTTGGTGCCCCTATCTATGTACGTCACGAAGTGGTGCACAACAAATTTGTGGTGGACTCTCTGCGGGAGCGGGGGGCCATTTTTGTCGATGAACTCCATGAAATTCCCGATGATGTGATTGTAATTTTCAGTGCTCATGGCGTTTCCCAGACGGTCAGAAAAGAAGCTGAAGTACGTAATTTGAGAATTTTTGATGCTACGTGTCCTTTGGTGACGAAGGTGCATATGGAAGTCGTGCGTTATAGCCGAGAAGGGTGTGAATGTGTCTTGATTGGCCATCAGGGGCACCCTGAAGTTGAAGGTACAATGGGGCAATATCGTAACGGCTCCGATGGGCAGATTTATTTAGTAGAAAATGAATCTGATGTGGCCAAGTTACAAGTGAAGCACCCCAAAAACCTGGCTTACGTGACCCAAACAACCTTATCCATGGACGATACCGCTCGGGTGATTGACGCGTTACGGCAGCGTTTTCCTTCTATACAAGGACCGAAAAAAGATGATATTTGTTACGCCACACAGAACCGTCAGGATGCGGTGAAACAATTGGCTCTCGAGTGTGATCTAGTGTTGGTTGTGGGTTCGCCCAATAGTTCGAATTCCAATCGCTTACGTGAATTGGCAGAGCGTTGTGGTGCCAAGGCTCACTTGATAGATAGCGCAGAAGATATCAATGTAAATTGGTTGGCGGGAAAGAGTGTGGTTGGAGTGACAGCGGGAGCGTCGGCCCCAGAAATTCTCGTTCAGGATGTTGTTGAAACCTTAAAGACAATGGGTGCAGAAACCGCCAAAGAAATTGAGGGAAGAGAAGAAAATATACGTTTTTCTATGCCGAGGGAATTGCGTTAATAGCTAAAATTTACAAAGTGTTTATGTGGCGCAAAAAACCCCGGAAAATTCCGGGGTTTTTTTTTAAGTGGAAAAAGAGCTAACGATCGTTAGGCCATTTCCCGGCTTTTGTTCCTTGGCTGTTAAGTGCAAGGTTATCGTCAGCAGGTGTTCCTGTGTTCTGCGAGGCTTGAGCATCGGCAGTAATATTGACACATTCAGCAATGCCTCCCCCACACGCTTCAGCGCTCACTAGGTAATGCCCTTCGTCACTCGGAAAATCACTCGCGCTAGAAAATCCCAGAACAGTTAAATCAGTAGTATAGGTTAGAGTATTCACAAAATATCGCTCTTGTGCCTGTATCACTTTATTGATCAATGCCACGGCATCTGTTTTTCTTGTTTTTATGATATGCTCTCTATAAGAAGGGTATGCTGTCGCAACGAGAATGCCAATAATAGCAATCACAATTACCAGTTCAATTAGAGACATACCTCTTTGATATTTTTTCATTGGGTATTCTCTCTCCAGTAAAGAATTTGAGTCGTAACTTCACCAAAGGGATTTTGCTCATCATCTGGATTAAAACATTCGGTGCCTAAACAAAGAATTGTTTCGGTAGTCCCAGTATCTTCATCTTCGATGAAAAGTGTCACTGGGTCGGCTGATATTCCTGGGTGGTTAAGGTTTATGTACTCACCTGTATAAGCACTCACGCCAGTGACAAAATTCATAGCAAACAGTCTACTGGTGCCAAGTTCTGCTGCCCCACAACTTGAGTTGCTTGTAGTTACAGCAACACCTTTCGGTATATAGGAAGTGTAAATGGTAAAGCCTTGTTGGGTAAGCGCGCGTCTCAAGAATTTCTCGCCATCTGCAGTTGCATCTTTATAGAAACCATAAGGTGCATTACCTTGAGGGTCCGCAGGGCCGCTAGCCGAGGAGGTCATATTAAATAGAGCGGAGTTATCTATCGCTGTATAGGTAATGTCTCCATTGCTATCCTTGGGTGGTCCAAATACATTGTATTCGAAAAGTGCATAAAGGCGATCCTCTACAGTGTTATCTATGGGGTGCGCAAGGAGACCTGTTCCCATGGTTAATACAAAGAAGGGTGGACGTCCACGCTTTTGTGATAGCGATACGGTCGGGCCTATATAGAATCTACGGAATTGGCTTCCATCCGTTAGGTTTGCTATTTCCCCTTTACCGCTAGGGTTTTGTGCAATATTTGCAAAATTTGATGCTTGATTCTCATCATCGAAGTCAATTCTCCACACATGTCCTAGAATATCTGTGGCAAACAGGATGTCTGGGGCTTCATCACCATCCATGTCGGCCACTGTAAGATCGCCAGGTATGCTGTTGCCTAGTGGAAGGTGAAGGTCATGGGTATCACTGCTGGTACTGTTATCACCTGCAGACCAGAGCAAAGAGCCAGTTTCTGCATCAACCATATAGATGGCTCCGCCTTTAGCGCCAGTGGTATCTGAGGCCGCTGTGGCTGTGTCATGTACGGTATCGTAACCTCCGGTAAAGAACAGCACTTGCTTGGTTTCGCAATTGTCTCCGTTGGTGTCACATTTCCAATTTACCTTGCGAAGAATAGGGCGTGACCAGGTTTGAGCCAGGTCGCTAAAGCCTGTCGTAACGCCACCCAAAATGGTCCACATTAATTTTGGATTATTCCTATCCGTGACATCCATGGCATAGTAGTTATTGCCGCCACGACGCATGCCAAAATAGGCATAGACATGGTCACCGTCACTGCTTTCTATATTAATATCTTCATCGGTACTTTCTTGGCGCCAGATAGTGAGTGGACCATCTAGACCATAAACACGGGTTCCGTTGGGATCATTGTCATAATAGGTCTTATGATTTGAAAGTAACTGCTGTGGAATAAATGCAAATAGTTCTATGCCCGTTTTGGCATTAATAGCGCGGAAGGCTCCCGCATTATCCATCGAAAATAATGTGTCATCTAATACTTGGGTAGACGAGTCGTTTGGGTCACTTTGGGTGCCAGAATATGTGACGACACTTGGTCTGGAGTGTAGCGGGTCCGATATAAAGTGGCTTGCCTCGGTGACATCGCCATCCCCATCAAGGTCTTTGACATCAACACCTAATATCCATGATGTGAGACCTTGGCGGACAGTATCAATTTCAGCCTGGCTAGAATATAAAGATTCATCAATACCGTATAACAGATTAGAAATGGCGGTTTTGGAAAGGTCAGATGAGACCGTATTATCTTCAGTCTTCAGGCTAATATTGGAGAGCGAAGCATCTCCGGCAACAGTATAAACAGTCCTGGTTGTAGTAAGCTTACTGGCGGCGCCACCGTATGAAGCATTGGCTCCGTCAGCACCGTCTGCATCAACGGGAAGATCAGCAGCCTCAGTCCAGAAACTTAGTGCATTATCATCAAAGTAGCCCGTTGTATCGTCAATAATATCGTCTTTCTTTAGGGTCGAAGGAATAGGGGCATTATCTGGGGCTAAACCTTGATCCAAAATGGCACCATTACTATTAATTTTGTATTTTTTAATATTACCTCTCCAGCGAGGGAATACATTTGGCTCAAACAATGCGTAATAGACTTCATTTCGATGCTGGAGGGAATTGAAGGCATTCACCGAGACTGCCGGTGCTACAAACGTGGTGGAGGTTTGTTCTATTTCTGTCAGAATCTGGGTGAACGCGTCGTTCAGTTCTGCGCTGTTATTTGCTGTGAAGTAACCACCTTTATTCGAGGCGGTTCGACCTGTGGCTGTTGCTTCAAGCAGTGGCAGGTCAATATTGAAGCCAATAGTGTAGGTTTTGACGGACTGTACGCCATCAAGAACGTTATTGTAATCATGGCTGGCCATATAGGCGGACATTTCATCAAGGCAGGAGCTATCTGCTGTAGTGCCACCGGTATGGCTACAAGTGCCTTGTCCCAATGCGGAAATCTGGGTATCTCTACCGCTATCACTAGTAGGTTGGCCATCGGTCAAATAAACCACATAGTTTGACTGGCAATCAACTGCGGTATTTCCGCTCATCGGGGTATTATAGTTGCCACTAGATACAGCAGCTGGATCACGGTTACTATTGGTACCATAGTCGACGCTTGAACCCTCAAAATAACGATTGGCTTCCCAAAGGGTTTCAGCCAAGGGGGTGTTGCCTGAGGCGTTTAGTGCATTGATACTTGCAATAATGCTAGCACTATCTGTTTCGATATTTGAGAAGTGATGGAGGACATAGCCACCATTATTGCCATCGAAGCGCATCAGACCTAGATTTAGTCCAGTAAAATTATTTACCAGATTTATGGCGGCCGCCTTCATTACATTGCTTCTTGTATCAGTGCTTGTCAGTAAATTACTTTGCAGAAAATCGTGATAGTTGGCCGAAACGAAGGTGTTGGTCTGCATTAATGACCAATCAATACTTGAGCCTGCGCTACTGCTATAGGGGCTGGTAGGAACACCATTATAATAATTTCCTGTACTGTGTAATGTGATCCCCCCTGTGATAGCAGTGTAAGGGTTAGTTGCATCGGTTTGACCGTGAACACCTTCATCTTCCTCACATTCAAGGTAGTCTTCACGGCCTCCAGACCACCACCCAAAAGCAGACCAGTCATTCCAGTAGGAAGAGTAACTGGCAGTTTTGCCAGTGTATGTCGGGTTATTGGCATCAAAAGTAGCAGCACTGACATCGATTTTGTCAAGCATGGCCTGACAGCTTACCTCTGTTTTCAGTACAGTTGTGAATGAGGATAAGTCTTCGGTGTAACCGTATATATTTGTATCCGGTGAGCTGCCATAGGATGTAGATGGGTCATAGGTCGTTGCAAGCGATACTGTGGTGATGTTGGTCGTCATACTACCCGAGGTATCAAGAATAAATAACACATTGGGCTTGTAGGCATCGGGGTCAGCTGTTTGCACAAGATCGAAAAAAATTTCTGTATCATCGGCAATACTGTTTGCTGACATGCAGAACACAGCAAATAGCGGTAGTTTGTATAGAAAACTTTTATCGTGTTTCATAGCATTGCCTCCTGTTTAAGGCAGAATTTTGATTTTTTCGATGTGATTGTCAGCTGCTCGATAATGGATTTGGGCACGACTACCGCTCCAGGATTCCAATTCTTCAATGGGTTTTTTGGCACCGAAAGGATTCACTAGCTGGGTTAGTGGGCCGTAGCTAAGGGAACCTGTTGCACAGTTGGTGCAGTCTACGTGTTCATAATTAATTGCACCAAGAGAAGGTGCTGACTTCTTAGCGTTTTTAAGATTCTTTGAAATAGTATTCGTTGCTGTTTCTGGTTTAGGTGAGACCGTAATTCTAACTTCCTCAAGAATTTCACTTAGTACAACGATTCCCCCATCGGCTACGCTATTGGTGGAGCTGAGTAGTACCATTATGAACAAACCAAAATGCATAATTTGTTTTGAAATATGGTTAACCATACTTTTTCTCCTTAGATTCAATTATGTTTACCTCAGTGTTACTGCTATTGATCGTTGGGGTTGGGGTAGCAGAGACCAAATGATTGGTCTGAATTAATACCTGATCCATCAGCATATAATGAGGCCGTGCTGTTCATTTCAAAAATAAGCGCAGTATTTCCAATTTCGTTACCACCGCCACAATTGCCTTCTCGGACAAAACTGATAATAACGTCCTGTTTCAGTGGATTGCCTGCAGATGCCATAAGCAAGTCATCTTGAGGAATTTGTTTGGTAGAGCCGGTTTGATAAATATTCGAAAGTGTTTGTAAATACGGCTTGCCATCCATTTGGTCGTTATTCTCGGAGGCTCGAAACTGCGCTTTTAATTCGCTCATAGAGAGATTAAATACGCGTAAGCTGATTTGGTTATTTCTGGCCATATTGGCTTGTAAGTTGGTGTCAGTAATAGTCCCCAAGGCAATGATGGTTAGAATGGTCAACATGACAAGACAGACAATAAGTACTGCACCACTTTGTGCTTTTATTCCACGCTCATATACCCTGACATGGGTCGTATGGTGAGGTTCTTCAAAGCAGTTCATTGGTTAAAATCCTGACTTTGGTAAATGATGTTGGTAATGGCTGTTGTGGTTGTGTATACCTGACGCTCATGCCTGTCGGTAGCGCTGATTGTCGGTGCATCCAGTAGTTTAAAGGTTCGTGTTTCACTATTGCCACTACCTTCAACTTGACCATTGTTGACTAGCAAGGAAATCCTGACGGCGCCGATACTTGCCCAGTCCGTAACGCCATCAGCGGAGATATAGCTAGTGATCGCGTTGCTCGCCGCTGGGTCAGATACCCCGTAGAGTACTTGCATGTTTTCTACACCATCCACTAGTGGTTGTTTAGCGCCGTACGGCAAGTTTGTTACCGGATCAAATCCTTGACAGTAAAGGGAATTAATTTGGTTATTATCTGGTGAACCATCAATGGAATACACATTAACGATGACTTTATCCTCCTCTCCCACAGGGTTTCCTATGCAGTCACTATCATTACTAGGGTCAAGAAGAACACCAATTTGATCACTAGCATTACCCGCACCGTTATTCGTGCAGGGGCCTGAAGTGTCACAGACTCCATCCCAGAAGACCTTCCCTTCAGTAGCTTCGTCTTCGCTGCTGTTGTAGCCTCCCATTCGAGTACTCTTGGTTAAAAAGCTTAGAGCAAACCGACCATTTTCCTGAATGCGGGATAGCGTGTCTGTGGTTTGATGAATCGTTTGAGAGGTCAGCATCATTTGAAGGGCACCGGCAATGAGTAGGAGACCAAGCACCATGGCAATCATTAGTTCAATCAGAGATAAACCCCGCTGGCGGTGAGGGAGGTTGATCATGGTCTAAACACCTGCTGAAATTGCTCAGTTTTGAGAGCGTCATTGGTAGTAGCATCATCGCTAACTGATTTTGATTCCCATTGCAGTGTGAGAGTGAATTGATCGCCGGTTGCACATGTTGCCCCGCCATCACAGGTGATTTCTATATTAGGTTTAAACAGTTGGCTTTGGTTTTGGTTGTGGGCCTGATTGGGCGTGGGGCAAAGGGACTCCCAAATATCAAAAGCAGCCATTTCATTTGGTGCGCAGATAGCGGCACCACTGCCATCCCTGTCAGCACAGTAGGCTGGAGGGAGGCTTCCATCACAAGGGTTGCCATTGACATTATAGTCTCCAGCGTCTCGAGCGTCAGGGTTGGCCCTAATGCGGCTTATTAGTTCTTGTGCTGCCCAAACTCCATAGCTACGTTGTGATGAATCAAAATTATCTTTTACGGATTGATATTGCATAGAAGCAATACCCTGTAGGCCGATAGTAAAGATAAGCAATGCTATAAGAACTTCGATTAAAGTGGAGCCAGACTGTTGCTTATAGATAATATATTTATTCATGGGCAGTTATTTTTCTCGCTGATAGATGTTCTACCTACGGTGTTGATTGTTATCTGAGTTCCATCCGATTCGCCACTGGTAAGGCATAGAGTCAGAATCAATGGTGATGTATCTGCTGTACTTAACCTGCCTGTATTGGTAAAGCTGATAAAATTATTATCATTGGTCGTGGTTGTAATCCCATCCATAGAAAAATCTAGGTCTTTTATTAAAGTATCTGCTGCGGTGATAGCTGTATTCCCTACGCCGGCTACATCTGTGTAAATTGTTAAGCCATTCGCCCAGTCGCCACCACTATCTATTGTTATAACACTTTGGCGTGATACAGCTTCACTTCTAGCTATTTGTAGGGCGCTTGCAAGGGTTCGAGTACTTGCATCAATCCGATTGTTTTTGATCCATGTGGAGAAATTGGGAATGCCAATGCTAAGTGCTACCACGAGTACCACCAACGTGACCATTAACTCAATAAGAGTGAACCCTTTCTGCATGTTTACCTGTCCATTTATGAAAATGGTGAAAGTTTTTCTACAGCATACTTATAACTGTATTAATGTGGGTATCAATGGGTTTCTGATAGACGGTTTTTTAGCTTATATCGGCGGTAGATATTAAGCGCGGGCTACACGCAATTTGGACTGTCACTAATACGAACCCGGCCTGTGCGAGACAGAATGATGGAAAATTTGAGATCTTCATTTGTGGGATGTGGGCAAAAGTGAAGTGTCCCGTTAAGGGCTGGTGTGAGTCCGTGTAAATCAAACTGTAGATAGGGTTTTCGGCGAAATGACCGCCAGTCCAGGCGTTCACCCAAGACGCCAATATCCATGTATTTTAATAGGAGTTCATTACTGTCCAAGATTCCATTGCTATTCAGATCGCTAAAAATAAGCAGTTGTGAGTTCCAGCTATCTTCACATTGACTGCTCCCTGGGCACAGGGTGACCGTCGATTGAAGTCGAATTGCCTGACCCCGAGCGTAGTGAATACTGTGTAGTAGGGTGTACTGTAAGTTGGTGGCTTTACTACGTTGAACCCATTGCTGTAATTGGGGGATACCCAGAGTTAAAGTAACAATGAGTATGGTTATGGTGAAAATTAATTCAAACAGGGTAAATCCTTTTTCCCGGTTCATTGCATTCTCCTTCCTTGGTGAATGAAGTCAGACCATCCTTGGCCTGATGTTGTTATGTCATCCTCGTATCCGGTTTGTTAGGAGGATGTATTTGGTTACCGTCTAAGCTAACGATAGACCGCATTTATGGACTAACTACCATTATTCGAGGCCAAATTTTTGTAATTTATACCTCATTTGCCGAAAACTAATACCCAAAGCCTTAGCTGCGGCTGTTTTATTCCAACGATTTTGTTCTAGGGCATTCAGTAATAGTTCTTTTTCTATAGAAGCCAAATGCTCATCTATCGAACCCTGCATATTTTCAGGTGGGCTTGCGTTATACGATGTTTCCCTTGGTTGTTGTGTCACCATGGGTAGTTGAAGGTCTTCTGTGGTAATAGTAGTACTTTGGCAAAGTGTAAATGCTCGCTCTAGGGTATTTTCTAATTCTCGAATATTTCCAGGGAAGTGATGCTGCTTTAGGGCGTCTAATGCCTCTTCAGAAAGTTGTAGGATTGGGAGGTCAGCTTCTTCCGAGAATTGTGCTAAAAATTTGTTTGCTAATAAAGGTATGTCATCTGCACGTTGGCGCAAGCTGGGTACTGGTAGTTCGATCACATTTATCCGGTAGAATAAGTCTTGGCGAAATTGATGGCTCTGTACTTCCTTTGCCAAGTTTTTATGTGTGGCACTGAGAATGCGGACATCGACTGAAATTTCTTCTTCTGAACCGACAGCACGGATGCTTTTTTCTTGAATAGCCCGCAACAATTTGACTTGCATGGCTATTGGTAAATCTGCCACCTCATCGAGCAAAAGGGTGCCGCCATTAGCGGCTAGGAATAGACCTTGTTTGTCTTGGTGAGCACCGGTAAAGCTCCCTTTTTTATGGCCAAAAAATTCACTTTCCATCAACCCTGTTGGTATGGCCCCGCAGTTGACGGGAATAAACGGGCCGTTTTTTCTAGGCCCTAGTTGGTGGATAGCTCTGGCAACAAGTTCTTTGCCACTCCCAGATTCTCCACTGATAAAGATGGGCGCTTGACTGCGTGCAACACGACGAATTTGTTGTTTTAGTTTCTCCATGGCGGGAGAGGAGCCGATCAGCTCTGTTGAGGTCGATGCTTTTTGGGATGACGTTGCCTGTGGTTCTGTTTCAAGCTTAAGTGCAGACTCAACAATGTTTCGTAAGCGCATGAGTTCAATAGGCTTTGATATGAAATCGAAAGCACCTTTTTTTAGAGCATCCACGGCAATAGTCATATTGCCATAGGCTGTAATCATGGCAATAGGGAGTTGTGGTAAGGACAACTGAACATACTCTACTAACTCCAGGCCATTGCCGTCAGGCATTTTCATGTCTGTAAGACACAGGTCAAAGTGTTCAGATTCGAGCAGTTTTTTTGCTTTGGATAACTTGGCCGCAGTGACCGTTTCAAGTCCCATTTGTTCCAGTGTCATGGATAACAGTTCACGAATGTCAGGCTCGTCATCAACGATTAAGGCGCGTTTTTTTATCATTACTGTGGTCTCGGTAATAATCTTTCGGGGTGAGCGAATCCAATCCTGAAACACCGTTTTTTCTGAGTTTCTCCAACATAGCTAAGGGAGGCATAATTAACAGCACAGAGCTCCTGGGCGAGATAGAGTCCCAGTCCTGAACCTTCATTTGAGGTAGTAAAAAAGGGTTCAAAAATATTTTCCTGATCTTTATGAGGAATTCCTGGCCCTTTGTCGTATATCTCCAGAAAGGGAAGCTCTGAGGAGGTATCTTTTGAAATCACTAGTTTCACCCAGCGCTGTTCCATCTGTAGTTCGCTATATCGTAGCCCATTGTCCACCAAATTAACCAGAATTTGGCTGAGGTGACTGGGGTCAAAGAATATTTGCGTATCCCGACCGGTGCTTTCAATTTCGATCATTCCGTCTGCATTATGGTTTTCAAGGTACTCGTGTCGGAATTTTTTAAGCCACTGAAGTAACCATAGTTTTTGGAAGGCGGGTGGTTTTTGTCGAGATAATTGCAGAACATTTTCAACAATTTGGTTCACTCGACCGCAGTGGCGGTGAATGATATCCAATAATTTTGTTTGGGTTTCGTTTTCTGATTGCTCAGAAAGTAGTTGGGATGCATGGCTTATTGCGCCTAAGGGGTTTCGTACCTCGTGGGCAATGCTGCCGGTCAGTCGGCCAAGGGAGGATAACTTTAATTGTTGGGCATGTTGCGCAAGGGCACGTGTATCTTCCAAAAAGATAAGTACATGGCGATCTTCCTCATTGTAAAGTGAGGTAAAGTTGGCCTGTAATTCACGAGAAGCAGTAGTAGTTTTAAATGTGGGTGTTCTTAGCCAAGGATAAGTGCGCCAGCGCTCCAGCTGTTTAAAGAGTGGGTGAATGGTCCTTAATGACTGCCCGGTATTTAAGGGCAGGTCTTGTTTTTGGCTGTCGAGTAGCTGGATGGCAGCACTATTAATTAACTGAATATTGTCCTGCCCATCGACCACAATAATCCCTGTACGCATTCTTTTTACAATGGATTCATTTAATGTTTGCAATCTTGCGCTTTCGGCCGTTCTTTGGCTCGCGATGGATTGGGCTTCGCGGATTCGACGAGTTAAGACCTGAAAAACCAGTGCAGTGACAAAAAATAAAATGCCAAGTATTCCCGCCGGGAAAATAATCTCTTCATTGTTGCTGAGTAGGAATGTAGAAGACAGGGTCTCTGTTAATACGCAGAGGCTGGCGATGGCTGCGATCAGTAACGACCATCGGCCGGAGAGCAGGATGCTTCCTGCAGCAACAATAACCAACATTAAAAACCCCAGCCCACTACTCAAACCTCCACTGGTATGCATGATCAGAGTGACCGCCACCATATCGGTTAGTAGTATGAAGAAAAGTAGCTGAATATTTGGGCCAGACCGGTTTAAATGAAAATGGGGTAGGGTCAGAAGGCAGAGCACTACATAAATAGAGGTAGTAACAAAATAGAGTTGGGGGTAAGCGCTGCCTAGGACATTAAAGCCCATGCCTATCAGCCACATTATTAGCAGGGTAGCTGACAGCAATGCCCGGTAGTATGAGTAAACCTTAAGTAGACTGTCTGGAGCAGTTGTAATTTCGGCCTGATGGTTTTTTTGCATCATAGAGGCTCTTTTTCCGTTACTGAGTAGCTTTCCTGTTACTAAGTAGCCTTCTTCTCATTGCGCAGGGCTACCAGTGACGGTTTTTTGTTTCATTGGGTGGTATTAACTGACCACAGATATTGAGCTAATCATAAAGTGTAGGGATAGGGCTACGTTTATGCTGGGTCTGTTGATAAATGTCTATGATGCGGGTCGTTGCTTCTGAGCTAATGGGGTAGCCCTCTAAAAAATCATCGAGCTCATCATAAGTGACACCTAACGTATGTTCGTCAGCTTTTTGTGGTGAAAGGCACTCTAGATCTGCAGTAGGTGTTTTTTCAACTAATACCTGCGGTGCTCCGAGAAACTGAGCAATCTGGCGGACCTGCCGTTTACTGAGACCGAATAATGGTGCTAAATCACAGGCACCGTCTCCCCATTTCGTGAAGAACCCCGTAATGTTTTCTGCAGAGTGGTCTGTTCCCAAAACTAAACCACCTAAAAGGCCAGCTATTTCATATTGAATCGTCATTCGGCATCGGGCTTTTGTGTTTCCCTTGGTGAAGTCAATCGCTCTGTCTGATGCGGTTAGCATGGAGTGGTTTTTTAACGCGCCGAGGGTTTCTTCATGAATGCCGTCTGCACCTAATTTTATATTCACTACAATATTTTCAGAGGGTTCGATAAATTGTAGGGCTTGTTGTGCCTCATGTTCATCAGCTTGAACCCCATAGGGAAGCCTCACAGCAGTGAAACGATACTTAGGGTTGTTGTCTTGGTTGAGTTGATTCACGGCCATTTGGGCTAGTCGACCGCAGGTAGTTGAATCAATGCCGCCACTAATACCCAAAATTAGATGTGTTAAACCAGATTTGACCAATATTGATTTAATAAAGGCTACTCGGCGTTCTACTTCAAATTCTGGGTCAATCTTTGGTATGACCTTCATTTCCTGGCGAATTTTTTGGCAGGTAAGATCGATATCCATGGGCAAGATCTCTTGTGTTCAGGTTAACTTGGTTGCGGCATAAAACTATAGTGGGCGAAAACCATACGGATGCCCGTATTCTAGGGGAAGGTCGTTTAGGATAAAACACTCAAGGGTTATATTCCTTGACTGTATTGTGTGGAATGGAAGTATCGCTATAAAACTGACGTATACAAAAAAAGGGGCTTAAAGCCCCTTTTGATTTTTAAACCTGGGTGCTGATAAGCCTTATTAATCAAAAATACCAAGGGTAAGCCGGCTTAACCAAGATCTTTTGGTCAGGTCATGGTTTTCGTAGATACTTTTATAGCGTTCGTTGAAGATTTGGCGGGAGTCGAAGCTGATTGAGTCAGGCTTATCCACAAGCCCTGCTGTCAGTCTATTCCTCCAACTACGTTTCATTTCTGTCGCTGTGTCCTGATACTGAAACTTGCCACTCGAGTCTAGGGCTGGATGGCTGGGATAGTTGGTGGCGAGTAATGTGGCCGCATCATCTGCGAGATCGTACATTTGCATCAAATAATAGGCTTGGGCCATAACCGCAAGTCCATCAGGGAAGGACGGTGTCATATGAAAATTTTCGACTACATAGCGACCTCTATTGGCTGCGGCAAGATAAGTTTCACGAGAGAAAAAGTAATTAGCGGCGTGTATTTCATGGCGAGCAAGAATGTTTCGCAAATAGATCATTCGTTTGCGTGCATCTGGTGCGTAGGGGCTTTCAGGGAATCGGCTCAGTAATTCGTTAAAAGTAGAAAAAGAGCTGCGAGCCGAGCCAGGATCGCGTTTTGTTTCATCGGTGGGCAGTAGCTGGTCAAAAAGCCCCTTACTTTGTGAAAAAGAAGAAAGCCCTTTTAAATAATAGGCGTAGTCAACATTGGGGTGTTGTGGGTGTAGTCGGATAAATCGGTCTGCTGCTGCAATGGCTGTTTCAAATTCATTGGATTTAAAGCGAGCGTAGATCAGCTCTAGTTGAGCTTGTTCGGCGTAGTCACCAAAGGGAAATTGGGCTTCCAAGGCTTCAAGATTGTCGATCGCTGTTTGCCAGAAACCACCTTTTAAATCATTTTGAATAACATTATAAAAGTCTTTTTCGGTATAGCCTGAGGTGTCAGGCATATCGTCTTCATCTCTTATGTTATTGACTGAGTTGAACCAGGAGCACCCAGTGGTCAACAATGTTGTACATAATAGCAGTGGAAACAGAAATCGCATGGGGTGGTTTAATCCTGGTTTTTAATCCTAATGGGGAAGCGTAAAGTGTTCTTTAGCTGGCGCTATGTCTGTAAGATGGACTATTTAACCACAGCCCCGACGGGATGCAAAACATCAATGACTGAGACCAAATGACTGATCCTATAAAACTAGAGGCAAGTGTCCCTTTGGCGTTGCGTGGAGCGCGTCTTGATCAAGTAGCCGCGGAGCTTTTTGACGGCTTTTCACGATCACGTTTACAGCAATGGATTAAAGATGGTGATTTGTTGGTGAATGGGAAGCGATGCCGGTCCAAAGATAAGCTTCTTGGCGAAGAGCTTCTTACTATCGATGTTGTACCAGAACCTGAAGGGGAATGGCAGCCGGAACCTATCCAGCTGGATATTACCTACGAAGATGATGACATTCTGGTGATTAATAAACCGTCTGGATTAGTCGTTCATCCTGCAGCGGGTAACTATACGGGTACGCTGCTTAATGGTCTGATTCATCATGTGCCTGCTAATGAAAATATCCCTCGAGCAGGTATTGTCCATCGTTTGGATAAAGAGACCACAGGACTCATGGTGGTGGCTAAAACATTAGAGGCTCACCATGCACTCATTAAACAATTGCAGTCTCGGACAGTAACTCGTGAATACCAGGCTGTTGCTCAGGGTGTGATGACTGGCGGTGGTTCTGTGGATAAACCCATGGGGCGTCATGCGCAGATACGGACCAAAATGGCGGTAGTCGCGCATGGAGGCAAAGAAGCGGTTACACATTATCGGGTGATCGAGCGGTTTCCCCACCATACGCACATTCGCGTTAAATTAGAAACTGGTCGCACACATCAGATACGTGTGCATATGGCTCATATTGGCTACCCTTTGGTCGGTGATGCTGTTTATGGTGGGCGCCTTAAATTGCCAAAGGGGGCGACATCAGAATTACAGAATTTGTTGCGCAGCTTTAAGCGTCAGGCTTTGCATGCAGGAAAGCTTGGATTAATTCACCCCGGTTCTGGGGAGTATATGGAGTGGCAAGTCGCACTTCCCTCAGATTTCAATATCTTACTGGCTGCACTAAAGGCAAATGCTAAGGCTGAGGATATTTGCTAGAACTTGCTTTTGTGCAAAGTAGGCTAGGCAAGACGTCAGTTAAGACGGGGACCTAGCAAAATAAAATTGTAGAAACGAGAGCCATCCAAAAAGGTTTTAACATGAAAATATTGAAACCCGACTGGCCCGCGCCAAATAACGTTTGTGCAGCGATAAGCACCCGGCGCGGTGGCCAGTCACTCCGACCTTGGGATTCACTTAATCTTGCCTATCATGTGGGGGATAAACTTGAGTCAGTAGCGCAAAACTGGCAATTGTTATCCAAACAATTAGGCCTTCCTTCATCGCCACAGTTACTCAACCAAATACACGGTACTGTCATGGTGAAGGCTGCCAGTGATGGTCTTGTTCTCACCGCAGATGGTAGTTATGCCAATACTCCTGGACGTGTTTGTACTGTTATGACGGCAGATTGTTTGCCGATCTTGCTTTGTAATGTGGCGGGGACTGAAGTGGCAGCAATCCATGCGGGTTGGCGTGGGTTGGCAGCAGGCATTGTCCGCAATGCCGTAAGGCAGTTCTCTTCCTCTCCGGCTAACCTAATGGTTTACCTTGGCCCAGCTATTAGTCAGCAGCACTTTGAAGTCGGTGCTGAAGTCAGGCGAGCATTTCTTGATAATACCTTCAATGATGATGTTGAAAACAGGGGTAGTAAAAATAGGATCGAAGCTTGTTTTTTAAAAAGCAGTAATAAGCAAAAAAAACAGAACGAACACTGGATGGCCGACCTGTATTGTCTCGCAAAAGTGGCCTTAAACTTAGAAGGTGTTACTCAGATTTATGGCGGTAACTTTTGTACCTATGCTAATTCAAAACAATTTTACTCCTATCGACGTGAGGGGCAGACAGGACGAATGGCCAGCTTGATCTGGATCAGTTGAGGTGTGTGTTAGCGCTTGATATCGCCGTTGCTGCCCCCATTACAAGTATAGGGAATTGGCTAGCGAATATATGAGAGGGCTGCTATGCGTTTTGATCGTTTTACCCATCATTTACAAAATGCTGTTTCAGATGCTCAATCAATGGCTGTGGGCAAAGATAACCCCAGCCTTGAGCCTGTTCATCTGATATTAGCGTTACTCAATCAATCAAGTAGCTCAATGACGCCCATGCTAAAACAAGCAGGTTTTGACATGGCTGGGTTAAAAATCGAATTAGAACAGCTAATAGAGCGATTACCACAGATTCAATCACCAACCGGTGAGGTCAATTTGTCCGCTGATTTGGGTAAGTTGTTTAATCGGGCTGATAAGCAGGCGCAGCAGCAGGGTGATCAGTATATTTCCAGTGAAGCTGTTATGTTGGCTGCTTTTGACAACAGTGGTGATGTGGGAAGGGCGTTAGCCAAATTTGGTGACAAAAGTAAATTGCAGGCTGTTGTAGAAAAAATTCGAGGGGGTGAAGCAGTGACAGATCCAGAGGCAGAAGGTAATCGCCAAGCATTGGAAAAATATACCATTGACCTGACAGCGCGTGCTGCAGAAGGGAAGCTCGATCCTGTTATTGGTCGAGATGATGAAATACGTCGTACTATTCAAGTATTACAACGTCGTACAAAAAATAATCCGGTATTAATTGGTGAGCCGGGCGTGGGTAAAACAGCCATTATTGAGGGCTTAGCCCAGCGAGTTGTTAATGGTGAAGTTCCTGAAGGCTTAAAGAATAAACGAGTTTTATCTTTGGATTTGGGAGCGCTTTTGGCGGGAGCAAAGTTCCGTGGTGATTTTGAAGAGCGTCTGAAAGCTGTTCTAAAAGAGTTATCTAGACAGGAAGGTCAAATCATACTGTTCATAGATGAGCTGCATACCATGGTCAGTGCCGGCAAGGCTGAAGGTGCTATGGATGCGGGTAATATGTTGAAGCCTGCGCTGGCTCGAGGCGAATTGCACTGTGTCGGAGCAACTACACTTGATGAGTATCGAAAATATATTGAAAAGGATGCGGCGCTGGAGCGACGCTTTCAAAAAGTGTTGGTCGATGAACCAAATGAAGAAGATACCATCGCCATTTTGCGTGGCTTAAAAGAGCGCTATGAAGTTCACCATGGTGTGGATATTACCGACTCAGCTATTGTGGCTGCGGCCAAGCTGTCGCAACGCTATATAACCGATCGCCAATTGCCTGATAAGGCAATTGATTTAGTGGATGAAGCTGCGAGTCGAATTCGTATGGAAATCGACTCTAAACCAGAAGAAATGGACCGCCTTGAACGCAGACTGATTCAACTGAAAATGGAGCGGGAGGCTGTTAAGAAAGAGAAGGATGACGCCTCTCAAAAACGCCTGGCGAAGATTAAGGCTGATATAGATATTCTTGGTAAGGAATACGCTGACCTTGAAGAAATTTGGATAGCAGAAAAAGCAGCATTGCAGGGTGCAGCGCAGATAAAAATTGAGCTGGAAAAAGCGCGAATTGATATGGAGGCAGCGAGTCGTGCGGGTAATTTAGAAAAAATGTCAGAACTTCAGTACGGTATTATTCCTGAGCTTGAAAAGCAGCTCGTCGCAGCTGGTAAAGCAGAAACGACTGAAAAACAACTATTACGGAATAAAGTAACCGAAGAAGAAATTGCTGAGGTCGTCTCTAAGTGGACGGGTATTCCCGTGGCTAAAATGTTGGAAGGGGAGCGCGACAAATTACTGCGAATGGAGGACTCTCTACATCAACGTGTTATCGGTCAGAGTGAGGCCGTTGTGGCGGTATCCAATGCGGTGCGCCGCAGTCGTGCGGGGCTTTCTGACCCCAGTCGACCCAACGGATCTTTCTTGTTTCTAGGGCCAACTGGTGTTGGTAAAACTGAATTGTGTAAAGCTCTCGCAGAATTTTTATTTGATAGTGAAGATGCGATGGTGCGCATTGATATGTCCGAGTTTATGGAAAAGCATTCTGTCGCCCGTTTGGTGGGTGCACCTCCAGGCTATGTGGGATACGAAGAGGGCGGCTATCTGACCGAGGCAGTTCGTCGGCGCCCTTACTCTGTTTTGTTGTTGGATGAAGTAGAAAAAGCTCACCCAGATGTTTTCAATATCCTCTTGCAGGTGTTGGATGATGGGCGTCTTACCGATGGCCAAGGTCGTACTGTAGATTTTCGCAATACGGTGGTGGTGATGACATCTAACCTTGGTTCAGATCGTATTCAGGCCGTTGTTGAAGATCGTTCTTTTGACACGATTAACTTTGATACTAGCGCGGATGCCGCTGAAGCCGATGATTCCACGGCCAATGAAAATCGCTATCAAGCGATGAAAGATGCGGTGATGGATGTGGTTGTGGGGCATTTTAGGCCCGAGTTTATCAACCGCATTGATGAAGTCGTGGTATTCCATCCCTTGGCTAAAGGGCAAATCAGGGGCATTGCTGAGATTCAACTGGCATTGTTAAAAAATCGTTTGTTTGAACGTGACTTGGAAATGAACCTTTCAGATGAAGTTATGAATAAAATTTGTGAAGCTGGGTTTGATCCAGTCTATGGTGCAAGGCCCCTTAAAAGGGCTATTCAACAATTATTGGAAAATCCTTTAGCGAATGAAGTGTTAAGCGGTAGCTTTACTCCAGGTGACACTATTGTGGTGGGCCTTGAGGGTGAAAAGGTCGTGTTTTCTAAAGCTTAATGTTTGTCAGAGATAATATTAAATACGGTAAGCGACAGGGCTGGGTGAATGCCTTAGTGTATCGATACGTAGCATGACGGCAGATTAATAGAGGGTTCTAATCCATGACTCAACCAAATAAGGAGCATCTAGCAGAAAGTTCTTTAGAGGCAGGAAGCTCTTTAGAAGCAGAGAGTACTTCAAGTATTGAAGCTCACAATGAGAAATATGTTGAGTTGCTAGACAGTCTTCTCAATGATAAAAAGGACGTTGCGCTAAAAAAATACCCAGAATTAATGTTTGCATATAAAGCATTAGAAGTTTACGAGATTTATTTTTTGGCGGGTGGAGATTGGGATGAAACTGGAGCAATTGAGTTCAAAAAGAAAATGGCTAAAACCATCGTCAGTAAACTTGCCAATAAAAATGATTTGCCCAAATCCCAGGAGCCCAAAGAGAAATAAGGTAGAGCTGCTGAGCCTGTATGTGTAATCGTTCAGCTCAGATCTTACTAAGGATAAATAGGGTCAGTAAAAAGGGGGAAGATAATTATCTTCCCCCTTTTTTATTCTGCTGGCGTAGAAGAGACTTACTAAGCTCTCATTGAATGTCATTACTGACAGTATTTCCGAATTTCTTCCTTAGATCTATTCATCCAGTCGTTATGTTCATCATCGCTCAAATAGCGTACTTCCCCTAATTCATCGTCCCGTATTCTTAGGCGGCGATGATTTTGTAGGTTTGCCAGATTTGCTTTTGCATTTGCACAATTTTTCTTAGCCAATGCGCTGTCTTCCGCCGCAACCTCTGCGGATTTTTTTAATTCCGTATCAGCCGAAGATTTCTCATTCCCCTCACTTTTGTTGGCTTTGTCTTCGACGCTTTTATCGGTGGGACCTTGCTGTTGAGAGGTCGATGGCGGGGTAACCTTGATATTAATTGACTCTGCTGCGCTATCAGCTGGAGGTGTTGCCGTGTAATGCCAAGTACCTGTGTCATCTTGCCAGCGATAGATTTTTCCTGCATTTGCAGAGAGATCTATTGCCAGTAGTAATAGAGCTGAAAGTGTTATGAACAGTTTTTTCATGTCCTTAAACCTATAACCTTGAATCTATAACCTTGAATCTATAAAAAGAGCTCGTAAAGAACCCAGAAATGACCTTTAGTTTTAAGTATCATAGCGGATTTATTATGTGGATGTTGAGTATTTGGTAGCAAAAATGTATTGCAGTGAGCTGTCGATGAGGTACGTGTTTGTTGAGTTGAAGTCATTGTTTTTACTGATAAGTTGATGTTAAGGACTTGACTAAATGTCAGTAAAGCCCTAAAGTTTCGCGCTTCTGCGAGTAGTTTCAATATGCTCGCTCGCTGGTTTCTTACCAGCTTGCCAGGTGAACGTAAACAGCGTTCGCTGGGCATCCAGAACAGGTTTGTTTACCCACGAGCCTGACGCGCCGACGACCAATAGCGGTTGCGTGTTGCACTAGCAGGCCTGTGATGTCATAGCGGTTGTGGTTTATGTTCCCAAGTGGGCTGGACTGGCGTTGTGGTGTTTTAATTTTGAGGGTTTGCACAGTGGAATTACTGTCTGGCGGTGAAATCGTCGTTCGCGCACTAAAGGATGCTGGTGTTAAGTACTTATGGGGTTACCCTGGGGGTGCTGCGCTGCATATTTATGATGCCTTGTTTCAACAATCTGATGTTCAACATATTCTCGTTCGCCATGAGCAAGCGGCAACACATGCGGCTGACGGTCATGCCCGTTCCACTGGCGAAGTAGGTGCTGTTTTAGTCACGTCCGGCCCGGGCGCTACCAATGCCATTACCGGTATTGCTACTGCGTACATGGACTCTATACCCATGGTTGTGATTTCGGGTCAGGTTCCCCGGGATAAAATTGGCGGTGATGCGTTTCAGGAAACCGATATGGTGGGTATTTCCCGTCCTATCGTTAAGCATAGTTTTTTGGTTCAGGATGCATCTGAAATTGCGGGCGTGATTGCCAAAGCTTTCTATCTCGCTGGGACAGGTCGGCCTGGCCCCGTGGTTGTCGACATTCCCAAGGACGTTACTGCACCTAATCATCGCGTGCCTTACGAATATCCAAAAACGGTGAAAATTCGTTCTTACCAGCCCACTACCAAGGGGCATGCCGGTCAAATTAAGCGGGCCATCAAGACGTTGTTGGCGGCCAAACGCCCGATTATTTACAGTGGTGGTGGTGTCGTTTTAGGTAATGCGTCGTCACAGCTCATCGAGTTGGCCAAGCTGTTGAATGCTCCTGTAACCAATACGTTGATGGGGCTTGGCGCCTATCCGGGAACGGACAAGCAGTTTGTCGGCATGTTGGGTATGCACGGTACCTATGAAGCCAATGCGGCAATGCACCACGCCGATGTAATTCTGGCGGTAGGTGCCCGATTTGATGACCGGGTAACCAATACGCCCAGTAAATTTTGCCCTTCAGCCAAAATTATTCATATTGATGTGGATCCCACCTCTATTTCTAAAACAGTGGCGATTGATATTCCCATTGTTGGTCCCTGTGATTCGGTATTACAGGCGATGGTTGATCAGGTCGAGAAGAGTGATACAAAGCTGGATGAAGCTGCTTTAACTGAGTGGTGGGCGCAAATTAATGAATGGCGTGATCGCCATGGTATTTATACCCAGCCGCGTCATGAGCCGAGTAATGGCAATATTATCAAGCCTCAGGATGTGATAAAGACGTTGTTCAAGGTGACGGGAGGTGATGCTTACGTTACTTCTGATGTAGGGCAGCACCAGATGTTTGCTGCACAATACTACCTGTTTGATAAGCCTCGTCGATGGATTAATTCTGGTGGTCTTGGCACCATGGGGTTCGGTTTGCCTGCTGCTATGGGGGTACAGTTAGCTCACCCTGATGCCGTTGTAGCTTGTGTGACGGGTGAGGGCAGTATCCAAATGTGTATTCAGGAGCTATCAACCTGTACACAGTATGGATTGCCAGTAAAAATTATTAACCTCAATAACCAAGCGTTGGGGATGGTTCGTCAATGGCAGGACATGCAATACAGCAGTCGCTATTCATCCAGTCTTTATGAAGACTCATTGCCTGACTTTGTTAAGTTGGCCGAATCCTATGGCCATGTAGGCATACGAGTCACTCATTTTGATGAGCTGGAAGAGAAGATGGCAGAGTGTTTTAGCTTGAAAGACCGAGTGGTCTTTATGGATATCTGTATAGACCGTTCAGAGCACGTTTATCCTATGCATGTGGCACCGAATGGTTCTATGCGCGATATGTGGTTGAGCAAAACGGAGCGCACCTAATGAGACGGCTAATTTCAGTATTAATGGAAAATGAACCTGGTGCTTTGTCTCGGGTCGTGGGTTTGTTTTCCCAGCGGGGTTATAACATTGATACGTTGACGGTTGCGCCGACAGAGGACCAGACATTATCACGATTGACTCTGTCGACTCACGGTAATGATCAGGTGATTGAGCAGATCACCAAGCATTTGCACAGGCTGATTGATGTGGTCAAAGTGGTCGATTTAACAGAAGGTCCACATATTGAACGTGAGCTTATGTTGGTGAAAGTTAAGGCGAATGATTCACGGCGAGCTGAGATTAAGCGTTGTGTCGATATTTTTCGTGGCCAGATTGTCGACGTGAATGCAAATGCTTATACATTACAGATTGTTGGCAACAGTGATAAACTCGACGCCTTTGTTCAGGCCATCGGCGATACCGATATTCTTGAGCTGGTTCGATCGGGCGTATCAGGTTTGGCTCGCGGTGAAAAATCACTGCATTTATAGCTGGATGGAATTTTAATTTATACAGAATTCTCTTTAAACTATTTACATGAAGAGTTTCTTATAACTACTTGATTTTAGTTTTAAATATATAGGGTGAAAACATGCAAGTTTCTTATGACAAAGACTGTGACCTCTCCATTATTCAAGGTATGAAGGTCTCTATTATTGGTTATGGCTCACAGGGCCATGCTCATGCCTTAAACCTGAAGGACTCCGGTGTAGACGTTACCGTTGGTCTGCGTCCAGGTTCAGCCTCTGTCGCAAAAGCTGAGGCTTCTGGCCTAGCTGTGAAAAATGTACCAGACGCTGTTGCCAGTGCTGACTTGGTCATGATTCTGACACCTGATGAATTTCAATCCCACCTCTATAGAGACGAGATTGAACCAAACCTTAAGCAAGGTGCAACTATGGCCTTTGCCCATGGTTTTGCTATTCACTACAACCAGGTAGTACCCCGTGCAGACTTGGATGTCATCATGATTGCGCCAAAAGCACCTGGTCACACTGTTCGCAGTGAATTCACCAGAGGTGGTGGTATCCCTGATTTGGTAGCGATTTATCAAGATGCT
This sequence comes from uncultured Porticoccus sp., assembly GCA_963974675.1. Lineage (GTDB taxonomy): Bacteria > Pseudomonadota > Gammaproteobacteria > Pseudomonadales > Porticoccaceae > Porticoccus. The sequence goes on along the minus strand of CAXBDQ010000012.1, from coordinate 797 downwards.
TCTGGTAAGGCACGAAATGTAGCGATGTCCTATGCGAGTGGTATTGGTGGTGGTCGTACCGGCATCATTGAAACAACATTCAAAGATGAAACAGAAACGGATTTGTTTGGTGAGCAAGCTGTACTTTGTGGCGGTACGGTTGAACTGGTTAAAGCGGGTTTTGAAACCTTAGTTGAAGCTGGCTATGCCCCTGAAATGGCTTACTTTGAATGTCTCCATGAACTGAAACTGATTGTGGATCTGATGTACGAAGGTGGTATTGCTAACATGAACTACTCCATCTCCAACAATGCGGAGTATGGTGAATATGTCACTGGCCCTGAAATTATCAATGATGAGTCTCGTGCAGCAATGCGCAATGCGCTGAAACGCATCCAAAATGGTGAGTACGCCAAAATGTTCGTTACAGAGGGTGCGATGAATTATCCTTCTATGACGGCCTATCGTCGTAACAATGCCGCGCACCCTATTGAGCAGACAGGTGCTCAGTTGCGTTCTATGATGCCGTGGATTGCAGCCAATAAGTTGGTTGATAAAGAGAAGAACTAAGTAGTTGTATTCACAATAAATTGCTTGGTTAAAAAAACCGCGCTACGGCGCGGTTTTTTTGTCTCCGCCTTTGGTGTTTAATACCCCGTGGTTCATTGACGTGCTAGGACTTGAGACATAACAAGGTAGTCGTTTGAATCAACGAATTTGCGAGTAACTATATTGCTAGGTCTTGATAAGAGAAGGTAGTCAAGTAACAAGTGACTATGGTTCTTAGTCAAGCTTTTACACCAAATTTTCATCCCAGT
>CAXBDQ010000011.1:0-85079 GCA_963974675.1 uncultured Porticoccus sp. | reverse complement strand
ACTAAAACAATGGGTTAAAGATAATACGGCTTAGTTATCTGGGTCAGCCCCAAAATTTGTATTACTGCGCCACCTGTAGACGGCAAAGCCAACAAACACCTTATCGCCACTGTGGCAAAATGGTTTGGGACTGCAAAAAGTCATGTGTCTATTGTGAAGGGGGAAACCGGTCGGCTAAAAACGTTGCGTGTTGATACGCCAACCCAACTTCCACCGAAAGCCTGTATTGAAAATACTGATACAAGCTTGAAGCAAAAAAGCAGAGAAGGGCGGTTAACGCCGCCCCTCCCAGTCACTCAAAAGCAGTACAAAACTAACTTTGCGCCAAGGCCATTTTCTGTACTTTCACTAAATCAGCAATGCCTCGTTTAGCCAAAGCCATCATTTGTTGAAGCTCTTCTTCCGAAAAAGGTGCCGCCTCAGCAGTACCCTGCACTTCAATAAAGCCGCCTTCGCTATTCATCACAACATTCATATCCGTCTCGGCATTAGAATCCTCGGCATAATCTAAATCCAGCACCGGTGTGCCCTTATAAACACCAACCGAAACAGAGGCGACCATGCTGTTCAATGGGCACGCATTAATCCTGCCCATTTTTTGCAAGTGAGCAACAGCATCCATCAATGCGACGCAAGCTCCTGTGATAGAAGCTGTTCGTGTACCGCCATCCGCTTGAATCACATCACAGTCAATCGTAATTGTATTCTCGCCCAAGGCCTTGAGGTCGACTGCCGCTCTTAAAGAGCGACCAATCAAACGCTGGATTTCTTGAGTTCGACCACCTTGCTTTCCGCGAGCCGCCTCTCGACCCATTCTTGAGCCAGTTGAGCGAGGCAACATGCCATATTCTGCCGTTACCCAGCCCTGTCCTTTACCTCTCAGAAAACGAGGAACTGAATTCTCGACACTGGCGGTACAAATAACCTTGGTATCACCAAACTCGACAAGCACCGAGCCTTCGGCATGCTTAGTATAATTCCGGGTGATTTTTACACTGCGAAGTTGTTCTGGGCGACGGCCACTAGGTCGAGACATGAGTGTTTCCTGTTGGAATAAAAAAAGGGTCGTCATTTTAGCCGAATTATTTCGCTTATGTGGCACCATGTTAATATATGCGCCAATTTTTATTCTTACGGAGATCCCTATGCCCAGCAGCATGACCGCCTTTGCCCGCCAGACAATCGAATGCGATTGGGGGACTGCTGCTTGGGAAGTTCGCTCCGTTAACCACCGCTATCTGGAAACCAACTTCCGAATGCCCGAAACAGTGCGCGAAATTGAAATGACATTGCGTGAGCTGGCTCGCAAACATCTGCAACGTGGAAAGGTAGACTGTTCACTGCAATTAAATATCGCACAGGGCTCAGGTAATATTGCGATCAACGATGACTTGGTAACACAATGTATCTCTGCCTGTGAGCAGCTAGCTCAGAAAATGAGTAACCCTGCACAAATTTCACCCCTCGACATTCTTCGTTGGCCCGGCGCATTAAAAGAAGCCGAGGTAGATCATGATGCGCTCAAACAAACGCTGGCCTCCCTGTTTGAGAAGACCCTAAAACAGCTCAAAGAAGGGCGACAAAGAGAAGGTGAAAAACTTCAGTTGCTCATAGAACAACGCCTAGATGCCATTGCGGAAGAAGTTGATAAAGTTCGCCAACAACTTCCCTTGTTACTCGCGGCACAAAAACAAAAAATTATAGATCGGCTCCATGAGATTAGTGACAGCCTAGACAGCGAACGTCTGGAACAGGAGCTGGTCTTTTTGGCACAAAAAGCTGATGTGGACGAAGAACTGGACCGTATCGATACACACTTGACCGAAATCCGTCGCGTCCTGAAACGCAAAGAACCCATTGGAAGACGCCTGGATTTCCTCATGCAGGAGCTGAATCGCGAAGCCAATACCCTAGCTTCAAAATCCATCGCCAGTGATACCACTCAATCTTCCGTTGAACTCAAAGTACTGATTGAGCAAATGCGTGAACAGATTCAGAATATTGAATAATCTAACCCACAGTTGAATTGAATTATTTAACAACTGAATAAAAGAGAGAAATAACACCCCATGTCCAGCAGAGGCACACTCTATACTGTATCAGCACCCTCCGGCGCCGGTAAAACCAGCTTGGTGACGGCGCTGTTAGAAACCGTTGAGGATATCCGTGTATCCGTCTCACACACTACCCGCACCATGCGGCCAGGAGAAACGGACGGGATCAACTACCATTTTGTCGATGAAACTACCTTTGTCACCATGCTCAACAATAACGCCTTTCTGGAGCATGCCAGGGTGTTTAACCATTACTATGGCACAGCACAAGCATGGGTCGAAGAGCTTCTCGCTCAGGGTAAAGATGTTATTTTGGAAATAGACTGGCAAGGCGCTGAACAAGTTCGTCGCCTGCTACCTGATTGCATCGGCATTTTTGTCTTACCGCCATCACCACAAGCTCTGGAGGAGCGACTCACCGGCAGGGGGCAAGATGACTCGGAAGTGATTAACCATCGATTGGCAGAAGCACAGAAAGAGATGTCCCACTTTGTAGACGCTGACTACTTAATCATCAATGATGACTTCGATACAGCCGTATCAGAACTCCAAGCCATCATTTTGAGCCAACGCCTTAGAATTGAGAGCCAACAACAGAAAAACTGCAAGTTACTCAAGGATTTGTTGTCCTGAAACCGGCAATTTTGTAAACTGTAGTGCTCTGCTGCCGAAAAATAGCAGAATTTTCTTTTTTCATCAAAAAGCAAACAACTAATTAAACGGAACAACGTATGGCTCGCATTACTGTTGAAGACTGTCTCGACCATGTAGACAACCGATTTGAGCTTGTTATGGTTAGCTCCAAACGTGCGCGACAACTCGCGCTTGGCACTAAAGAACCCTTGCTTTCCTGGGAAAATGACAAACCTACTGTCATGGCATTACGTGAAATTGAACAAGGCTTGGTGACAGCTAGCATACTCACCGAAAAAGAAGAGCCTGCCGACTTAATGATGGATTCCATAGAAGAAGAACTCACGACAGAGACGGCGGCTGAGGCAACCACTGCTGAACAACCTTCTCCGCCAGCAGCAGAGTAGTCTGCTCTTAAGGAGGAAAGATCTTGGAAGCTATAGATGCCCTTGGCCACAAGCTTTCCTCTTATCTCGAAAAACATCAGGTTCAGGATATTCTCCGCGCTTATCAATTTGCGGAGCAATGCCACGAAGGTCAATTTAGACAGAGCGGTGAACCCTACATCACCCATCCTATTGCTGTGGCCAATATTTTGGCCGACATGCACCTTGATCATGAAAGCCTCATGGCTGCGTTATTACACGATGTCATTGAAGACACTGATGTCAGTAAGGAAGAGGTGTCAAAACGCTTTAGTCCCACCGTGGCCGACCTGGTAGATGGCGTCAGCAAGCTCAGTGAAATTGAATTCACCTCCAAGGCTGAACAACAAGCCGAAAACTTTCAAAAAATGACCTTGGCGATGGCCAAAGACATTCGCGTTATGTTGGTAAAACTAGCCGACCGACTACACAACATGCGGACCCTCCAAGTCTTAAGCTCAGCAAAACGTCGTCGCATTGCCCGAGAAACCTTGGATATATATGCACCTATCGCCCAACGCTTGGGCATCAACGACATCAAAATTGAATTTGAGGAATTAGGCTTCTCCGCCATGTATCCGGTTCGATACAAACGGATGATGAAAGCACGCAAAGTTGCCCGAGGGCCACGCCGAGAAATTGTCGTAGAAATTAAGGACAGCATAGAGTTCCGCTTGGAGAAAGAAGGCATAAGCGCAGAGGTAACAGGTCGAGAAAAACACCTCTGGAGTATTTACCAGAAAATGAAAGCCAAAAAAAAGTCATTCCGAGAAATTATGGATGTCTTCGCTTTTCGCATTGTGGTTGATTCCGTCGATGATTGTTATCGCACATTAGGTGTGGTGCATAACCTATTCAAACCTGTTCCCGGTGAATTCAAAGATTATATCGCCATACCCAAAGTCAACGGCTACCAGTCGCTCCACAATATTTTGGTCGGCATGCATGGTGTACCCATCGAAATCCAAATCCGAACACGCGATATGGACGCCATGGCAAATTTTGGTATTGCCGCTCACTGGCTCTACAAATCTCAGGAAGAGGGCAACCCAAGAGCTAACCGCTGGGTTCAGGGCTTACTGGAAATTCAGCAGCAAGCGGGCAATTCACTAGAATTTATCGAACACGTTAAGACAGATCTATTTCCCGATGAAGTTTATGTCTTTACCTCTAAGGGTGAAATTATCTCGCTTCCCTCCGGCGCCACGCCAGTCGACTTTGCCTATGCGGTACATACCGATGTAGGCAATAGCTGCGTGGCCTGTAAGATTAACGGTCAGCTAGCCTCTCTTTCAGAGCCATTACAAAGTGGCGCTAAACTGAATATTATTACCGCTAAAGATGCACAACCAAACCCATCTTGGCTGAATTTCGTAATGACAGCCAAGGCTCGAAGTGCCATCCGCCATTTCCTTAAATTCCAGCAACACGAAGAGTCTGTGGAGCTGGGTAAACGGCTATTGGATCGGGCACTAGAAAATTTTGGCACAAACTACAAAAGTATCAGGAAATCCTGGATCAAACGGGCGATGGTGGAAACTGGCTCTGCCACATTTGAAGAAATTTTACAGCAAATAGGGCTTGGAAACAGAATGGCCTATGCCGTGGCCAACCTCATGGCGCCACCCTCTCTGCGCAAAGAAAACATACCGGCGGAGTTTGAATCGCCCATTATGATTGATACCCGAGAGGGGCTGATTATCAATTATGCACGCTGCTGCCGCCCCATTCCTGGGGACCTCATATTAGGCCACCTCAGCCCGGGTAAAGGCCTCGTTGTCCACCGAGATTCTTGTAACAACCTTAATGAAATTCGCACTAATGTAGAAAAGTGTATGCCCCTCAACTGGTCACCCAAGGTAAAAGGTGATTTTTCCGTGGAACTTAAGGTTGAGCTCCTCTCTGAGAGAGGTATTATCGCCACCCTAGCGTCACGAATTTCGGAAAGCGAAACGGCCATTACCCAAATCAGCATTGAAGAGCGGGATGCGCATTCTGGCATTGTCAATTTGGTGATTGAAGTTAAAAATAGAATGCACCTTGTCAACGTCATGAAACGTATTCGCAGCCTGAAACAAGTGCAGCGGGTTTACCGCACTAAAAATTGATTTACCGAGGACAACTCCATGATTAATAAAGCCGTAATCAACACCGAAAATGCTCCCGCTGCCATTGGCACATATTCTCAGGCCATCAAGGTTAACAATACGGTTTACCTTTCTGGTCAGATTCCATTAGATCCACAAACCATGGTGGTTATAGAAGGTGGTATCGAGGCAGAAATTGATCAGGTTTTTAAAAACCTTGACGCCGTTTGCGAAGCGGCGGGAGGCACGCTGAAAAACATTGTCAAACTGAACATTTTTCTCACTGACCTAGGAAACTTTGCCATTGTCAATGAAGTGATGGCTCGCCATTTTCATGAGCCCTATCCGGCTCGTGCAGCTATCGGAGTAAACGCGCTACCCAAGGGGGTAGGTGTAGAAATGGACGGAATTATGGTGATTTAAAACATCTAGATCGTCACTGCCGCACTATTCTGACATCTCGCCGAGAACGGCCTGATATCCTTCCCGAAAGGTCGGAAAAAGGAACGGATAACCACTGTCTCGCAATCGCCGGTTACTGCAACGGCGATTGCCCGGCCTCGAAACCGGCTGGACTTCTTGAACACCAAGCTTTGTGCCCACATCGACACCCAACTGACCTGCTAGCCAGCTCTGTATGTCATACGCGGGAACAGGCTCATTATCCGTTGCTAAATACAGTGCTTCCAATGATTGACCCTGACAATACCTATTCAGCACATGGGCGATAACCCCAGCACAGTCCTCCGAATGAATTCTGTTTGTCCAATGAACCGGATCCGAAGAAACAATACTCCCCCGCCTCACTTGGTTGATAAGCCTGCTTCGACCCGGACCATAAATACCGGAAAATCTCACAACGACAGAAGTAATGGGCAACTCATCAATAATTTTTTCTGCTTCCAGCAAGCGTTTACCCCGAAATGATGTCGGGCTGGTCTCCGTCAATTCATCCACCCACTCCCCCCCACTCTGGCCATAAACACCCGAACTGGATATCCACACCACCAAACTAGGCGGCTGAGTGGTTTGAGCTATGGCAGATTTCACGGCCTGAGCTGCAGTCACGTAACTATCACGGTAACCATCATCACTCATGTGGTCAGGGGTCAGGGTAATCACTACGGCATCGATCCGAGAGCGATCCAATAACCGCACCAGACCCGCTGTATCACGAAGATCTCCCTCTACAGCATCTACATTTGAAGGCAGTACCCCTATATGACGACGCATAGCCAGGGTTTGCCACACTGACGCCTCTTGGTGACTTTCTAATCGACGAATTGTTCGTAAGCCAATATCGCCACAACCTGCAAATAAAACTTTCAATGAGCTTTCCATTTTTGATTTGTTTTCGCTATTATTTTGTCCAAGGTTATTCACGATGCTACTACTGATTACTCCTTTTTATTCCAACAGATGTTACGGACGCAGTATAAGCGAGAAAGAACACCGTTAAAAAAGGAAGATCCCGTCATAACAAACCTTAAAATAGCTTTAACAGGCCCTTAGGAAACAACCATGACCTTAACTGAATTACGTTATATCGTCACACTGGCTCAACAACAACATTTCGGTCATGCCGCTAAACTATGTCATGTCAGCCAGCCTACCCTGAGCATTGCCGTCAAAAAACTTGAACAAGAACTTGATGTTGAATTATTTGAGCGCTCTAAAAACAGTGTTCGCCCCACCCCCATTGGCGAGCAAGTGGTAGCCCAAGCACAACGGGTACTGGAAGAAAGCGCCTCGATCAAAGATATCGCGTCAGCAGGAAGAGACCAGCTAAAAACACCTCTCTATGTGGGTGCTATTTTTACCATCGGCCCTTATCTGTTCCCCCACTTTATCCCGGAGCTGCAAAAATCTGTTCCACAAATGCCATTAGTCGTGGAGGAGGGTTTCACTGCCACGCTCAGGCAACGGTTACGCAAGGGTGAACTGGATGTAATTATTGTAGCGCTACCCTTTAATGAACCCGACGTGGTTACCCAATCACTTTATTCCGAACCGTTTGTCGTACTGCTGCCCGAAAACCATCCTCTGGTTAAACAAACAGAGATAAAACCGAAAGACCTTGAGTATGAGAATGTTCTACTGTTGGGCGAAGGTCATTGCTTTGGTGACCAGGTTCGAGAAGCACTACCCGACTTAAACAAACACCATGATGAAAACCAAGGACAGATTCGAACCCATAGCGAAGGCAGCTCTCTGGAGACTCTTCGCCACATGGTGGCATCAGGGCTCGGCATTACCATTTTGCCCCTTTCTGCGGCCATCGGTACCGGCTACAAAGACGGTCTACTGGTTACCCGTCCGTTTGCTTCCCCTGTGCCCTGCCGCTCTACGGCATTGGCCTGGAGAGCCAGCTTTCCTCGACATAAGGCCATTGATGCCCTGCGAAACGCCATCAAACAACACCCTCTACCCAGTTGCCCTTCGATAGGATGACGGAGCGCCCTCTCGACCAAATACCCGTAACACAACTCAAAGGCGTTGGTGTTCAGCTTGCCAGTAAATTGGCAAAACTAGGTATTCAAACCATTCAAGACGTCTTATTCCATTTACCCCTGCGCTATATGGACCGCACTCGTATTACCCCCATAGGAAGTGCCCAGACGAACACAGAGGTTGTTATCGAAGGAGAGGTTCGAGGCTGCGATCTTGTATTTGGTCGTCGTCGAAGCCTCATGTGCCGACTGCAGGATAATACCGGCATCATCACACTACGCTTTTTCCATTTTAGTCATGCCCAGCGAGAAAATCTGATCACAGGTAGCCACCTTCGTTGTTATGGCGAGGTAAAACGTGGCAGTTCGGGATTAGAGATTTACCATCCGGAATATCAATTTCTTGATCAACAGCACCCTCAACCACTGCAACAACACTTAACCCCTGTCTATCCTGCTACCGAAGGTATTTCTCAACAACGGCTTCGCACCATAGCCACTCAAGCTCTGGCGTTAATGAAGCAACATAAGCTCACTGAATTACTGCCTGATACATTTAAGAAATCATCGCTTACCGACGCCATAGAATTTATTCACCAACCACCAAAAACAGCCGCCATCGATCAGCTGGCAAAAGGTGAGCACCCAGCTCAACAACGACTGGCCTTTGAGGAGTTGTTAGCTCATCAGCTCAGCTTGCTTCAGCTCCGGCAGACTCTTCAGCAACACAGTGCCCCAGCCCTCACCATCGATAAATCTCTACAACAACAGTTTTTAACCGCATTACCCTTCCAGCTCACCGCTGCTCAACAGCGTGTTAGCACTGAAATTGAGCGGGATTTGTCAAAGCCCTTCCCCATGCTGCGCTTGATTCAAGGTGACGTTGGCTCAGGGAAAACTGTTGTAGCAGCACTAGCCTCACTCCAGTGCATCGCCTCAGGGAAACAAACGGCCATTATGGCCCCCACAGAAATTCTGGCAGAGCAACACCGTCAATCCTTTGAGGCATGGTTAAAACCTTTGGGTATCCAATTGGCGTGGCTCACCGGAAAAGTAAAAGGCAAGGCGCGAGAACGACAATTGGCGATGATCCAAGATGGCTCTGCTCAAATTGTCATCGGCACTCATGCATTGTTTCAAGAAGAAGTGAGGTTTCACAATTTGGCACTCACCATTATTGATGAGCAACACCGTTTTGGGGTACACCAGCGTTTGGCCCTAAAAGAGAAGGGGAAAGACCCCAACCAAGTTCCACACCAACTCATCATGACAGCAACACCCATCCCCAGAACCTTAGCCATGAGTGCTTATGCCGACCTGGATTGCTCCATCATCGACGAACTTCCCCCTGGGCGCTCTCCTGTTAATACCGTCGTCATTGCCAACCAACGTCGCCATGAAATCATTGAGCGCGTCCGAAATGCTTGCACTAACGGCCGTCAGGCCTATTGGGTTTGCACGCTTATTGAAGAGTCAGATGTACTTGAAGCCCAAGCTGCCGAAGCCACTGCCGATGAATTACACCTACTGTTACCAGAATTGGAAATAGGTTTGATTCATGGTCGACTTAAACCGGGAGAAAAAGCTGCCGCTATGACGGCCTTTAAACAGGGGCAGATCCAGCTTCTTATTGCCACCACTGTCATTGAGGTGGGCGTCGATGTCCCCAATGCCAGCCTGATGGTCATTGAAAATCCTGAGCGGCTCGGCCTGGCACAACTTCATCAACTACGAGGCAGAGTAGGGCGCGGCCAAGAAGAAAGCCATTGCGTACTGTTATACAGCTCCCCCTTGTCACAACAGGGTACTGAACGACTGAAAATTATGCGCCAAACTACCGATGGTTTTGAAATAGCCGAAATGGATTTAAAGCTTCGCGGTCCCGGCGAAGTACTGGGTACCCGTCAAACGGGTGAAATGGAATTGCGCATTGCCGACCTGCAACGGGACGCCCAACTCTTACCTGACATTAAAAAATCAGCTGAAACCCTGTTAAAACAACACCCAACACAAGCCCAAGCCATTATTCGGCGTTGGCTGGGCGACAGTAATCGCTACGGTCAAGTATAAAACTTGATGACATTAATGTGACATTCTTATTACAGCTTCTTATACTCGCGGGCTAGTTCTTTATAGGAGTCCCAATCATGGCTTTTGGTAAAACGATTTTTAATCTCTTTGGTAAGTCCCCCATTAGTCCATTGCAGACTCACATGTCACTCGTGGTAGCCTGCGCAGAAAAACTTCAGGACTTTCTTAATGCCGCCATCGCTAACGACTGGGAGAAAGCCGAAGAAGTCTTTTCTGTTATCTCTCAAAAGGAAGATAAAGCGGATGAAATGAAGCGAGAGCTTCGTCTTCAACTCCCCAAGAGTCTCTTTATGCCTCTTGACCGTGGCGACCTGCTGGATCTTCTAAGTATTCAAGATCGTATTGCTAACCGAACCAAGGATATTGCAGGCCTGATGCTTGGCAGAAAAATGTCTGTCCCGGCACCACTCCACCAGCAAATGATCAGCTTTGTCTCATCCTCTATTGATGCTGGGCGACAAGCCCTGAAAGCTATCGACGAGCTCGACGAACTGCTGGAAGTAGGATTTAGCGGCAAAGATGTCGACTTTGTTGAAAAAATGATTGGCGAATTGGATCACCTGGAAGATAAAACGGATCAGCTGGAACAGGAAATACGCCACAAGCTATTTGAACTTGAGCAAGACCTCCCCCCAATCGATGCGATCTTTCTCTACCAGATCATAGACATGATTGGTGAATTGGCTGATTTGGCCGAAGGTGTCGGTGGAAGACTACAACTCTTGCTTGCCCGATAACTGGGTTAATAACAACAATTAGGAAACCCAGATATGACGCTATTTGCTGAATACGGCCAAATACTGATCATCCTTGCCTGTGTATTCGGGCTATTTATGGCTTGGGGTGTTGGCGCCAACGATGTGGCTAATGCCATGGGCACCTCTGTAGGCTCAAGGGCTCTCACGGTTAAACAGGCCATTCTCATCGCCATGGTGTTTGAGTTTGCCGGTGCTTACTTGGCGGGAGGAGAGGTAACCTCCACTATCCGAAAGGGCATCATTGATCCTGCCTTTATCGCGGAGACACCGGAATTACTGGTATTTGGCATGCTCTCGGCACTACTGGCTGCAGGCACATGGTTATTAATTGCCAGCATGATGGGCTGGCCAGTCTCCACCACCCATTCTATCGTTGGTGCCATTGTCGGTTTTGCCGCGGTAGGCATCTCCGTCGATGCAGTGAACTGGGGCAAGGTAGGAAAAATCGTTGCTAGCTGGGTGGTATCCCCCGTATTAGCAGGTTCCATCTCCTATATGCTCTTTCGCAGCGTACAAAAATTAATTCTCACTCAGGATGATCCTTTCTCCCGAGCCAAGAAAATTATTCCAATCTATATGTTTGCCGTAGGTTTCCTCATTGCCATGGTCACCCTGCTCAAGGGATTCAAACATATCTTCAAAGATGCAGGGATAGCCATGAGCTTTGGTGAGTGTGCGCTGATGGCTGCAGGTGTAGGCATTTTTGTTTCATTGATTGGGTCGGTACTACTAAGCCGAGTAGAGCGCGATGAAGAAGCCGAAAAAGGCAACCGCTTTGCCAGTGTGGAAAAGGTCTTTGCTGTACTGATGGTATTTACCGCATGCGCTATGGCCTTTGCCCACGGCTCCAATGATGTAGCCAACGCGGTCGGCCCCCTGGCTGCCGTAGTCAGTGTCGTGAGATCTGGCACGGTTGAAGTTGAAAGCATAATGCCCAGTTGGATTCTGCTATTAGGTGGTGTCGGTATTATGTTGGGGCTGGCGACCTACGGCTTCAAGGTAATGGGTACTATTGGCCGTAAAATTACTGAACTCACCCCAAGCAGAGGCTTCTCAGCAGAACTAGGCGCGGCCGCCACCGTCGTGCTTGCGTCTGGCACAGGACTTCCTATTTCAACGACTCACACACTGGTGGGTGCTGTACTGGGTGTTGGTTTAGCTCGAGGTATCGCCGCACTGAATATTCGTGTCATTGGCACTATCTTCATGTCTTGGCTGGTAACACTACCTGCTGGGGCGGCCTTAGCCATTGTATTTTTCTTCTTCTTCAAGGGAGTCTTTGGCTAGAGAACATTTTCTTTTAAAATACAAATAAGCCCAACCTTTGGTTGGGCTTATTTGTATAAATCTCCGTTAACTTAAGCCACTTTTAACCTGCCAGCACCCCTTTCTCACCTTCGCTTCGGGCTATCACTACCGCCCCACAGGAATCACTAAATACATTTACCGCCGTACGCAACATGTCCAAAATGCGGTCTGTCACCAGCAGCATGCCAATCCCCTCGAGAGGCAACCCAACCACCCCTAAAATCACGGTAATGGCCACCAAACTAGCCGCAGGAATGCCCGCCACACCAATAGAGGTCAGTAACGCCACCAATACGATGGTGAACTGAGTAACAAGACTCAGATCCAATCCATAGGCTTGAGCAATAAACATCGCCGCGACGCATTCATAAAGTGCCGTTCCATCCATATTGATGGTGGCGCCCAAGGGCAGGACGAAAGAGGTGGTACGGTTTGAAACACCGGCGTTTTTTTCAACACACTCGATGGTTATCGGCAACGTGCCAGAAGAAGATGCTGTTGAAAATGCCGTTAACAATGCGGGAAACATAGCCCGATAATGCTTCAGCGGGTTGACGCCCGACAACCGGAGAATAAGGCTTAAAGTAACAAAAACATGGAATGCCAGAGCCAACACAACAGTGGCGAAAAAGATCAGCAGTGGCTGAAAAGCATCAAATCCCGTAGCTGCGACGGTTTTAGCCACCAAACCAAAAACACCGATAGGCGCAAACTTCATGATAAACATGGTGACGGCCATCATGGTTTCATAAACACCATTCCAGAAACCCAACATAGTTTGGCTGTATTCTTTGGTGATTCGCGTCATAAAGACACCAAACAACAGGCTAAAAAAGATCAATCCCAACATTTGGCCATCAGCTGCGGCCTTCACGACATTAGGGGGAATCATCCGCACAAAGACGCTGGCAATATCCCCAACACCTCGGCCCTCCACCCTGGCCAACTGCTCAGAAACAGCATCTGGCGAGCTCAGATTTAAACGTCCACCAGCGGCTTCACCATCAATAACACCCGGCATGATCAAATTAACCATAATCAAACCCACGATAATGGAGAACAAGCTGGTTAACATATAAAACGACAGGGTTTTAGTACTGAGCCGCCCAAGGTTGTCGCTATCACCCAAACCAGCCATCCCAACAATGATTGAGGACATCACCAAAGGCACAATAATCATTTTCAGCGCATTGAGAAACAACGTGCCAATAAAATCAAAAATGTCGTACAAGCTCACGCCCAAAACAGCGCTATCGACGCCCGACCACAAACCTACAAGAACCGCAGCCACAATAGCTATTAACATTTGCCAATGAAGTTTTAATTTACCCATCGCTATTGCCCACTTTTTTGAAGCCCATAGTTTGAGGCTTAATGTTTAGGCCCCGTGCCTGTCGTACTACCGTTAACGCTATTAATATCCGTTATCGAAAATTTCCACGCAAGTTCGTTACTTTTTCCTGCAAATTCAAAGCAGTGACCTGATCAGGATTAATGGGCGATTCCGCCAACACCTTAATTTGTCGCCACTGTGGACGAAAAGGCTGCTTAAACGCGCCCCCATGACTATGACTAAAGAAACTGCCCCACAATCCCTGCAATGCCATCGGCACGACGGGTACCGGCGTTCGTTCTATAATTCTCTCAATACCGGCTTTAAATTCATCAATTTCACCGTCCAAAGTAAGCTTTCCCTCAGGAAAAACACACAGCAAATGACCTTGTTCCAAGCCACTGGCAATCTCATCCATGGCATGTAAATAACCCTGCTCATCATGCTGGCGAGAACAGATAGGAATCGCCCCGCCAGTGCGAAAAATAAAGTTCAGCACAGGGATTTCATAAATGGGTTTAAACATAACAAACCGAATGGGTCTACGCACAGCACCCGCCAACAACAGTGCATCTACATAACTCACGTGGTTACACACAATGATGGCTCCGCCTTTGGCTGGAATATGTTCCAATCCCTGATGCTTTACTCGGTAAATAGAATGGCTCAACAACCACACCAGAAAACGCATGGTGAACTCGGGCACCTGCAAGAAAATAAACACCGCAATAGCAATATTCATTAATGCTACGGTTAGAAAAAGATCCGGGATGCTGAAACCCGCAACACCGAGCAACACAATGCCCATCAAACTGGCCACCACCATAAACAATGCGTTAAGAATGTTGTTACTGGCAATCACCCGTGCCCGTTTTGACGCCTCCGTACGAGCTTGCACCATGGCATATAAAGGCACGATGTAAAGCCCACCGGACAGCCCAACCATCGCAATATCAAATAGAACACGCAACCCTCCGGTCTGAGAAAAAAACGCAAAAACACCAACCCCTTCAATTCCTGCATACCCGTGGGCCGCAAAGTAAAGATCAATGCCAAAAATGCTTAATCCCAAGGAGCCCAATGGCACCAAACCAATCTCAACACGATGTCCGCTAAGCCGATCACACAATAATGAGCCGCAGGCAACACCCACGGTAAATGCGCAGAGAATCAAGGCAATAACACTGGGCCGCCCATGCAATACCGTCACGGTAAAGTTGGGCATCTGTGTGAGATAGCTAGCTCCCAACATCCAGAACCAGGAGATACCCAGAATAGCCAGAAACACTGTCTGCTTTTCTGTAGACAACTTGATCAGCTGCCAACTAATACGTGGGATATTCCAGTCAATTTTCAAATCAGTCGCTTTCGCCTCGGCCACAGGTATGCTGCAACTACTCAGCCAGCCAATCATTGCAACGACGACGACCGCAATACCCACAAACCAAACGGCATTGTCAGCACCACCCATCAGGCTACCCATGATGGTGCCGATTAAGATAGCCACAAACGTGCCCATGCCCACTTGTGCATTGCCCGCAACCAATTCACTTTCGCTCAAATGTTGGGGAATAATGGAGTACTTAACCGGCCCAAAAAATGTGGACTGCACCCCCATAAGAAACAGCACCAGAAATAATAGCCACAAAGACCCCAGCCAGAGTGCCAAAAAGCCCACCACCATAATCATGATCTCGGCAAGCTTGATCTTTCGGATAATTCGTGACTTTTCATACTTATCTGCCAACTGGCCAGATATCGCAGAAAATAGAAAGAAAGGCAGCACAAACAGTCCCGCCGCCAAGTTGACTAATGCATTGGTATTACTATCTTCCGCACCGGCAATACTGGCACTGACGAGAATGACTAATAACGCGTTCTTAAAGAGGTTGTCGTTAAGTGCACCAAAAAACTGGGTCAGAAAAAGCGGCAAAAATCGCCGAGACTTCAATAATTGAAACTGTCCTTTACCGCTCACCATCATTCCTTTCGTTTCGGGTCAACACCATTCCCTGCTTACCCTAAAGAAGTCACCATCTTGCCGACCTACCCAAAAATATACAATGTTAACCCAACGGCCCGCTTGCATAATGCTTGTACTTGCACTTGTCATCGCCATAATACAAGTATTGATTCTGGACGAACTGATGAAAAAAATTCCCCACTTTCTCTTGCTTGCTTGTTGTACCATTTTTAGTGGTTTCACCCATGCCGAAGAAGACCGCTATTGCGCTACCCTAAACCTGTATCTTGAAAATGATATGTTTGGAGAAACAGACTTACACTATACCAATGGTATTCGTGTCTCCTGTGTCTCACCGGACCTCACCTCTTACCTAGAAGATGAACGGCTCCCATCTTGGGTCAGTAAGGTCAACAAAAAACTCCGTTTTTTTCACCACCTCAAAGATGACGATGACCCGATAGTGCAGCGCAATCTCGTCATTAGCATGGGACAACTAATGTTTACCCCCTCTGACAAAGAGGCAGCAACGGTCATCCAGGATGATCGGCCCTATGCTGGTTATCTTTATTTAGGCTTCGCCTATCACATCCGAGCTAACAAACAGCTGGATACCTTGGAAGCCAATATCGGTTTGGTAGGACCAGCATCTTTAGCGGAACAGAGCCAGGATGCCATTCACAACCTTCGGGGCATCGATAAATTCAAGGGCTGGGACAATCAACTGGAAAACGAGCTCGGTTTACAATTTGTATACGAACACAAACACCGCTTTAAACTCACCAACAGCTGGCCCCACCAAGACTTTATTGCCCACAGTGGTGTCAGTCTAGGCAATGTTGCTACCTACCTAAACCTCGGTGGAGAATACCGTATTGGCTGGCAATTGCCTGAAGACTTTGGCACCGCTGCCCTTCGACCCGGCGGCGACAATAGCTCTCCTGGTAACGGCGATATGCGCCGCTGTGGTCAATGGATCTGCGGACTGCACGCATTTATTTCTCTTGATAGTAGATGGGTGGCAAGAGATATTTTTTTAGATGGCAATACCTTTGAAGATAGCCACAGCGTGAATCGCCGATCAACCGTAGCCGATGCAGCGGTGGGATTCAGTTTTTTAGTGGACGGCTGGAAAGTTTCCTACGCCAAAGTTTTTCGTACTCGAGAATTTGAAGAACAAGAAAAATCCCATGAATACGGCTCATTGTCATTCTCTTATTCTTGGTGAAAAACCACCACGCAAAACCTAACCACAAATACACCCACCAAAACCATTCCGGGTTAGAATGTCCCGCGATCACTCGATGTACAGGTCATTATCTTGCCCGCTTTACGCTACCCTAACCGCAAATTTCACCCGGAGCCCAACTGGCGGAGTTACACCCGCACACCGTCTGCTACCACGCCTGCGGCACTTCGGGATTGGCTGTTGGACAGAGGCTCTCTTACCCAGCGCCTAATCGATGCCAGTGGTGGAGAATTTCAAGTTGAGGTATTGAGCCAGACAATGACATTGCCAATGTTGTCGGAGGTTCGTGCCTTGGGTATTCCTGCCCGGCAACGGGCATTAGTCCGGGAGGTGATACTGTATGGCTGTCATCAACCGTGGGTCTATGCCCGCAGTATTATTCCAATAAAAACGCTGACGGGCCGTCTGAAAAGCTTACGAAAATTGGACAGCCGTCCACTGGGAGCCTTGCTGTTCAAGGATGCCTCCATGCGGCGGGGCGACATTGAAATTGCCTGCATAAAGCCTAAAGATCATTTACAGCCTAGCTTAGCCAAAAATATTGAGGGTACAGTTTGGGGCCGCCGCTCGGTATTTTTTCTGGACGAAAAACCGCTACTGGTCAGCGAGATGTTTTTACCGGAGTTTAAGCCTTACAATAGCCCCCTCGTATTGCACTTTCATCGATAACAGCCAAGGAACTTCAGAATCTTCTATGAGTTCTTTCAATATCAACCTTATAAAAGAGCGGGCACCTGATTTCTTCCGGCTGATGCGCTTTAATAAGCCCATAGGCACGCTGCTGCTACTTTGGCCAACACTTTGGGCACTCTGGTTTGCTGCTGAAGGTATCCCCAGTCCGAAAAACCTGATCATTTTTGTCTTCGGTGTCATTTTGATGCGTGCGGCAGGTTGCGTCATTAATGACTTCGCCGACCGGCGCGTGGATGGCCATGTGGAACGCACCAAAAACAGGCCCCTGCCTAACGGTGCTGTGAGCTCCCGAGAGGCACTGATACTTTTTACTCTGTTATCCGCTACTGCTTTTTTACTGGTTCTGTTTACGAACACACTGACCATTCAGCTTGCTTTTGGCGGCCTTGTCCTCGCTGCCTGCTACCCTTTTATGAAACGTTATACCCATTTGCCACAAGTAGTGCTGGGTGCTGCTTTTGCCTGGAGCATTCCCATGGCATTTGCAGCTGAAACGAATCAACTCACTACCGAACTATGGGCACTGTACGCTGCGGTAGTACTTTGGACTGTCGCTTATGACACCTTTTATGCCATGGTCGACCGAGAAGATGATCTAAAACTTGGTGTTAAATCCACAGCCATACTGTTTGGTGATATGGATATTGCTATAACCTCATCCCTACAAATATTGGTGTTGATTGCCCTTGCCATGACCGGGGCAAACTTTGGAAGAGGGGTGTGGTTTTATCTGTCTCTGTTGGTTGCAGCAGTATTGTTCCTTTATCAACAATACTTAATTCGTGACCGGAATCTGAAGGGATGTTTTAAGGCCTTCCTCAACAATAATTATGTCGGTGCCGTCATTTTTATTGGCCTAGTAATGGACTACCAACTGGGCAATAAATAGTTAAAGAAATTTAATCATTTTCACTATTGTCATATTTGTGACACAACTTCGTCATGTAATAGGTTCTGAAATATCTTTGGTAAAAGAACTATGAGCAACAAAACAATTTTAGTCGTTGATGATGAACCCGCTATCCGCGATATGATCTGTACCGCACTCGATGTTGCTGGTTACGATTATCTTCAAGCTGAAAATGCACAACAGGCTCATGGCATCATCATTGATGAGCAACCTGATCTAGTACTACTGGACTGGATGATGCCGGAGACCAGCGGTATTGAGCTAATCAGACGACTACAGAGAGATGAGCTCACAAGAAATGTACCTGTCATTATGCTAACCGCCAAGGCGGCAGAGGATAATATGGTGCAAGGCCTAGAGTCAGGCGCTGACGACTATATAACCAAACCCTTTTCACCTAGGGCATTAATTGCTCGAATCAGTGCTGTATTGCGCCGCTTCGAAGCAGAGTTACCCCAAGAACCCATTCAAGTAGACCAACTATTATTTGACCCCATCAGCCATAGGGTCACCATTTCAGATCATACTATTACCATGGGCCCCACTGAATTCAGGTTGTTGAGCTTTTTTCTTACCCATCAGGAGCGGGTTTATTCTCGCGATCAAATTTTAGATCATGTCTGGGGCAGCAACGTCTATATGGATGAACGCACGGTTGATGTACATATCCGCAGACTGCGCAAAGCAATATCACTTGAAGGCCACGACCGCTTCATTCAGACTGTTCGGGGCGCGGGATACCGCTTCTCCACCAAGGTTGTTGAAGAATAGGGACTAACCGTTTGCATCGAGGACTTCAATCAGAAATACAACGGATCGCTCTACTCTCCTTGTTTCTGATAATTTTTGGGTTTCTAAACGACAATATGCTGTTTACCATTTTGGTAGGCGGCGGTCTCTACATGTTATGGACCTTCTCGCACATAGCCAAAATTTATAGCTGGCTCGACCAGGGTTGCTCAGGGCTGCCGCCAGAAGCTAGTGGCGTCTGGGGAGACATGGCAGACCACCTGTACCGCATGCAACAGCGCAATGAGCGAGCTAAACAAAGCCGCAAAAATCTATCTGACCGGGTGAGGAATATCACCTCTGCTTTGGCAGATGGCATTTTGACACTTAGGTCTGATCGCGTTTTGGAGTGGTGGAACCCTGCCTCCGAGCAATTATTGGGACTGACAAAAGGTGACAGGGGTCAATCCATCATCAATCTGGTGCGGGATCCACGGTTTGTCACTTTTATTCAAAGCTCCACACTCTCTCCTCCCTTAGAACTAGCCTCACCCGAAGACCCCACCAAAACACTACTTTTCAGTGCGGCTAAATTTGGTGAGGGCGATATCATTTTAGTCGTACAAGACATTACCCGTCTGCGCAACCTAGAACAAATGCGTCAGGACTTTGTCGCCAATATCTCCCACGAATTACGCACACCGTTAACCGTCTTGTCGGGTTATACAGAAACACTCCAAGACAGCGCAGAGGACCTGCCAAAGGGCTGGAAAAAAGCGCTGGATCAAATGGGGCAACAAACTGCACGCATGAGTGCACTGGCTAATGATTTGGTCATGCTGTCACAACTAGAGTCCACTCGCATACCGCCTCCCAACACTTCTGTTGATATCACTGCGGTGTTACAACAAATCGCTGTAGATGCACGAGTAATTGCCGACAATAATGTTGATGCACAGATAGAAGGAAATAGTTTGATTGAGCTTGACTGTACACCAGGCATGACCATTTCTGGAGAAGCCAAAGAGCTTTACAGCGCCTTTTCTAACTTAGTCTTCAATGCCATCAAACATAACCCCCCGGGCACTCATATTCATATCAAAAGCTATGTCAGCGATACCGCCCACATTATTGAGGTATCTGATGACGGCAATGGCATAGACCCTATACACATCCCCCGCCTGACCGAACGCTTTTATCGCGTCGATCAAAGCCGGGCATCAACGACAGGGGGCACTGGCCTTGGCCTTGCTATCGTCAAACATGTTTTAATGCGCCATGGTGGCTCACTGAAAATATTCAGCACCTTAAGCAAGGGCAGTACTTTTATCTGCCACTTCCCTAAACCCAAGGTAGCGTCTTAAACTACTTAATCAATACAGACCAAAGGCCTGACCTTGGACGTTCGAGTTCTTAACACGATCAACCAGTGTACTCCATCACAGTGGGATAGCCTTTTTGACACAGAATACCCCTTCCTTCGTCACAGCTTTCTTTCCCTCCTTGAATCTTCAGGCAGTGTTTGCACAAGGACCGGCTGGGAGCCAAAACATATTTTACTGGAACAGGATGGCCGGCCTATTGCTGCCATGCCGTTATACCTGAAACACCATTCCTGGGGAGAGTATGTGTTTGACCATAGCTGGGCGGATGCTTATCACGACAATGGGTTAGCTTATTATCCCAAACTAGTGACCGCCATTCCCTTTACCCCAGCAACAGGTCCGCGCATTGGCCTAGCCCCCGGTATAGATCCAAAAATTTTAATTCCACAGCTACTCGAAACGACACAAAAGTTAGCCCGACAATGGGGGGCCTCTAGCTGGCACCTGCTCTTCCCAGAGCCAGAATTAGCTTTGGCCATGAAAACCCACAAGGTGATGCAGCGCACCGGAGTTCAATACCACTGGAACAATGCCAACTATGGTAATTTCGATGATTTTATCAACACGTTCTCTTCAAAAAAGCGAAAAAACATTCTTCGTGAACGCCGCACAGCCCATCAAAACCTTCAGATTAAACGCTTAGTAGGAGAGCAAATTACCCCAGACTGGTGGGAATTTATTCACGTCATGTATCAACGCACCTATTTAAAGCGCAGCGGCACTGCGGGTTACCTTACAGAGAATTTTTTCCAAAACCTTGGTAGAGCCATGGGCAATCAAGTCATGATGTGTGTAGCTGAAGGGCAGAGCGAGGAAAAAGAAGGCAACAATAAGGCGGCGGCAGCACTGTTCTTTCATGACAATCAAGCCCTGTATGGTCGCTATTGGGGCTGCCAGCAAGAATTTGATTTTCTACACTTTGAGCTTTGTTACTATCAGGGTATTGAATTTGCCATAGAGCAACAGCTATCTCGCTTTGATGCCGGCGCCCAGGGAGAACACAAAATAAAGCGGGGCTTTAAACCAGTTGAAACCTATTCATCACACTGGATCAATCACGCTGGTTTTGCCGAAGCAATCCAACGGTTTTTAAATCAAGAAACACCACATATAAAGCAATATATCTCCGAAGCTTGCGAACTGTTACCCTACAAAACCCCCAATAAATAGCCTATGCTTCAGCGCTGCCAATGATTATCCCGAGGTATCACTCATGAAAACGTACGCCACATTGCTTCCCACATTTAAGTTAGCGGTACTGGGATTAATTGTGCCGCTAATATTGTCAGTATCTGCTAATGCTGCCAGTAAAATGGAAATTGATTTGTATGCAGAGGATGCGATGAATCAATTTCAGAGAGAGACAACTGCTGGAACCAAGCTGGCAGAACAGGCCAAAGGCATTTTAATCTTTCCAAAAATCTACAAAGCTGGAGTAGTCGTTGGTGGAGAATATGGTGAAGGTGTACTCAAAATTGGGGGCAACTCAGCAGGTTATTACAGCATTTCCGCAGGCTCTATTGGGTTTCAACTGGGAGCTCAAATGAAATCCCAAGTTATCCTCTTCATGACAGATGCGGCACTAAAACAATTCCAAAACAGTAATGGCTGGGAGGCCGGTGTAGACGGTAGCGTTGCCATTGCAACCGTTGGAGTCGGCGCTGAAATAGATACCCATACTGCACAACAATCTATAATTGGGTTTGTTTTTTCTAATAAAGGTTTGATGTTTAACCTAAATCTGGAAGGATCAAAAATTACTCCTATAGCTCGCTAATATCTGGGACGGGGCAGCAACCGCCCCAAACGAAAAAATAGCGGACCTGGTCGTTGATATCACTGCCTATCAATACCTGTATCTGACATGCCTTTATCTTGGGCTTTTTATTATTCTGATTTTTCGCTGCTATTTTTTCGCATCTCAGAAAATGCTTTATTAAGATTTCCACTAATAAGCTTGGATATCTCCATGGATATATGAGGAGATTTATCTGCTAGCGCTCTTCCATTTTCTGATTTAAAAAATTCGTTTATTCCTTTTAACTCAGACTCAGAAAAACTGTTCGATATAATTTTTATCGCCGGGTCTTTAAGAACACCCCAGCCCATGTATAAATCAAAAAATGCTCTTAGTTGACTTTTATCTAACTGCGGGTTTTTTGCATTTAGCTGATTCACGTATGTATCAATTGTAGTTTCGAATACCTGTTTTGTTTTGGTTAGCTCTAGGTATTCAATCGATAACGCTGTTTTCGTTTTATCCGCAAAAGAATTGCTTACAAAAAACATAATAAATATTGACAATATTGCAGGCTTAAAATATTTCATTTCACTTTCCTGTCATGTAAAAACTTAAAATTCACTTATCACCATCAATTATTTTATTGATACCCTTTCGTATTAAAGACATGATGGTATCACTTCCCAGATCCAATCCTTTCTCAGAAATATATGATTTTATCATTTCCCATCGGGCTGTATCTCTTAGTTTTTCTGCATACTCATGCCCCTTCCAACTAAGCCCTGTTATTTCCTGTTCACCATAGAGATCCGCGTTTGTACTGATAAATCCAGCGTTAACAAGAAGCTGTATATGATAAATAATTTGTTCTTTTTCATAGTCTTTTAAATTATTTGTATAAAGATAACCACTTTCAGAAAAATTAAGAAAGGTCTCCATATCTGGAGAATTTTCTATCTCTAACAAAATACGTCTAATCAAATCCCAATCACGTTTCATTTTATTTTTCCAACAAAAAAATCATCACTAAACTATTTTTTCGATTGTCTTACAAAACTGAATTTCACCAGACACAGCACTGAATTATTACTCTCTTTCCCATACTAACAATCTGTTATTAGCTGGCATCGTATTATCTTCTTTCAACTTAAATCCAATTTTTTCTGCTAACTGATTAACTGCTTCGAAGTCCCTAATGCCTTGATGTGGCGCTTGCTGTTTTAACCACTGATCAAATCGTTCGTTACTTTCGCTGGTAAATTTACCACCGTAATTGAAAGGGCCATAAATCGCCAAAATACCATTACGAGCAAGTAGTGTATCTAGCCCAGAAAACATATTTATCACTGAAGACCAAGCCATAATATGACAAGTGTTTGCCGTAAATACAGCATCAACTGGACTATATGGCCAAGGAGGGTGGTCTGCATCAAGGGTTAGTGGAGGCCTTATATTTTCAGTTGGAAACTCATTTATCCAAGCATTGATACCCCGATGATTAACTTCCAGGTCGGCAGTTTGCCAAACCAGGTTTGGTAATTTTGGAGAAAAATAAACAGCATGCTGCCCGGTGCCACTTCCCACCTCAAACACTTTTTGTCGATCAGAAAATACGCGAAGCAATACATCCAAAATAGCTTTCTTATTGTTTTCACAAGCCTGAGAAAAGGGTTTTTGTTCTGACATTTTTGACTCCTATGTTGTTTCCTCTCGTGTAAATATCCATTCACGGGCTGATGACATCGCAGCATTATAGGTATAACCCGCCACATCAAATTGCTTTAGCTTCTCTGGATCAGTTATTTTATTTTTTATAATGTAACGACTCATTAGTCCTCTTGCCTTTTTGGCATAAAAGCTGATGATTTTATATTGACCATTTTTCCAATCTTTAAAAACCGGGGTGATCACATCTGCATTTAAATTGCTGCGGTTAACCGATTTAAAATACTCATTTGAGGCCAGGTTGACCAATACTTGGCTGCCCGTTTCAACGAGCACCTGATTTAAACCATCGGTAATTTTGTTACCCCAAAAGTCATAAAGATTTTTTCCTTTCTTATTCGGTAATTTTGTACCCATCTCCAATCGATAGGGCTGCATTAAATCTAAGGGGCGCAACAAACCATAGAGCCCCGATAAAATTCGCAAGTGATCCTGAGACCACACCAACTCTTTTTCTGACAACTTTTCCGCATCCAAGCCGGTGTATACATCACCTTTAAAAGCCAATACCGCTTGTTTGGCATTGTCTGATGTAAACTCTGGCTGCCAGTTGAGAAAGCGACCAAAGTTGAGATCACCTAATTTTTCACTGATTCCCATCAACTCAGAGACTTCTGGAGGAGAAAGCTGTCTAAGTTGCGAGATCAATTCTATAGAATCGTTCAGGTAGTCCGGCAAGCTGTGGGCTTCCGTTGTGGCGGGTGTTTCATAGTCCAGGGTTTTTGCTGGAGAAATTACCACTAACATAGGTGCACCTTTATTCCTGTCACACTGATTACTTGGCTTAGCTGGCTATCACTAAAAACTTAATATTGTTGGGATCGCTTTATCTAATTCAACAAATCTAAGTTTAAAACGTTTACACATGTAGGTTGTTCATTATACTCATTTCAATTTTCCAGCCTGAAGGGATTTTTATGAACCGGATGTTAAAACTTTCTCTCACCATTATCGCTCTGGCTTGCACGCTTACCGGTTGTTCGGTAAATCCCGTCACTGGCGCCACGGAATTTTCATTGGTTTCCGCGGAACAGGAAATTGCTATCGGCACCAATAACTATGCCCCAAGCCAACAATCACAGGGCGGCCTCTATTATATTGATCCTGACCTACAGGTTTATATCAGTGAGATTGGTAAAAAACTGGCCGTAGTTAGTGACCGTCCAAATCTCCCCTATGAATTCGTGCTACTGAACAATTCTACCCCCAATGCATGGGCATTACCCGGAGGGAAAATCGCGGTTAACCGTGGGTTGCTGCTTCATTTAGACGATGAATCTGAACTAGCCGCCGTGTTAGGTCATGAAATTGTACATGCTGCGGCCCGTCACAGTGCTGCACAAATGACCCGAGGAACCTTCATTGGCCTTGGTGCCGCTGCAGTTAGTGCACTAGGAAGCAGTTATGGCTTGGGCGAGGTTGGCTCACAAGCTGCACAAGTTGGCGCGGCTGCTTGGACGGCGAAATATGGACGTGGAGATGAACTTGAGGCCGATGCCTATGGTATGGAATATCTAGCTAAGGCTGGTTATGACCCTTACGGCGGCGTTAGAGTACAAGAAGCTTTTGTGAAATTGAGTGAAGGGCGTCAGCAAGATTTTTTTAGTGGTTTGTTTGCTAGTCATCCACCTTCCCAAGAGCGAGTAGACGCAAACCGTATCAAGG
Organism: uncultured Porticoccus sp.; assembly: GCA_963974675.1. Classification (GTDB taxonomy): domain Bacteria; phylum Pseudomonadota; class Gammaproteobacteria; order Pseudomonadales; family Porticoccaceae; genus Porticoccus. Next base: position 59,880 of record CAXBDQ010000011.1, on the reverse strand, counting down.
CGGCATCTTTGCCAAAGGGTGTCCAGAATCGCGACCGCTATCAAAGTAAAATTGCCCAAATTAAACGTGACAAACCAGCCTATGCTGCAGAAACTGAGGCCATAAATGCACTGAATGCAAAAGATGGCAATAAAGCGTTAGCTCAATTGGATAAAGCCATCAAAATACAGCCCAACGAAAGTTCTTTTTGGGAGCTTCGTGGTCACGCTTGGCAAATGAATAAAAACCCAGCTAATGCAGAAAAAGCCTTTACCAGTGCTATTGGAAAGAACCCTGATTTATTCAGTCCTTATCTTTATCGCGGAATATTACGCTTTGAGCAAGGAAACAAAACCAGCGCCAAAGCGGATCTTGAAAAAAGCCAACAACTTTTACCGACACCACCTGCCAGCTATTTCCTCGGTGAAATCGCACTGGAGGGTGGCGAGAAGCAACAGGCCATTCAGTATTTTCAAGTTGCTGCCCAAGGTAGTGGCGTGCTTGCTGAAAAAGCTGCTGGGCAGCTCGCGACACTGGAGCTTGCCACCGCACCTCACAAGTACATTTTGAGCAAGGTCTTCCTTGGAGATAATGGCTACTTAAGTATCGTTGTTAAAAACAACAGCCCCGTTACCGTTACCGACGTGCAATTAGAGCTTTCGGAGATGGCCAATGCTTTCCTGGTGGGTAGCACCTCCAGCCTGAGGGGCCCCAGCCAGCTAGAACCGGGAAAACAAAGCACCATCAAAACCCCTATCGGCCCCTTCAAGGAAGCTGCAGAAATTGCGAAATACCGAGTACAGGTGGTTAAAGTGCAGGTGCCCGACTGATACTTACGGGTATGGTGTGAGCCTGTCTGCCAAAAACTGCATGCAGGTTCGCACCCGGGCATTACCCCTCAAATCCGGATGTGTGAGCAACCAAATATCTGATTCAAACTGACGCTCCAAGGAAGCCACCTCCTGTAAACCCACAGCCACATCAGCAGGCAATAGCGCCAACCCCACACCCTCTCTGGCTAAGGCTGCCATCCCCAGAAACGTATTAGCTCGGGCCGGAAAATTTAATTTATCTGCATGTTTTTCTAGCCACTGCATGGGCTTTAGCCTCAGCAAGGCACGTTCAGGACCAATTAACGGGTAATTGGCCAGCTGACGAATGCCAAAACGACCCATAGATTTACTGAAAAATTTTGGGCTGCCATACAAATTCCACGGCATGGTATATAGCTTCCGCCCCACCAAATGTTCCGGGGGAGAGGATGTTGACCGCAATGCGATATCTGCCTCCAACCGTGAGAGATTAAAATCATCACTACTGGCTAACAGCTGGATATGGATGCCGGGATACAATGCTGTAAATTCTGCAATTAGTGGTGGCAAGCTGTAATAGGCAAAACCGTCTGGTGCGGTGATACGTATTAAGCCTTCAAGCGTTTGATCGCCACCCACAATAAAGCGGTTTACCTCATCAATAGCAGATGTAATTTGTAGGGTACGGGCTAATAGTGATTCCCCTGAACCTGTCAAAATATATCGAGCATCCCTACGCTCAAATAAGCGCACTGCCAGCTTTCTTTCCAACGAATTTATTCGCCGAAATACCGTTGAATGATTTACACCCAAGCTTTTACAGGCCCCATTCAGGCTACCCGCTTCGGCTACAGCATGAAAATATCGCAGATCATCCCAGTTATCCATGATTACCCAAGCTTAATATCACTCTAACTCACCCGATCATCATCACAATTTGATTCAATACCACTCAAGGCCAGAACAAACATTGTCATCGTTTGCATTAATGCAAAAATAGCTTTCAATTATCACTGATTTTATTTCTTTATTGCAACAACCATACTGCCCGTCGTCAAATCAATTCACAGGAGACAACCGATGAACAACTATTCTAATCATGGCACTGCCTTATTACGCATAAGCTTAGGAATCATTTTTATTGCACACAGTCTTTACTTAAAATTAGTCGTATTCACCCTGCCAGGCACTGCCGGCTTCTTTGAAAGCCTTGGCTTACCCGGTATCTTGGCCTATGTCACCTTTGCAGCAGAAGCCATTGGAGGCATTGCGTTAATCGTTGGTTTTTATTCCCGCTGGGCTGCACTGGGGCTTATCCCAATCGCTCTCGGTGCCACATGGGCGCATTTCGGTGCGGGCTGGGTATTCAGTAGTGCTGGCGGAGGCTGGGAATACCCCCTTTTTCTAGCTATTGCTTCTGCAGTTATCGCCCTTCAAGGTAATGGCAGTTTTGCTTTACAGCGTCATGTGTCAGTTAGGGGTGAGAGTATTTAAGGGCACCGTCTTACTGCCCTGAGAACTATTTTCGCAAACCTTCATCATTCCAAATGAGCATGCTGAAATATAGAAGGCATGAGAGGAGATAAGCAAATGAACAGTATTAATGACCAAGTTATCAAACAACTTTTTACCGAGGCTCGCACGTACAGTAGCTGGCAGGATAAAGGCATCGCCGCCGACACCTTGCGTCAGATCTATCATTTAACCGTGATGGGACCTACCAGCATGAACACTCTCCCTGCCCGGTTTGTATTTCTCACCACTCCCTGCTCAAAGCAAAAATTATTGCCAGCCCTCGCTGAAGGCAATCACGAAAAAACGCTTTCAGCTCCGGTCACGGTCATCGTGGCCCATGACCCTAAGTTCTACACTCATTTGCCCGAACTTTTTCCTCATATGCCCGGGGTAGATCAAATGTTTGCTAACGATGAGGCGCTTTCCCGTGAAACAGCCTTTCGAAATGGCACACTCCAAGGCGCTTGGCTGATTATGGCCGCACGAGCCTTAGGTCTGGATTGTGGCCCCATGTCAGGGTTCGATAATGTAAAAACCGATGAAATCTTTTTTTTCGACAATGGCTGGCAATCGAATTTTTTGGTCAACATCGGTTATGGGACGAATGAAAAAATCCATGATAGGGGCAAACGCTTCGATTTTGATCAGGTTTGTATACTGGAGTAGTACACTAAATCTCAACGATAAAAGTCAGGCATCCTTCCGTTTTTGTCTCACAAGTCCAACATAAAAAAATATGGTCATCTTTGGCCATATCAAACCATACTAAAGGAGCTTGACTGTTTTGACACAGTGGGAGGATCCTTAACCTATGTCACTGACACGCATTCGATTACAGATTCAAAACACAACACACCAAGATGAGCATCTTTGTGTCGAACAGTTAATAGCCAACAGCTCTATCTCTCCCAACACTCAACAAGAGGCGTTGGCGTTGGCGCTGGCCCGCCAACTTGTTCATCAATGTCGACAACTACATCATAACAAAGGCTCTCTGGACGCTTTCCTACAAGAGTTTGGTCTATCCAATAATGAAGGGATAGCCCTGATGTGTCTGGCAGAAGCTCTGTTACGGGTACCTGATGATGCCACCGCTGACAAATTGATTGCCGAAAAAATTCAAGAAGGTGATTGGGGCAGCCATCGGGGACACTCGGAGTCACTGTTTGTGAATGCGTCCATATGGGGGTTGATGCTAACGGGCCAAATACTTCCTCTGGAATCGGTCATGACCGATAACCCTCAAGGTTGGTTACAAACCCTCATCAACCGTTTGGGCGAACCAATTGTTCGAAAAGCCGTGCTTCAAGCCATGCGTATTCTGGGTAATCAATATGTGATGGGTAGTACGATCGAAAACGTCATTAACAATAAACTCGCTTTTGATAAGACCTTACCCAACAAGTGCTTTTCCTTTGATATGTTAGGTGAAGGCGCCAGAACTGAAGCAGATGCCCAGCGCTATTTCGATGCCTATGCCAACGCCATTGAATGTATCGGCCAGAACAATAATGCCAATGATGTGTATTTAGCCAACGGTATCTCCATCAAGCTCTCTGCCTTGTACCCGCGGTATGAATATGCCCAACAAGCTGGCGTCATGTCTCTTCTGTTATTCCGCATACGAGAGCTGGCCATCTGCGCCAAGCACTACAATATTGGTCTCAGTCTAGATGCTGAAGAAGCACGTCGACTTGATCTTTCTCTAGATATTTTTGAGACCTTGGCGCGAGATCCAGCGTTATCACAGTGGCAAGGACTCGGCTTTGTATTACAGGCCTATCAAAAGAGGGCACCTTGGGTTGCCCGCTGGTTGATCAAGTTGGCCGAAGAAACTCATCGCTGTTTGATGGTCAGATTAGTAAAAGGCGCCTATTGGGATGCCGAAATTAAATATGCCCAGGAACAGGGTATGACGGATTACCCAGTGTTCACTCGCAAGGTAAATACCGATCTCTGTTACCAGCATTGTGCTCAAATATTGCTCTCATCTCCCCAGGCTATTTATCCTCAATTTGCTACCCATAATGCCCATACCCTAGCAATGATTTTGGCAATTTCCGGAGAAGCTAAATTTGAGTTTCAGCGACTTCATGGTATGGGCGAATTGTTGTACCAAACACTCTATCAACAGTTGTCTCTACAACAACAAAAATGCTCAGAAAAAAGTGAGAATTTTTCGATTCCTCCTGTTCGAGTTTATGCCCCGATTGGCAAACATCGAGAACTTTTACCTTACCTTGTAAGAAGACTTTTAGAAAATGGCGCGAACAGTTCTTTCATCAATCGGTTCCTCGATGAACATGTGCCAATAGACACATTAGTTCAAGAAATTGAGCCACAAGTTTTGTCTGTTACACCCCATCGCCACCCGCATATTCCAAAGCCTCCAAACCTGTATATTCACACTGGAGAACAACGACAAAATTCACTCGGAGTTGACCTTAACAACCCCCTATCAGTCGAGTCGTTACTTGAGCCAATGACTCCAGCATTGGAACAACAGTACGAGGGTCATTCTATTGTTAAGGGTCATCGATCTGGAGCCCATCATTCCTTAGCTTCCGATTACTCCTCGACGGAACGAAAACAAAACACGGAACACATTGTTACCGTTTTATCGCCGTCCAATCGAAACCATGTTGTTGGTTACTGCACCCATGCCAACGCCAATGATATTGAGCAGGCCTTCATTACGGCAGACGCAGCACAACCAGAGTGGGATGCCCTGGGAGGAAAAAAACGGGCGGAGCTTCTAAACAAAATTGCCGATGCTTTGGAACAACAAAAACCAACCTTGGTCGCTCTGATTACGTCTGAAGCTGGACGGACAATCCGGGATGCCATATCGGAGATTCGTGAGGCCATCGATTTCTGTCGCTATTATGCCGAGCAAGCCCATCAGCACTTTTCTAGCCCCATAGAACTGCCCGGGCCGACAGGAGAACAGAACCTATTAAGCCTTCATGGCCGAGGGGTCTTTCTTTGTATTAGTCCCTGGAATTTTCCTCTGGCTATTTTTACCGGGCAAATTGTAGCTGCACTTGCAGCTGGCAATACCGTCGTAGCCAAGCCTGCTGAAAGCACTTCTTTGGTCGCAACGTTCGCTACACAGCTTTTTCTTCGAGCGGGAGTACCCGTTGATGCTCTTCAACTGATCACTGGTACTGGAGGGATTACGGGTAAGTTAGCGCTCACCAACCATCAGATTTCTGGTGTCGCGTTTACCGGATCCATCAAAACAGCCAAGTTGATTCAGCAACAACTCGCCAACAAAGACGGCCCCATTGTTCCTCTAATAGCAGAGACTGGAGGGCAGAATGTAATGATCGCTGACTCCACGGCACTACCGGAACAATTGGTTGATGACGTCATCCAATCGGCTTTTTTTAGTGCTGGTCAACGCTGCTCTGCTCTCCGAGTTCTCTATCTTCAAGAGGAGATAGCTGATGATATTTTGACCATGCTATCGGGTGCATTGCAATGTTATCGAGTCGGAAATCCGGCCAAATTAAGTACTGATATTGGCCCGGTGATTGATGAAAAAGCACAGCAAACATTACTGGATCACATCAAAAAAATGACGAAGGATGCCCACTTGGTAGCCAAAATAACCCTGGAGGATGAACATCAGAGTGGCTATTTTGTAGCACCTCATATTTTTGAAATAGATTCTTTGAGGCAACTTTCCGAGGAAATATTTGGGCCTATTCTCCATGTAATTCGATACCCAGCCAACGAGCTAGATGATGTACTAGAGCAGATTAATGACAGCGGTTATGGTTTAACCTTGGGAGTCCATAGTCGCATTCAGGCTTTCTCTGATTACATCTTTAAGCATACGTTGGTGGGCAATACTTACATCAATCGCAATATGATTGGTGCCGTGGTTGGCACCAATCCTTTTGGCGGATGTGGACTATCCGGCACGGGACCAAAGGCTGGAGGGCCTCATTATTTATATCGCTTTGCCACTGAAAAAACACGCACCGAAAACCTCATCGCAAGAGGGGGCAATACGACATTATTTAGGTTGGCTGAAGGTTGATTTACTCCTCCATTTTAAACACGCAGTAGGGGTTTAATTTTAAGAGTGATGATCAATTTCCAGTAAAAACTGGTGGGCGTTTTTCTGCAACAGCGCGCAACCCTTCCTGAAGATCATTTGATTTTTGGCACATCTGAATGAGCGCCAACGCCTCTTGTTCACAGAGTGAACCATCGGCTATTTGATCACAAATTTTTTTCATAGAGGACACAGCAAGAGGGGCAAGTTTACTGATAGATTCAGCCATTTTTTCTACTGTCTTAATTAACTCATGCCCCTCAACCAAGTGGGTCAAATAGCCCAATGACAATAGAGCTTTTTCGTCTAATGTTTCAGCCGAAATGAGTAGCCGCTTTGCCGTACTGACGCCTAGACGACGAACGTAGCGACCTATTCCGTTTAATGGATAGCCAAAGACCAAAACGAGCCGCAGGCACAAGCAATTTCATACCTGTTACACCCACTCTGATATCACAACATATGCCAATTTCAGCGCCGCCCCCATACACACTTCCGTTCAATGCACAGATAGTAGGTATCGACATATCAGCTAATCTGTCAGTAAGCAGCTGAAATTGTTCACCGCTCATATCTCCGCTCGACATTTGGTCAAGTGAAGCTCCAGCACAAAATGTTTTATCCCCAGTACCGGTCACTACCAATACCCGGATATCGGCAGAGTCTCCCACAAGCTCAAGGTGTGAGATGAAAAGCCCGATATCTGCCACGGCTAGCGAATTATGTTTTGAGGGATTTTCCAGCGTAATCCAAGCTATTTGCTCTTTAATCACCAGACTAATCATTCCCTGAGAACCTGCCATGAATGTGCCTTTAAGAAGATATGCCGAGTGTTAGGTATAACGCTCTTGAATATTTTTTACTGCCGTATCGTATTTGGAGCGCATCTCTTCGGGGTTGGCGATATTCATCCCCAAATCTTTTAACACGCCATCCGCAATACTATAAATCCAACCGTGTACCATCAGACTCTGGCCCCGAGCCCACGCGTCTTTAACAATATTTGTCTGACAAACATTGACCGCTTGCTCAGTAACATTGAGCTCACAAACCTGATTAACAACCTCACTCGTCTCTTTACCTTCCTTAAGGTACGCCTGATGAAGGTATTGCACATCGTGAACATTGAGCAACCAGTTATCGATAAGTCCCAGCCGCTTTTTTTCTACAGATGCCCTTACTCCGCCACAGCCATAATGACCACAAACAATCACATGCTTCACCTTAAGATATTCCACCGCATACTGAAGCACAGACAGACAATTAAGGTCACTGTGTACCACCAAATTAGCCACATTACGGTGAACAAATAATTCCCCAGGCATCAGACCAACAATTTCATTGGCCGGAACACGACTATCGGAACAACCTATCCATAAGTACTCCGGCGCCTGCTGCTTGGAAAGTTGTTCAAAAAAAGTAGGGTTTCTTTTTTTGACTGAATCAGCCCACTCAACATTCTTTTTGAACAATTCTTTCACTAAGATAACTCCCGGATGTTTAGCTATTCATATCTGACTCAGTTTAAGGGCTAACCGAGCACAAAAAAACCGGAAAGTTTCTCCGGTTTTTTTGTGCTTATGCAGGAAGGGCTCCTTCCTTCAGAAAGAGCCTTTACCTATCGCTTAAAAGGGTTTGTCTAAATTTCTATGACGAATATCTCTGCCCTGTACCAAATAAACGACTTGTTCACAGATATTCTTAGCATGATCGCCCACACGCTCTAATGACTTAAGCGCCCAGAGAATATTCATGGAGCGAGAAATACTGCGAGGATCTTCCATCATATAGGTGATCATTTCCCGAACCGCCGATTTGTAATCCATGTCCACTTGTTTGTCGTCGTGCATGGTAGCAATAGCGGCTTCTGCATCAAATCGAGAGAAAGCATCAAGTGAATCGTTAAGCATCTTACGAACACAGTTACCAATATGGCGGACTTCCATATAACCGCGAGGCGCATTACCCTCTTCAGATAACTTGATGGCCATTTTGGCTATTTTCTGTGCCTCATCGCCAATACGCTCTAGGTCTCGTATAGTTTTGGTTACCGCAATCACTAAACGTAGATCACTTGCCGCAGGCTGCCGACGAGCTATCAGCGTGATGCTGGTTTCATCAATATCCATTTCCATCTCATCGATCTGCGACTCAACCTCGATGACTCGCTCAGCCAATGAGCTGTCAGCATCCTCCAACGCCCGAATCGCATCGCCGACTTGTTTTTCAACCAAGCCACCCATTTCGAGCATACTGGTTTTAATTTCTTCCAAATCATCGTTAAACTGCTTCGATATGTGTTTATCAAGCTGTAACTTATCCATTGTGTACTCCTGGTATAACTCTACTATTAGCTCTGCGATTAGTTCTGCTAATGACCCGGATTAACCAAAGCGGCCGGTAATGTAGGCTTCGGTGAGTTGATGTTCCGGCGCAGTAAACACTTTTTCTGTTTCGTTAACTTCAACCAAATGACCTAAATGGAAATACGCCGTACGGTTGGAAACACGCGCCGCCTGCTGCATTGAGTGGGTCACAATGGCAATGGTGTAATTCTGTGACAGCTCAGCTATGAGCTCTTCAATTTTTGCTGTCGCAATAGGATCAAGTGCCGAACAGGGTTCATCCATCAGGATAACTTCCGGACTGATAGCAATGGCACGAGCAATACACAATCGCTGTTGCTGGCCACCAGAAAGCCCTGTACCCGGCTGGTCAAGACGATCTTTTACTTCTACCCATAAACCCGCACGAGTGAGGCTGAGTTCAACAATTTCATCCATTTCCGCACGACGACTTGCCAATCCATGCAAGCGTGGGCCATAGGCCACATTGTCATAAATCGTCTTGGGAAATGGATTTGGTTTTTGAAACACCATGCCCACCTTTGCGCGCAAGGCGACAGGATCCATTTTCGATGAATAAATATCTTCACCGTCCAGCGTTAATTGTCCGCTCACACGACAGCTTTCAACCGTATCATTCATACGATTAATACTGCGAAGGAAGGTAGATTTACCACAACCCGAAGGGCCAATCATCGCAATGACTTCATTCTTACCAATATCCACATTGACGTTGTAGATAGCCTGTTTATCACCATAGAAAACATCCACATTTCGCATGGACATTTTTGGGTTTTCTATCAGTGGTACCCCAATGCTGTTTTCCGGATAGGTCGTTTCCATTTTCCCTTCTTTTGGTTGCAATAACTCTGCGGGCATATCAACTGCTATGTTCATTACCATTCTGTTCGCCATTATTCACCTTTTAAGCTGACACTACCAACGACGCTCTAATCGCTTACGGAGCACGACGGCCAAGGTGTTCATTAATATCAAAAAGGCCAGCAACACCATAATGGCTGCCGAGGTTTTCTCTACAAAGGCCCTCTCCGGGCTATCAGCCCAGAGGAAAATTTGTACCGGCAAAACTGTAGAAGGGTCGGTAAAACCACCAGGAACGTCCACAATAAAAGCCACCATACCAATCATCAGCAGGGGAGCCGTTTCACCTAATGCCTGGGCCATACCAATAATCGCTCCCGTCAACATACCCGGCATAGCCAGTGGTAAGACATGGTGCAACACGACTTGCATCGGTGATGCCCCAACACCAATGGCGGCTTCTCGAATCGATGGCGGGACCGCCTTAATCGCAGCGCGGCTTGAAATGATAATGGTCGGCAATGTCATCAGCGTGAGCACCAGTCCCCCGACCACAGGGACGGAGCGCGGCACATGAAAAAAGTTAATAAAAATTGCCAGGCCCAACAAACCAAAAATGATGGACGGTACCGCTGCGAGGTTATTGATGTTCACCTCAATAAGATCCGTCCAACGGTTGCTTGGGGCAAATTCTTCGAGGTAAACCGCGGCAGCAACACCAATAGGAAAAGATAAGGAAATAGTAATAATGAGAGTAAGCAATGACCCCATGGCCGCACCACGAATACCTGCCAACTCAGGCTCTCGTGAATCACCGTGGGTAAAGAAATTGCGATTTAAGCGCATTTCCACATGACCCGATTGAGCCAATTGTTCAACCCAACCCTGTCGCTGTTCACTCATCCGGCCCGTAAACGCGCCGTCGGCACTGCCAACCGATTTGTAATACGTGTCAATATCATCATCGGCCACCAACCACAGCGTTTCCGTCTTATTGAGTAATGCTGGGTTTGCCACCAACCTGTCGCGCAAGGTATAGCCAGCACCATTGCTAATTAATCCATACAACTCTCGTTTGGCTTTACGACCCGCCACCTCTGCAAACCGGTTTTTTAACCCAGCTTTTACTATTCCCTGGAAGTCCCCCAAAGACACTTGCTTCGGATCACCAAGGTCCGTGATACCCAAAACCTCAGCATCATAGGTTACCTCCAGTTGAATATAGGTTTGCTGAAAAGCCTTGTAGCCTTTACTAATAATGTCAGTAAACAGCAACGCCACACACATCAGACCAAAAATAATCGCCATAGCACCGTAGAGCTGAAAACGCTTCTCTGCTCGGTAACGCTTTGCCAGGCCGCGCTGAATCTGCTCTTCGCGAGCAGTTCGGTTCAAATTAGTCATATTGTTCCCGGTATTTCTTCACAACACGCAGCGCTATAAAATTAAGCACTAGTGTGACAACAAACAGCATCAGGCCCAAAGCAAAGGCCGCGAGGGTTTTGGGGCTATCAAATTCTTGATCACCCACCAATAAAGTAACAATTTGCACCGTTACAGTGGTCACGGTATCTAGGGGGTTAGCCGTTAATTTAGCTGCCAGACCAGCGGCCATCACCACAATCATGGTCTCTCCAATAGCACGAGAAACCGCCAGTAAAACACCACCGACAATGCCCGGCAGGGCTGCGGGGAAAATAACTTTCTTAATCGTTTCCGAGCGTGTGGCACCCAAGCCTAACGAACCATCACGCATACTTTGCGGTACCGCATTGATAACATCATCAGCCAATGATGAAATAAATGGGATAATCATGACCCCCATCACCAAACCCGCAGCCAACGCGCTTTCTGACGAAACTTCCAGACCCACACCTTCACCGACATTACGAAGAAAAGGAGCAACCGTCAATGCGGCAAAAAACCCATACACCACGGTCGGAATCCCTGCCAAAATTTCAAGGGTTGGCTTGGCAAAACCCCGTACTTTCGGACCAGCGTACTCGGCGAGGTAAATAGCAGACATCAAACCCGCAGGCACCGCCACCAACATGGCAATAAATGAAATCAGCAGGGTGCCCACAAACAGAGGAATGGCACCGAAACTACCTGATGAACCTACCTGATCGCTACGGATGGCCATTTGCGGGCTCCATTCCGTGCCAAACAAAAACTCAGAGGCAGGTACTGCCTGGAAAAACCGAAAGGATTCAAACAGTACCGAGAGCAAAATGCCGAGTGTGGTAAAAATCGCCACACAAGCACAGGCCAGTAATAGCCCCTTAAACACACGCTCCACTTGTTGACGAGCACGCAGTTTGGGTGAAACCTTGACCCAGCCCCAACCCATACCGATAACAGCTAGGGACAACACTACGGCTGTCACTAAATTTCGCGCTGTACCGCGCAAGCTTTTCAGTACTTCTGACGCCGCCACCAAAGAGGGCTCAGCCGCTTCAGCACTAAGAGCACCGCTGGCAATATTTTCAATACTATTTAATAGTAGATTATGCTCTGCTGCTGATGTCGGCCGTTGCCCTTCCGGCAGCCCACCAAGGAGCAGCGTACTGATAATATGCTCATCAAATAAAAGCCACGCCACAAGCAACGCTAAAGAGGGCAATGCACACCAAATAGCCGCGCGCATACCATAGAAAAAAGGCAGCGAATGAAGGTGGCGAATACCGCCAAGTGGCTGAGCGAGCGTCACCGAACGCCCTCGTGCCAGATAGAAAGCAATCGCACTGAGCCCAAGAAGAACAATTAACAAGTTGGTTGTCTGCATTACTGTTTCACTAACCTATTTTTTGTTACCCAACACGTCTAACACTAAAAATTTCAAGAACCCGACATTGATACTGAGATACTTAAAACTTTACCCCTAAAACCTTAAGACCCAGAGACAGGGAGGGCCTGACTAATGTCAGGCCCTAATTAATAACGGCAAGTGGGAGAATACCGCTATTGGTCGAACTATTTAAGTTCTTCACCTGTCATTGACTGCTTGCCCTTGATGGCAGCAGCATATTGACCACGTAATTCCGCTGGCATCGGAATCATACCTTTTTCAGCTAGGTAACCCTCTTCACCCCAAGCTTTTTCGCTACTGAACTCGGCCAAGTATCCTTCGATACCAGGCACAACACCCATATGTGCTTTTTTCACGTAGAAGTACAGTGGACGAGAGATAGGGTATGACTTATTAGCAATGGTTTCAAACGCTGGCTCTACGCCTTCAACGGTTGAGCCCTGAACCTTATCACTGTTTTGATCCAAGAAGGAAAAACCGAAGATGCCTAGGGCATCAGGGTTAGCTTCCAGCTTCTGAACAATCAAGTTGTCATTCTCACCGGCTTCTATGTAATGACCATCTTCACGAATCGCGTGAGCAACGGCTTGAAATACTTTCTTGCCTTTCTTGTTGAAGACACTAGCAGGAATACCAAGTTTTCCCATTAATGTTTTTATTTCATTAGCATCCGCTGAACCGCGAAGTGCTTTCAAATCGGCAAATTTCTTTGCACCACCTTCCATGCCCAGCTCAACAAAAGCATCACGAGTACCAGACGTAGGGGGCGGCCCAAGCACTTCAATTTTAGTGTTTGGCAGTGTCGGGTTAACATCTTTCCAAGTGTTATACGGGTTGGCAATCAACTTGCCATCTGCACCGGGAACCTGAGAAGCCAATGCAAGGAATAGATCTTTGCGAGTCAAGTTCATCGATTTACTGGCTTTGGAATTAGCAACGACAATGCCGTCGTAACCAATCAATACTTCAATAACCTCAGTTACACCATTCTTCTGACACAATTTATATTCAGAAGGCTTCATGCGACGCGAAGCATTTGTTATATCAGGATGGCCTGTACCAAGACCTGAACAAAATAATTTCATGCCGCCACCAGAGCCCGTCGACTCAATTTTTGGGGTAGCGCTACCGGTGGTCTTACCGAAACGCTCGGCCACAACAGTAGCAAATGGATAAACGGTAGAAGATCCAACAACACTGACGTAGTCGCGTGCAGCGGCCAATACGGTAGTGCTTGCCATCGTCAACGCCATCGCAGCGCCAGCAATTGCTAATTTATGGGTGTTTTTCACTTTTGCCTCCAAGGCTTTGTCTTTTAACAGTAGAACCCATACTAGCCACAGATAATGACAGTAATATGACAAGATACCTGCCTGTGTGTGCCCCACCGATATTGAACGTATAATAAGCAGCTTCTTTATCATGCATAATAAAAATACTATCTGACATGACCCACACTCTTATCTATCTTCTGGAACAACTGGCACGGGGAATCGACTGTTTCACCGAGTGGATGGGCCGAATTATCGCCTGGCTCACACTGGGAATGATGGCTATCACGTGCACTGTAGTGGTGATGCGCTACTTTCTCGAAACAGGCTCCATTGCACTGCAAGAATCCGTTACCTATATGCATGCAGTGGTATTTCTGCTCGGCGCTGCCTACACCTTGAAACGGGGAGGGCATGTACGGGTCGATATTCTGTACCAAAAATTTAGTCTTCGCGGGCAGGCATTAGTCGATGCACTAGGTGCCTTACTGTTTCTAATACCCGTCTGTATCCTAATTTTGATCTTCAGCTGGGACTATGTCGCCAACAGCTGGGCTGTCAGTGAGGTTTCCAAAGAAGCACAAGGATTACCTTGGGTCTATCTGCTAAAAACCCTGTTACTGGTAATGCCTGCGACCATTCTGCTTCAAGGGGTTGCAGAAATTATCAAGAATCTACTGTTCTTTTTTGGGCTTGGTGGTGAACACACCGGTGAGCATCTGGAAGGAATAGTCTAATGATTGAATATATCCCCCTGCTCATGTTTGCCGTCGTTTGCCTGACGTTAATGGCAGGTTATCCCGTAGCATTTTCCCTGGCGGGTACTGCGCTATGGTTTGCTCTCATCGGAAATATGACCGGCCATTTCGATATGGCCTTTCTCCACGCTTTACCCAACCGACTCTATGGGACTATTGATAACACCACACTGATCGCCGTGCCCTTGTTCGTATTAATGGGTGTCATGTTGGAAAAATCGAAACTGGCAGAAGATTTACTCGACAGTATGTCGCTGCTGTTTGGAAAATTTAAAGGTGGCCTCGGGATCTCAGTGGTTATAGTCGGTATGTTATTGGCCGCCAGCACCGGCATTGTCGGAGCCACCGTGGTCACCATGGGGTTAATGTCCTTACCCTGCATGCTAAAACGTGGTTATTCACCCTCACTGGCTACAGGTTCTATTTGTGCCACGGGCACATTAGGGCAAATCATTCCTCCTTCCATTGCCCTAGTATTGTTAGGCGATATTCTCTCCAACGCCTACCAGCAAGCCCAACTCTCTATGGGCATCTTTACCCCCAAAACCATGTCTATTGGTGATTTATTTATGGGGGCTATTATTCCAGGCTTGCTATTGGTGGCAATGTATATCGGCTATTTAGTGATTGTTTCCCGCCTCAAACCAGAGATGGCTCCTGTTGCCAATGTAGATGATGACCGCAGTGTTAGTGTTTTTCGTCTGCTGAGAAGCCTGCTACCTCCTGTCGTCTTAATTATCACCGTGCTGGGTTCAATTTTAAGTGGTGTAGCCACACCGACCGAAGCGGCAGGGGTTGGAGCTCTAGGCGCAACCCTACTGGCCATTACCCGTGGACAACTTTCTATCGCACGGTTGAGAGATATCGCCCGCTCAACCACCGAAGTAACCGCCATGATTTTTTTGATTTTGATTGGTGCTGCGGTCTTTTCTCTGGTGTTTCGAGGCTTTGGTGGCGAAGAGCTCGTAGAAGGATTATTTCAGGACCTTCCTGGAGGAGTCATCGGCGCGACTCTTGTGGTTATGGTAGTCATATTCCTACTTGGATTTATTCTCGACTTTATTGAAATTACCTTTGTAGTCGTTCCCATTGTGGGGCCTATCCTATTGGCCATGGGACTTGACCCTATTTGGCTCGGCATCATGATTGCTATTAATCTACAAACCTCCTTTTTGACGCCACCCTTTGGTTTTGCACTGTTTTACCTTCGAGGTGTAGCACCACCGAGTGTCAAAACAGGCGATATTTACCGCGGAGTCATACCTTTTATAGGTATTCAGGTTTTGCTGATGTTTATGTTGGCATTCTGGCCATCGCTTGCCACCTGGCTACCCTCTGTGATGTTCTAAGCATCAAACTAAAAAACAGCCCAAAATAATGTGAGAAATTCCCCATGACAGCCATCAACCTCCCACCACAACCTCACGGTGACCTCACCCTACAAACTATTGCTATGCCTAAAGATACCAATGCCAATGGCGATATTTTTGGTGGTTGGATGCTGTCACAAATGGATCTTGGTGGTTCCATCCTTGCACATCGCATTGCCAAAGGCCGCGTCGCCACCGTAGCTATCAGCGGGATGGCCTTTTTACGCTCAGTGCCTGTCGGTGCCATCGTCAGCTGCTACTGCGATCTAATAGAAACAGGGAGAAGCTCCATGACCATCAGCGTGGAGGTCTGGATCAACATCGAATCCACCAATGAGCCGGCAAAAGTAACAGAAGGTGAATTTGTATTTGTAGCGATTGATGACGAGGGTAAAACCAGAGCGGTACCGAAGAAAGACGAATAAAATATTATTTGATAAAAATAACGCTAGACCGATTACTCAATTCGTAAAACACGCGGCACTCCGTGTACTGACCGATAAGCAGCCTAAATTTTTAATGACTACAGACTGATCTTAAATGGAATTCCGCAAAACAACTAATAAGAACATGATGACTGATCTCTGCACCTGTAATCGCAAAAAGCCCTTCGACAAATGCTGCGGCCGTTTTCTAACTGGAGAATTAAACGCCAAAACTCCGGAACAACTTATGCGTTCTCGTTATTCTGCATACGCCCTGGGTGGCTATGGTGACTATTTACTGGCGACATGGTTTTCAGCAACCTCTGCTGGATTAAATGCGAAGGATCTTTCTCAAAAAACGGTGGAATGGGTAAAACTGGAAGTTCTCTCTAGCAACCAAAACGGTGATAAAGCTACCGTAGAATTTAATGCGTTCTTTTATGAACCTGATAATCCAAATGTTCAGATAATGCATGAAATTTCTGTTTTTCAACGTACATCAGGCCGCTGGCTTTATGTCGGGGGAGAAGTCTCCACTGGCACCGAATGAGTACAGTGATTAGAATAACCTTAGATTTTATTACGTTGATTAATCAACCAGTCCAATTCTTTATAATCCAAATAAAAATTAGAACTTATCATTATCACTTTCGTTGAGACTCCCTATGTTAAAAATTATTATCATTGTTGTTGCTATTGTATCGGTTGTATTTGTTGTGCAAAGGACCTTATCCAATAAAAAAACTGCCACAGAAAATATTCAAAAAGGTGCTGAGTTCTTGGAAGAAAATCAGTCAAAAGACGGCGTACAAGTCACAGCGTCTGGATTGCAGTATCAAGTATTAAATAAAGGGACAGGTTCTAAACACCCAAGTCCTAGCGATCATGTGAAAGTGCATTACCATGGCACATTAATCGACGGCACAATATTTGACAGCTCCATGGACCGTGGGGCACCCATTGAATTTGGGCTGCATCAGGTCATTCCCGGTTGGACTGAAGGCCTACAACTGATGGTTGTGGGTGAAAAAACCCGTTTTTTTATTCCCGGAAATTTAGCCTATGGCAGCCGTAGCATGGGGATAATTGGTCCTGGATCCACATTAATTTTTGATGTCGAACTGCTAGATATCAATGAATAAAATAATTTGATAATAAAAAAGGGCTAATCAAACTAGTCCTTTTTTATTATCCACGAGTTCTATTTAATCTTAATAAAGATTGCCACAATTTTGGCCCTACTCCCTGATGAATAGCCAATGCTATAAGAATAAAAATTGTCCCCAAGTACATAGACATTGTAATGATTTCACCTGCAAAAAAAAAACGCCCAATGACATTGCTAACACCGGCGTTATTAATGGTATTAAAGCAACCACATCAACCTCCATATTATTTAAAATATGGTAATAGGCAGCAAACCCTACCAACGAAGCAAACAACGCTAAATATATTAACGAAAACATGGAGACAGCACTGAAAACAAGTGGTTGATAACCAATAATATAGAACCACGTAAACAACAAGCCAGGTAATGAAAATGCCATGCCGCCCAACGTTTGCTCAATGGGGGGGACTTTTAATATTTTATTTAATTTTTTAACCCATAAAACACTTGTCGAAAATATAATATTTGAAGCCAGCATTAACAGTAGTCCTATATATGCTTTATCTGCCATGAGGGTATCGTCATAAAATATAAACAATAGCCCCGAGCCAGCCAACGCTATTGCGATCAATTTTCTTGGTTCTAATGTGTGTTCCCCCATAATAGGCTTAGTTAACATTGCCATGAAAAAGGGTGTTAGGCCAAACATCAAAGAAATTAATCCTGATGAAATATATTCGGCTGCAAAATAGACCAGCGCCATATTGGGGAAAATACCAATTGATCCTGCAAAATATATCATCCCGTTTTTTTTGATATTTAAACCGGCAATACCACCCACGGTACAAATAGCACTTCCCACCAAAAATGCGATAGCCATACGCAAACTAAGACTTGCCATAGGTGCCAATGTCTCTCCTCCTAACTTTATTGCTAGAGGGGTTGTTGTCCAAATTATAATGACCAACAAGTAGGTCAGCCTAACGGCCATTGCGCTCTCCTCAATAGAAATAGCTGAGACTTTTTCTGCCGCCAAAACAAAAAAGGCCGCAGATGAAATGTCTGCAGCCTTGAAAAATTTTTTGTATTTTTTACTATTTTTCTGCCGCAAACCATCGTGCCCAGCGCAATACATATTTGTACTTGGCGACGATTACTAACATGGCAAAAAAATGATTGTTCACGTGCTTCCTTAAAAAAATCTACGCTTACTATACGTGAAGCCTCGTCGCAAACACAATAGTCCCTCTGACTTTAATAAAGCTGGTGTGTTACTAACAAATTTCCTCTTGTTCCAAATACTGCATCAGCTCCTGATAACCACCCACATAATCTTTACCATGGAAAATTTGAGGTACGGTGTTAACGGGTTTACCTACAGTTTCAGCCAAATCTGCAGGGCTTATTCCTTCCTCATGTATATTTACATAACGGAATTCTAAATTTTTTGATTCCAGCACTGCTTTTGCCTGACGGCAGAAACCGCACGCATCATGGCCAAAAATCGTAAAACGTTTCATAGGGTAACTCCCTTGTTTAAACTTTATCTATCATTAGTAAACACTATAGTATCTAGCCTAGCGATAGTGCTACTTAATAATTTTTATGCGGATGATAGCGACAAACAATTATAAAATAAAAGGCTATATCGTTGTCCTATACGGTGTTTATACGAGCCTTCTCTGCGAAAGCATTCTCAGCACGTTACAATGGCTGCGAGAAAATGTTTAATGGCCGGCTGATATTACCTAGCATGAAATGTATAGCCTCAGGTCACCATTACCCGCATATTCCATCATATGCCAGTAGACCACACTGACAATGCCCACCAATAATAATGGATGCCGTCATTGTTTTTGTAGTTCTCTCTTTAAACATTCAGAAAAAATGCCTGTCGTTAGTGCCATTACTCAAACCACTAAAAATGGAATCTTGTTACATAATTATTTTATTAGAAAAATTAAAATAGATTCGTAGCTTAAATATTGGTGCAACCATAATAAATACAATTATTTTATAAAACGATGGGGATAATAATTTTCATTAATATTATTGGTTATATTTTATTCATCTACAGAATTATAAAGATTTTTCACCATCAATATGGCATCTCCGGTGTGGTTTATCATCGGATGTTCAATTATTTTTTCACGTTTAATTTCTTTATAACCAAGATTTTTATATATACCCGTCGCATTTTTATTATTTTCAAAAACGACCAAACTTAACTTACTTAATCCCTTCAATATAGCCTGCTGTTTTGCCAGTGCCATAAATTGATGGCCAAGACCCCTGTTGCGATATTCTGGATATAATGCGACACCACAAATATAGTAGCTATTCTCTTCTTCCAGTCGACTATAGGGTGCAAGAACCGGGTCGTCATCTACCTCTTCAGCTGTTGCCCTTTCACCAGACACTATGGGAAAAGCCATCATCATACCGGCAATAACACCATCAACTTCGACTATTGTGCAGTTTGTATAACTTAAAACAGCGTCTTCTCTTTCATAGCGACGCTCTCCGACATCGAGTATTTTCTCACCCGGCATGGCAAGTTTGGTCCAGATGTAGTTCGCCACACCTTCGGATGAAATACTGTATAGCTCTGCTATTGTTCGGCAATCTTCTCTTTTTGCTTCACGAAACTCGATCATTGTTCAGGCATCTCCAGGCCATTATAAATTATCCTTATCCACTGATCTGATTTTAGAAACCCACCGCCCCAGATAGCATCAAGCTCTTTTGTTGGCTTCGCCTTGATAACCTCTTCAACGGATTTTCCTTGTGACTTATAGATACGGAGCGTATCTAGCACTAAAACCAGCATATCCCGGTATTCCACCAATTGAGCCCGTGTACCCATGGGTCCATGACCGGGAATAATGACTGTTTCCTCGTTGGCCATAGTTATTATTGTTGTGGCTGCTGTAATGACACCCTCTAAACTCCCCCCATGTTCAACATCAATAAAAGGATAGAAGCCGTTGAACCAAATATCACCGGCATGGATAACGTTAGCATTTTGAAAATGAACAACACTATCTCCATCGGTATGGGCATGATGGACATGAAATGCGCGTATGGTTTCATTATTGATATGAAAACTGGTATCCGTACTAAAAGTGACGACCGGCAATGCCTGTTTTGGTGATGCGGGTATTTCTTTGTTAAATGCCTTTATCGTATTATCAGTCGAAAGACGTTTTCTCACGTTGTCATGTGCAACTATCAGCGTTCCAGCTTTACCCAAATTTTCGTTGCCACCCGTGTGGTCAAAATGCCAGTGTGTATTTACCAAAAATTTTGGCGTCTCTCCACCCACTTCTTTTATTTCTTTAAGGATTTTTTCTGTCAGGGGGGCAAATTGATCATCAATTAAAAATGTTCCATCTTCACCAATAAAAACGGCTATATTTCCACCCTCTGCCACCATGGCAAAAATATTTTTTTTGACCTCTATGGTTTGATGTTTCACATCAGCCCAATGATGATCTGCGAAAACACAAACACTCGCCATTATGGTCGTAAAAAATAATAAACTTTTTCTTATAGTCTTCATTTATTATTCCTAAAAATAAAATAATTAAAATTTATAGTTTATTTATTCTGAATAATTTTTTAAATTTTAAGACGATTAATTTTAATTCAGTCTCTAAAATTAAAACAAGTCTTCAATTGATAGATACCGCTCACCAGTATCGTAACTAAACACGAGCACGGTACTGCCGGCTGGAATCTCATCTAATTTTTGCTGTACTGCAGCAAGGCTGGCACCTGATGATATTCCCACGAAAATACCTTCCTCCTTCGCACAGCGCCGCGTCATTTCAAACGAGTCTTCATCCGTTACCAATACTGTACCATCAAGAATTTCGGTATTTAAAACGCTAGGAATAAAGCCTGCACCGATGCCTTGGAGTCTGTGTAGACCTTTTTCTCCGCCACTAATAACGGGGGATTTGGTTGGCTCTACCGCCAGCACTTTAATGTTTGGGAATTTTTCCTTGAGCACTTCGGCACAGCCTGTAATATGTCCGCCAGTTCCTACGCCGGTGATGAGATAATCTATTCCCTCGGGAAAATCTGCCAATATTTCCATGGCTGTGGTTTCACGGTGTACCTGAACATTCACCGGATTATTAAATTGTTGTGGCATCCACGCATTATTGTTTTCAGCTAATAGTTGATTAGCTTTTTCGATACAACCGCCCATCCCTAACTCTTTCGGTGTTAAAACTAATTCTGCTCCCAAGGCTTTTAGATTGCGGCGACGCTCCACGGACATGGACTCTGGCATCGTTAGTATTAAGCGATAACCTTTAACCGCACAAACCATGGCTAAACCAATACCCGTATTGCCGGAGGTAGGTTCGATGATGACAGTATCTTTATTAATAAGACCCTGAGATTCCGCATCTTCGATCATGGCTAAACCAATGCGATCTTTAATGCTCGAACCAGGGTTAAAGCGCTCCACCTTCATCCATACGTCTATATCCGCCCCAAACAGTTTATTTAAACGAACATGGGGGGTATCGCCAATGGTTTCCAAAATATTGTTGTATTTCATGTTCTAACCTTTTAATTATTTTAAGCTGCCTAGTTTTTGATTCGATCAATAAACAGGTTCGCTTCATCAATGGATTTTTGCATATTTATAATCAGTTGATTGACGTCTGAGTTAATCGTATTCAATTCGCCTTTTAAAGCAGAAATTGCTCGGGCATTAAGATTATGTTTTAGGTAAAGAACTTGGTCCCGTAACGTTTCCAGTACAGGGTGCACAGTCTTTTCTGCTTTGCGCATTGATTTGATCATTTGTTGATATTTAAACCGGGTATCATGAAGCTTACGGGCGCTATCTTGACGAAGACTTTTATTTTTAATAAGTGCCAGTTCATCTTCCCACTCGCCAAATAGATCATCGGCAACATCCTCGACACGACTGATATTTACCGCTATTGCCTCTGCTGCCTGTTTGCTGTCTTCATACTCGCTATTAAGTTTGTTATAAAGTTTTTCCAGATCACCGCCATTAAAATTTACTACCGCGCGATACTGCTCTAAAGCATCTTTAAATTGTTCTTGGGTGTCCTCCTGAGACTCTTGAGTATCTTCAATTCGATCGACAAGAAGATCGCGCTTATGAACACCCATCTTCTCCCAAGCGTTATAGTAGGCGGTTTCACAGCCCATCAACATCAGTACTAGAGTGATTAATATAATTTTTTTCATATTCTAATTTCTCTTATAAAACTGTGGTGTAGCAATGGTTTAATCATCCCCTAATCCAACCGTAATTTACACACTCTATTAACGTAACGAGTGATTTGTTTTGACAATAAATAAACCATATCAAACCCAATAGGCAAATAATACATACACCAAAATTACAAGGTACTTACTCTGCACCTTGTCGGATCAGTTCATCGACTCTTTTACCTTACAAGAGAAAGCCATCAAGAGCGATGAAACCCCTTACTATTCAGGGGTTGCAGCCTTATAATTGTCGGCTTTGCATGCTACAGGGGAACCTAGGTGTCACAAACCACACCGGATGTTTCAACATTCCAGGGGCTAATTTTAGCCTTACAACAATATTGGTCTCGTCAAGGTTGCGTTATTTTGCAACCACTGGATATGGAGGTGGGTGCAGGCACGTTTCACCCTGCTACCTTTTTACGTGCCATTGGTCCAGAAACTTGGAACAGCGCCTATGTACAACCTTGCCGCCGGCCCACTGATGGGCGTTATGGTGAAAACCCTAACCGACTACAACACTACTACCAATTTCAAGTGGTACTGAAACCCTCCCCGGATAATATTCAGGATCTATATCTGGATTCACTTCGTGAGCTAGGTATCGACCCAACAGTACACGATATTCGCTTCGTCGAAGACAACTGGGAGTCGCCCACACTGGGAGCCTGGGGGCTTGGCTGGGAAATTTGGTTAAATGGCATGGAGGTGACTCAGTTCACTTACTTTCAGCAAGTAGGTGGCCTTGAATGTTTTCCCGTCACTGGCGAAATCACCTATGGTCTTGAGCGTATCGCTATGTACCTACAGGGTGTAGACAGTATTTATGATCTGGTCTGGACCGAAGGGCCAGCGGGCAAAGTAACCTATGGTGATGTGTTCCACCAAAATGAAGTGGAAATGTCGGCTTTTAACTTTGAACACGCCGATGTGGACTTTATGTTCCAGAGCTTTGACACCTATGAGCGTGAAAGCCAGCGTCTGATCGAACAGGGCCTTCCATTACCTGCCTACGAAATGGTGATTAAAGCCTCTCATGCCTTTAATCTGCTGGATGCGCGTCATGCCATCTCCGTAACAGAACGGCAGCGGTTTATTTTACGGGTCCGCACCCTGGCCCGAGCTGTTGCCAAAGCTTATTTTGATTCCAGGCTGTCTCTTGGCTTCCCCCTAGCGCCCAAAGCGCTCGCAGATGAAATCATTCAACAGGCCAAGGAGACTGAACAATGAGTACAGATTTTTTAGTCGAAATTGGCACTGAAGAGCTCCCACCGAAAGCACTGCTAACATTGTCCAATGCTTTTCGTGATGAAGTTCTTTCCCAATTAAATACCGGACAGCTAGAATTTGGTGAAGTGCAAACCTTTGCTGCACCGCGTCGCCTATCCATCTTCATTAAAGCACTCGATGAACAAACACCCACAAAGGAAATTGTGGCGTGGGGGCCTCCCGTTAAAGTTGCCCTAGATGCCGATGGCAAACCCACTCGTGCTGCTGAAGCCTTTGCCAAGAAAAATGGTATTCCCATTGAGGAGCTGGCCAACAAAGTCGAAAATGATGGCAAACAGGATAAACTCTGTCATCGTGCCGTCGAACAGGGTCAGGCTACCTCAGACCTTCTTGGCACCATCGTCGAGTCTGCACTTGCCGCTCTACCCATTCAGAAAAGAATGCGCTGGGGCACGAACCGTGAAGAATTTGTTCGTCCAGTTCACTGGGTAGTCATGTTGCTGGGTGGCGATGTCATCAAGACTCAAGTAATGGGGCTAACAGCAGGTAATACCAGTCGTGGCCACCGTTTCCATAGCAGCGGTGAAATCGTCATCCACTCGCCGTCCAGCTACCAAGACGATCTTCGATCTGCTTATGTTATCGCTGATTTTTCTGAACGCAGGGAACTCATTCGCCACGGTGTTACCGCTGCCGCTGAAAAATCAGGTGGTGTCGCCGTTATCAACGACGCACTGCTCAATGAAGTCACCGCGCTGAACGAATGGCCTGTTCCGTTACTCGGTAATTTTGAAGAGCGTTTTCTCACTGTTCCCGCTGAAGCACTCATTTCCTCAATGGCTGAGCACCAGAAGTATTTCCACGTAGTGGATAATGTCGGCCAACTGCTTCCTATGTTTATTACCGTTGCCAATATCGAGAGCAAGGACCCGGTACAAGTGATCAATGGTAACGAACGAGTGATCCGTCCACGTTTAGCCGATGCCGCTTTTTTTTATGAGACTGACAAAAAAACCACTCTCGAGGCTCGCCGAGAATCACTGAAAAAAATTGTCTTCCAAGCCAAGCTTGGTTCTGTTTTTGATAAAACAGAACGTGTGGCTAAGTTGGCGGAGATCTTGGCTCCGATGACCGGCGCTGATCCCTCTCTCTCGAGAAGAGCTGCGGAATTAAGTAAATCTGATTTAGTCAGTGACATGGTCGGTGAGTTTGACGACTTACAAGGGACCATGGGGCGCTACTATGCTTCCAGTGATGGTGAGCACGCCGAAGTGGCTGAAGCTATGTTTGAGCAATACTTACCTCGTTTCGCTGGAGATTCCATTCCTGCCACAGCTACTGGTGCCACACTGGCATTGGCTGATCGATTAGATACCTTAGTGGGTATTTTTGGTATTGGTCAGCCGCCTACCGGCTCAAAGGATCCCTTTGCTCTCCGGCGCGCCAGCCTAGGCGTGTTGAGGATTATTATTGAACGAGGTATTGATCTTGATCTTTATGAAGTACTGACGGCTGCGACCTCTCAACATCCGGGGTTAAATGCTACTTCTGGCACTATCGAAAATACTTCCAAGCAAGTACTTACTTACATGATAGACCGCTTTAGAGCTTGGTATGAAGATGAAAATATACCTACGGAAGTGTTTCAGGCCGTAGCTGCTAGGCAGCTCAGCAACCCTCTGGATATCCACCAGAGAGTCCAGGCTGTTCATGCTTTTAATCAACTACCCGAAGCCTCTGCACTCGCTGCGGCCAACAAGCGTGTTTCAAATATTCTTGCTAAGCAAGAGGACAAAACAATACCGACTGAGGTGGATAATAGACTACTTGCTGATAGTGCTGAGAAGGCCCTAGCTCTGTCATTGGCCGAGCTGGCCAACGAGATCAAACCTCTCCAACAAGACCGTGACTATACCGACGTGCTAAAACAGCTCGCTAAATTACGGCAACCTGTTGATCAATTCTTCGATGAAGTGATGGTCATGGTAGACGATGAAAAGTTACGTAATAATCGT
Source organism: uncultured Porticoccus sp. (assembly GCA_963974675.1). Lineage (GTDB taxonomy): Bacteria > Pseudomonadota > Gammaproteobacteria > Pseudomonadales > Porticoccaceae > Porticoccus. The sequence goes on along the minus strand of CAXBDQ010000011.1, from coordinate 34,093 downwards.
TTGGCATTGTTACAGCAGCTACGTAATCTGTTCCTGCAAGTGGCTGATATTTCACTGCTAGTGCTCGCAAAATAATACTGTCAAAAAGGTATTAGCGTTGCTAAAAATAACATTGGGGCCAACCCTTTTCTTAACACTCAGATCAACCAACCATGGGGATAGCGATACATTATGACGAAGCTCGTTATCCTTGATCGCGATGGAGTTATCAATGAAGACTCTGACTCCTATGTGAAAACGGCGAAAGAATGGGTGCCCCTTCCAGGTAGTATTGAAGCAATTTCCCGGCTCTGCCAAGCAGGTTATACCGTTGTCGTAGCTACCAATCAATCAGGGATTGGACGTGGCTTGTTTGATCTGGATGATCTAGAAGCAATGCATTCAAAGCTATCTGATCTGCTTTTAGATGCCGACGCCCAACTCTCTGGTATTTTTTATTGTCCCCATAAACCTGATGATGGCTGTAACTGCCGAAAACCAGCTCCCGGCTTATTAGATGCTATAGCAAAGGAGTGGGATGTTTCTCTAGCAGGGGTACCCATTGTCGGTGACAGCCTACGCGATCTGCAGGCAGGCCTGACCCATCAGTGTATTCCTATTTTGGTTCGCACTGGAAAGGGCGCAAAAACGGAATCGAAACTACCCGAACAACAGGAGTCCGCTTTGCAGCAAGCTCGAGTGTTTGATGATTTATCACAGGTAGTAGATTATCTTTTAGATGCCGCCCCTGTAACTCAAACTATGACCCTGAAAAACAACACTAAATAACAATGAAAACAATAATCGCATTTACACGTTCCGTGCTTTTTTACCTGGTTTATGCCGTAGTTATGATCATTTTCGGCACCATATCTTGCACAATAGGCATTTTAATGCCCCATCGAATGCGCCAAAATGTAATTACTTGGGCTAATGCCATTATTATTAAATGGTTAAACATTAGTTGTGGTATCACATTACGTGTCGATGGACTTGAAAACCTCCCTGACGCGCCCTGTGTCATCTTGAGCAAACACCAATCAGGCTGGGAAACCTTTTATCTTCAACGCCTTTTTCGGCCCGTCAGTACTATTTTAAAAAAGGAATTATTTTGGATTCCTTTTTTCGGCTGGGGTTTATATTTTACGCACCCCATCGCCATCGATCGCAGCAACCCTAGAGAAGCGATGAAACAAATTTTATCCCAAGGTAAGCAGCGCTTAGCACAAGGTAATAATGTGCTTATTTACCCTGAGGGCACGCGAACGCCTGTTGGGGAAATTGGCCAGTATGGCCGCAGTGGAGCTGCTCTTGCCATAGCCGCTGGCGTGCCAGTTATTCCTGTTTCCCAAAACTCTGGTTACTGCTGGCCCGCCCATACCTTTATCAAATGGCCTGGCAAAATTCATGTATCTATTGGTAAACCCATAGATACCAGCGATACCGATAGCCGGCAATTGACTGAGCAGGTAAAAGACTGGATTGAATCCACACAAACAGATTTAGTACATTAATCAAACTATCTACTTAATTGGGCGATATTCACTATTATTTCCTACACTTACACTCTACCCAAATGGAATAAAGTGTATGGCCAATCAAACTGGAAGCTATCATCACCCAGAACAGCGCAAAGAGGCGCGGCGAAAGGTGGAAGATAGACGGCAAGATATTCGCTTCGAGCCTTCAAAAGAAGGGCGAAGAAAAAACAATGGGCGAAGAAACGGTGATGGTGATGTATGGGATAAACACGAAGAGTAACGGCCTCTTTCTCTGCCCCTAAAACCAAAAAACCGGCTCTTAGGCCGGTTTTTCATCTTAAAAAATAAATTTATATATCCAAGTTCGTTACCGCTAGTGCATTTTTCTCAATAAATTCACGACGCGGCTCCACCTGATCACCCATCAGCGTATTAAACATCTGATCAGCGGCAACGGCATCTTCCACCGTAACCTTCAACATACGCCTAGACTCAGGATTCATCGTAGTGTCCCACAACTGTTCTGGATTCATCTCACCCAGCCCTTTATAACGCTGGATGTTATAGCCACGACGCGATTCCGTCATCAACCATTCCAGCGCCTCTCTAAAGCTGCCCACCGGCTTTGTACGCTCTCCGCGCTGGATATAAGCATCCTCTTCCATTAAGCCCTGTAATTGCTGACCTAGGGAAACCAGCGCGCCGTATTCACCTGAAGCAAAAAAGTCACCATTAAAATTATAACTTGTGGGTACACCATGGGCTGTAATTTCAACTCTTGGGAGAAAGGTCTTGGTTTCAGTATCGGCGGCTACTGTCACTTGATATCGATGACTGCCAGCAATATTTTCCTGAGCCAATGATTCGGACAATTTCTGACACCAGCCATCAACAAAAGATTCGTCTCCAAGGCTGGCCGTATCAAGAGGGGACATGAACACTAATTTTTGTAGTACGGCCTCAGGATAGGCACGAGACATACGCTCAATAATATTCATCACTCGACGATAATCTGACACCAGAGTTTCTAAAGCACCACCACTGATACCCGGGGCAGCCGAATTGACATGAAGACTAGAACTTTCCAGTGCCGACTGGGTTAAAAACTGTGTAAGTGCTTGATCATCCTTAAGATATTGTTCTTGCTTCCCCTTGCTGATTTTATACAAAGGTGGCTGGGCAATATAAATATTGCCTCGTTCTACCAGCTCTCGCATTTGTCTAAAGAAAAATGTCAGCAACAATGTCCGGATATGAGACCCATCCACGTCAGCATCCGTCATAATCAAAATCGTGTGATAGCGGAGCTTGTCAGGGTTAAATTCCTCTGTACCAATACCACAACCTAGGGCGGTGATCAGTGTTCCCACCTCCACACTGGACAACATTTTATCGAATCGAGCTTTCTCAACATTAAGTATCTTACCTTTTAGGGGCAAAATAGCTTGGGTTCGACGGTCTCTGCCTTGTTTTGCTGACCCCCCCGCTGAATCACCCTCCACAAGATATAATTCAGATAATGCCGGGTCTTTCTCCTGGCAATCTGCAAGCTTTCCCGGCAACCCCGCTATATCCAGAGCACCTTTACGGCGAGTCATTTCTCTAGCCTTACGTGCAGCTTCACGCGCTCGAGCTGCATCTACCATTTTCATCACGACACTTTTGGCTTCCTGGGGGTTTTCAAGCAAGTAGTCTGTGAAATTACTGCCCATTTCCTGCTCAACGGCAGTTTTTACTTCAGAGCTAACCAATTTATCCTTGGTTTGAGACGAAAACTTGGGATCAGGCACTTTTACAGAAATAATCGCGGTTAAACCCTCTCGGGCATCATCACCGGTGGTATTTACTTTGTTATTTTTACCCAAACCCTCTTTTTCAATGTAAGTATTCAAACTACGAGTCAAAGCTGACCTAAAACCGGCCAAGTGAGCGCCGCCATCTCGCTGTGGAATATTGTTGGTATAACAGAAAATGTTTTCCTGATAACTGTCATTCCATTGCAGCGCAACCTCAACACCAACGCCATCATCGCGCTGAACATTGAAATGCATCACTTGGTTAACGGTTGTTTTATTGGTATTCAGGTATTCAACAAAGGCTTTCAAGCCACCGTCGTATTGAAAAAGTTCCTCTTTCCCTGAGCGCTCGTCTTTTAAAGCAATTCGAACACCAGAGTTTAGGAAAGAAAGCTCACGAAGCCTTTTTGCCAATATTTCATAGTGGAAATTAATGTTACTAAACGTGCCTTCTGAAGGTTTGAAGTGTACTGCTGTACCGGACTCTTCTGTTTCTCCAACAATAGCAAGGGGCGCTTGAGGTACACCGTGAATATATAGCTGTTTGTGAATTTTTCCTTCTCGTTTAACGGTTAGCTTCAGCTCTTTTGAGAGCGCATTAACCACGGAAATACCCACACCATGAAGTCCACCAGAAACTTTATAGCTGTTTTCATCAAATTTTCCGCCCGCATGCAGTACTGTCATGATCACTTCGACAGCAGATACCCCTTCTTCATGAATTTCTGTGGGAATACCACGTCCATTATCTGAGACAGAAACGGATTCATCCGGATGAATAGTAACTCGTATTTCTGAGCAGTGTCCTGCCAAAGCCTCATCGATAGAATTGTCGACAATTTCAAACACCATATGATGTAAGCCAGTGCCGTCATCGGTATCGCCAATATACATTCCTGGGCGTTTTCGAACGGCATCAAGCCCTTTCAGCACCTTAATACTCGACGAATCGTAATTTTGCTCTTCACTCATACAAGAAACCTAAATTTCAAAACTTTAGTATTAACAGCTATTCCTCTGTAATACCCCCATGTTCCACGTGGAACATGCTTATTTGTTCACTTTCTTTTGGCCAGGACAAAGCTACATCCTCCCTAACCACACCGGTAATAAATGTCTGTGCACCCAAATGGAACAGCAGCTTACCCACTTTCTCTCTGTGTTGAATATCCAGCTCAGAGGCAAGGTCGTCCAACAAATACAAACACTGACACCCTGTCCTCTCACGGAACAAAAAACCCTGTGCAATTTGCATGGCGGTAACAATAATTTTTATTTGACCGCGCGATAGCACATCACTGGCTGGTTGATTTTTAAATTTAACGCGCAGGTCTGCTCGGTGTGGGCCATGGGACGTGGCTTTCACCTGAAAATCCCTTTGCCTGTCTGCCAGTAAAACATCTTTCAGGGGTTTTGCTGTATCCCAGCCTTCATGATACTTAAACTCAAAACCCTTTAAAGGCGACAACTCTTCTATAACCCATTGAATTTTTGGGATTAACTCAAGCAAATACCGCTCTCGATACTGATTTATTTGTTCAGCCAGCGAGACAAACTCTGTATCCCAAACATCCATTAAGCCGTCGTCTATTCTATCACGCCGGAGCAAGGAATTGCGCTGTTTAAGCACGCGTCGAAACTTTTGCCACAGGCTCCTGTAATTATGTTCCACGTGGAACACGCCCCAATCTACATATTGTCGTCGATACTGGGGGCCGCCATCCAGAAGGTGGAAGCTTTCTGAGTTTAATACCAGGAGAGGCATCGCTTCTGCAAGGCTTGATGCGCTGCTAATAAGCTCGCCATTAATCTTGAACTGAAAGTCGCCCTTTCTCGATCGACTCACACCCACGGGGATGCTTGCTCCTTCATCGTACAACAAGCCGAAGACCGTGCAGCTTTCCTCATCTTGATTAATGATTGGATTTAATGTCCGACTACGAAAGGAGCGCCCGCGGCCCAAAACATGAAGGGCTTCAAGCAAACTGGTTTTTCCGCTGCCATTTGAACCGTAGAATAGATTGGCGCCAGGCGATAAAGATAGCTGGATTCGCCGAAGGTTTCTCAGCCCGTGCACATCCAACTTTTGTAAATGCATATAAGAGAGGCTCTTAATGCCAAGCCATAAGACAGGAAATCAAAGCCGCATTGGCATGACAACATACACCGCGTTTTCATTAGCGGGATCTTCGATTAACGCACTGCTGTTCGCATCGGACAGAGTAAAACGAGCCTCCTCTCCGGAAAGAACATTAAGCACATCAATGACATAGCTTACATTAAAGCCAACCTCCAGCTCTTCGGACGTGTAATTAACCGTAACATCCTCTTGCGCCTCTTCCTGTTCAGGGTTATTTGCCACAAGGGTCAACTGGCCCTCGGATAACAATAGCCTTACACCACGATATTTTTCATTTGAAAGAATCGCAGTTCGACTAAAGGCATGACGCAACTCTTCACGACTGCCCACCATTTGCTTGTCGCCACCTTTCGGTAGAACCCGGTCATAATCGGGGTATGCTCCATCGACCAGCTTAGAGGTAAAACGAAAGTCTGCTGTCGCGATTCGTATATGATTATTTCCTAGCACAACGGTGACGTCACCCTCATCAGAAAGAAGCCGGGACAACTCAATGACGCCTTTGCGAGGAAGAATAGCCTGGGTCAGTTCGCCATCAAGACTGGGTACCTGAACGTCCATCATTGCTAAACGGTGGCCATCTGTGGCAACAACGCGCGCCCTATTATTACCCACCTCTAACAACATACCGTTAAGGTAGTAACGAACGTCCTGCTGGGCCATGGCAAAAGAGGTGTGGCTAATAAGCTGCTTTAATTCAGACTGCCCAATCGCAAACTCGCGTTTGCCCGGACCATCATCAACACTAGGGAATTCATTTGCCGGAAGCGATGAAAGAGTAAACCGACTCCGACCACTGGTAACAAGTACTCGCCCTCCCTCTTCAGAGAAAGTGATATCAGCACCATCGGGAAGAGAGCGACAGATATCCATCAGCTTACGAGCCGGAACTGTGATATCGCCACCCTCGGCAGGAGCATCCAATTGAAGGTGACCAACAATTTCCACCTCAAGATCCGTACCGGTCAAAGACAATCGACCATCAGCAAGATTAATTAATACATTCGACAATATCGGTAATGTTTGGCGTCGCTCTACCACGCCAACAACCAGCTGTAACGGCTTCAGAAAATCTTCTCGGGATACGGTGAACTTCATCTGTTAGTTTCTTCCAAGTAAGGCCTAGTTATAAATGTCCATATAATAATCCAAAAGCAGCTAATAATCAGGTGGTTAATGCTCGTAGTAGGTGTTTTACATCTTCACTGATATCTCGACAACTTTCTCGTAGCTCTTTCACTTTTCTACAAGCGTGTAAAACCGTCGTATGATCACGACCACCAAAGGCCTCACCTATCTCGGGTAAGCTGTGATTTGTAAGCTCCTTAGCAAGCGCCATTGCCACCTGTCTCGGCCTAGCTATAGAACGGCTGCGCCGTTTGGATAAAAGCTCTGACATTTTAACTTTATAATACTCTGAGACAACCCGTTGGATATTATCGATGGTCACCAATTTATCTTGCAGGGCCAGCAAATCTTTTAACGATTCTCGGATCAATTCAATGTTAATCGGACTCCCGGTAAAGTGTGCACTTGCTATCACCCTCTTCAGTGCCCCCTCTAACTCTCTGACATTAGATCGGATTCTTTGAGCAATAAAAAAAGCGGCATCGTTAGGCAAATTCACCTTTGCCTGATGGGCTTTTTTAATAAGGATAGCCACTCGCGTTTCCAGCTCAGGTGGCTCAACTGCAACGGTTAAACCCCAACCAAAACGAGACTTTAGGCGCTCCTCAAGACCGTCAATTTCCTTGGGATAACGGTCACAGGTTAAGATCATTTGCTGACCACCCTCAAGCAGCGCATTAAACGTGTGGAAGAATTCTTCCTGTGATCGCTCCTTCCCGGCAAAAAACTGAATATCATCAATCAACAACGCATCTACCGAACGGTAAAACCGCTTGAAATCATTAATAGCATTTAATTGCAGCGCTTTGACCATATCCGCAACAAAACGCTCCGAATGCAAATAAATAATTTTAGCGTTGGGTTTTTGATCTCGAAGCGCATTGCCCACAGCATGCATAAGGTGGGTTTTACCTAAGCCAACCCCACCGTAAATAAATAAAGGGTTATAGGAGCCACCGGGATTTTCGGCTATCTGGCGAGATGCAGCTAACGCCAACTGATTAGATTTGCCCTCTACGAAGGACTCAAATGTAAAGGTTTGGTTAATGTTGCTTTGATGATTCAAGCCACCTTCAATATTTGATTTACGTTGCTCTGACTGGGACTGTATACGACCCATTACAGTCGGTGCTGAGAGCTCCAACGCTCTCGGTGGGGCGACCCGTTTTTGCTCTAGCTCCTGATGCACAGGTTGCAACCCATTGCTCGATTCAACAACAACCCCACAGCGCTCACCACGAAGTTGTTGAAAGATTTCCGTGATACGCTCGAGAAACTTATCAGAGACCCAATCCTTTACAAAACGGTTTGGCGCCAACAATCGTATGTCATTATTTGACTTCGAGGAATCACAGGTATCTAGCTGTAACGGTCTGATCCAGGTATTAAATTGCTGTGTCGGAAGCTCTTCCTGAAGATAGCCCAAACACTGTTCCCATAAGACTTGAGCCAAGTTATACCCCTTTTACATCACGGCTTATTGTCACCGCCGAACCCAAGCGATGGCTTTATTATTAAGCGTACAGTCTAGCCTACAAAGCAGAGAGTTATCCACATCTTTTATTAAAATAACTAACCACTTAAAAAACAGCTATTTCAAATAAAATCAATAGGTTAGAGATAAATCAGGGGCTGTATTTTTGCACAGTATTTCAAGGATTTCTGATCACTATTTGATCTATATCTGTGGATAACCTGTGTATATGTTGTTAGTTCGCAGTGGGTTTCCTGTCTAAACTACCATTTATGATTAGAGTTGACGGCAACCTACACCATTGATGACCGCCATTAAAAAAACGGTCATTTTCCGATGCAAAAGCTACCAAAGATACGGCCAAGTAAATCATCACTGGTAAACTCCCCCGTAATTTCAGATAAACTTTGCTGGGCTAGGCGTAGGTCTTCAGCTAACAGCTCTCCCGCACCCGCCTCTCGCAGCTGACGGCGGCCCATTAACAAATAATCTTGTGCCTTTTTAAGAGCCTCCATGTGTCGCCGCCGTGCAATAAAACTTCCTTCACTGGTTCCGGTATAACCCATGCATTGTTTCAGATGTTCTTTGAGAATATCGAGACCCAAGCCCTGTTTTGCTGACAACGTAATAACCGGGTACGGATCCCCAGAGATTCCCAAGGGCAAAGATGAGAGATCCCCCTTGTTTAATATAAAGCTGATATTACTTCGACCTGGATAACGCTCAAAAAACTCTGGCCAATTGTTGGCAGGGTGCAGCGAATAACTTTCGCTGCTGTCTATAACAAACAAAATACGATCAGCACGGTCTATCTCTTGCCAGGCTCTTCTAATACCCTCTCGCTCAACAGCATCTCCCGCTTCTCTAAGACCCGCCGTATCTATCACATGCAATGGCATGCCTTCAATATGAATTTGCTCTCGAAGCACGTCACGTGTGGTGCCCTCTATCGGTGTAACGATGGCACTTTCACGTCCAGAAAGCGCATTCAGTAAGCTCGATTTACCTGCGTTGGGTTTTCCCGCAATCACTACCGTCATACCCTCCGACAACAAGGTACCCTGGTGTGCTTGGAGGGTAATACCGTTTAACCGTTCAATCAGGTTATCTAGGTCCCCGGAAACTTTGCCATCCGCCAAGAAATCTATTTCCTCTTCGGGAAAGTCGATGGCTGCCTCAACATAGATACGTAATGTCGTGAGAGACTCAACCAATGTATGTATATGCTTGGAAAACTCACCCTGCAATGAACGAACAGCACACCGAGCGGCCTGTTCTGAGGAAGCATCAATAAGGTCAGAAATGGCCTCAGCCTGAGCAAGATCAATTTTGTCATTGAGAAAAGCTCGCTCAGAAAACTCCCCAGGCCTTGCTAAACGAGCACCCAGATCCAAAGCGCGACGCAGCAATGTATCCATAATAACCGGGCCACCATGGCCCTGGAGCTCAAGGACATGTTCACCAGTGAAGGAGTTGGGTGCAGAAAAATAGATTGCGAGGCCCTGATCAATAGCCACACCATCGGCATCTAAAAAATCTGTGAATAGTGCCTGCCTCGGTATCGGTAGTTTCGCCAACAATCCAGCAACAAAAGAATCGAGCTGGCCACCAGAAATCCTCAATATACCCACGCCACCCCGTCCAGGAGGTGTTGCAATGGCAGCGATAGTATCTTGATCGGTGGTGGTTGGCATAGAAACCTCTAGAAAATAACGCAGAAAAAAGGCCCCCAAGGGAGCCTTTTACCATCCTATTTTTTTACGCCGGCCCCTTCAATTTTTCGGGTAATTAGCCATTGCTGAATAATCGACAAGCCATTGTTTACCGTCCAGTAAAGCACCAACCCTGCCGGGAAGAACATAAAAAAGAAGGTAAAAGCAATGGGCATTATCTGCATCACTTTAGCCTGCATGGGGTCGGGGGGCGTAGGGTTCAGGCGTTGTTGAACAAACATACTTACACCCATAATAAGTGGAAGCACGAAAAACGGATCTTTCACTGATAAGTCACTGATCCATAGAATCCACGGAGAGTGACGCAACTCAACACTTTCCAACAACACCCAATACAAAGCCATAAATACCGGCATTTGAACCAAAATAGGCAAACAGCCGCCCATCGGGTTTACTTTTTCCCTCTTATAAAGACTCATGGTCTCTTGGGACATTTTTTGACGATCATCGCCATACAAATCTTTTAGGCGAGCCATTTCAGGCTGGAGCTTGCGCATATTCGCCATGGACCGGTAACTCGTAGCAGACAACCGAAAAAAAGCTGCTTTAATCATGACGGTGAGAAAAATGATCGACCAACCCCAGTTTCCTAAAACCATATGAAGTTGGTAAAGCACCCAAAATAATGGTTTTGCTATCCACCACAACAAGCCGTAATCAACGGTCAGGTCCAGATAGGGTGATATTTTTTCTAGCCTATATTGATCTTTGGGTCCGGCATAAAAAGCCGCTTTCAACTCTCCTTTTTCTCCAGGCTCCACTGCTACTTGTGGTGAAGTGAACCCCAGCATATATAAATCCTGGCTGCCCAGTTTACGCAGATTAAAGGTATTACTGATACTTTGGTCTGGCACCCACGCACTGATAAAATAGTGCTGTACCATGGCCACCCAGCCACCAGTTACAGTTTCTTTAAAAGTCTCATCCTCAATATCTTCGAAATCTAGCTTTTTATAATTTTCATCATTGCTTGTTAATGCCGCGCCAAGGAATGGCGCCATCCCCATGGAGTTTCCTACAGTGGGGTTATGGCTGTCTCGCTTTATCTGACCAAATAAACCCGCTTTCCAAGGATGACTGCTCTGATTGTCAACGTGATAAGTCAAGCCAATTAAATAGTCAGAACGCTTAAAGGTGAATCTCTTGGTAATAAGCACCTCACCCTGCCTAAGGGTCAAGTTAACCGTTAGCGAGTCTTCACCATCCTGCAATTGATATTGCTCAGCATCAACGCTAAAGAGGGGCCTTCCTGCTTTAGTATCTGTACCATTTGCACCCACCAAACCACTTTGGGCAATATACGTTGTGCTGGACGTTCTGTTGAGCAAGATAAACGGACTGCTACTCTCACCAAGCTCTGTCAAATGTTTAGGTAAGTCTACCCGGACAATATCACCACCCTGGGTATCAATTAATACCGTCAACACGTCCGTCGAAACTTTTACCAGACGAGTATTGATCTCATTCGTAACCTCAGGTGTCGGAATTTTACTCTCGTCAATAATTTCTGGAAGATCCCCGACATCAGTAACAGCTGAAACAGCCATTGCTTCTGGCAACTCAGGTATAATAGTTTTCTCAACAGTAGCACTATCCACCACCGGAGCATTCGCCTCCTGAAAAGTATTCCATTCCAGAAACAACATATATACCACCACCAACATGGCACTAATGAGTAATGAGCGTTGCCAATCCATATCTATTTATACTCAGGTTTTTGATCAAGTGGAGGAACCGGGTCATATCCGCCGGCATGAAAAGGGTGACATTTTATAAGGCGACGGAGAGTAAAATAACCCCCTCGCACAACGCCATATCTTTCAACAGACTCTATGGCATAACAAGAACAGGTTGGATAAAAACGACACTGATTTCCAAGAAGAGGGCTAATAAGAAGTTGGTAGCCCTTTATAGGAGCAATACATAACCGACGTAATTCTTTTCTCATCATGAGCCGGCCTGCAGTTTTCGATACAAGCGCTGCCAGCTGTTTTGCATTAATTCCGTTTGTTCGCTAGGTGATAGTTTATCCATGCCTTTACGAACAAGAAAAACTACATCGACAGAACTAATCTCATGTTGAGCTAAGCGAAAAGTATCTCTCACAACACGTTTTACCCGGTTGCGGTCAACAGCAAACCGAATGTGTTTTTTGGCAACCACCAACCCCAACCTTGGGTGTAAAAACTGGTTTGGTCGGGCCAACAGCAAAAGGTGAGGGTGAGCAACCTTGTAACGGGTATCACTAAAAACAGCCTGGTAAGCCCGGGCTGTCAATAGTCGTTTTTCTCTGCCAAAGGTTACATCAGGCATATTCTATACGGGCGTCCACTGTCAGACACAGTCTTGCCCTTAATCCCACCCTACTGCTTTATTAGATACTAACCACTTCTTAGTAAGCTAGCAGGGATTGGGATTAAGCTGCCAGGCGCTTACGGCCTTTCGCACGACGACGTTTAATAACCATGCGACCACTTTTGGTGGCCATACGAGAACGAAAACCGTGAGTACGTTTGCGCTTTAATACGCTGGGTTGAAATGTTCTTTTCATGACTAACTTCCGTTAACTAACTAATGCCTTCAAAGGGCGGGCGATTCTAAAGAAAAAACACCACTATATCAACGGTAGAATCAACAATCCGTATAGCCAACAAATAAATAGCATCACGCCAATCTTATCCACAATATCACCCACAGAGAAAAATCACTTATCCACAGACCGGGATAACCTGTGGATTGTACCCGGGACAACCCTCTTAATAAGCTATGAATCTTTTTGTTAATAACTAGACTTTATAAATAACTGTGGGTAACCCCCCTTATTTTCCACAGCTTTAACCGCCTTATAAGACCACCTTATATCGACTTATTCAAAGGTTAATATTGATATAACCTTATGTTTTTTATTTATATTATATGAATATCCACAGAAATCACTCTCTCTATTTATAACTACATATATAAAATACCTATATATACATACTTATATATAAATCTATATAGAAGTACTTAAACATAAGAAAAACCGTGTTTATGGAAAAACCTAATGTCATACGCTATTTGCATTATAATGATTGGCCTTTTTATCCATATCACGATTGGTTTGTTGTCATGCGTTACCCAGAAACTTTTGATGTCATCATAATTGGCGGCGGCCATGCTGGTACAGAAGCCAGCCTTGCCTCAGCTCGAATGGGCTGTAAGACGTTGTTATTAACTCATAACATAGAAACTCTGGGGCAAATGTCGTGTAATCCGGCTATTGGTGGTATTGGTAAAAGCCACTTAGTAAGAGAGATTGATGCGCTGGGTGGTGCTATGGCCCAAGCAGCAGACAAAGGTGGTATTCAGTTCCGTGTTTTAAACAGCCGGAAAGGCCCTGCTGTACGCGCTACCCGTGTCCAGGCAGATCGTGTTCTATACAAAGCCTCTATCCGAGAGATGCTAGAAAACCAAACAAACCTATCCATATTTCAGCAATCTGTTGATGATTTGATCATGGAAGGAACTCGGGTGGTGGGTGTTATTACCCAAATGGGGTTGCGTTTTACTGGGAAAACGGTGGTTTTAACCGCTGGAACCTTTTTGGGTGGAAAAATTCACATCGGGTTAGAAAATCATTCGGGGGGTCGAGCTGGTGACCCTCCTTCGATTGGACTGGCTAACCGACTTCGAGAGTTACCGTTACGAGTCGATCGTTTGAAAACAGGAACACCGCCACGTATTGATGCACGAAGTGTTAATTTCGAGGAACTTCAACCCCAGTGGGGTGATAAACCTGAGCCCGTCATGTCATTTTTAGGTGATGTTTCTGAACACCCAGAACAAGTGTGTTGTTATATAACCCATACCAACAAAAAAACTCATGAAATTATCCACGGAGGCATGGATCGTTCTCCGATGTATACGGGTGTTATTGAGGGGGTTGGTCCACGTTACTGCCCTTCCATAGAAGATAAGGTGGTGCGGTTTGCGGACAAAGACAGCCATCAGATTTTTATTGAGCCTGAGGGGTTAACTACGCACGAACTTTACCCCAATGGTATTTCCACCAGCTTACCTTTTGATGTGCAGATGGAGTTGGTGCGCTCCATTAAGGGTTTTGAGAACGCCCATATTACCCGCCCTGGTTATGCGATTGAGTACGACTTCTTTAACCCGCAGGACTTAAAGTACTCCTTGGAAACAAAATGTGTAGAGGGCCTCTTTTTTGCTGGCCAGATTAATGGTACGACGGGTTATGAGGAAGCTGGAGCCCAAGGGTTGTTGGCCGGTACTAATGCAGCCTTGATGGCAAAGGAAAAAGAAGCTTGGTGTCCAGGCCGCGATGAGGCCTATACCGGCGTTCTTGTTGACGATTTAATTGCCATGGGGACTCAAGAGCCTTATAGGATGTTTACCAGTCGCGCAGAATATCGGTTGTTATTACGACAAGATAATGCGGATCTGCGATTAACCGAAAAAGGTCGAGAGTTGGGCTTGGTTGGCGAGGTCCGTTGGAAAGCATTTTGTCAAAAACGTGAAGCCATTGAGCAGGAACATCAGCGTTTAAAAGCTAGCTGGGTACAGCCCGGTTCGGCCCAAGCACTACAGTTGAGTGAAAAAACAGGATCCACTTTAACCAGAGAGTACAGTTTGCTTGATTTGTTGAAGCGCCCAGAACTGGGCTACCGGGATGTTGTCGCGTTGGACTCTGGTATTGGTGTCTCTGCTGATGTGGCTGAACAGGTGGAAATAAAGGTTAAGTACGCGGGTTACATTGATCGGCAGCAGGGCGAAATTGATAAGCTCCGCCGCCAAGAACATACGGTTATTCCTAACGACTTTGATTTTAATGTAGTTAAAGGATTATCCAACGAGGTAAAACAAAAGCTATCTGAAGCAAGGCCAGAAACCTTAGCTAAGGCATCTCGAATACCTGGGGTAACACCAGCAGCAATCTCCCTGTTATTGATTTACTTAAAGAAAAAGTCGATGACCTCAGAAAAAAAGATTGCTTAAAATATGAGCAAAGAGCTAGAAGCTTTTCTCAGGGAGGGGGCTGAACAACTTGCTTTATCGGTAACGGATCAGCAGGTTGTTCTGTTGTTGGAATACTTAGCGTTACTAAAAAAATGGAATGGTGCTTATAACCTCACAGCTATACGTGATCCAGAACAAATGCTTCGGCTCCACGTGCTCGATAGCCTGAGCATTATTCCTTTTATCCAGGGGAACAATATCCTTGATGTGGGGACAGGCCCGGGACTACCGGGAATTCCTTTGGCAATATTTTATCCAGAGCGCAAAGTTACC
The DNA here is from genome assembly GCA_963974675.1 of uncultured Porticoccus sp. GTDB lineage: Bacteria > Pseudomonadota > Gammaproteobacteria > Pseudomonadales > Porticoccaceae > Porticoccus. The sequence continues at coordinate 19,067 of CAXBDQ010000011.1, read as the reverse complement.
CTGATGGACAGTAACGGCAAAAAAACGCGTTTTCTCTTTCAGGCAAGAAACCAACTAGGTCTGGATAATGTTGTCGAGGTTCAAAGTCGTGCAGAAGCTTACCAGCCACAGCAACAGTTTGATGCAATAACCAGTCGTGCCTTTACCAGTTTGGCTGATATGGTAGAAAAAACAGCTCATTTGATCACAGCAGATGGTCGGTTTTATGCCATGAAGGGCCAATACCCAGACCAAGAGTTGAGAGTGTTGTCAAAACACTATAATGTCGTTGCCTCGCACCAGCTACAGGTGCCTGGTGTTGATAGTGAGCGACACCTTATCGAGATAGCGTTATCAAAAGAGCACCCCTGAGGAATCCGTTTTGAGCAAGATCTTTACTGTTGCCAACCAAAAAGGTGGTGTGGGGAAAACAACCACCAGCATCAATCTTGCAGCGTCGTTGGCAAGTTATGGGAAACGCATACTCTTGGTGGATATGGACCCCCAAGGAAACGCGACGATGGGAAGCGGGATCAATAAGTCCAGTTTAAAAATTACCATGTTGGATGTGTTGACGGGCGAGGCAAACACCGAGCAGGCGATACTACGGAGTGAGTCAGGTAACTACGATCTACTACCAGCTAATGGCGATCTAACCGCCGCAGAAGTGGGGTTGCTTAAGGTAAAAAACAAAGAAAGCCGCCTAAGACACGCTCTCGGGCGTGTTCGAGACAGTTACGATTATATTATTATCGATTGCCCGCCCTCGTTGAGTATGTTGACCGTCAACTCGCTGGTGTCTTGTGATGGTGTAATTGTTCCCATGCAGTGTGAATATTATGCCCTAGAAGGCTTGTCTGCTTTAATGGGCACCATTCAAAGAATTGGCCAATACCTCAATCCAAGTTTAAAGGTGGAGGGCATACTTCGTACCATGTATGACCCGCGAAACAGCTTGACCAATGAAGTAACGGCACAATTAAGACAACACTTTGGTGACAAGGTTTATCGTATCGCTATTCCACGTAATGTGCGCTTGGCTGAAGCGCCAAGTTATGGTCAACCAGCGCTTGCTTATGATAAAAATTCAAAAGGTGCTCTAGCTTATCTTGGTTTGGCCGGAGAGATTATTCGGCGGGCAAAAATGGTCAGCAAGCCACAAGTAGAAACGACAGGTTAACTTATGGTGAAGAGAAAAGGTTTGGGTCGAGGTCTTGATGCCCTGCTTGGTGCAGGAGATGAAACTGATATCGAAGAGGGTGAAACGCGATCAGAGCAGGACCTTCTGAAAATATTACCTGTGGAGTTCATGACGCGTGGAAAATACCAACCTCGCCGTGATATGCACCCAGAAACATTGGAAGAGTTGGCGAATTCAATCCGTTCACAGGGAGTTATGCAGCCAATTATTGTTCGACCAATAGGTGTCGATCGTTACGAAATTATCGCGGGTGAGCGGCGCTGGCGTGCTGCCCAACAAGCAGGTTTGGATTCAATACCCGCTCTAATTAAAGATGTGCCCGATGAATCTGCCATCGCCATGTCGTTGATAGAAAATATACAGCGTGAAGACCTAAATGCTATCGAGGAAGCGCAAGCGTTGATTCGCTTGCAGCAAGAGTTTGAGCTCACTCAACAGCAGGTAGCAGATGCTGTTGGGAAATCCCGCACCACGGTAACCAACCTAATGCGGCTGATGACACTTGAACAAGAAGTGCAAAAATTTCTAGAACATGGTGATCTCGAAATGGGTCATGCGAGAGCATTATTGGGGCTCAGTGGTCATTTACAGTTAGAGGCGGCTAGGACAACAGTCGCCAAGGGTATGACCGTCCGCCAAACCGAAGCGTTCGTTCGTCACTTGCTGATTGAACAGGAGCACCCGAAAACGATCGGTGCAAACCGAATAGACCCGGATATCAAGAATCTGCAAGATAAGCTCTCAGGCCAACTGGGTGCTGAGGTCTTAATTAAACACAATGCTAAAGGAAAGGGTTATTTAACTCTAAAATATAATAGCCTGGATGAACTTGAGGGTATTTTGGATCATATTAAGTAACCGGATACTATCACTCAAACAAATTATGAGTATCATTCATTTTCTACTGAATGCATCAGCTTAGGTCAAAGATGTGTTGAATCTGCTGTTGGTACTCCCTATAATTGCCGCCCGTTTGAGCATGCATTTAATGCAAGCTCAAACATGTTGTGCGGAAAGGGGTAGCAAATGAAAGCTACCATAGAGGCACCACCGGTTGGTCGCATTGCATTTACGCAGCTAGCAATATTGCTTGTGGGTGTTGTTGCGCTGATGCTGGTGAATGTAACTACAGCCTACTCCACGCTGATTGGCGGAATGATACAAATAGTGCCCCAGGCCTATTTTACTCGACTAGCCTTTCGGTATAGGGGAGCAAGACAGGCTCCGGAAATACTTCGCGCTATACACAAAGGAGAAACGGGCAAGTTATTGCTCACGGCAGTATTGTTTGCGTTGGCTTTTAGTTTTATTAAGCCGCTTCATTTGCCGGGATTGTTTCTTAGTTATAGTGCCATGATAATTGTGCAGTGGTTTTGTGCCTCAAGAGCACTTAGCCACAGAAAAATTTGACTTGCTGGTTTGAGAGAAAAAGAATGGCAGGCGATACCCCACAAACGGGAACAGAATATATACAACACCATTTGACTAACCTTACGTTTGGTCATACTGATCATGGTTGGGGCTTTGCGCATAGTGCGCAAGAAGCTGCAGAAATGGGTTTTATGTCAGTCAACGTAGATAGTCTCGGTTGGTCTATTGGTTTGGGTCTTGTCTTTTCGTTGTTATTTCGTTGGGCAGCCAAGCGCGCGACCAGTGGTGTACCAACAGGCATGCAAAACTTCGTTGAGATGATGGTTGAGTTTGTGGATGGCACTGTGAAAGATAGCTTTCACGGTCGCAATCCTTGGATCGCCCCGATGGCTTTGACCATCTTTGTTTGGGTGTTCCTGATGAACCTGATGGATTTGATCCCTGTAGATGTGGTGCCTTATTTAATGGGTGCCGCGGGCGTACATTTTCAAAAAATCGTACCCTCTACGGATCCAAATATCACGCTGGGGATGGCGTTGACCGTGTTTGGTATGATTCTTTACTACAGTATTAAGGTGAAAGGTATCGGCGGTTTTATCGGCGAGTTGACCTTACAGCCTTTTGGCGCTAAAAACCCAGTTGTTCAAGCCTTTTTTGTTCCGATTAATCTCGCGCTAGAATTGGTAGGCCTTTTGGCTAAACCTTTCTCTCTAGGGTTGAGGTTGTTTGGCAATATGTATGCAGGCGAAATGATCTTTATTCTGATTGCCATGATGTATGGTGGGGGTTTGATCTTGGGTGCCTTTGGTGGAGCGCTACAGTTAGGTTGGGCGATCTTCCATATTCTAATTATTACTTTGCAAGCGTTTATCTTTATGGTGTTGACCGTTGTGTACCTGAGTATGGCGCACGAGGATCACTAGTTAGTTTTTAAACATCTTTATTTTATTAAATATAATTACTTACTTTCGTTATTAGGAGAAAAAAATGGAACTTATCATGATCGCAGCTGCAATTATGGTTGGGTTTGGTGCACTAGGTGCTGCCGTTGGTATGGGTCTGTTGGGCGGAAAACTGCTGGAAGGCACTGCACGTCAACCAGAGTTGGGACCAATGCTGCAGGGTAAAATGTTCCTGCTGGCTGGTTTGATCGATGCGATTCCAATGATCGGTGTTGGTATCGGTATGTACCTGATCTTTGCTGTTGCCCCAGGTGTTGCAGCTTAATTTTGGCATCCCGATTCTTAACTATTAACTCCAAGAACGAGGTGTTGGCGTGAATATTAACCTGACCTTATTCGGACAGCTGATTTCTTTCCTGTTCTTTATCTGGTTCTGCAAAAAATTTGTATGGACTGCCATCATTCATTCGATGGAAGAACGGCAGAAAAAGATTGCCGATGGTCTAGATGCCGCAGACAGAGCTTCTCGTGACCTTGAGTTGGCGCAGAAAAAAGCGACAGATCAACTTAAAGGTGCAAAGCAAGAAGCAGCAGCAATTATTGAGCAGGCAAATAAGCGTGCTAACCAGATTGTTGATGAAGCTAAAGAGCAGGCAAAAACTGAAGGCGATCGCCTGAAAGTAGCTGCTCAGGCAGAAATCGAGCAGGATGTGAACCGTGCTAAAGAAGAATTGCGCAATAAAGTGGCAACTCTGGCTTTGGCGGGTGCGGAGAAAATCCTGAAAGCAAACATCAATGAAAGTGCAAACCGTGCTTTGGTTGATGATCTGGCAGCACAGCTGTAACCGAGGTTTAACATGGCGGAATTGAGCACACTGGCTCGGCCTTACGCAAAAGCAGCGTTTGAATATGCTGCCGATGCCAACAATTTACAGGGTTGGTCAAACAGCCTTGCAATTGTTGCAGCCGTTACCCAGCAGCACGTAGTTGTAAAACTGCTGAGTTCACCCAGTTACACAGCAGCTCAGCAGGCAGAAAAGACTATAGATGTTTGTGGTGATGAAATTGATGACAAGGTTCGTGGCTTTATGCGGGTTTTGGCAGAAAATCATCGTTTGAAATTACTTCCACAAATATCTCAGCAGTTCGAAGTACTAAAAGCAAATCGCGAAAAAACCGTAGACGTTTGTGTGATTTCAGCGAGTGAAATTAGTGCAGAACAACAAAACAAGCTGGCAAGTGCGCTCAGCGCGAAGCTCGAACGTGAAGTCAATATGCAGGTGTCAATAGATGACACCCTTATTGGTGGAGCAGTTATTCGAGCTGGAGATACCGTTATTGACGGCTCCATTCGTGGCCGATTGTCAAAACTCGCCGAAGCATTAAATTCCTAGGATTGAGGACCAGAGCAAATGCAGCAACTGAATCCATCCGAAATCAGTGAAATCATCAAGCAGCGTATTGATAGTCTTGAGGTTACATCTGAAGCTCAGAACGAAGGCACTATCGTGTCGGTATCAGACGGTATCATTCGTATTCACGGCCTAGCCGATGTGATGTACGGAGAAATGATCGAGTTTGATGGCGGTATTTACGGTATGGCCCTTAACTTGGAGCGCGACTCCGTTGGTGCGGTAATCCTTGGTGATTATCAATCTCTGGCCGAAGGCCAGAAAGCACGTTGTACCGGTCGCATCCTTGAAGTGCCTGTAGGCCCAGAACTCGAGGGCCGTGTAGTCGATGCTTTGGGTAACCCCATTGATGGTAAAGGCCCTATCAATGCTAAATTAACCGATGCAATTGAAAAAGTTGCTCCCGGTGTAATTGCTCGTCAGTCTGTTGATCAGCCAGTGCAAATTGGTTTGAAAGCGATTGATGCGATGGTACCGATCGGACGTGGTCAGCGTGAATTGATTATTGGTGACCGCCAGATTGGCAAAACAGCGATTGCTGTTGATGCCATCATCAACCAGAAAAATTCTGGTATTAAATGTATTTATGTTGCTATAGGCCAGAAGGCTTCTTCTATCGCTGCCGTAGTGCGTAAGCTCGAAGAACACGGCGCAATGGATCATACCATTGTTGTTGCGGCGACAGCTTCTGACCCAGCAGCCATGCAGTTCTTGGCACCATTTGGTGGTTGCACCATGGGCGAGTACTACCGTGATCGCGGTCAAGATGCATTAATCATTTATGATGATTTGACTAAGCAAGCTTGGGCCTATCGCCAAATTTCGTTGTTGTTGCGTCGACCTCCGGGCCGGGAAGCTTACCCAGGTGACGTATTCTACTTGCACTCCCGTTTGTTAGAGCGTGCTGCTCGTGTGAGCGCTGACTATGTAGAAAAATTCACTAACGGTGAAGTAAAAGGTCAAACAGGTTCATTGACTGCTTTGCCTGTTATTGAAACCCAGGCGGGTGACGTATCTGCATTTGTACCTACCAACGTGATCTCCATCACTGATGGTCAGATCTTCCTTGAAACGGACATGTTTAATGCGGGTGTTCGTCCTGCGATGAACGCGGGTGTTTCAGTATCGCGAGTTGGCGGTGCGGCACAAACTAAGATCGTTAAAAAGCTATCTGGTGGTATTCGTACCGCGTTAGCGCAGTATCGTGAATTGGCGGCATTCTCTCAGTTTGCATCTGATCTTGATGACGCCACCAAGGCCCAGTTGGACCATGGTGAGCGTGTTACTGAGTTGATGAAGCAAAAGCAGTATGCACCCCAAAGTGTTGCTGAAATGGCCCTGACGATTTACGCCGCTGATAACGGTTACCTGAAAGAAGTTGCTGTCAATAAAATTGGCGACTTTGAAGCGGCTCTGCTCTCTTATATGAAAGCTGAGCACGGTGATCTGTTAGATCAGGTGAACCAAAGTGGTGACTGGAACGATGATATTGAAGCCAGTTACAAGGCGGCGCTGGAAAAATTTGTCAGCACCCAAACTTGGTAAAACTTGTTAAGGGGGCAGATTTAGTTCTGTCCCCATGATTAGGCATTAATTATGGCTGTCGGAAAAGAAGTTAAGACCAAAATCATCAGTATTCAAAGCACCCAGAAAATCACGAGTGCAATGGAGATGGTGGCTGCAAGCAAAATGCGACGAGCTCAGGAGCGCCGACAACTCGGTAAACCTTATGCAGATCGTATCCGTGCGGTCGTTGGTCACATTGCCAGTGCAGAGAGTGAATATAAGCACCAATATATGGAGCAGCGCGATATCAAGCGTGTTGGCTATATTATTATCTCGACAGATCGGGGTTTGTGTGGTGGCTTGAACACTAACTTGTTCAAGCAAGTCATCAGGTCCATGAAAGAGTGGTCTGACCAAGGTGTGGAGAATGACCTTTGTGTTGTAGGTAATAAAGCTGCGGGGTTCTTTGGCAGCTTTGGTGGCAATATTGTCGCTACAGTGAAAGATCTTGGTGACGCCCCCTCCGCTAATGACCTCATTGGCGGCGTGAAGGTCATGCTTGATGCGTATGATGAAGGAAAAATTGATCGACTGTACATAGTGGCAAACGAGTTTGTTAATACGATGACACAAAAACCGGTTGTTGAGCAGTTGTTGCCGCTCCAGGCGGCGGAAGATGAAAATCTAAAGCACCACTGGGATTATCTCTACGAACCAGATGCTAAAGAATTATTGGATGGTCTTTTGGTTCGCTATATCGAATCTCAAGTCTATCAAGGTGTAGTAGAGAATAAAGCCTGTGAGCAGGCGGCGCGCATGATTGCGATGAAGAGCGCCACCGACAATGCGGGCGATCTGATTAACGAATTGCAATTGCTCTATAACAAAGCTCGTCAGGCAGCTATTACTCAAGAGTTGTCAGAGATTGTTAGTGGCGCAGCGGCAGTTTAATTAAAGATTTTTAAGGTTTAGTTTAAGAGGAACCGGAGATGAGTAGCGGACGTATCGTTCAAATTATCGGCGCTGTTATCGACGTGGAATTTTCACGTGATCAAGTGCCTAACGTGTATGACGCACTAAAGGTTGAAGAGAAAGGTTTAACCCTTGAAGTTCAGCAACAGCTGGGTGACGGTGTTGTGCGCACTATTGCCATGGGTTCTTCTGAAGGCATCAGCCGCGGACTCAGCGTTAGTAATACCAATGGACCCATTTCTGTTCCCGTAGGTATAGAAACCTTGGGCCGTATCATGGATGTGTTAGGCAATCCAATTGATGAAAAAGGTCCCATCGGTGAGAAAGAGCGTGCCTCTATTCACCGTAAGCCGCCAGCTTATGATGAGCTTGCAGCTTCTAACGAACTGCTGGAAACAGGCATCAAGGTAATTGACTTGGTTTGCCCGTTTGCCAAGGGCGGTAAAGTTGGTCTGTTCGGTGGTGCGGGTGTTGGTAAAACCGTTAACATGATGGAGCTGATCAACAATATCGCGACTGAACACTCAGGTTTGTCAGTATTTGCCGGTGTTGGTGAGCGTACTCGTGAAGGTAATGATTTTTACTTTGAAATGCAGGAATCGAACGTTGTAAACGTTGAGACGCCCAGCGAATCTAAAGTAGCGATGGTTTATGGTCAGATGAATGAGCCACCCGGAAACAGACTCCGTGTAGCACTGACGGGCCTGACTATGGCAGAAAAATTCCGTGACGAAGGTAAAGACGTACTGTTTTTCGTTGATAACATCTATCGTTACACCTTGGCTGGTACAGAGGTATCTGCACTGTTGGGTCGTATGCCATCTGCGGTAGGTTATCAGCCTACTCTTGCGGAAGAAATGGGTGTACTTCAAGAGCGTATTACTTCTACCAAGACTGGATCGATTACATCGGTACAGGCGGTGTATGTGCCTGCAGATGATTTAACGGATCCATCTCCTGCAACTACGTTTGCTCACTTGGATTCAACCGTTGTATTGAGTCGTGATATTGCTTCTAAAGGTATTTACCCAGCGGTAGATCCATTGGATTCGACGTCACGTCAGCTTGACCCATTGATTGTTGGTCAAGAGCACTATGAAGTCACACGTGGTGTGCAATCAGTTCTTCAGCGTTTTAAAGAACTGAAAGATATTATTGCTATTTTGGGTATGGACGAACTATCCGAGGAAGACAAGCAAGTGGTAGCTCGTGCTCGTAAAATTGAGCGTTTCTTATCACAGCCATTCCACGTAGCTGAAATTTTTACTGGATCACCTGGCAAATACGTATCTCTGAAGCAGACTATTGCTGGCTTCCAGGGCATCCTCAATGGCGACTATGATCATTTGCCCGAGCAGGCGTTCTATATGGTTGGCTCCATTGAAGAGGCTGTTGAAAAAGCTGAAAAGCTCAAATAGACAATAGACAGGCTCAAGAAAGGCGTTAAGATATGGCTATGACAGTTCATTGTGACATTGTAAGTGCTGAGCAATCCTTGTTTTCGGGGTTGGTTGAGCTGGTAGTGGCTACAGGTTCCCAGGGTGAGTTGGGGGTTGCTTATGGTCACGCTCCATTGCTGACGGACCTCAAGCCAGGACCTGTGCGTATTATTAAGCAAGATGGTGAAGAGGAAATTTATTACCTCTCGGGTGGTTTTTTAGAAGTACAGCCTGACACGGTTTCAATCCTTGCTGATACTGCGCTTCGTGCCGATGACCTTGATGAAGCTGCGGCTATGGAAGCGAAGAAGCACGCGGAACACGACCTCTCTAACCAGAGTGGTGAATTCGACTACTCTAGAGCGGTTTCTCAGTTTGCAGCTGCCGCCGCTCAACTTCGTACTATAGAACAGCTACGAAAGAAAATGGGTGGCAAGAAGTAAGCTTGGAAAAGAAAAAAAAAGGGTGGCTTTGGCCACCCTTTTTTTATGTCAAAATATAATAAAACATCTTGTATATAGGTACATGGCAATTAGAGATCGTTCCTGATTAAATACGGCAAAACTTGGAATAATTGAAATATGAAAACGGATATTATTATTCTTGCGGCTGGAAAAGGCACAAGAATGAACTCTTCCCTGCCAAAGGTTTTACATAGGTTGGCAGGAAAACCATTGTTGCAGCATGTCATTGATTCTGCCAAAAGTGTTGATAATGCCAATATTGTTATCGTTACCGGGCATGGTTCAGAAGAAGTTAGGGCCGCCATTTCGGGCAACGAATCAAAGCACCAAATAAGTTATGTGGTGCAAAATGAACAGCTTGGCACTGCCCATGCGGTGCAAATGGCAGTTCCGAATATAGGATCTGGTGGCACCACCCTGATACTTTACGGTGATGTTCCTTTGATTTTACCGGAAACAATTCACGAAATGCTCTCTGCTGTTAGTGATAACAGTATGTCGTTACTGACCGTAGAGTTAAAAGACCCTGCTGGATATGGGCGTATTTTGAGAGATGAATCAGGACACGTTACGGCCATTGTCGAACAAAAAGATGCTTCAGCGGAGCAGCTTAAAGTAAATGAAGTGAACACGGGTGTTTTGGCATTGCAGACAGAGCATCTTAAGAAATGGTTGCCAGAAATTAATAATAATAATGCCCAAGGGGAATATTATCTAACGGACTTAATAGCACTTGCCCGCGCTAATGATGTGAGTATTGAAACCAAACAACCTCGATCAGTGGAAGAGGTTGAAGGCGTGAATAATCGATTACAACTGAGTTGTTTGGAGCGTTTTTATCAGAAGCAGCAAGCTGAAAATTTAATGATGGCTGGTGTCACACTGGCAGACCCGGGTCGCATAGATATCCGAGGAAATTTGTCTTCAGGTTGCGATAGCTTTATTGATATCAATGGGGTATTTGAAGGAAATGTAACGCTGGGTAGTAATGTTTTTATTGGACCAAATTGCTTAATTATTGATAGTGACATTGGCGACGGTGTAGAGATCAAAGCGAATAGTGTGGTTGAAAAAAGTAAGATAGATACTAATGCAGTGATTGGTCCTTTTGCCCGATTAAGGCCTGGTACTGTAGTTGGGGAGAATGCGAAAGTAGGTAATTTTGTAGAAATAAAAAATACTAAACTGGGTAAAAGCAGCAAAATAAATCATCTGAGTTACGTGGGCGATTCAGAATTGGGTGATGATGTAAATGTGGGTGCTGGGACCATTACCTGTAATTATGATGGCGTAAACAAACATAAAACTATCATAGGTGATAATAGCTTCATTGGTTCAAATACTTCGTTAGTGGCTCCCGTAAAAATTGGTAAAAATGCTACAGTAGGTGCTGGCTCGACTATCACTAAAGATATACCGGATGATCAGTTAGGTTTGACCCGGGCAGCACAAAAAACTATTTCTGATTGGCAGCGACCGACTAAAAAGAGCTGATGCTGAGCAGAAGAATACTGAACAACAAATGAATAGACATTAGTAAACCATCATCGGATAGAACTATGTGTGGAATTGTTGGTGCCTCGGCACAACGGAATGTTACAGGTATTTTGATAGAAGGCCTTAAGCGCCTTGAATATCGTGGTTATGACTCTGCGGGATTATCGGTGCTGGATAAAGAGGGCACGATCCAAATTCGTAAAAACGCAGGTAAAGTTGCACGGTTGGTGGATTGTCTCGCAGAGTTTCCCGTTCAAGGTTCATTGGGTATTGCACATACACGTTGGGCTACACACGGCGTTCCAAGCGAAGTGAATGCTCACCCACATCGTTCGTCTGACGTGGCTGTGGTACACAATGGGATTATAGAAAACCACCAAATACTTCGCTCCGAACTTGTAAATCTTGGCTACGTGTTTATCTCTGAAACCGATACCGAGGTTGTAGCCCATCTTGTTCACCTCTATTTAGAATCCTCTGATTCTCTTAAGCAAGCGGTGCAAAAAACCATCGATCGCTTGGAAGGTGCCTACGCATTAGGCGTTATTTCAGCCCGAGACCCCGGAGTTTTAATTGGCGCTCGTAGTGGTAGCCCACTAGTGTTGGGCGTTGGTATTGAAGAAAATTTTATCGCTTCAGACCAAATGGCATTACGCCAAGTGACGGATCGATTTGTTTTTCTGGAAGAGGGTGATTTGGTTGAACTGTGTAAGGGCTCCTACCAAATAGTTGATTCAGTTGGAACCAAGGTAGAAAGAGAAGTTGTCACTCTTTCGGGTGGCGATGATATTGCCGATAAAGGCCACTATCGCCACTATATGCTTAAGGAAATCTTCGAGCAGCCGGAGGTATTAAAAGATACTCTGCAAGGACGTATTAGCGCCAAGCATGTATTGCCGGAAGCTTTTGGCGCAGCAGCACGAGATGTTTTCGAAAAAGTTAAGTACGTACACATAGTAGCCTGTGGTACTAGCTATCATGCGGGGCTGGTGGCGCGTTACTGGCTGGAAGACTGGGCTGGTATTCCTTGCCAAGTAGAAGTTGCCAGTGAGTACCGTTACCGTAAAGTGGTTGTTCCTGAAGATACCCTGTTTGTTACCATCTCCCAGTCAGGGGAGACAGCCGATACCTTGGCAGCCTTGCAGTCCGCAAAACAGTCTGGATACTTAGCTAGTTTGGTTATCTGCAATGTGGCGAATAGTTCGTTGGTCCGCGAATCGGATTTGTCTTTAATGACCCATGCTGGCCCTGAAATCGGCGTTGCCTCTACCAAGGCATTTACTACCCAGTTGGTTGCATTGCAACTACTTTGCATTGGTCTGGGCCGAAGTCATGGATTGGATCAGCATAAAGAGCAGAAGTTGGTCGAAGCATTACATCAGCTGCCGGAACTGTGTCGGCAGACATTGGCGTTGAACGAGAAAATAGAAGCTACCTTTGAGTGCTTTGCCGATAAGCACCATGCTTTGTTTTTGGGCCGTGGAGTGCAGTTCCCTGTGGCGCTGGAAGGAGCACTTAAGCTAAAAGAAATTTCGTACATTCATGCTGAGGCATACCCTTCTGGTGAATTAAAGCACGGGCCTCTCGCCCTTGTTGATAATGAAATGCCAGTCGTTGCAGTGGCACCGAATAACGAACTGCTAGAAAAGTTAAAATCGAATTTGCATGAGGTGAAAGCACGTGGTGGTCAGCTATTTGTTTTTGCCGACAAAGCTGCGGGCTTTGAAAATGAACCGGGTGTGACCGTTATGAATATTCCTCATGTACCTGAAAGCTTGGAGGCCATTATTTATACCCTGCCTTTACAATTACTCTCCTATCATGTGGCTGTGCTTAAGGGAACAGATGTCGATCAACCAAGAAATTTGGCCAAATCGGTAACAGTAGAATAACCAAAAAATAGTAAGCGTTCACTATTTCTCTGGAACCCTTAAAGCTTCAAGTCCATGTTGGAGATCCAACAAATGCTCCTGAAGTTGTCCGCCTTTGTGTTGGGCAACACCAATGGCTAAGACGTCTATCACCACCAAGTGGGCAATACGAGAAGAGAGAGGTGTGTAAATTTGAATGTCTTCTTTGGCGTCAATGGTTAAAGGTATAGTTGCCGCTTGTGCAATGGGGGTATCTGATGGGGCAATGGCAATAACAATAGCGCCACGGCTTTTTACCTTTTCCATGGCATTGATCAGTGTGGTAGTTCTTCCTGACTGAGAAATGGCGATTACCACATCACCCGGAGCCATAGAGGTTGCGGACATATTTTGCAGGTGTGGGTCAGCATAGGCAGCGGCGGAAACTTGCAGCCGAAAAAACTTATGCTGAGCATCAAAAGCGACGGCTGCAGAGGCTCCAAAGCCGTAGAATTCAACACGGTTAGCGGCACAGATTGCTTGCACAGCACGCGTTAGCATTTCTAGATCCAGTGAGTCTCGCACCTTGAGTAGTGTATCCACGGTGGAGTCGAAAACTTTGAAGGTGTATTCCGCAACAGAATCTGTATCGGTTACAGCAATTTGGCCATAGCTGGGACTGGACGCTAATTGTTGTGCCAGCGCCAGCTTAAAGTCTTGAAAGCCATCACAGCCAATGGCGCGACAAAAACGGACGACGGTAGGCTCGCTAACCTCTGCTGCCTGCGCCAAGTCGACAATCCTCATACGAATAACTTCTGTGAGGTTGGCTAAAATAAACTCGGCTACCTTACGCTCGGACTTGCGCATTTCGGTAAGACCGTCACTAATTGCCCGTGTCAGTTCTGCTGGTTTCATGGGGTGTTCCTTGTGTCATCAGCCCATTGTAAATAATTTACAAGAAAAAGGAATTTTTGTAGTCTGTGTTTGATAAATCTCATTCAATAAACGGTTAACACCAACCCATCGCACCGCTGTTCTGCTAAAATCCGATTCCATGGATGTCACTGCTATTCTCGACCCGCTCAACCCCGCACAACGCGAAGCCGTATCTAATACCGATAACCACTTATTGGTTCTTGCCGGTGCTGGAAGTGGCAAAACTCGTGTGTTGATTCACCGAATCGCCTGGTTAATACAGGTAGAGCAACTTTCGCCCTACGCTGTGTTAGCGGTAACGTTTACCAACAAAGCTGCTAAGGAAATGCGCAACCGTCTGGATGACATGCTTGGGTATTCATCCCAGGGCATGTGGGTCGGCACTTTTCATGGTCTGGCCCATCGATTGTTAAAAATGCATTGGCAGGATGCAGGTTTGCCCGAGAACTTTCAGATACTGGATAGTGATGACCAACTTAGATTAGTTAAGCGCGTTTACCAGGCATTGGGTATTGATGACAGCCGGTGGCCCTACCGTCAGGCACAGTCGTTTATTAATAGCCAGAAGGATGAGGGTTTACGCTCAAAACATTTGCAGCCGGCTCAAGACCCTTATCAGCGTACTATGCTACAGATCTATACCAGCTATGAAGAAGCCTGTGAACGCGGTGGCATGGTAGATTTTGGTGAGCTGTTATTGCGGGCCCATGAGCTATGGCTCAATAAGCCCGAAATACTGGGCCATTATCAGCAGCGCTTTGGTCAAATTTTGGTGGACGAATTTCAGGATACTAACGCCATTCAATATGCCTGGTTACGAGTATTGGCAGGGAAGGACATTCGTATTACGGCGGTAGGAGATGATGACCAATCCATCTATGGTTGGCGTGGTGCTAAGGTAGAGAATATTCTCAACTTTAATCGGGATTACCCAGATACCGCCATGGTGAGGTTAGAGCAAAATTATCGCTCTACTAAAAACATTCTAGAGGCTGCCAATGCAGTAATTTCGAGGAATACCGACAGGCTGGGGAAAAGCCTTTGGACAGAAGATGCCGATGGCGAGTTGATCTCTCTTTATTCAGCTTTTAATGAACACGATGAAGCCCGCTTTATTGCTGATCGTCTTAACGATTGGGTAAAGGATGGCAACCTACGTAGTGAATCAGCTATCTTATACCGCTCCAATGCCCAATCTCGGGTATTGGAAGAAGCATTACTGCGGGCACAAATACCCTACCGAATTTATGGTGGGCAAAAATTCTATGAACGCCAGGAGATTCGTAATGCTCTCGCCTATTTGCGCTTAACCCTCAACCGGAATGACGACGCTGCTTTTGAGCGAGTCGTCAATACTCCTACACGAGGGATCGGTGATAAAACCATCCAAATTTTACGGAAGTTTGCTCGGGATGAGGGCATGTCCATGTGGGGTGCGGTGGAGAAAGCGGTAGCAACAGGAGAGTTATCGGGTCGGGCCAGCAGTGCGGTACAGGGTTTTATCAATTTAATTAACCAATTAGACCAAGATAGTGCCGAGCTGCCTTTATATGAGCAAGTGGATCACACTATTGAGGGCAGCGGGTTGATTGATTTCCATCGTCGGGAAAAGGGTGACCGCGGGCAATCGCGGGTAGAAAACCTGCAAGAACTTGTCGTTGCTTGCCGAGGTTTTGATCCTGAGGACAAAGAACAGCCTGCTCTAGCCCAATTCCTTGACCAAGCCGCTCTGGATGCCGGAGACCGTCAGGCCGATGAGGGTGAAGATGCGGTACAGCTAATGACGCTGCATTCAGCAAAAGGATTAGAGTTCCCGTTGGTATTTTTGGCGGGCATGGAAGAAAACCTATTTCCTCACCGTATGTCAGCGGAAGAGCCTGGTCGATTGGAAGAAGAGCGTCGCCTGGCCTACGTAGGTATCACTCGGGCTATGCAAAAGTTGTATCTAACTTTTGCTGAATCTCGCCAGCAGTACGGCACAGAAAGTTACAACAGTGTCTCCCGTTTTGTTCGGGATATTCCCACAGAGTATATTGAAGAAGTTAGATTGCGGGCTCAGGTTACCCGCCCTACCAGCTACGCTAAAAAACCTGCGCCTAGTTTTAGTGATCAAGGTACAGATACTGGTTTAGCTTTGGGCCAGCGGGTAGAACACAAAATTTTTGGTGAGGGTGTGATCCTGAATTTTGAAGGTAATGGCGCTCATGCTCGCATACAGGTAAATTTTGATAACGAAGGTAGTAAGTGGTTGGTTCAGTCCTACGCCAAACTAACGCCGTTGTAGGGAAGATAGCGGTACTCAAAGATATTAAAAGTCTATTGAGGTGAATAACAAGAGGAACAGCATGAAAATACAAACTCATACCCTAATGGCGGTTATGGTCCTAACACTGGTCGCAGTATTATCAAGTTGCGGCGGTTCAGAAGGCAATCAAGCAACGAAGAGCCTTGCTGGGCAAGGCGCACAACCCGTACCGCAAAAAATCTACAAATGGAAGATGGTAACTACGTGGCCCAAGAATTTTCCGGGATTAGGTATGGCGGCTGAAAATTTTTCCACCATGGTGGAAAAAATGAGTGGTGGGCGGCTTCAAATTAAAGTTTATGGTGCCGGTCAGTTAGTACCCGCGTTGGAAACCTTTGATGCCGTATCTCAGGGCACCGCAGAAATGGGTCACGGTGCTGCTTATTACTGGAAAGGAAAAACTCGCACCTCTGCTTTATTTACCTCGGTGCCTTTTGGTCTTAATGCCCAGGAAATGAATGGTTGGTTGCATTACGGTGGCGGCATGGCACTTTGGAAAGAACTGTATGAGCCTTTTAATCTGGTTCCAATGGCTGCCGGCAATACCGGCGTACAAATGGCGGGATGGTTTAATCGCGAAATCAATTCTTTAGAAGACCTTAAGGGTCTGAAAATGCGGATCCCAGGCATTGGTGGTGAGGTGATGAGCCGAGTCGGTGTAGAAGCCGTGAATATTCCTGGCGGTGAGCTATATACCTCCATGCAAACGGGTGTGATCGATGCTACGGAATGGGTTGGCCCCTACAACGACCTTGCCTTTGGATTCCACCAAGTGGCCAAATACTATTACTATCCGGGTTGGCACGAGCCAGGTCCCACTCTGGAATTAATTGTAAACAAGCAAGCTTTTGAGTCACTGCCTAGCGACTTACAGGCCATTGTACAAGGTGCTGCCAGAGCAATTAACCAGGATATGCTGGATGACTACACTGCACGTAATAATTCAGCACTGGATGAGTTGATCAATACCCATGGTGTTGAATTGCGCCAATTACCGGATGATGTATTAGCAGAGCTAAACCGGATTACACAGCAGGTGTTGGAGGAAATAGCTTCTGAAGACGAGGGTTTCAAGAAAGTCTATGAATCACAAAAGGTGTTTAAAGAGCAGGCTATTAAATATCATAAAATTTCAGAGCAAGCATATTATCGAGCGCGTGAGCTGAAATAAAAAATCTATGAAATTTAACGAATACAAATATGGTCAGGGTGATAACTCCTACACTGCTGCAGGTGAGCTTGCCGGTATCACAAATCTTGTTGATGCTTTTTACTCTAATATGGAGATGTTTTCTGGAGCAGAAAAAATTAGAGCTATGCATCCGCAAGATTTAACAGAATCACGAAAAAAATTAACGTATTTTCTTAGTGGTTGGCTGGGAGGACCGAAGCTTTATTTAGAAAACTACGGCAGTATAAATATTCCAGATTTCCATAAGCATTTAACTATTGGCAAGGAAGAACGTGATGCTTGGCTGCTTTGTATGAGCTCAGCAATTAACTCTCAGGACTATGATTTGTCATTTAAAGATTATTTGTATTCTCAATTAAAAATACCGGCAGAAAGAGTTCAGAAAATTAGTTCGGGAAATATTTAAAAAAGAGAGAGTACTTAGTTTAAATACAAAAATTGATAGGGTTACATTGGGCTATGTCAATGGAGGCCAAGATATTGAAACAGCCATACACATTTTGTTGGCGACAAGGAATAGAAAAAATTTTTTCGGATGCGGTACTTCAATATAAAGAAGGTACTCCTGAAAAGGCACTTACTGGTAATTAAATGAAAAAAATAGAAAAAGCCTTTTTATTATCTGTATTTATATTTCCTGGTAGCGGGCATGTTTTATTAAAGCGATATTTGTCGGGTTTTTTCCTAATGGGTATTGCAGCGGTCGCCAGTTATTTTTTAATTTATGGTGTAATTCATCAAGCATTAGATATAGCAGAAAAAATTAAGTATGGAGGCATTTATCCTGATATATCAGCGATTATAGAATTAGTATCGTATCAGTCGGCAGGCGTTGAGATTCAATCGATAAATACAGCAATGATAGTTTTGTTGGTTACTTGGTTAATAGGTATTGTGGATACATATCGAGTTGGTCGACAGGTAAATAGAAGCACTATCGTTAAAAGATAAATTTATTTAATAATATAGGCGAGGATATGCAAACATCTGATCTTGCAAATGAGTGGTCTTTATTACAAAACCAATTTGATAGTTATGAGAAATATTCACTGCTGATTAAATTAGTCAGTATTGGTCTTGTTTCCTTTGCATATTTTACCCACCGCCTCCATTTTTTTGTTTTTATATTGCTGCTGGTTTTGTGGTTGCAAGATGCTATTTGGAAAACGTTTCAATCTCGTATTGAAACTCGATTGTTGCAGCTAGAAAGTTACTTGTCAGGTGAGCCGGGTTTGGAGCGCACTGATGGAAAAGCCTATCAGCTTAATAGCCTTTATGTAAAATCCAGACCGGGGATATTGGCGTTAATTAAAGAATATTTTCGGCAGGCCATAAGGCCTACCGTTGCTTATCCCCATGCAGTTTTACTTTTATTTCTTGGCCTCAAAATTTTATTTTAAATTGTATTTATAAAATATTAGTTCGGTAGATTTAATATAAAGTTTTCGTTATGGATGGCGCTGGGTTTTATGGTGGTGTTTTTTGATACAGCAGAGGGAAATTTTTCTTTATCCTGCTGGGTGGCCGTCTCTGTGCATTGGCCTTTTATTTCTGAGTAGCCGCTTTGAAAGTTGCGGCTGATGATCTTGTAGCCTTCTTGACAAAAAACGGTTTCAGCTAATTTTTTGTCAAGCAGGGAAAGTATTTCTTGTTCTCTTCGTTTTGTGACTGTGCCTAGATTTCTTTTTTTCCTTGTTTCACCCAAGCTCTTTGTTCCCCTGTCCACCTCTTTTTGTCTATAGGCGGGCACGCTGTCTCTTTTTGATGACAAGTCTGCTACTTTATAGGTGAACTGTTTAAGGTCTTGGGCATTAATTTCAGGTACAAAGGACTCACTCAAACTTGAGTCCAATACAGGTTGGCTTGAGCAAGAAAATAAGCCTAGGGTTGAAACGAGAGTTAAAAGGATATACTGATATTTCATGAAAAAAGTCCTATAGAAACTATGATGTTAATGTTTTAAATATAAGGCCGTCATTATGGTTGACTTGTATGGTTGTTTTCTTAGATTTTTCATACTTTTAAATCCTTTTAAAAA